>JBBAMM010000008.1:26491-37148 GCA_040402475.1 Rhodoluna sp.
ACAAAGAAAGCTGTTGAGTTCAAAGACCTAATCAAGATGGGTAGAACTCAATTACAAGATGCAGTTCCAATGACCTTGGGGCAAGAGTTTGCAACCTTTGCTCGTATGACTGGTGAAGATGAACAAAGACTTCAAGAAGTTATTCCACTGCTAAGTGAAATCAACTTAGGTGGAACTGCTATTGGAACTCAGTTGAATGCACCTAAGGGTTATTCGGAAGCAGCTTGCAGACATTTGAGCGAACTAGCTGGTTGGCAGTTCGTAGTTGCTGAGGACATGGTTGAGGCAACTCAGGACAGCGGTGTATTTGTTTTAGTTAGCGGTGTTCTAAAGCGAGTTGCAGTAAAACTATCTAAGACTGCGAATGACTTGAGATTACTTTCTTCTGGTCCTCGAGCAGGTTTTGGTGAAATAAACCTTCCTGCCATGCAAGCAGGATCTTCGATCATGCCGGGTAAGGTCAACCCTGTTATTCCTGAGGTTGTGAACCAGATTGCTTTTACTGTTATTGGTAATGACATGACAGTGACGATGGCTTGTGAAGCAGGTCAATTGCAGCTCAATGCTTTTGAGCCAATCATCGCTAGAGCTTTGATGATGAGCATTATTTATCTCAGACAGGGTTGTTACACCCTGGCTGATAAATGTATTGATGGTATTACTGCTAATGCTGATCGACTAAGAGCAGATGTTGAAAGATCAATTGGAACTGTAACAGCACTATCTCCAATGCTGGGTTATGAGAATGCAACTCTTGTTGCTCAAACAGCTTTAGCTGAGAACAGCACAGTCAAAGAAGTTGTTCTTCGTCTTGGTCTTATGACTGAAAAAGAATTCAATGACATCTTGGGAGATGTTGACAAGCTGGTTAGACCTAACCAAGAGAAGTAGTTACTGCTGTGGCTTAGCGCCATCAACCTTCCGGCGACGCTTCAACAGGATTCCACCGACCAGCCCACCCATAAGGATGAAGGCGATACCCCAAATGATTCCTTGGATTAGACCGTCGTTTTGTTCTACCTTCTTTGATAAAAGCTCCTGTTTGGAAACATCTAATTCAACACCTTGATCATCAAAGCATTGGTTACCTGGTTTATCTGTTGAATAGTTTGAATTGTTCACAACGGTAATTAGGTAATCCCCAGAGGCGACGTGGCCATCGTCGGATGCAGAGCGCCAAAGAATCTTGTATTGACCAGCACCTGAGATGTGTGCTGTTGTTACTAGATCGGTGCCTTCAATGCGAGCACAGGCAGGACCTAGTTGTTCACCGGTTTCAGCATTCGCTATAGCGATTAGGTTTCCTTGCCCAAATTCCAGTGGCATTGGCTCTTCTTCGAAGTGCAGTGAGATACGAATAACCCCTGCCTCAACGGTTGAACCAGCAGCTGGGCTGGTTGATACCAATTCATTGTGAGCTAGAGCAGGGCTTGCGCCAAAGGCTAGAAAACTAGTCAAAATAAGGGCTGAAACTGGGAACTTACGCATGAGCCAAGTCTAATTGGCTTTGCTACTGGTAAATTTGAAGGCAAGAGACCCGTTCGGAGCAGAAATGTCGAAACCCAACTCACCGTTGAATTACATGCGACAAATAGCCATAGGCGCTGCCAGTGGTCTTCTTCTATTGGTACTGATTATCGGTGGCTTCACCTTGGCTGTTCCTTCGGGAGATCCAACTAATTCAGCAAGCAATACTCCAACCGATAGCCCAACTGTTAGCCCATCTACTGATGGTCGAGACTGCTCAGTTGCTGAGTTAGCAGCAGATAAGCGTTTACTTGGATTACATGCTCAGGTAATAAACCCAGCGACCAACGAAGTTCTTTTTGACATTCTTGGTGATACACCAGCTCAGACTGCTTCAGTTATGAAGCTTTTGACTGCAGCAGCTGCACTAAAGGTTTTAGGGCCAAACTATCGAGTGACAACTAGGGTCTATGCAGATCTAGATCAGCCAGGCCAGATTGTGATTATCGGTGCTGGCGATCCAACTCTTTCTAGAGTTGGTGTTGGCAAGCAGTCCGTATATAAGGATGCTCCAAAGCTAAATGACCTTGCAGTTCAAATTAATGCTTGGACCAGAGGAACACCTATTACCAGCATTGTTTTGGATAGCACTCTATTCCCAGGTCCTGGTTGGGAGCCTGGTGTTGACATTTCCGAGCGAACACTTGGCTATCAGTCAATCGTCACAGCATTGCAAGTAGACGGTGACAGAGATAACCCTGCAGCTGAAGTATCAGCGAGAAGTATTGATCCTGTTTCTAGAGCTGGTGCTGCACTAAAGAAAGCCATCGGTGTTTCAGCTGCTTCAGCAACTTTGACTCAGGCTAAGGCTGGCAGTCGCTTGCAAGAGATTCCAGGTGGTGGTGTTAAATCACAACCTATTAGTAAATGGATTACACACATGCTTCAGGTAAGCGATAACACCGAAGCAGAATATCTAGCCAGACTTGTTTCATTGCAGTTAGGGTATGACGGTTCATTCGCGTCTATCGATGTTGCTCTCAAGTCAGCTCTTACTAGCGCAGGACTTGTAACAACAGGACTAAACCTTAAAGATGGTTCAGGTGAGAACGAAGAGAACCAGGTTCCTGCAACATTCATCAATGCACTCTTGAAGAAGATCTTGAACGGTGAAGGAAACTTTGGTGTTATCAAGCAAGCTCTTCCGGTTGCAGGTGAATCAGGTTCACTTTCAAGTCGTTTCAGTGGTGACAATGTTGACGCCAGAGGACACGTTCTTGCTAAGACTGGTTGGACTAGACACGAGTATTCATTGGCTGGAATCATCATGGCTAAAGATGGCACCAACCTAACTTTCAGTGTTGCTGCTATTGATGCCAACATCAAAGACAACGCCAAAGAGGCTATCGATAACCTAGTTACCGGTATCTATAGATGTGGTAACAAACTTTCCGCTGAAACAACCCCTAAGACCAACTAGAAAAGAAGATAGCAATGTCGCTAACTGAAAAAGAACTATTAGCTAAAGTCCCAACCAAGCTATACATAGCTGGTAAGTGGGTTGATGGTCATGGCTCAGGAAATATCTCTGTTGAAGATCCAGCAACCGGTAAGCCTCTCGTTGAGATAGCTAACGCCAATGAAGTTGATGGTCTTGCTGCTCTAACTGCTGCCAGTGATGCTCAAGAAGCTTGGGGTAAGACTGCTCCTCGTGAGCGCGCTGAAATCCTTCGTAGAACATTTGAATTAGTAAAAGCTCGTAGCGAAGAATTCGCCATGCTTATCTCCCTTGAAATGGGTAAACCTATTGCTGAGGCAAGGGGAGAAGTTACCTACGGTAATGAATTCCTCAGATGGTTCTCAGAAGAAGCAGTCAGAATCTCAGGTAGATACGGTTCATCTCCTGAAGGCACCGGAAGAATGCTCGTTACTCAGCGTCCAGTAGGTCCTGCATTTGCTATTACACCTTGGAATTTTCCATTAGCGATGGCAACTAGAAAGATTGGTCCTGCTATTGCAGCCGGTTGCACCATGGTGGTCAAGCCCGCTGAGCTAACTCCACTGACAACTCTTTTGCTAACTGCAACTTTGGAAGAAGCAGGGTTACCAGCAGGGGTCGTGAACATCATCACAACTAATTCTTCAGCTAAAACCAGTGCTCCGATTATTAGCGATTCAAGACTTCGCAAGATTACCTTTACTGGTTCCACTCAGGTCGGTGTGAAATTACTAGAGCAGTCTGCCAAGCAAGTCCTAAGAACTTCTATGGAGCTAGGTGGCAATGCGCCATTCCTAGTATTCGAAGATGCCGATATTGATGCAGCTGTTGAAGGCGCGATGCTAGCCAAGCTTCGTAACATTGGTCAGGCTTGCACAGCAGCTAACCGTTTCATTGTTCATGATTCTCTAGCTGATGAATTTGCCGCAAAGATGGCAGCGAAGATGGAAGCTATGCCACTTGGTAGAGGAGTAGATCCTGAGACCAAGATTGGTCCTGTGATTAACGAGAGTGCAAGAGTCAACCTTCAGCGTCTGGTTGACGCAACAGTTTCTGAAGGCGGAAATATTGTTACCGGTGGTTCATCAGTTGCTGGCGATGGATACTTCTTCCAGCCAACAGTGCTTAGCGATGTGAAGCCAGGTTCAACTATTTTGAATGAAGAGATATTTGGTCCAGTAGCTCCTATCGTTCGATTCAAAGATGAAGACGAAGCTATTCGCCTAGCCAATGACACTGTCTATGGGTTGGTCTCTTATGCCTATACACAAGATCTAAAACGAGGCCTACGTCTTATCGAGAGATTAGACACTGGTATGACAGGCTTGAACACTGGTCTCGTTTCTAACGCGGCAGCACCTTTTGGTGGAGTCAAGCAGTCAGGTTTAGGTCGCGAAGGCGGTTTAGAGGGTATCCACGAGTATCTGGAAACCAAATACGTAATGATTCCAGACCCTAGTCTTTAACTAAATAACTTCAAGGAATAAATTGTCTAAACATGTAGTGCACTTCAACAGCGGCCTGTCTTACTGGTTGAAGTTGTCTTTGCCTTTTTTGGTAGCCATCGCCGCTTGCATCCCAGCTATGCGTTTGGAATTGGGTCATGTTGAGCATTCAGCGGTAGAGGGTCTGCTCTCTTTTGGCTTAGCTATTGTTGCTGCAGCTTTCATTCTTGGTTGGATTGGTGAAGCTGCTGAACTAGATCTCTCTGGAGGTCTTGCAGTTAGCATCCTGGCTCTTGTTGCCATCTTGCCCGAGTATGTTGTTTCTATTTACTTCTCCTGGGCAGCAGGAGCTGACCCAAAGATGGTCGAATACGCAACAGCTAACCTAACCGGAGCTAACCGTATTGTTCAGGGCTTTGGTTGGCCAATAGTTGCACTTATCGCTTTTATGTCAGTAAAAGCGGTCAAGGCTCGTAAGGCTGGTACCGGCAAGAAGTTCGGCATCAAGCTAGAAGAAGACTCACGAGCAGATCTAGGTTTTCTAATCTTTGGTTCTATCGTGATGCTGATTGTTCCAGTTACATCTTCAATGCATCTACTTATCGGAATCTTGCTTGTAGTTATTTACTGTGTGTATTTGTGGCGAGTTTCAGGATCCTCTCGCGAAGAACCTGAACTTGAAGGAACTGCTGCATATGTTGGGGCATTACCTAAATGGGTAAGAAGAAGTTTCATTCTTCTCATGCTTGCTTTCTCAGCAACTGTAATTTTCCTCAGTGCTCACCCATTTGGAGACAGCCTCATTGAAGCTGGTAAAGCACTAAACATTGACGAATACATTTTGGTTCAGTGGCTAGCACCTATTGCATCTGAAGCACCTGAGTTCACACTTGCCTTCTTGTTTGCAGCTCGCGGTAAGGAAGCAGCAGCGCTAGCAATTCTTATTTCAAGCAAGTTGAACCAGTGGACTTTGCTAGCAGGTTCTATGCCTATCGCGTATGTAATTGGTGGTGGCTCAAATGCTGCACTACCTGTTGATGGTCGAGGTGCAGAAGAGCTTTGGTTAACAACAGCACAAACTCTTCTTGGTGTTGCCATCTTGTTGACACTTCGTTGGGGTTTCGGATCTTCATTGTTGATGCTTGGGCTATTCCTTGTAAGCGTTATTCCGGATGAGACTTTTAGAAATGCCTTAGGTGTTGTTCACATTCTTATTGCTCTGGTTTACTTCTGGATCAATAGAGCACTAATCATGCCAACTCTGCGTGCACCTTTTAGTAAACCTAAGAAGTAGTAATGAAACCCGTTGGGAAGATTGAAGCACCGGCTCTTTGGGCTGTGACCCTAGGTCCAGTAGTTACTTTCCTCGGATACACCATTGCTGCCATGATGTGGCCAGGTTTTGATGGCATGGTTCACACCATCAGCGATCTAGCCGCTAATGATTCTCCAGTTCAACTGTTCATGTCCAGCATCTTTATATTTAGTGCCGTCTGCGATGTTGTGGTCTCTCACTATGCCAAAGCACTTGCTACTGCCGGAAGATTAGTGATTCTGCTAGCAGCTATTTCAACGGTTGGACTTGCTGTCTTTACAACCCCTAGCCAAATAGGCCACTCAATCCCCCACAGAATCTTCGCCATCGCCAGCTTCGTGTTGTTTACGATCTGGCCGTTATTTGCAATGCGTAAAGGTGAGGATGTTCCACCACTGCTTAGACCAAAAGCAGCAATTGCAGGAACGGTCTTTTTAGCAATTGTCTGTGTCTGGTTCTTGAGCTTATGGATAGACAAAAGCTCACAGATTATGGGCCTTGGTGAACGTATCGGTGTTGGAATTCAAGGTCTTTATCCAATCATCGTTCTTTGGCACAGCTGGCTCTGGCAACGTAAGAGGAAATAGATGTCACTAAGATTCGTAGATCCTCTTACCGGCCAAACTATTGGATCAACTGCTTTAGGAAGAGCTGTACTTTCTGCTTCGGTCACGGTTGTTGACGCTGAACTATCTAGCAAACTAGCTAAGCAAGCTGAGTGGAGAAAAACTTATCAAGCTGCATTCGCATCAGTTGCTATGGCTGAATTCAAATCAAGCACATCGATGATTGATGTTGCAACTAAAGGTCTTGCAGAATTCGAGAAAAGAGTTGTCACCGAGAACGGTGAACCTTTGATTGTTGCGGTGCGTAATGCTTGGCGTTCGGATAAAGATTTAGTGGCGACAGTCGTGGTTAAAGGCTTAGGGGAGAAGTTAGCTCCTGGCATTTTAGGAACACAAACTCTTGAGCAAATGGTTGCCAATCACAGTGCTGAACCAGGAATCGTTAGTGCTGTCAAAAATGTCGATGGTTCAACGATTAACAATGATTTGCTTATTGCTTTAGCCGGTGGTGCTGAATATTCACCGTCAAGACTTTGGCTTGACTGGGGAGGCAGTGTTGCAATTGTTGCAAGAGCACGAGTTGAACTTTGGCAAGAGTTAATTTCAAGAGCCCGAACAAGCGGTGGAACTCTCTATGTTCCAGTTTTGAAATCCAAGATTAATGGTGTTGATGTTCAGAAACTTTCCGATGAAGAACTAGCTAATGTTGCAGGTTTAGATTTAGTAACCGACTATGAAGCAATCTCAGGTTGGCTTTCATCTTTAGCAAGAGTCGACACTAGGAGACTGGTGCTTGGCAATTATGCATATGCGCCAGGCGCTAAGCATATAGAGGTGCAGGCTGTGCAACATTGTTTGGGCAGGGTGCTAACCGAATCACTTCCTAAGTCCAGAGTGGTTCTAACCTGGTTGGCAACCCCAACCGATTCACATGTAGTTCCGGTTCAATTTGCTCAAGACATTAGCTCAAGGTTTGCCTCAAGAACCTTATTTACTAAAGTCAGAGACTTCTGCTATGGGGCAAGAGAAAACAAGCCTCTCCTATTTACTAATGCCAATGGTTTAGATCTAGCCGTGATTGACCCAACCTCATCGCTGCAAGGTTCTTCTTATGCTTTGGCTAAGCGAGTTCAACGCTGGCTGGCATATCAGCAACAAGTTGCTGATAGAAAGGTGATTTATACGGTTTTGCCTCCGGCATACACGGATTCGGTACTTAGCCATAGGATTCTGCGGGCTAGCTATCACGGAGCTCCCCATTTTGGGCTATTCCCTTATAAAACAGACTCTGCCGTCTCTTTAGCTGCCTGTTTACTGCTTTCAGAGCTAAATACCCCTATAGCTATAGATAAAGGTAACCCAACAGCTATTTATAGCCGTTTGGCTATTCATGGCGGACTTTGGCGCTCTATTTATAAGCCATCTGATCTCTGGCGGGTAGCCACTGTCCGCGGCATTTTCGGGTACTTCAAAAAGCCCTAGAATCCCCGCTAAATACAGGGAAACGCTTACATACCGAATGATAACGAATATGTATCGACTCAATGAAAGCGGTTTCTAGAAAGCGGTTTCAGGCATAAAGTCTAAACAAGTCATTCATCTGACGAGCTATACCCTATGTCGCTGAAGCGTTCTTCGACATAGATCTTTATTTACTGAAAGGTACAGGGATGAACCTAAACAAATCTAAATTGGTGGCGACCTTAGCATCTGTATTAATGCTGAGCGCCTCAATTGTTGGTCTAGGGGGAACCGCAGCTAACGCAGCGTCAGCTCCTTATACACAAAACTTTGATGCCATGGAAACATACACCGGCATCGACTTCGATGGAAACACAACATCATTGGTAACCGATCAACCAGCTGGTGCTGGTTTCACTTCTGGTAAAGCCATCAAGATGGATAACCAAGGTGCAGCGTGGGCTGGAACTAAGTTTGTTCTCCCTAGTACATCAAGTTTTATTTCTTCTACTAAGGCAGTCGGCTCACTATCTGTGTATTCACCAGATGCATTGGACCGCTGTTTCCTAGCAAAGTTGGAAGGTAACGGAGCTCCAATTGAACGTGTTGTTCACGTAACTGCAGGTTGGCAAACCATCAACGTTGACTACAGTGCAAACTACACAGCTGGCAAAAACTACAACGTATTGGCACTTATGCCAAACCTTGCTGGTGTTGGTTGTAACACTTGGTCTAACAAAGATCTAACCACTTGGTATGTAGACAACATTTCATTCCCAGGTGCAAGAGATGCAGATGAGGCAGTTGTTGTTGTTCCTCGCACTTCTCCTGCAACTTTGGTTAACTTCGAAAGCAATGACTCTTCTGGTTACTCATTGACCAACTTTGGTGGTGCAAGCACTTCAATCGTTGCTGACGCACCTGCCGGTGGTTCAACTGGATCAGCTGCTGCTTTGAAAGTAATCTCTGTTGGTGAATCATGGGCTGGAACTACATTCCTGAAAAAGGGTGCAAAAGTTTCTCTAATCTCAGCTGGAAAAATGGTTGCTAAGGCAAACATTTACTCTCCAACTGCTGGCCAAATCATCATGATGAAGTTGGAAAACCCAGACGTTCCTGGACTAGTTGCTGAAGTTCGCGCAACTAGCGTGGTCGGTTGGAAGACTTACAGCTTCGACTTCGTTGTTGGTGGAGACCTAAACCAGGACTACCCGATGGCTTCATTGTTCTTGAACTTCAACGGCCCTAAGTCAGATGCTCCTTTCTACGTAGATGACATCTCGTTCAACGGCGCTGTTGGTGCAGAACTTTCATCTTCAGGTGAAACTGTTACTCCTGTTCTTGTCAACTTTGAGAGCAGCGATTCATCTGGTTACTCATTGACTGACTTTGGTGGCAACGCTTCATCAAAGGTTAGCGATGCTCCTGCTGGTGGATCTGTTGGTTCAACTTCAGCTCTGAAGATTGTTAGCGTTGGCGAATGCTGGGCTGGAACAACTTTCCTATCTGCAGCAAACACTTTGCTTGCAGATGGTAACGCTGTTGTAAAGGCAAACATTTACGCTCCTGCTGCTGGCAAGGTCATCAAGCTAAAGCTTGAGAACTCTGGTAACGCAGATCAGAACAAGGAAGTAGACGTAACTAGCGTTGCTGGTTGGAACACATACAGCTTCAACTTCGCTGGTTTCAACTCTGCAGTCAAGTACAACAAGGTATCTATCTTCACCAACTTCACTTGTGGAACTGGTGCTAAGAACACTGACCCTTGGTATGTTGACGATGTTGCATTCCTAGGCGCATCTGGTGCAGCTCTTGCTCCAGTTGTTCCTTCAGTTCTTGTGAACTTCGAAAGCAATGACTCTTCTGGCTACTCATTCACTGACTTTGGTGGCAACGCTTCATCAAAGGTTAGCGATGCTCCTGCTGGTGGATCTGTTGGTTCAACTTCAGCTCTGAAGATTGTTAGCGTTGGCGAATGCTGGGCTGGAACAACTTTCCTATCTGCAGCAAACACTTTGCTTGCAGATGGTAACGCTGTTGTAAAGGCAAACATTTACGCTCCTGCTGCTGGCAAGGTCATCAAGCTAAAGCTTGAGAACTCTGGTAACGCAGATCAGAACAAGGAAGTAGACGTAACTAGCGTTGCTGGTTGGAACACATACAGCTTCAACTTCGCTGGTTTCAACTCTGCAGTCAAGTACAACAAGGTATCGATCTTCACCAACTTCACTTGTGGAACTGGCGCTAAGAACACTGACCCTTGGTATGTTGACGACATCGCATTCCTAGGTGCAACTGGTGCAGCTCTTAGCGGTGGAAACGGTGGCGGAACAACTCCTACACCTTTCACTGGTAACGCAGTTATCCGTCTAGTTGGCGCAGATTCAACCAACACATTCAACCGCCAAGGCGACACTGACTTCTTCGTAAGCCAGGGTTGGTACCGCGGTGGTCTTCGTGTGTTCACCAAGCAGGTACCTGTTGGTTCAACTCAACACTTCACATTCGTAGTGTCTAACGCTGCTGATGGTAAGAACTTGGCTAACACTGCTGTTCACTTCGTGTTTGGCAAGGACTACTCAGGTTCAAACGCAAAGGTTAACATCGGAAACGCTGTTTCAACCGGAGCACAACAGATTGTTGACGGCGTTACAGACGCTAACGGTCAAGTTTCATTCGACCTAGTTAACACTGACGTTGCTTCAGCTGCTGCTAACAACCCAGGAACTAACCTGTCAGCTGATTACACAGGTACACACTTGTTCACTCAGGTGACTGCTTGGGTGACTAACCAGGGCCAAGACTCGATCGACTTGTTCGACCTTGTTTACTACAAGCCTGCTGATGCTCCAGTTACAAAGACAGCTGTTGCACGTATGAACGGTCTAGATAGCACAAACGCCTT
>JBBAMM010000008.1:37248-42171 GCA_040402475.1 Rhodoluna sp.
GGTAACCTTGCTCACCCTAACGGTGGCAAGCACCTGTTCACTCAGATGACCTTGGTCGGAGAAAAGGGCAACCTAGACGTTATTGACGTTGTTGACCTTAACTTCTACAAGCCACAGGACGCTGTTCCACCAACTGTTTACAACGTACGTCTTGCTGACTGGAACGCTAGCAACTCGTTCGATGGTACTCACGTATGGGGTGACGCTGGTCTAAGCCAGGGTTGGTTCGACGTAAACACTGGTTACTTCGCTCACTATGTAGCTGCAGGTTCAACATTCAACCTTCGCTACAAAGTGACAACTGCTGCAGGTGCAAACGCTGCTAACGGTACCGTGGTGACAGTTCACCTAGGTGCTGCTTGGTCTGGTTCAAACGCATCATTCGCAAGCGGTGAAAACACTGTAAACGGTGTAACCAAGTGGGGTCCTGGCGGTCAGCTTGACCAAGCCAGCTTCACTACAACAGTCCAAAACGGATATGTAACTATTCCATTGACTAACTCTGATCTAGCAGTAGATGCAACACCGAACCCTGGTTCTGCAACTGCTAACCCAGATGGCCGTAACCCGCTATTCATGCAGGTTAAGGTAACTGTCGAAGGTAACTCTGTTACTCACCAGGACTGGGTAAACATCGTAGTCACACAGCCAGTAGGCGCTCCAACCGTTTCATCGGTTTCAGCAACTTCTGGTAAGAAGGGTCAAGCTATCGACATCGTCGGTACTAACCTAGGTGACGCTCTTGGTACTTCAGTTGTGCTTTACACAGCTGCAACTACTAAGGCTGCTGCGATTAGCACACCAGTTACTGTTCTATCTGTTACTGCAGATGGTACCCGCATGACAATTGCATCGCCTGCAGTTGCTCAGAAGGGTAACCTGAAGGTCACCACCGGTGGTGGAACTGCTTCTGCTAGCTCACTATTTAGCGCAAGCACAACTAACACCAGCAAGCCAACAATTACTTTGACTGCATCATTGGTCAAGGAAGTTGGTTCAACCTTCACACTAAACGGAACAAACATCGCTTCAGCTTCAAGCATCAAGATCGGTACAGTTGCTGCACCGTTCTCAATCTTGACTGCTAACAGCGTTGTTGTAACAGTTCCTGCAGGTGCGGTTTCAGGTTCAACAATCAGTGCTACCAACCTTGGTGGTACAGTCACCTCTACTAAGTTCGTTTACCAGGCAGCAGTAGTTGCCTCTAGAACAGCTGCAGCTAGAGTGGGTCAAACCGTTACTATTACCGGTAGCAACTTGGTAGCAACCAGCGTTGTGTTTGGTGGCAACAAGTCAGCTAAGCCAGTAATCAACAACGGTTCAACCTTGACAGTTGTTGTTCCTACCGGAGCTCTAACAGGTGCAATCAAGATCACAACTGGTGCCGGTGTTGTTTACACTGACTCATTCACTGTGACCCCACCAGCACCGACTGTAACCTCATTCACACCATCAACTGGTAAGAAGGGTGTTGCAATCATCACTGTAAAGGGAACTAACCTAGCTGGCGCAACAGTAACCTTGGGTTCAACCCCAGTTACTTTGTCTGCAGGTGCAAACTCCACTTCGTTCAAGTTCGTTATTCCTGCAGGTGCAACCACCGGCAAGATCAACGTGACAACAGCGGGTGGAACTGTTTCCTCAGCAAACAACCTGACTGTGACTAACTAGTCATAGACAAAGAAATCTGGCTCGTCCATTTCGGTGGACGGGCCAGATTCTTTTTAACTTGATTTAGGCTATTGGCACTAGCGCGTAGAACTCTGCCTTTTTAGTTTCCTTGTTCCACTTCAACTTTGACTGCAAACATAAAGAGTTGAAGATGGTAGTTCCAATGCTGCTGGTTCCAATCTTCTTAGGCTTTGTTCCGTTATTGATTGCAATCAGACTTATTTCACCAGGGGAGGATAACTCTAAGGTGACTTCTACTTCACTAGCTTGTCCATGTCGAACAGAGTTGCTTACTATCTCTTTTAGCAATTCATTTACGACTATCACTGCATCTTTAGATGTGTTGATTTCTTTCGATAGGTCTTGTGGTATCTCACACTTGAGTTCAACGATTCCACCCCAAGTGTTTCTCAGGTCTTCGATCTGATCTTCAAGTTTGACATTCTCTGGGTTTGAGTTCTTCAAGGCGTCCATGGCTCTATTTAGGTCAGCAATAATAAGGGCTTTAGCCTTCTTGCTCTGGCCATCAAGGGCACTAGCGCGGATAGTTGCGGCTGTGATAGCTGATTGAACAGTGCCGTGTAGGAGGGTGTACCAGACGTGTCTTGCTACCCAAAGCTTCTGCTCAAAGAGCTTGTTCTCTCTAGCGAATTTCTCAACTACGTCTTTTAATCTGTTGACCACAATCGACTTGCTCTCGCTCAGCAGGTAGGCATGAGAAATAGAGATAGCTGACCAACCAGCTGTGATGTAGAAACTAGGCAAAAGGCTAACTTGAGCTTGTGTGTGGGGAAGCTGGTAGATCAACCAGAAAGCCGGAATCGCACAGATTATTCCAGGTAGGGGTGAAAAGGCTAAGGCGATGTTCAAAGAGACCGGTTTGGCCCTATACAAAAGTGCTTTCAAGACGAAAAGCATGGCTAGATAACTTAGTGAAGCTATGAATAGCTCCATAATGTTTGATTCAGGAAAAACAATTGGGGATGTCATGAACCAAGCGAACATCGTTAGAAGCCAGGTGCTGAAAGGTAAGACGGTGTTCTTCAAATGGATCTTCATCTCAGGTTCAGCGACCTTGTTGCTGGAATAGATTGCACCAGATCCGCTTAGCTGTGCTGCCTCTTCAGCAATACTCTTGCTCAGCGGTCTAATCTCTGTCATCAGGAACTTCTTGAGGTTTTGAGTAAGTTTCTTTACGTCCTCAACGGCTTCAACTTGTCTTTGAAGATCAAGGAATCGAGGCATCAAAAAGTCTCTAGTTCTTTCGGTGAGCTCTTTCTCTTCCTCTTTGTAAAGTTCGTTCACATTTTCACGGAACCCAATGAGAGCTCGTTCCTTAGCAAGAAGCTCTTGTAGGTACGCTTCTCTTTCAATCTGTGAACCCACTAGGTTATTGAAAATGAAGATTAGTGCTATGCCAATTGAGGAACCACCAAGGAATCGGTAGAGCAGGTCACCTTGGTCATAAATGCCAAAAATGTTTGCAAAGTTTAGGGTGGCTACGTTTTTGATGCCCATTGCTGTTCCTGCGATTACAAGATTGAACACAGGGTGGGGCACTTTTGGATCAACGAAACGCTTGAAGACTGACAAGGCTAGGTATACGAATGCAAAGGCGACTGCTAGGGCAACAACGTTGACTGGTATCCACATCAGTGAATAGTTGTTCAACCTAACAGCGTCAAAGGCGAGACTTAGGGTGCCAGTTAGGACCAAGGCAAATAGGAAGAACTGCCAACCCCAGACCTCTAGGCGGCCTAGACGGCGCCAAATTGGCATAAATGACAAACCCTCAGTGTTCAAGCTGCGCCTTTCTTGCGGTCATATAGAGTCTAGTTTTTAGGTTAGATCTATTTAGGACCCATTCGGACACGCTTACGATCTTGAGAGTTACTTAGAAGTTCTCTTTTGGTCCCAAGTCTTCATCCTCAGTTTCGCCTGCTAACGGCAATCCTAGGATTTCTGCTGACGAGATACCCACTTCTAGTTCTTCAACTTTGCTCAATGACTTACTAACGGCACGAGTTCTAACCCCGGCTTCGCTGACAGTGTTTTGAGCAGTTTCAAGCTGCTTAGCGAGCTTGTCTAGGACAACTGAATACTTATTGAATTCAGTCTTGGCTGCCCCTAGCACCTTCCAAACATCAGAAGCGCTCTTCTCGATAGCAAGGGTCTTGAAGCCCATCTGAAGGCTGTTTAGCAGTGACATCAGGGTAGTAGGGCCAGTTACCAGGACACGGTAATTGTTTTGCAGATCACTTGTTAGTCCTGGTCTTCTAACCACCTCTGCAAACAGTCCCTCTGTTGGCAAATACATAATGGCAAAGTCGGTGCTGATAGGTGCATGGAGATACTTGTCTGAAATCAACTTAGCCTGAGCACGGATTGCCTTTTCAACAGCCTTGGCTGCTGTCGCAACATCTTCTGCTGAACCAGAATCCTGGGCAGCCTGTAATCTCTCATAGTCCTCCTGAGGGAACTTAGAGTCGATTGGCAGGTAAACATATTCCCCGTCAGCTCGGCCTGGGAGTTTAACGGCAAACTCAACTAAGTCATTTGAATTTGGTTTGATCTTGACGTTCTTTTCATATTGGCTAGGTGCAAGCACGTCTTCTAATTGACGTTCAAGCTGAACCTCACCCCAGCCTCCGCGGCTTTTCACGTTACTTAGAACTTTCTGAAGGCTACCGACATCGTTTGCAAGTGTTTGCATTTCACCAAGGCCACGCTGAACAGCCTCTAAGCGATCGCTGACTAGCTTAAATGATTCACCAAGACGCTTTTCTAAGGTTCCCTGTAATTTCTCATCAACTGTCTCACGCATCTTTTCAAGCTTCTCTTCGTTGCCCTTACGCATTTTGTCAATCTCGGTTTGCAGAGTTTGCTGCATCTCAGTCTGCTTCTTAGCATTTGAATCAGTTAACTCAGCAATCTTTGTTTCAAGATTCTTCATAGATTCGTTCAGAGATTTTTGTAATTCGACTCTCGAGGTAGCTGACTCATCACGCTGGAGTCTGGCTGAATTCTCTGCTGATTCAGTAAAGCTAGCTAAACGCTTTTCAACAATCTCATGATTAGCGCCAATGGCTGCGCGAAGTTCATCACGATGAACCTGGAGATCTTTACTCACATCCAAGGCGCCAGATGTCTGCTTTCGGGTAAGCAGCACAGTTCCAAATGCAGCGATAGCTACGATGTTCAGAATTGCTAAAAGGGTCAAGATGTCCATGTTTCCTCCGGGTCCTGTGAGTT
>JBBAMM010000008.1:42271-53038 GCA_040402475.1 Rhodoluna sp.
TAGCTTCCACCCATTGCTAGGTTGAAAATGATATACATCTTAGGGTTCACACCATTGGCGTTAGGCCCAAATGGCCAGTAGGTCAAACCGGTATCAGACTTCTTGACTGTCGCAACCTGGCGATCATCGATATACAAAGTGATCTCGGTTGGCAACCAAAGCATTCCATAGGTGTGGTAAGCCTGGGCTAGTGAAACTCCGCTGTTTAGAGCACCCATCTTGTAATCATGGTTACCCTGAGCATTCTTGTAGTGGAAAGCTCCAGTGCTAACGGTCGGGTTGTTGCCAGCGTATTCAACGATGTCCAACTCACCACATGCAGGCCAAGGGACTGTGTTGATGTTTGATCCCAGCGCCCAAAACGCAGGCCAGGTGCCGCCACCAGCAGGCATCTTCAACCTGGCTTCAAAGTATCCGTACGTAAAGCTCTTCTTGCCATAGCTAGTGAACTTTCCACTCGTCCAAGCATTAGAGCTGGTGCAATTTGCATCGCCTGCTGTTGTTGAAGCAGTGATAATCATCGAGCCAGCACCATCAGCCTTATTCGCGCAAGATGCATAAGCTTGGGATTCTCCGTTACCCCAACCACAGCCAGCTGGGTTATCGCAACCATTACCTAAATCAGGTGTCCAGTTAGCACTATCAGGGCCTGTGCCTGCGGCACCATTGAATTCATCAGAGAAAAGCAGAGTTCTAGTTGGATTTGTTCCACCACCAGATGTTCCACCACCTGATGTTCCACCAGCAGCAATGCTGTATTCAAGGTTGGTGATGTCGATGGTGTCTGTGCCAAGGCCTGTGATCCAGGCTGCGATTTGAGTGTAAAGACCAGCTCTTGGAGTTGTGTCTAAACCAATGATGTCGAAAGAGACAACACCTAACGAGTTTGTAGTTCCAGTAACAAGTAGTTGATCAAGTGGAGACTTATCTGCACCTGTAGTGGTTAGGTTTCCAACTTGAACTTTTGCATTAGATCCACCATCTCGTTTACCAATGCTTAGGTTGATAACTTTGTTTGGAGTTGGTCTACCCAGGCTATCTGTAACTAGGTAAGACATCTTTGTTGTTGATTTGATTTGCACTTGAGCAATATGAAATCTTAGACCTGCGTGATACCACTTGTTAGCAACCCAACTATCAGCAGCTCCAGTGTTGTTGAAGGAGTTTGAGTCATTGAAAGTTGTTTGACGAATAGTCCAAGGACCTACGTAGTTGGTGCTAGGTGGTTGAACAGTTGAGGTTAATCCAATAACTACTGAACGAGTCACGCTCTTAGCGGCATAGTAGTTTGCAGTTGCAGGGCTAGTTGCTCTAAGTGTGCAGGTACCAACCTTGATTGCTTGAACTTTGTTCTCTGCAACAGTACAGATTTTGGTAGTTGTTGAGATGAGAGTTGTGATACCTGTGCTCTGAGTTGTACTCACATCGGTAGTTGGGTTAGCCATTGAGATCCAAGGGAAATCAGAGATGGTCAAAATGTTCTGAGCTTTTGAAATTATGAAACTTTTATTGACTGCTCGAGCTGGTTTGTAAGTTGCGGTGCCAGGGTTAGTGGCTACCAATATACAAATACCAGCGCCAAGAATGTGAACTGTTCTTGCTGTTGGGAGTGAACAGATGTCTGGGGTATTAGAGGTAACAGTGGTGACCCCAGCTGTTTCAGTGATTGCTAGAGAAATGTCTGGATCACCGAATACTGCTTTAGGGATGGTTGTGAAGCTAATCACAGTAGTTGGAATGGTGATGGCCCCAGAGGATAGAGCAACCCCAAAGACCATAAAAATGGCAGAAATGAAGGCTGTTATAACTCTGGTTATTGGATTCATAGTTCCAGCCTAAGGCTTGTGAAAGGGCTTTCAGGAATACCAGAGATTTCCCAGCCAAACGTGATGTTCTGGAGACTAAGCAAAGCCAGATAGCCTTGGATAAGGTCGGGAGAGCACATGAAACGACAGGTTTTCAGAAGGTTAGCAGTTACTGCGTTCCTTGTTTCATTGCTGGCGATTACCTCTGTTTTGCAGTTAGAAAACGCTCAGTTGGCTAACGCAGTTGATGCTAAGAGCCGCAAGAGTGCTCAGTTACCTAAGACAGACCCAATTGACCCTCCGCCACCTGTGGTCGAACCGGTGGCCAACATCGATGAAATACGAGCAAAGCTTCTAGCAGATGGTTGTAACTTCAATTCAGATACTGGGGTAGTTAGAAAAGAACTAGGAACCTGCAAGGTTCTTCTGATTGGAGATTCATTAGGTAACAACCTGGGTTACGGCATGATTTCTCAGATCACATACAAAAAAGATCTCATCTTCACTAGAAAAGCTAAAGCGTCAACCGGACTATCTAATCCTTGGTTCTATAACTGGCATAACAACCAGGCAACTTTCCTAAAAGAATACAAACCTAATCTTGTGATTGTGTTCCTAGGTGCTAACGATAGACAGAACTATGTCATCAACGGAGTCACCCAAACCTTTGGAACAACAAGTTGGAAGAACACCTATCGTTCAAACATAAAAAAGCTTGCTAGTGCTGCAACTAAATCTGGTGCTTACGTGCTGTGGATTGGTATGCCAATCATGAAGCCTTTCAACTATGCCAAAGGTGAAACTCTGATTGATGAACAGTTTGCGCTAACTGTTCCTAAAGTTCCTGGAGCAACCTACTTACCAACAAGAGCTTTTACTGCTGACGCTGCTGGTAATTACAGACAAATTGCAAATGTGAATGGTAAGCCTATGACCATCCGGGGTGATGATGGAATTCACTTCTCATCCATGGGACAAAATGTTATTGCTACCTATGTAATCAATGCAATCAACAAGATCTATAACGTCAAGCTAACTTCAAGTAATGCTAGATACATTACAAAATAGATCGTAAATATAGGTTCTCAACAACAGCTATAACCACCCAGGTGAAAGCTAGAGATAACAGTCCAACCATTAGAGCTGAATACCCATCGGATTTAAGGCTTAACGATTTATGGAGCGGCTTTTCAAAGAAGTGGTATGAAATCACAGCAGTAAAGACGGCTCCTATTAGAAATATATAAGTCCAATAACCATCGGTTATAGGGTCTTCTATTTGGGTTGGCATAACTAACCAAAGGAAATGCCAAAGATAAAGCGAATACGAGATGTCTCCCAGGTATCTAAGCGGTGCTATTCCTAGTGGTTTTAGTGGTGCCCAAAGCAACAAAGCAGTTCCAATAACCGGTAGCCATGCCAGATAGCCGGGGTAAGGACTTTGTGAGTTTAGGTTGTAAATCGAGAAACCTAAAACAGCTAACCCAATAAGAGAAAAGTATTTAGAACCAGAAGTTGCGAAGGTAGCAACAAAACCACCAACTGCTAACTCCCAGAATCTAGTCAAAGGGGAGAAATAAGCACTTACCGAGTTTGAACTGGTTTCTATGATGCTCCAGTAAGCAGATGCAACTATCGCAACAAACAGAAATGATCTGAGAATCCAGATTCGACTCGTTTCTTTACCTAGCCAGGTTAGAGCAAAGACAATCACAGGAAAGAGTAAGTAAAACTGCTGCTCAACTGCCAAAGACCAATAGTGCGTAAGTAACGATTGGTCTAAACCAGCAATGAAGTAATTAGAGCCAGACTGAATAAGCCTGATGTTGCTGCCATAGAAGGTAGCCCACCTTGCATCTATAAACAGATCTGAGTTGAAGGCTTTACCTTGAACTAGAAAAGCTGCAATAACTGTCACGCAGATAACCAAGGCTGCAGCAGGGAAAATTCGAATGAACCTACCTCTCCAGAACTTGGCTAGATTCCTAAAGACCTGCTTAGCAGGTTGCTTCATAAGGGAGAGGGTGATCACATACCCGCTTACCACCAAGAACATATCAACACCGATAAAACCAGCATTGAACCCAGCTAGGTTCATGTGTAATCCAATAACTAGGACTATTGCTATAGCTCTAAGCCCTTGGATGTCAGCCCTGAATGAGCTAGAGCGAGCCATTACCGGAACAGTGTTGTGTGATGAACTCATGGACTCACCCCTTTACTTTTCTAAGGCTAGCGTCAAAGCGACAAGACTAGAGACATGCGCCTAACCATAAGAATCCTGATTGCCATATTCCTTGTAAGTGGCACGTTGCACCTAGTAAATCCAAGTGCTTTTATGTGGCTCATGCCACCTTGGTTACCGGAACCAATGCTTCTTATTTACCTCAGTGGAGTTGCTGAGTTGGCTTGTGCCATTGGGCTTCTCATGAAGAAGGCGTGGGCTGGCTGGCTAAGCGCCGCAACCTTATTGGCAGTATGGCCTGCAAACATTTGGTTTGCCTTCAGTGTCATACCTCAAGGCTCATTAGGTTTGATTCTGGCCGCGTGGATCAGATTGCCACTGCAAATACCGTTGATCTATTACTCAATCAAATTTGCAAGGAAGAACTAGAGTCTTGACTCAACCTTCGCTTTAGTAGCTTCAAATCGATCTTTCAAAAGAACATATTCGCGCTTCCAAGGCTTAGATGGTCCAGCCCAGTGAATGATCTTAGGCTCGCTGTTGAAATCTTGAGAAGGAACATGGTTCCACTCAGGATCTATCTCTAACACTCTGTTCTGTGAATAAATGTTGAAGACATCCTGATCGTTCATACGACACTGCTCAACAAGGTAAAGATGATTGGCAGTGAAGTTCTCCTGACGCATTAGCTTCATATTCAGAGTCAAAATACCAGCATTGAAAGTGCGTCCTGTCAGATCTGCTCTATCGTGCAGACGCTTTCTGATATCCCATGCCTTCTGATAAGGGAAGTGCAATGTGGCTCTGGTGATAGGTCTAATCATGTTTGCCCAAGCCTTTGACTTGGTTCGCTTACCTGCAAACACGTTGCTACCAAGTTCTAGGTCATAAAGGTAACCAACATCACCTTGAATAAGAATGTCAATATCTAGATAAACAATCTTGTCTAAGTCTTTGAGCATTTCAGGTAAGAACAATCTGTCCATAGTTGAAACAGAGATGTGTGACAGGAGGTTAATAGAATCCCCATAGCTAACATCATCAAAGTTATAGAAGCTGAAGTTAACTTCAGGGAATAACTTACCCATGCGTTCTCTAAATGCATCTCCCAAACCACGAGTCATAACATGGGCATTGATTTCTCTTTCAGTGTGATCAACTAAAGATTGAACAACAACAGGAATCATCTTCTCTAAGTTTTGGTCGAGAGCAAATGCAACATCGATAGCTTTGGCGCCTCTCGGGTTACTGCCAACATTTAGCTTTGATGTGGTAAGAGCAGCAACTGCTTTTGGAACATCAATGTTTGACTCAGTTACCTGAGAGTAAGTAGTTGCATACTTTTCAGCAAACTCAACTTCGCTCTGACATAGCTCTGCCCACAAAGCGCGAACTTCTTTTTCGTTCTTTCCTTCAAGGATTGCCTTCAGGGTTACTTCAAGCTTGTCTTCGATGCCATTTCTTATCTTGTTGAAAGCCGTTTCATCAAGGTTGATAAGCCCTTCAAAGCGGACGTCAGCAAGGTTCTTAGGGCTGAAATCAACTGGTAAGCCCATGGACCTAGCCGGTAGATAGCAGTGCAGACGGGAGGTAGCTACTCTTTGGTAGTCAGCGTATGCAGAGAGCATCACCCTGGCATCTTCGATGCCATCAACTAGGTCAAAGTCTCTTACGTATTCACCGATCTGAATGTAGTTATCAACCTTCCAGCCTTCATATTTCTTCTGGTCAAGTTTGGTTTCAACTAGAGCCAGTTTCTTCTCAGTGGTATTGGTGGCCTTAGGTAAAACCTGACCAACTGTTGTTGTCACACATCCAGAGAAGAACGCCTTGATACCAAAATCACGTAGCCGATATAACGTAGTCCAGTCACGGCAACCAATAGGTTCAATTCTCTTTAGTTCGGCAACTGTTTCATCGGTTAGGACATCTGGATCTTGAATATGGAAAGAAATCATCAAAGGTAAGACGTTCTTAGGATATGGAAAGTCAACTGGTCCTTGGAAGTTACGATGCATGAACCAACCGTTGCTAATTAGCCAGGTGTTTTCTGGATATTCTCTTCCGCTAGAAAAATCTCTATCAATAGCAACCGGTTGAACTTTGGCTTTGTGAGAGACAATCTGGCGATCTGCATGAATCTCTTTTTTGAGATTGTTCAAATAGTTTGAAAGTTTGGTGTCACCAACATATTCAACGGACTGGAATCTAAGCAGGTTCGATAGCGCTGCAAGGGTTTGAACATAGTCACCCCGGTTACGTGAAGTTCTCGAACGGTCAAGAAGTTTGTAATCCATCACAGCGATGTTGATGGTTTCAGGTTTGGAAGTTAGCGGGTCATCATGGTGCAGTTGAGTGTTGAACCAGGTTAGTAGTTGATTCTCTTCATCATTAAGTACTGCAACAGATTCCTTGTCTGCGATGAGAAGCTCAACTTCTTTGCGGAGTAAACCAACGTGGAGGTATTTAGCTAAAACCTTGAGTAATCCCATTTTTGTTTGCACTGGGAGTTCATTGCGATGCTTGGCTAGATGAGCTTCGAGTTCTTTGAAGCCTTTATCAGCATCAACAAAGAAAGCACTGTCAAAGTATTCATAAGGAGCAAGTTCAATTGCCTTGTTTGTGCCACCTTCAAGGAAGTAGTGGTTTGCAGATTCCAAGAGGTTTAGCTGAGCCAGTAAAACTCCAAAGCCGACTGAACCAATCTCTTTGTAATCAGGGTCAACACTTAGGGCTTGAACAAAAGACCTGGCCAGGACCATTTCATCTATATCGGTGGCTTTTCTGACGTAGTCAACAATGGCCTGATCCATATTCATGCCATGGGCTATTTGTGTGATCAAGGCTGGGTGGGCTAGCTCAGTCTTTAGCTTGGCTATGGTCTGAGCCTGGCTCTTGACGGACTGCCTAGCTGCTCTAAGTTCAGTGATCTTGCCCAGGGGGATAGGGAAAGGCAGTTTGGCAAAGGTTCTAAGGTACTTATCGAATGATTTTGGTGCCATGAAAATAAGCCTTCTAGCCTTGAAATGGGGTTCCAGCCATTAGCTGGATGCTTCCCTAGTATTTTAGCCGAGCGGGTTCTTGGAAAGTTGCTAGCGATTATTGAATAAATAGAGTATTTATGCTCTAGAGCATTTATACTCTAATTATGGGAAGACAACCGAAACAAGATAAAGACCAACTGGAGAACCATGTTGAGTCCTTCAGAACTAAGCGTGAACTATCTAGACAAGAACTAGCTGATCTGGTGGGGGTTCATTACCAAACCATGAGCTACATCGAACGTGGGGAATACGCGCCAACACTTGCCTTGGCTCTAAGACTAGCCGCAGCACTGAACTGCAAAGTTGAACAATTATTCCAATTGAAAGTGAGCATCTAATGAGTAACACAAACTTATTCACTGAACTTAGAGACGCAAGAATCGAGAGAATTCTTGCTGCTAAGCAGAATAGGGTTTTGACTTCACCTTGGATGAGAAAAACGTTGAGCCTGATAGCGATTATCTCTAGCTACGCTGTTCTTGCGACTTTGTTGATTCCAACTCCGTACACAATAAGCAAGACAAACAGAATCTATCCGGATTCTGCACTGATAGATAGTAACTGGATCTATGATTTCAGAGATACTACTCAAGGGTTTGCTCTTTTGTTACTGGTTTGGAGCTTTATTCTTCTTCGTATTTCTATGCGAAGAGTGACTTTACTTCCGAATGAATATCTAGATGAACTTCAGATAACTAACAGGGACTGGGCATTCAAAACCGGTTACCTAGTGGTTAGAAGAATTGGCTTGGGAGTCGCAATAGCATTCGCGTTCCTGGCTTTTGTTGGTCCACAACTAACAGGTTTCTCAGCAGGCTACGGACCAACCCCTAAAGCTTTCAGAGCATTAGAAAGATACTTCTCAGACCTAAGCATGGAAGATCCATTTGGCTTTTACTTCAAAACATTCCTGCTTCTAGCATTCGTTGCATATTCATTCCCATTGATTCTTCTAGCTTGGCGTGAGGCACGTTTTCCAGAAACAGTTCCTGAAGTTGTAGTGGCTGAAGAACTGACCAACGAAGAACGTAAAGCCAAGTTCTATTTCAGAACATTAAAGTGGGCTGGATTTTTCGTGGCTGTCTGTGCGTCATTGTTAATCTCACCAAAAGTTCTTATGACCTTTGGTTTTCTTTACTACATTCTGTTGATGCCTCTTATCTACTGGGTCATTCCAGGATCAGTTGTGCTCTTTGTTTGGGCTTCGATAACCGCATCAAAAGGAGCTTTGGCTGCAAGAAAAGCGGGCTTCTCATCTGATCTCCAGAAGCGTTGGGCTAACCTCACAGCTGTGTTTGTAACTACAACTCTTGTGCTTGGAATGGTTGTTGGTTCTCTGATGTTCTTTGCGCTTTCAAACATATGGCGATCACCTGGACCTGAGTTCGGTTTCGTTTTACCAACAGCATTTCTTTTAGGACTCTTGATGATTCCAGCCCAGGCTATCTCAATGACCTACTACGCAAAACTGAACAACACAGAGGCAGCGAGCTATGACGAATAGAGCTCAAAAGATAATCAGAAGAACGGCAATAGGTTTTGCCTTATTACCGCTAACCCCAGTGTTTGTTTGGTTAGGAATACTTTGGGCAGTTCCGGCTCTTACTTCCTACGTTCAGTCCTTTGTTGTTTATGGGTACTTCATCTGCTGGCCGATAGCAATTGCTTTGGGATTAGTCGATCTTGGAATGACTATCTCAAACCGGATTGCTTCAAGGGGTGCTGCTGATTCATCGCAACTAGGCCCAGTATCTGATGGTCAGCAGAAGGTGATTCAATGACGAGCAAAGTTCAAAAGCGCATTCGCATCACAGGCATCGTTTTGGGAGCTATCCCGTTAACAAACATGACTGGAGGGATATTGCTTCCTTTAGTTTGGGTGTTTCCTGATCTTGCTGTTCCAGTCTCGAGTTTCATGTTCTTCTCAATTGTCTTTTTGCCGGTAGCGATAGTCCTAGGGCTTATAGATCTCGGAATGACTCTGGCAAGTGGAAGGGCTGCCAAAAAGACTTTGCTTGAAATTCAGCAACAAGCAAACCACTAAAGTTCAGGTTGCTTTTAGGTGTAACCAACAGAAATTTGGCTACAGGATTGTAGAGGTCATCTTGGTAGTCTCTCTACAAGAAGATAACTATTGAGAGGTTTCAAGTGAACAGAACTAGCAAGATAGCGCTCTATGCAGCAATTATTGGTCCTATCCAGTCTGCTTTAGGTTGGATTATTGCTGGGTCGATGTGGCCAGGTTATGACCAGGCTAAGCAAACCATTAGCGAACTTGCTTCACCTGAATCTCCAGTTAAAGAGATCATGTCTTCATTCTTTGTCTTTGGTGGACTGCTCACTGTAATGGTTGCTCTCTATGCAAAGAGTTTGGCAATGCCGGCAAGAGTTGCACTGTTTGTTTCAGCGCTGTGCACATTCGGTCTAACTATCTTCCCAACTCCACTAATTGGTTATTCGACCATGCATAGAATCTTTGCTATTTCATCTTTTGCTATTTCTGCTGGTTGGCCATTGCTAGCGCTTAGAAGATCTAAGAGTGCTGCCGTTGCTGTTAGACCACTGGCAACCATCATTGGAACAACACTGCAGGCTGGTTTAGCTTTGTGGTTCTTAGCTACCTGGACAGATCCAGCTGCAGTTAATGTTGGTATCTGGGAGAGAGTGGTTGCTGTTTCTCAAGCTGCTTATGTGACTTGGGTGATTGTTTCTATTTACCTCAACGACCGTAAAACTAAAGCAGCTGCCCTCTAAAGTAATCAGCAACATCATTCATAACACGCTCATCAACAGAGTGACCAAGACCTGAATAGGTTTTAGTAATTGCTTTGGTATTTAGTTGTAACCAAGTGTTTAGTCTCGCTATTGCTTCTTTAGAGATTCTTTGGTCTTCTAAACCTCTGCAGTAAATGACCTTAGGTTTATTAGCTTGGAGTTTGGCATCAGTTTCTAGTTCTCCAACGCTCAGGAAACCGGAGAGAATAACTGCTCCAGCAATTCGTTCTGGTCTTGTTCTAAGTAATTGGGTTGCCATCAATCCACCTTGAGAAAAACCAATCAGAATGAGCTTTGTCTCTTGGGGAATGTATTCATCAACCCAACCCCAGATAGCCTCTGTATTTTCAGTTAGATCTGAAACCAGGGGGTTTAGTAAATCCTCGGTTTGATACCAAGAGTATGCACCACCTAAATCAATGGGTGCTCTAGGGCTAAACCAATCCAGTTCTGGAAGATAAGACATTAGATCAGGCAGATCTTTTTCATCAGCGCCATAGCCGTGCAGGAATAACACCACAGGGTCACTCTCTAAAGAGCTGTTATTTGAAATGAACTTTGTTATCGCTAATGCCATGCCTAAAGCCTAAAGTCACGACTACGATTTAACTATTATGAGTAATCTAAACCGCCCTGAAATAGAACCAATGATGGAACCAGCTCCTAAGGTTCTAACCACTAAAGACATCGTTGTTGGTGATGGAGCTGAAGCTCCAGCTAACTCTGTAGTGAATGTTCACTACCTTGGTGTTGACTATGAGACCGGAGAAGAATTTGATTCTTCTTGGGGTCGTGGAGAGTCAATTGAATTTCCACTTAACCGTTTGATCAAAGGATGGCAAGAAGGCATCCCCGGCATGAAGGTTGGCGGCAGAAGAATGCTTATCTGTCCACCTGAAATGGCTTACGGTCCAGCCGGTGGCGGTCATGCTCTATCAGGCAAGACTCTAGTCTTCGT
>JBBAMM010000009.1:0-32007 GCA_040402475.1 Rhodoluna sp.
TATGCACCATATAAAGGTCTGTGCCCAAATGGACACGAACACTATAGATACCAGAGACCTAAGCGTCTATACAGTTGTCACCACTGTGCCAATGGGTTCAACAAGCTATACATGATTGATTGGGTAGCTAGAGCTAGCTAGAAAACAACAGAGCTAATCAACAAGATAGAAACAACAAACCCTGCAAAGAAGTTCAACCAGATAAATCTGCGCCAACCTTTATTAGCCTTCTCACAATCAGCGTCAGTGATGTTCAGGTATGGGCTCAGAATAAAAAGATAAGGAACTGCTGCAATTGCAGCTAGTTGTCCTGGCCAAGTTGTGTTCATAACTAGAACACCGGCTAAGCCGTAACAGATAAAAGCAAACCAGACTGTTGCCCTTGCACCAATCATGGTTGCGATGCTGGAGATGTTAGCTTCACGATCTGCTTTCACATCCTGAACTGCACCAAAGGCATGTGATGCAATACCCCAAAGAGTGAAAGCTAAAACACAAGATAAAACAGCACGGTCAGCAAGATCTGCACCAGAGAGTGACATCGCGTAAATCATTGGTCCGACGAAGTGAGAGGAAGAGGTGAGGGAATCCAGGAAGCCACGTTCTTTGAATCTCAGTACTGGAGCACTGTATGCAACAACAGTAAAGACAAAGAGGGTTAGCCATAGTGCTGAGTTCAGATCTGATACTGAGTAAAGGTAAACAAGGAACGGTAAGCAGCTAAGGATTGAAGACCAGATGGTCAGCTTGTGATATTGCTTACCTAGCAGAGATCCTTCAATGCCACCTTTTCTAGGGTTTCTAAGATCGCTCTCGTAGTCAAAGACATCGTTGATGCCATACATCAAAAGGTTGTATGGAATAAGGAAGAACAGTGTTCCAACAAAGAAGGTCAAATCAACTCTGTGGTTTAGAAATACGTAGGTAGCACCAAAAGGGAAGGCAGTGTTAATCCAAGAGACCGGCCTTGATGACCAGAACAAAGTCTTGATGGCCTTCATCTATTTCTCCTTGGTTAGTTTGTGCCAGATAGCAGAGACTGCTAAAACTGATACAACTGTGTATGCAAAATCTTCTATTGGCACTAAGCCTAGAACGAGACCACTGATCTTCGTTGAGTCATAGCCAACAATTCCTAAAGCAACTATTACGTTGTCGAAGATCAGGGTTACTAAAACCATGACCAGAAGTGTCCAGCCAATTAGTTTCCAAGGTGACTTTCTAACAAAGACGTTCAGAATCACAAAAGCTATAAGCATGAAGACAACATTGAGGGCTAGATAGTTCATCGCTTAGCCACGATTCTCTTGACTGCAATAAAGATGGTGAGTGTTGTGTAATTCAAGAGGAATAAGAAGAACAATTCCTCAAGTGGTAGTTCAGGCGCAATAAGTATTCCAGTCAGATGACTTGTTTCACCTCTAAAGAAAATACCTAGAGCAATACCAGCGCCATCCCAAATTAAAAAGAAAACTAATGGCAGCAAGGTAGCAAGGGTTGCTGCCTTCTTGTTAGTTGAAAAACCTAGTTTGAATTTCCAGTCGAAAAGACCTAAACCAATAATGGAGAAGATCAATCCGGCAAGATAGGCAAACTGCACTAGTTCAAACCCTTCCAACCGTCATCAGAAATAGGTTTGATTTCATCAGGGGTTGGACCACTGGACTTGTCATCAATCATCAGTTTGTATACAAGCTCTGCACCGATAAGACACATTGGCAAACCAATACCTGGAATCGAGTGGTGTCCTGCGTAGTAAAGACCTTTTACCTTCTTGCTCTGGTTCTTAGGTCTAAAGAATGCTGACTGTCTAAGGGTGTGAGCCATACCGAGAGCGGTACCAGACCAAGCGTTTAGTTCTTCAACGAAGTTCTGTGGTCCCATAGTTCTTCTGACCACGATGCGCTCTTTGAGATCTGGAATCTTGCACCAATCAGCAATCTGATCAATGATTCGATCTGCTTCAGCTTCGAAAGCAGGATCACCTGATCTATCAATGCCACCTCTACCAATAGAAGGATCAGCTGCAGCTGGCACAAGAACAAACAGATTCTCATAACCCTCAGGTGCTACCGATGGATCAGTCTTACTAGGAGCACAGATATACAAGCTGGCAGGGTTAGCAACTTTGCTTTTGCCATCAGCTTTCTTGAATACCTGTGAGAAGTTAGTGGCCCAGTCATCTGTGTATAGAAGAGTGTGGTGATCTAGGTTGTCAATTTTGCCTTTGACACCTAAATACATAAGCAGAGCTGAAGGTCCTGGGATTCTCTTATCCCACCACTTCTGTGGCAGTGATTGGTATTTAGGATCTAGCAGTTTGGTCTCAACGAAGTGTAGGTCAGCGTTAGCAACAACAACATCTGCCTTATAGGTTGCTGTGCCTACCTGAATACCTTCAACTGTTCCATCGTTATTCACATTGATTTTGGTTACCGGTGAGTTGGTGTGAATCTGAACACCGTGAGCTTTAGCTAAACGCTCAACGGCTTCGATGATCTTGTAGATACCACCCTGCGGGTAGAACACTCCAACATTCATGTCAATGTGTGTCATCAAGTGATACATGCTCGGGGTGTCATAAGGCGAAGCACCTAGGAACACAGCAGGGAAGTTGAGCACCTTACGTAATCTTTCATCCTTCACATGCTTTGCTGAGAAACCATAAAGTGAAGTTAGAAGATGCTTGATAAAGGTTGCAGCCTTCTTCACAACATCTGGATGGGTGAAAGATTTAGCATTCTGGAAGTTTGTGTATAGGAAGTGCTTGTTAGCAAGGAGATATGTTTCTTCAGCGCTGTCAAGATACTTCTGCACCATCTTGGCTGAACCTGGTTCATAGGCTTCAAACTCTTGCAGATTCTTCTCTAGGGATTCATGCATGAACATTGGTTCATCTTGACCTTCAAAGATTGTTCGATAAGCAGGATCGAGACGAACAAGGTCTAGTTCTTTATCTGCTGTGGTGCCCATTAGTTTGAAGAACTGATCGAAAGCATCTGGCATCAGATACCAAGATGGACCCATGTCGAAGGTGAAGCCATCTTTCTCCCAGATGTAAGCACGTCCACCAACTTTTTCTCTAGCCTCGAAAAGTTGGACCTTCATACCAGCTTTGGCTAGCAAGGCTGCTGTTGCTAAACCTGCGATACCGCCACCGACGATGATTGCGCTCTTTTGGGTCATTTAGGTGTTACTCCGATCATTGCTTTTAGAAGGATGAAAAGTTTATGGATATCTGTAACGCGAATACGAGTTTTGATGAGTTTAGTTGCTGGAGTTTTTTGAATCTTCTTATTGAGTGCTTCAAAGAGTAGTTGCGCTGCAACAACTGCTTTCTTAGATGAAGAGGGTAGTAGGGGAATAGTTTTAGCTGAGAGAGCTAAATCATCATTGATGTCTTTGACTAAACGCTCTTTAGTCTCTTCATTGAATGAAGCGACATTCACATTAGGGAAGTAACTTCTGCCTAGTTGTTCAAAATCTGCTTTTAGATCTCTTAGGAAGTTCACCTTCTGGAAGGCAGCACCTAGAGCCTGTGCTCCGATACGCAGAGTTTCTTGCTCCTGCATCGTGTATGTCTTAGTCTGCATGAAAGCTTGTAAACACATTAGGCCGATAACTTCGGCTGAACCATAAACGTAAAGGTCAAATGACTTTTGGTCATGTTTAGTTTTTAGAAGATCTAGTCGCATTGAGTAAAAGAAGGGTTCAACAATCTTTCTGGTGATACCTGTTTTGTTTGCGGTGTCAGCAAAAGCATGAACAACAAGATTTGTACTGAAACCTAGCTTCATCGCTTTATATGTTTCTTGTTCCAGCTTGTCTAGTTGCGAGCCTGCTTCAATGCGGCTGTTAGGACCTAGGGCACCAGCAGCTGCACCATCAACGATTTCATCGGCAACTCGAACTAGGGCATAGATGTTCTGAACATGAGTTCTAACCGGCTGTTTCAGAAGATTACTAGCTAGTCCAAAAGAAGTTGAGTATGACCTAATGACCTCACGGCTTGAGCGTATAGCTGCCTGGGTATAACGCTCTAGGCTCTGGGCATCTAGGTTTTCTTGACTTGCTGGCACGTATCTAGGCTAAACCAACTATTGACCTATTTATAACGAACTGATTTCGCCTAAACTTGACTAATGACTAACGATATGAAGCCTAGAAGCCGGGTAGTAACCGACGGTATTGAGCGTGCTGCAGCCCGAGGAATGCTTAGAGCTGTTGGCATGGGGGATGAGGACTGGGAAAAGCCTCAAATTGGTGTGGCATCTTCATGGAATGAAGTGACCCCTTGCAACCTTTCTTTGGATCGTTTAGCCGATGCCGCTAAGCAGGGTGTTCACGCTGCTAACGGTTACCCACTTGAATTTGGCACTATTTCCGTATCAGACGGTATTTCCATGGGTCACGAAGGTATGCATTTCTCTCTAGTTTCTAGAGAAGTTATCGCTGACTCAGTTGAAACCGTGATGCAGGCAGAAAGACTTGACGGTTCAGTGCTTTTGGCTGGTTGTGACAAGTCACTGCCAGGTATGTTGATGGCTGCTGCTCGGTTAGATCTTGCTTCAGTGTTCTTGTATGCAGGAACCATTGCTCCGGGTTGGGTCAAGCTCAGCGATGGAACTGAAAAAGAAGTAACCATCATTGATGCTTTTGAAGCAGTTGGTGCTTGCAAGGCTGGAACTATGAGCCTTGAAGATCTTGATCGTATTGAACGAGCTATCTGTCCAGGAGAGGGTGCCTGCGGTGGAATGTATACCGCTAACACCATGGCTTGTGCAGCTGAAGCTATGGGTATGTCACTTCCTGGTTCAGCTTCTCCTCCTTCTGCTGATAGAAGAAGAGATAACTGGGCTCACCGTTCAGGTGAAGCAGTAGTGAACCTGATTGCTAAGGGCATTACCGCTAGAGACATCATTACCAAGAAGGCTTTGGAAAACGCTATTGCTGTGACCATGGCTTTCGGTGGTTCAACAAATGCAGTTCTACACTTCCTCGCCATCGCTAAAGAAGCGGAAGTTGATCTAACTCTTGATGACTTCAACAGAATTGCAGACAAAGTTCCGCACCTTGGTGATCTAAAGCCGTTCGGTAGATACGTGATGGCTGATGTTGACAGAGTTGGTGGAGTTCCTGTTGTTATGAAGGCTCTTTTGGATGCTGGCCTAATCCACGGTGATGCTCTAACTGTTACTGGCAAGACTGTTGCTGAGAACCTTGCAGGCATTAACCCACCTGACCCTGATGGCAAAATCATCAGAGCTCTAAATAACCCAATTCACAAAACTGGTGGAATCTCAATCCTTAAAGGTTCGATGGCTCCTGACGGTGCTGTTGTGAAGACCGCAGGTTTTGATCTTGAGGACTTCACTGGCCCTGCTCGAGTCTTTGAAAGAGAAGCTGCTGCAATGCAGGCGCTAACCGAAGGCAAGATTCAAGCAGGCGATGTTGTTGTTATTCGCTACGAAGGACCTAAGGGTGGTCCTGGTATGCGTGAGATGCTAGCCATCACCAGCGCTATTAAAGGTGCGGGACTAGGTAAAGATGTATTACTCTTGACTGACGGACGATTCTCAGGCGGCACAACCGGCCTGTGTATCGGACACATTGCACCAGAGGCGACCGATGGCGGTCCAATTGCTCTGGTACGCGATTCAGACTTAATACGAGTCAACATCGCAGCTCGCACGCTCGAACTACTAGTTGAGCCAGAAGAGTTGGCAGCCCGTAAAGCAGAATGGGTGCCACTAGAACCCCGTTATACCCGTGGAGTACTCGCAAAGTATTCAAAGCTGGTGCATTCAGCAGCTGTTGGTGCTTACTGCGGTTAACACAGGTCCAAACAAGGATAAAAATGGCTAACGAAGTTTTAACAGGTGCTCAGGCGATCGTAAGAAGCCTTGAGTTGCTAGGTGTTACCGATATTTTCGGTCTGCCTGGTGGAGCAATCTTGCCTACCTACGATCCACTAATGGATTCAACCAAGATAAGACACATTCTTGTTCGTCACGAACAAGGTGCAGGTCATGCTGCTGAAGGCTATGCCTCAGCTTCTGGAAAACTTGGTGTTTGTATTGCAACAAGTGGACCAGGAGCTACCAACCTAGTTACAGCTATTGCTGATGCACACATGGACTCAGTTCCATTACTTGCTATCACCGGTCAGGTTAACTCAACTTCCATTGGTACCGATGCTTTCCAAGAGGCAGACATTGTTGGTATCACAATGCCAATTACCAAGCACTCCTTCCTAGTTACTAAGGCAGAAGATATTCCAGCTGTTCTTGCCTCTGCTGTCTTGATTGCAACCACCGGTCGACCAGGACCAGTTCTTGTTGACATTGCTAAAGATGCTCAGAACGGTAAAGCAGAATTCATTTGGCCACCAAAGGTTGACCTACCTGGTTACAAGCCAGTTACTAAGCCGCACGGTAAGCAGATTCAAGCTGCTGCTCAACTAATCAAAGAAGCTAAGCGACCAGTTCTTTATGTTGGTGGTGGAATCGTTAGAGCAGGAGCTCACCTAGAACTTCTAGAACTAGCCAAGCTAATCGGTGCACCTGTTGTTACCACTCTGATGGCAAGAGGAGCATTCCCAGATTCAGATCCACAGAACCTAGGTATGCCAGGTATGCATGGAACAGTTCCTGCTGTTACTGCTTTACAACGTAGCGATTTGCTTATTACTCTCGGTGCTCGTTTTGATGACCGTGTTACCGGTCAGGTAAAAACTTTTGCTGTTGGAGCAAAGGTTATTCACGTAGATATTGATCCAGCTGAAATCGGCAAGATTCGTTTTGCAGATGTTCCTATCGTTGGTGATGCTAAAGAAGTTATTGCTGAACTAAATGCTGAACTAAAAGCAGATCTAAAGGGAACCAAGTTAGACATTGCTGACTGGTGGACCTTCTTGAACGATCTAAGAACTCGTTACCCACTTGGCTATACACAACCTGATGATGGGAAAATGTCACCGCAGTTTGTTATCTCTCGTATCGGTGAACTATCAGGACCAGAAGCTGTCTTTGCTGCTGGTGTTGGTCAACACCAGATGTGGTCTGCTCAGTTTATTAAGTACGAACGACCTAACTCTTGGTTGAACTCAGGTGGAGCAGGAACCATGGGTTATGCAGTTCCTGCAGCTATGGGTGCAAAGGTTGCTCAACCAGATCGTTTAGTTTGGGCTATCGATGGAGATGGTTGTTTCCAGATGACTAACCAAGAACTTGCTACCTGCACCATTAACAACATTCCAATCAAGGTTGCCATCATCAACAACTCTTCACTTGGAATGGTGAGACAGTGGCAGACACTGTTCTATAACTCTCGTTACTCAAATACAGATCTAAACACCGGAACAGACACCATCATGGTTCCTGACTTCGTGAAGTTAGCTGAAGCCTACGGTTGCCTAGGTATTCGAGTTGAAAAAGAAGAAGATGTTGACGCTGCTATCAAGCTAGCCATGGAGACAAACGACCGACCGGTTGTTATTGACTTCATTGTTGGAAGAGACGCAATGGTTTGGCCTATGGTTCCAGCAGGGCTTTCAAATGATGCGGTTCAGTTCGCTAAAGATGAAAGACCAGTCTGGGAAGAAGGGGAGGAGGAGTAAATGTCACAGCACGTACTATCCCTTCTAGTTGAAGACCGTCCAGGTCTACTTACTCGCGTAGCCGGTTTGTTTGCTCGTCGTGGATTCAACATTGAATCTCTTGCTGTTGGTGCTACCGAAGTTGAAGGCCTCTCTCGCATTACCGTAGTGGTAAACGTTGATGGTCTGCCTTTAGAGCAGGTAACCAAGCAGTTGAACAAGTTAATCAACGTAATCAAGGTAGTTGAGCTTGATGCTGAGACCACTGTTGAGCGCGATCACATGCTTATTAAGGTAAGAACCGATGCCGCTACCCGCTCACAGGTCTTAGAAGCGGTAACCTTATTCCGTGCCCGCGTCATCGACGTCGCGAGCGATGCACTAATCATTGAGGTAACTGGCGAAACCGCCAAGTGTCAAGCCTTCATCAAAGTTCTCGAACCGTTCGGCATCAAAGAATTGGTGCAGTCGGGTGTTTTGGCTATTGGACGTGGTTCAAAGTCAATCACCGAGAAGGTTCTTAAGTAGTACTAACCATAAAACAAGGAGATAAAACAAGTGGCTGAAATCTTTTATGACAAGGATGCCGACCTAAGCATTATCCAGGGTAAGAAAGTAGCTGTTATCGGTTACGGTTCCCAGGGTCACGCTCACTCATTGAACCTGAAAGATTCAGGTGTTGATGTTGTGGTTGGTCTTAAGGAAGGCTCAAAGAGCAAAGCAAAAGCAGAAGAAGCAGGACTGAAGGTTCTATCTGTTGCTGATGCAGCTGCCTGGGCAGATGTAATCATGATTTTGGCACCAGATCCTCGTCAACGTGATATCTACGCAGACGAAATTGCGCCAAACCTTTCTGAAGGTAAGGCGCTTGTCTTCGGTCACGGTTTCTCAATTCGTTACGGGTTCATTAAGCCACCAGCTAACGTTGATGTTTTCCTAGTTGCACCTAAGGGACCAGGACACATCGTTCGTCGTGAATACATCGATGGCAGAGGTGTTCCTAACCTTGTTGCCGTTGAGCAGGATTACACCGGTCACGCTTTTGACCTAGCACTTTCATATTCAAAAGCAATTGGTGGAACAAGAGCCGGAACTATCAAGACCACTTTCACTGAAGAAACTGAAACAGATCTCTTCGGTGAGCAGGCAGTTCTTTGTGGTGGAGCATCACAGTTGGTTCAGTACGGTTTCGAAACCCTTATCGAAGCTGGTTACCAGCCAGAAGTTGCATACTTCGAAGTTCTTCACGAACTGAAGCTAATCGTTGACCTGATGTATGAAGGTGGTATCGCTAAGCAGCGTTGGTCAGTTTCTGACACAGCTGAATACGGTGACTACATCTCAGGTCCAAGAGTTATTGGCCCAGAGGTCAAAGAGCGTATGCGCGATGTGCTAACTGACATTCAGGATGGAACTTTCGCTAACCGTTTCGTAGCTGACCAGGATGCTGGAGCACCAGAGTTCCTAGCTCTTAGAGCTAAGGGCGAAGCTCACCCAATCGAAGCTGTTGGTCGCGGCCTACGCAAACTCTTCTCTTGGATCAAGAACTCAGATGAGTATGAAGAAGGCAAAGCAGCTCGCTAAAGATTTACAACCTAAAACCCTCGTCCTAGGACGGGGGTTTTAGCTTTAAGAGAGGCGTTGATAAACCTCTTCAACAATTCCGGAAGCGTATTCCTTTTCATTTACAAGAGTGAAGTTGTTGTATGCGGTGTCGTCTTTGAAAGCTTGAACACCTGAACCCAGTGCTTCAGGGCAGACAAAGAGCCTCATGGTGTCGATTAGGTTTGCCTCGATTAGCTGGTTGACCGTGTCAGCTCCACCCATGATGAATAACTTGCCTGGGTGCTTTTCTTGGATCAGTTCTAGAACTAGAGCTATCTCACCACCGGTGAAGAAGACATTCTCATCTTGGATATCTTCATAGAGTTCAGGGATATGGGTAAGCACATAGGTAGGAAGAGGCCTTGGGCCTTGAACACCGCTTTCGATCTCAAAATCAAAGGTGGCTCGACCCATCAGGATGGCTGAAGATGAACTCACCAGTTCGAAGTATCCATAGTCTTCGCCTGTTGCTAAATACTTCTCTGCCCAACTCATATCCCCATTAGGGCCAGCTATAAAGCCATCGCTAGAGATAGCGGCATAGAAGATACGTTCATTCACAGTAAAAGACTAACCTTGGCTTCGCTAAGATTAGTCTTACGCTTCGCCGTTGCAGCTAACAAAATCCCCACTATTTTCGAGGAATTACACCTTGGCTAAACCTATTGTTCTTATTGCTGAAGAGCTTTCACCTGCAACCGTTGAAGCACTTGGTCCTGACTTTGAAGTCATAAACGTTGATGGCACTGACCGACCTGCATTACTTGCTGCCTTAGCTAATGCAAATGCAATCTTGGTTAGATCTGCTACCCAGGTAGATGCGGAAGCTATTGCAGCTGCACCAAACCTGAAGGTTGTTGCTCGTGCTGGTGTTGGACTAGACAACGTAGATATCAAGGCAGCAACCGCTGCTGGTGTGATGGTTGTGAATGCTCCTACTTCTAACGTTATTTCTGCAGCTGAACTAGCTATCGGACACATCTTTTCTCTTGCTCGATACATCCCTGATGCCAATGCATCGCTTAAGGCAGGTAAGTGGCAAAGATCTAAGTTCACCGGTGTTGAGCTTTATGAGAAGACCATTGGAATTGTTGGACTTGGTCGCATTGGAACACTGGTAGCTCAAAGACTAAGTGGTTTCGGTGCAACGCTAATTGGTTATGACCCTTATGTCACACCTGCAAGAGCAGAACAGATCGGTGTTGAACTAGTAAACCTAGAAGATCTAATGAAGAGATCTGATTTCATCACTATTCACATTCCTAAGACACCTGAAACAACAGGGCTAATTGGAACTGAAGAGTTTGCTATTGCTAAACCAGAACTTCGCATTGTCAATGCGTCTCGCGGTGGAATCATCGATGAAGATGCTCTTTATGCAGCACTCAAATCAAACCGTATTGCAGGGGCTGGGCTAGATGTGTTCGTGAATGAACCACCAACTGGTTCACCACTACTAGAACTTGAGAACATCATTGTTACACCTCACCTTGGTGCTTCAACTGATGAAGCACAAGAAAAAGCTGGTATCTCAGTTGCTAAGAGCGTAAGACTTGCTCTTGCAGGAGATCTAGTTCCTGATGCAGTGAATGTTGCCGGTGGTGTGATTGATGCATCTGTTCGTCCTGGTATTGCACTGATGGAAAACATGGGTCAGTTACTCTTTGGTATTTCTGGTGGCAATGTCACAGCAATTGATGTTGAGGTAAGGGGAGAGATTGCCGTTCATGATGTTTCTGTTTTGAAACTAGCTGGACTAAAAGGTTTCTACCAGAATGCTGTTACCGAGCAAGTCTCTTATGTGAACGCTCCATTGATGGCAGAAGCCAGAGGAGTTGAAGTAAGGCTTGCTGTTGATTCACACAGTGATGAGTACCGAAACGTAACTTCAATCAAGGCAACTCTCTCTGATGGAACAACAGCTTCTGTGTCAGGAACTGTTATCGGCCCTAAGCTGCACCAGAAGATCGTGAACATCAACGGGTATGACGTTGAACTAGCTATGGCTGAACACTTTGTGATGATGGTTTACGCAGACCGACCTGGCATCGTTGCTGTTTACGGTAAAGCTTTTGCTGAGAACAACATCAACATTGCTGCTATGCAGATTGCAAGAAACTCTAAGGGCGGTAAAGCTCTTTCAGTTATTACAGTTGACTCACCAGTTGATGCCAAAGTTCTTGAAGAAGTTCGTATAGCTATTGAGGCAGATGTCTTGAAAGCTATCGATCTAAAGTTTGACTAAAGGCTAGCTTCGAAAGATAACTCTCGACCAGATGTGGCCCAACCATCGGTTCCACCAGCGACTGAGACTACGTCATAGCCTTGGGCTTCCAAGTAGTTGGCAACAGTCATTGATCTGCCGCCTGAACGACAAATAATGAAGATTCTTGCCCCGTCGTCTAGCTTGTCTAGTTGGTTGGCAACCTCATTCATAGGAATGTGGTGGGCATTAGGAACATGTCCTTCTTCCCATTCGTAGTCTTCTCTAACATCTAATACAAAACCGCCACGGTCGATAACGTCGGCTAGTTCATCTAGGGTTACTTCGGTTGCCATAACAACTCCTTCTTTGGTGTCTAGTTTAACAAACAGTAGGTGTGAGTTATTCTTGAAATAAGCCGAACAAAAGGATTTTCTATGACTAAGTTCAAATTTGCGTTAGCCTCCATCTTTGCTGTTGTGCTGGTTTTAGGGGTAAGCGCATGTGCACCAGGAAAGCTTGACATCACTGATGTCACTGCAATCGTTGACACTAGAACTGCCGATAGTTTCGCAACCTCACACATAGTTGGATCAGTGAATATCCCTTACGAAGGTGGCGATTACCTTGTTAGAGCCAGTGCGCTTGGCAAGAAGGGTAAATACTGCGTTTACGGAGCCAATGAAGCTGAAGCAGGTAATGCAATGGGAGAGATGCTAAGCCTTGGTTTTAGCAACGTCATCAACCTTGGTTCATTTGAAGATGCTCAAAGAGTCTTACCGCTCGGGGTTACTAAATAGTGGATTCCAACTACTGGGATGAGAAGTATTCGGTTGACGAGTTCGTATACACAAAACTAGAAAATCGTTTTGTAGTCGAATACTGCTCTCACCTAGTTGGTTCCAGAGCCATCGATCTAGCTGGTGGTGAAGGAAGAAACTCGGTTTGGCTAGCCAAAAAAGGCTGGCAGGTCGAGAACATTGATTTCTCTGAAGTTGCTTTAGACAAGTACCTAAAATACGCACAAGAAGAACAGGTTGCAGGTCACTGCACCGCAACCTGTCAGGATGCGGTTACCTTTAGCCCTCAATCAACACCAGTTGACTTAGGTGTGATTGCTTATTTACAAATCAATCAAAATGATTTGCAGCTAGCGATTAGAAGACTCGCTCAACACATAGCTTCTGGTGGACACCTCTTTGGAGTCTGGCATTCCAGAGACAACCTCGAAGGTGGCTTCGGTGGACCTAGGGATCCAGAGGTCTTACCCAATGTTGCAACCATTACTCAAGCTCTTGAGGGCACAGGTCTTGAGATTATGGAGTTGAAGAATCGTGACGGTCAAATCCAGACTAGGGAAGGGCTGAAGCCCTCTGTCACCTTGGTTCTTCTGGCTAAGAGACCTGAATAGTTCTCCACTCTCGGTAAAGTTAGATAAACGAGTTCGAAAGAGTCTTTAGTGTCTAAGCAAATCAACATAGGCGTCATCGGTGGCGATGGCATTGGCCCAGAAGTAACAGCTATTGCCCTTGAGGCCATGAGCCTGGCTACCCGTGGCTCTGGAGTTGAATACGTCACCAAGGAATATGACCTAGGTGCTAGAAGATACCTTGCTACCGGTGAGATCTTGACCGAAGCTGACATGGATTCTTTGAAGTCTCATGATGCCATTTTGCTTGGAGCTATTGGTGACCCTAAAGTTCCTTCAGGTGTTCTAGAGCGTGGATTATTACTAAAACTTCGTTTTAGTTTTGACCATTACATCAACCTTCGTCCAACCAAGTTATACCCAGGAGTTATAAGCCCTTTGGCTCACCCAGGTGAGATTGACTTTGTTGTTGTTCGTGAAGGCACTGAAGGTGCCTACGTTGGTAACGGTGGTTCAATCCGTGTTGGTACCGAACATGAAGTTGCTAATGAAACTTCAGTAAACACAAGATACGGTGTTGAAAGAACAGTTAGATACGCATTTGAATTAGCAGCTAACCGCGACCGTAAGAAAGTTACCTTGGTTCACAAACACAATGTTCTAGTTAATGCTGGTTCACTATGGCAAAGAACTGTTGATGAAGTAAGCAAAGAGTTTCCTGCTGTAACTGTGGAGTATCAACACATTGATGCAGCAACCATATACATGGTTACTGATCCTGAAAGATTTGATGTCATTGTCACAGATAACCTCTTTGGCGATATCTTGACTGATCTAGCTGCTGCTATCGGTGGTGGCATTGGAATTGCTGCTTCTGGAAATATCAACCCAACTGGACTATTTCCTTCAATGTTTGAACCAGTTCATGGTTCTGCTCCAGATATTGCTGGTAAAGGTATTGCTGATCCAACAGCTGCGATTCTTTCTGCTGCCATGTTGTTAGATCACCTAGGTAACCCTGTTGCTGCAGCAAGAATCGAAAGAGCAGTTGCAGCTGATCTAGCATCACGCGGAGATGCTAAACGAACCACAACTGAAATAGCTCAAAGTATTTTCGCCCAACTCTAAGGATTACCTAATGGAATTCAAGATCATCAAATCTGATCACCCAATGCCTGATGTAGAACGTGAAGCATTACTTGAAAACCCTGCCTTTGGAGTGAACTTCACAGACCACCAGGTAATCATTGAGTGGACTAAAGAAGACGGTTGGCAGAACGCCAGAGTTGAACCTTATGGCCCGATGCTGATGGATCCTTCAAGCGCTGTTCTTCACTACGGTCAAGAAGTCTTCGAAGGCATCAAGGCTTACCGTCACCAAGATGGTTCTATTCATACCTTTAGACCAACAGCCAACGGTGCTAGATTACAAAAATCAGCAAAGCGTATGGCACTTCCTGAATTACCAGTTGATGTTTTTGTTGAGAGCCTTCGAGCGCTTATCTCAGTTGATTCAGCTTGGGTTCCTCAGCCTGTAAATGAAAAGACTTTGTATTTCCGTCCTTTTGAAATAGCAGCAGAGAACTTCCTAGGTGTTCGTGCAGCTCATCGAGCTGAGTATCGAGTTATTGCATCACCTGTTGGTCCTTACTTCACCGGTGGACTCAAGCCAGTATCTATTTGGATTGCATTGGATTCAGCTAGAGCTGGTAAGTATGGAACCGGTGAGGCTAAGACTGGCGGTAACTATGCAGCTAGCCTGATCTCCCAAAACGAAGGTTATGAGAATGGTTGTTCTCAGGTTCTCTTCCTAGATGCTGAATCACACACATACATCGAAGAACTAGGCGGTATGAACGTCTTCTTTGTATACAAAGACGGCCATGTTGTTACTCCTTCTCTGGATGGAACTATTCTTCGAGGAATTACTAGAGATTCCATCATTCAGTTACTCAAAGACAGAGGCATTGCTGTTGAGGAAAGAGCAGTAACTCTGGATGAGGTTCGTGAAGGCTATAACTCAGGGGACATAACTGAAGCATTTGCTTGTGGGACGGCTGCTGTTATTACTCCTGTTGGTCAGTTCAAATCAAGAGTTGAAACTATTGGTCCAGCTGATCCGCAACCAGGTGAACTTACTTCTTCACTTCGTGCAGAACTAACCGGTATTCAATACGGTTTAGTTCCAGATCGTCACAACTGGTTAGTAAAACTTAGCTAATGAGAATTGCTAAGTTCTTAGTTCGTGATCAGGTCTCATGGGGTTTAGTTGATGGCCCTGAGATTGTTGTTTTTAGAGGTCATCCAATCTTCCAAGGCTATGAAACAACAGGGGAGAGGGTTCCACTAAAGGATGTTCAACTACTTCCCCCAGTATTACCAACTAGCAAAATCATCTGTATTGGTAAGAACTATGCAGACCATGCAGCTGAGATGGGCGGCGAGTTACCACCTGAACCACTTATCTTCCTAAAGCCACTAACAACTGTTATTGGTCCTGATGAACAGATTGTTCTGCCTAAGATTTCTGAACGTGTTGACCATGAAGGTGAATTAGCTATTGTCATCGGTCAATTGGCTAAAGATGTAACAGAAGATAAAGCACTGGATTATGTCTGGGGTTTCACTATCGCTAACGATGTGACAGCAAGAGATATTCAAAACAAAGATGTTCAGTGGACTAGAGCTAAAAGCTTTGATACCTTCTGTCCGCTAGGACCCTGGGTTGAAACAGAGTTTGTGGTTGATGGTCAGATACTTGAAACCAGAGTTGATGGTGAAGTTAGACAACACGCTTCGATTGATCTTCTGATTCACAAAGTTCCTCGAATCATTCAGCATGTCTCACAAGCGATGACCTTATTACCAGGTGATGTAATCCTTACTGGAACTCCAGCAGGTATCGGCCAAATAGAGTCAGGTCAGTCAGTTGAGATAACCATTGAGGGCATCGGGACTCTTACTAACCCTGTCTCCTCAAGGGAACGGTTACTGCTATAGTTTATTCAAATGGGAAGTGGGGACACCTTGCACAAATACAAGTTAAATAAGAAAGTTCTTATTTGTATAACTACTTTATTTTTACTCAATAATTCAGTTGTTGTTGGAGGGAATGCAGAATCTCTTGATTTGACTGATTCCAAGGGGAACGGTTGGTTCAATATTGAGCTCTCAATCCAAGGTGGTGAGGCGCATTTTGAATGGGAATCTGAATTTCCCTCGACGACTGTTGAGATTTATGGCAAGTCTGTCGGCACAATTAGGGGGCAAGAAGAAGGTGAAATTGAGGCTACTCTAAATTCAACAGATTATGTTCTAGATTTCACAGTTAGGGCAGAGAGAACTATTGATGAACAGGGGAAGTCGGATCCGTCTCCAGACGAGCCATTGACACTACAGTACCTAACTTCCATGAGTGTGGACAATCCCAATTCGGATGATCTCCGATTCGGAGCAACGGCAGCTTCGGCCTCCGGAGCTGCCGCGAAGACATACTTGAGGTACCAGACCTTTATTCCTGATCCTTATGTCGATGCACCCATCATCGAATGCACCCCCGACTACAGGAAGAAATACTTATTTGCAGGAGATTACCGAAACTTTGACCCGGCAAGTAATGATTTCAGAACTCGATTTCAGGTAACAGTCGACTGGGTAAATTCTGGAAATATCACTTATTCCAGAGCGGTAGGTGAGACTCGCCGCTACGAAGCTGATGCACAAGGAAATCCCAAGTTACCGACTTTAGATACTGCGAAAGCAAGCACCGCCGGAATGGAACTCACAACCCACAGTAGATCTTCAACTTTGGTTCACTACGAACTTAGCCATTCAGTCACTAACCCAATGTGCTCTGGAACCTTAGCAGATTCGATTTCGTACAACACAGATGTGTGGATTGCCAGATCAGGTTCCTACACAATTACCAATTCATTTAGACGAGTGCCAAATCATGAGCTGTACCTAAAGGACAGCGATGAACAGAACTGGACTGCGATTATGCAGGAGTCCTACGTAGACATGGGTTGCCTGCTAAAAAAAATCTCAGAAACATTCATTTGCAATAAAACACGTACTTTTCACGAAACTTCAAGGTAGTGCTTTTGAACACTGTAACCAAGCTGTTTATAAGGGCTATCTATAGTCTCTTGTTGGCCGTGACAATTTTTTCTGCAATTGCAGAAGTTATATATTTCTGTTTCGCGATATCATCTCCCACACCAAACGGTTATTTGCTACCCATAGACGCTATACCTGTTTTTTATTACATGTACTACTCAGTTTTCTCAAGTAACTGGGTACTATCAACTGTCAGTTTAGCGCTTTGGTTCATTGGTGTGACGGCCTATCTTTTTTTGAGACTGTCGGTGATGTCAAGAGGAGCGGGGTACAAATATGTGAAGCGCGAGTTTGTACTGCTTGTGGGTGTTCTCTTTGCAGTTGTGAATCTAGCCCTGGGTATGTTTGTCGCTGCATTCCTTATTTTGATGTTCATGCCTGTTTTTGTTTATTTTCCACTTCCTCACATCAAGTCCAAGAAGGACATAACCGCAGGCAGGATTTAGGTCATCCAAGTTCGCGAATTAGGTTGACGGTAGGATGGTTAGGATATGTCAAACCTAATCACTGCACCTTTCTCAACGGCTACTGGATCTGATGTCAGAGTCCGTTTCTGCCCTTCTCCAACTGGAACTCCGCACGTAGGGCTAGTTAGAACTGCTCTGTTCAACTGGGCTTATGCTCGTCACACCGGTGGAACCTTTGTGTTCCGTATTGAAGACACCGATGCTGAAAGAGATAGCGAAGAATCATTTGAGATGATTCTTGATGGTCTTAAGTGGTTGGGATTGAACTGGGATGAAGGTGTTGGTGTTGGCGGACCTAATGAGCCTTACCGTCAGTCAGAACGAACCGATATTTATCTTGATGTCATCCAGAAGCTAAAAGCTTCAGGGCATATTTATGAAAGCTTCCTAACTGGCGAAGAAATAGATGAGCGTAACAAAGCTAACGGCAGAGCTGTTCAGCTAGGTTATGACAACTCAGAGCGAGAACTATCTGAAGAAGCTAAGGCTGCTTACAAAGCAGAAGGCAGGACACCAGCACTTCGTCTTCGTGTTCCAGATGTTGACATTACTTTTAATGACCTAGTTAGAGGAGAGATTACTTTCCCTGCTGGATCTTTCCCTGACTTTGTTGTGGTGAGACCTAACGGGCAACCGCTATACACTCTTGTGAACCCAGTTGATGATGCTCTTATGGGAGTTACCCATGTTCTTAGAGGTGAAGACTTGTTGTCTTCAACTCCAAGACAGATTGCACTTTATAACGCGATGTTTGAAGCTGGTATTACAAAATTCATCCCACAGTTTGGTCACCTTCCTTTTGTGATGGGTGAAGGTAATAAGAAGCTTTCGAAGCGTGATCCTGAATCAAACCTGTTTCATCACAGAGACCGTGGTTTCATTCCAGAAGGTTTATTGAACTATCTGGCTCTGCTCGGTTGGAGCATCAGTGCCGACAGAGATGTCTTTAGCCTGGATGAAATGGTCAAAGCATTCGATGTTAGAGATGTGAACCCTAACCCTGCACGCTTTGATCAGAAGAAGGCAGATTCCATTAACGCAAGTCATCTAAGACTGCTTTCTTTGGAAGATTTCACTAAGCGCATCATTCCTTACCTGCAGAGCGCTGGAGTTATTGGAGCAACTGTTACCGATAACGAGTTAGCTATTTTGACTGAGGCAGCTCCTCTGATTCAGGAGCGCATAGTTGTCCTAAGTGAAGCTGTTCCTATGCTCTCGTTCTTGTTCGTCTCTGCAGATCAAATTGTTGTTGAGGAAGATGCCAAGGCCGGATTACCTGAAAACAGCAAGGAAATAACTGAGGCAGCTATTGCTGTTTTAGAGAACCTTGAAGTATTCGAGACTGCGAAGATCCAAGAAGTCTTGAATCAGAAGCTAATTGAAGAGATGGCTCAGAAGCCTAGAAATGCCTTTGGACCGCTAAGAACAGCTATCTCAGGTAAGCGTATTTCACCACCATTATTTGAATCCATGCAGATACTAGGTAAGGCTGAAACCCTAGAGCGTCTTAGCCTGTTTGCTCGCTCTTTATAGTCATAGGTAGAATGGGGAGTCGAGCCAAAAGCTCGGAAACAACCCTTGGGGTATGGTGTAATTGGCAACACGAGTGATTCTGGTTCATTTGTTCTAGGTTCGAGTCCTGGTACCCCAGCTTTGACAGTCAGACTTTTTAGTCTGACTGTTTTGCTTTAATAGGGGTTATGCGAAAACTGGAACGAAATGAAGCAGCGCTCTATTTTGAGCTCATTGAACCTGAGAAGGCAAAGGTTCTTTTAGAGCTCAGAGGGCGTTTATTAAAACTAGCTAAAGCCGAACCAGAACTTATCATCAGTTACCAGTTACCCACCATCAGAGTGAAGGGTCAGAATTTTCTAGCCTTTGCTGCTTGGAAGAACTTCTATTCCATTTACTTACTAAGTGGCAGCCTAGGAACCAAGATTGCTAAAGAGCTAACTCAGGGTGATCTGGATAAGTCAGCAATCAGGTTTGCCTGGGATGAGAAAGTAACAGATAAGACCCTAAAGCTTTTGATCAAAGCTAAAACAGAACAGTTAGCTGAAAGAGCTCGTTAGATCTCGATGCTTTCACCTGAGAGCAGGTAGGTGAATTGACCACCCTTTGCTTCAGTGATTGCCTTGACACGACCGTTGTTTAGGTTGTGTCCAAATTCACTTAGTAGGGCATTGTGTGTGGCAATAGATCTCTTGTGATCAACTGCCTCAACAAAATCCATAATCTCGCCAACTTTGAGCCACGGAGCGCTGGTTGGAACAGCTAGTAGTTCAACTGGACGATCAGGCAAGGTAAATGAGTCACCTGGGTAATAGACCTTGTCATTGATGAGCACTCCACGGTTTTCAATGATTGGAATACTTCTATGTATTTCAGCATGGAGGTCACCAAAGAATTCAATGGTGAAAGGGCCAACCGGGTAGTGGTCACCGTGGTAAACCGCAGTTACGCTGTATTTGGCAAGACGAGTTTTGACCTGAGGCGTGCCATAAATCTGAAGGTCAGGGTTATTGACCAGCAACCGCTCTAACTGAGCCTCAAAGCAATGATCATCATGGGCATGAGTAATCACAACAGCAAGCACGTCTGTAAGGGAGTCTTGAGGCTCTGAGTATGAGCCTGGGTCTAGAACTAGCTTCTTACCCGCTTCTTCAAAGATTAGACAGGCATGGCCTTGCTTAGTGATTTTCATACTTTGAGAATACAGGCGTGGCAAACTTAGTGAGGCGTTATCTAACGGAGAAAACATTGGCAAAGAAGCAAGACCACGACTGCACAGCACACAACTCGGCTAAAGATCCACGTTGTGTCTGCGATCACAACCCAGGTGGGGAGTGTCACTGCCCACCTAACGAATGTAAATGTAATCAGGAACATCATTTAGTCGGAGAAACCCAAGAAGGCCATAACTGCTGTGCTACCGGTGGCGAGCACCAAGATCCAGCAAGTCACAACCATGGGGATCATTCGGGTCATCAAGGTCATGATCATTCTCACCATGATCCCGCTATGTTCAAAAAGCAGGTATTTCTTGCTACAGCTCTAACTGTTCCAACTGTTTACTTCTCACACACAGTTCAGATGTTGTTGGGCTATCAAGCAATCTCTTTCCCATTTTCAAATTACATTCCAGCTGTGCTTGGGATGATTATGTTCTTTACCTCAGGTCGTATTTTCCTAACTACTGGTTGGCAGGAGCTCAAGGACAAGAAGCCAGGCATGATGGCGCTAATTGCCATGGCACTGGTAGTCGCCTTTGGTTATAGTTTTGCGTTGAGCGTTTCAGAACTCTTTGGTTCACCTATCGGTCACATGGATTTCTGGTGGGAACTAGCAACGCTTATCACCATCATGTTGGTAGGTCACTGGATTGAGATGTCTGCTGTGATGAGTGCATCTAATGCCTTAGGTGAATTACAGAGCATGCTGCCAGATACCGCAGAAGTGCTTAAAGGTGAGAAGTATGTCACCATGCCAGTATTCAGAATTAGAGCTGGCGATCAAATTGTTGTTAGACCAGGATCTGTAATTGCTATCGATGGAATTGTGATTTCGGGTTCAGCTAAGGTCAACGAATCCATGCTTACCGGTGAAGCAGCTCTAGTTGAGAAAGAGGCTGGTTCACCAGTATTCGCTGGAACAGTGAACTCGCTAGATTCAGATCTCAAAGCAGGTTCATTGGTTATTCAAGCAACTGCAACTGGTGCTGATACTGCCTTCTCCCAAATAGTGAAAATGGTTGATGAAGCTCAGAAATCTAAATCAAAGACTCAACGCTTGGCTGATAAGGCTGCTGGTTGGTTGTTCTATGTTGCTTTGGGCTCAGCTGTTCTAACTCTTATTTATTGGCTTATAAATGGAATACAGGATGTGAACTTTGTTTTAGAGCGAGTGGTTACTGTTTTGGTTATTGCTTGCCCTCATGCTTTAGGTTTAGCGATTCCTTTGGTCACAGCAATTACAACCGCTAAGGCTGCTTCCTCCGGTTTGCTTATTCGTAACAGACAGATGTTTGAACAGGCTGCCAAACTCCACTTTGTCCTGTTTGATAAGACTGGAACTTTGACTAATGGTTCTAGAGGTGTTGCAACTATTCGTATTGCAACTAACTCCAAGATAAAGGATGCCGACAAGTTACTAGCCCTCGCAGCTGCCGCAGAATTCAATAGCGAGCACTCTATTGCTAAAGCGATAGTTGATGCTTCTGTGAACAGACAGCTCAAATTAGCCAAGGCTAAGAACTTTGAATCTTTAGCTGGTAGGGGAGTCAAAGCTCTAGTAGGTAAGAACCAGGTAATAGTTGGCTCACCTGCGCTGTTACTTGAGAACAACGTTCGAATGGAAGTTGCTGAACTGGTTTGGGCAGATGATGCAGCCAGCAACGGATACACAGTTATCTGTGTTGTCGTTGACGGTGTTCTTGAGGCTATCTTTAAGGTTGGAGATGCCATTAGAGAATCTTCTGCCGATGCTGTTTATCAACTGCAAGCAGAGCGAATCCGAGTCGGCATGCTTACCGGTGATTCCCAAGGAGTAGCTGAAGCTATCGCAAAGGAACTAAAGATAACTGAGATCTTTGCCGAGGCTATGCCTTGGCATAAGGCAGAGATAGTGAAGAGTCTGCAGGCAGATAAGGCAATAATTGGTTTTGTTGGTGATGGTGTCAATGATGCTCCAGCGCTAGCCCAGGCTGATGTTAGTTTCGCTGTTGGTGCTGGAACCAACGTTGCAATTGAATCCGCAGGCATTGTCCTCATAAGCGATGACCCAAGTGCTGTGGTGAGGGCTGTGAAACTTAGTAAGAAGGTAAAACGTAAGTCTTTACAGAACCTGTGGTGGGCAGCTGGTTATAACATTCTGGCAATACCCTTAGCGGCAGGTGTTTTCATGCCACTAGGTTTAGTTCTGACTCCAGCAATAGGTGCAGTTTTGATGTCGCTTTCGACTTTGATTGTTGCGCTTAATGCTCAGACGCTTAGAAAGTAAGTCATGACAACTCTTGGAATTGTTATTAACCCGACCTCAGGTAAAGGTCGAGGTAAAGCTGATGGTGCTTTGGCTATCAAAGAATTCACCAAGCATGCCATCAAGCTAATCGATCTATCTGCTGAGAGCTTTATTGCTGCTTCAAATAAGGCAAGAGAAGCAGTTGAGAAAAAACTCATTGATGGTCTGATTGTTGTTGGTGGCGATGGCATGTTCCATCTCGGAGTTAACATCACTGCTAAAACACAGATGCCTTTAGGTCTTATTGCAGCTGGAACAGGAAATGACTCTGCTCGTGCTTTAGGGTTACCAATTCATGATGTGGTCAGTGGTGTGAAACACATTGTTTCAAAACTAAAAGAGACCAGAAAAGTTGACCTGATTGAGTCTGTTTCTAATTCCAAGACTTTCTATTCTTTTGGAGCGGTCAGTGCTGGCTTTGATGCTTTAGTAAATGCCAGAGCTAACACTTGGAAATGGATTACCGGTCCTATCAAATATCGCTTAGCTATGTATCGTGAGTTAGCAGCTTTCAAACCAATTCCTTATCGAGCTGTTATTGATGGTGTTGAGCGAGTTTTTGAAGCAAACCTCTGCACTGTTGCTAACTCACCTTCATACGGTGGTGGCCTGTTGATTACCCCAGAAGCATCGGTGACAGATGGTGAAGTTGATCTGTTTATTTTGAATTCAATTAGCCGGTTAGAACTTATTAAGATTTTCCCAACAGTTTATGAGGGTAAGCATGTGACCCATCCAGCGGTTGAAATCATTAGAGCTAAGAAGGTTGAACTACATTCTGAAGGCATGCCTGCTTACTCAGATGGTGAACATGTCGGTCAATCACCTGTGGTTTGTTCAGTAGCACCGCTCGCTCTTCTAGTCTTTGCCTAAACTAGGGCTGGAAATAGGCTCTAGGCTCTGGCATAATGGAGAGGTTGCTCTTCGGCCCCATCGTTTAGCGGCCTAGGACGCTGCCCTCTCACGGCAGTAGCGCGGGTTCAAATCCCGCTGGGGTCACCAATCTCGCCTTCAAAGAATTGATTCTTGGAGGCGGGTTTGCTTTAAAAGGTAGGGTTTAACTAATGCATCTAGCTGAATTTCGCCCAACACACATCAAGTCTTTGGCCAGTGGTCTAGTAGATCAGGTAACTTTTGTGCCTCATCTACCCACCCCTGGCGGTGATGTTCTAGCCACCCGAACCTTCAATCAGGTTGGTGGTGCACTAAATCTTGAAGCAGCAGCTACCCGTTTAGGGCTTAGAGCTCTGCACTGCTCTCCGCTAGGTGTTGGACCTAGATCTGATGCCATCAAGGCAGCCATGGCCATTGAAGGTGTTGAAGCCATTGGTATTGAAACATATAGCCAAGGTGATTCTGGTCTCTGTATTACCTTGGTTGAACCTAATGGTCAAAGAAGCTTCGTTACCCAAAGTGGTGCTGAAGGGATTAGATCTTTTGAAGAGCTCAAGCAATACGACTATTCAGAAGATTGCTGGTTAGTTGTTTATGGCTATGAGTTGGTTTATCCAACCTCTAAAGCGGCTTTTGAAGAACTCTTCGCTAGTAACCTCATCAAGAGCAAAATAGTTTTTGATCCAGGACCAACAACAGCACAGCTAACCGACGAAGTTTTAGATTGGGTCGGTAAGCACGCTGCGCTAATTTCATGTAATCAAAGTGAATACGAGAAATTAGCCCCACATGTTTCACCTGATGCTTGGCTATTACTTCGTAAAGGTGCTGAAGGAGCAGAACTTCACCATCAAGGCGAAGTTGTAGCTCTTGCACCTGGTCGTAAAGTTCCTGTTGTTGATACCAATGGTGCAGGAGATGTTCACACCGGTGCTTTCTTAGCTGCATTAGCTGCAGGTAACGGGTTACAAGAATCTTTGGAGTTAGCCTGTCGTGCAGCTGAATACTCGATACAGCTTGAAGGTGGCTGCACCGGCCCTACCTGGGAAGAATTACTAAAGCTTAGATAGCTCTTCTGAAGTTAATGATGCTGAGAACAGTTATAACTGTTACTGGAACCAATGCGAAGAAGTTCAAACCACCAAATTGCCAAGCACCGAGAATAGTTCCTGCAATAGCTCCGCCGAAGGCACCACTTAGATTCATCATCGAGTCGCTAACACCTTGAACATTTGTCTTTTCATTAGCCGGCAATGTTGCAGCTAACAATGCAGAACCTGAAACTGTTGAAGCAGACCAGCCTAGACCTAAGAGGAATAAACCTAGGGTTACTAGCCATCGATCATTGTTACCGAAACCTGCAATACACAAGGCAGAGATATATATTGCTTGACCTACGAAAATCATTTTTAGCTTGCCAACCTTGTCAGCAAGAAAACCCATCACAGGCGAGAACGCATACATACCTGCAATGTGAAGACTGATAGTGAAACCAACTACAACCAAGTCATAACCCATGTCCTGCATGTGAACAGGGGTCATGGACATCACTGACACCATCACCATGTGTGAGAGTGCAACGCTGATAACTGCGTAGAGCGCAACAGGGTATGCCTTCAAAGTTTCAATTGCGCTTCTAAACGAAATCTTGTGACGAGGCTTACCTGAATCTTTTTGTAATTCCTGTGCAAACTTAAGTGGATCTGGTCGAAGCCCAAACCAGAACACCAGGGTTGAAAGTATTTGAGCTGCAACAGTAAACAGGAATGGACCTGTCATGGTTGGCAGCCCAAAGAACTTGCCTAAGACTTCACCAGGGCCAAAAAGGTTAGGCCCTGTGACAGCGCCTACTGTTGTTGCCCAAACCACTAAGCCGATAGATCTTCCGGTTTTACCAGGAACTGGAATATCGGTTGCAGCAAAACGAGCTTGCAGTGAGGTAGCGGAACCTGCTCCAAGCAGGAAGATACCCAATAGAAGAAGAGGGAACAGTCGAAGACTGGCCGCATTGATAACGGTGGTAGCGCCGGTAATAGCTAGGGCAGCTCCTGTGGCAAGGGAGATTCTTCTGCCTTTGGCATAGGCAAGTCTTGATAGTGGAATAGCCCAAATAGCTGCTCCAAGGGTGCTAAATGTTGCTGCTGCACCTGCCCAGGACTCAGATCCGCTCAAATCACGGGCTAAAAGTGAGCCTATAGAGAGCACGGAACCTAGTCCAAAACCGCCTAGAACCTGGCCTGCAGCCAATATTCTGATGGTTCTGCGCTGTATTTGCTCAATATCTTTCACCCTGTCAATCTACGCCACGCTGGTAAACTTGAGGTTCAGCCGTATTTTGAGGTGTCTAATGACAAGCAAACCCCTAACCCTCGCCGAAAAGGTGTGGAATGACCACTTGGTGGCCAAAGGGGAGAACGGCGCACCCGATTTATTGTTCATTGACCTTCATCTAATTCATGAGGTAACCAGCCCGCAAGCTTTTGATGGTCTTCGTTTGGCAGGACGTTCGGTTAGACGACCAGATTTGACCATCGCCACCGAAGATCACAACACGCCAACTATTGACATCGATAAGCCAATAGCTGACCCAACCAGCCGCACTCAGATTGAAGCTCTTAGACATAACGCTAAAGAGTTCGGTATTCGTATTCACTCGCTAGGTGATGTTGAGCAGGGCATTGTTCACGTTGTTGGACCACAGCTAGGTCTTACCATGCCTGGTATCACCGTTGTCTGTGGTGATTCACACACTTCAACCCACGGTGCTTTTGGAGCTCTTGCTATGGGTATTGGAACAAGTGAAGTTGAACATGTTTTAGCAACTCAAACTTTGCCACTGAAGCCTTTCAAAACCATGGCTATCAATGTTGAAGGAACACTAAGAACTGGCGTCACTGCAAAAGACATCATCTTGGCTGTCATTGCCAAGATTGGCACCGGTGGTGGTCAAGGTTATGTTCTTGAATACCGTGGCAGTGCTATTAGGTCTTTGTCTATGGAAGCTCGTATGACTATTTGCAACATGTCTATCGAAGCTGGAGCTCGAGCTGGCATGGTAGCTCCTGATGAAACAACTTTTGAATACCTCAAAGGTAGAGCTCATGCTCCTCAAGGTGATGACTGGGAAAGTGCAGTTGAGTACTGGAAGACACTGCCAACTGATGTTGGTGCAACTTTTGATGCTGAAGTTTTCTTAGATGCCAATACTCTTGATCCTTTTGTGACTTGGGGAACCAACCCAGGTCAAGGTGTTTCACTAAATGATGTTGTTCCTGAGCCAGCTTCTTTCAGCGATGCTAATGAAGTAGCGGCAGCTCAACGAGCACTGGAATACATGGATCTAGTTCCTGGTACCAAGATGAAAGACATCAAGGTAGACACTGTGTTCCTGGGTTCTTGCACTAACTCAAGAATTGAAGACCTTAGAGCAGCTGCTGCCATCATCGAAGGTAAGAAGAAATCAGATCACGTTCGCATGCTGGTAGTTCCTGGTTCTGCAAGAGTTCGTCTGCAGGCAGAACAAGAAGGCCTAGACCAGATCTTCAAAGACTTTGGTGCTGAGTGGAGATTTGCTGGCTGTTCAATGTGTTTGGGTATGAACCCTGACCAGTTAGCCCCTGGGGAGCGAGCAGCATCAACTTCTAACCGCAACTTCGAAGGAAGACAGGGTAAGGGAGCAAGAACTCATCTAGTTTCTCCTTTAGTTGCTGCAGCAACAGCTATTAGAGGAACTCTTTCTGCACCACAGGATTTGGAGGAGGACTAATGGATAAGTTCACAACCTTCACAGGTGTTGCAGTTCCGCTAAGAAGATCAAATGTTGATACCGACCAGATCATTCCTGCTGTTTATCTAAAGCGAATAACTAAAACAGGTTTTGATGATGCACTGTTTGCTTCATGGCGTAATGACCCTGAGTTCATTTTGAATCAGGATGCTTATAAGCACGGTGAAGTTCTAGTTGCAGGCCCTGACTTTGGCACAGGTTCATCTCGTGAGCATGCTGTTTGGGCTTTGCGAGACTACGGTTTCAAAGCGGTTCTATCTTCTAAGTTTGCAGATATCTTCAGAGGCAATGCAGGTAAGCAAGGCCTCGTTACTGGTGAAATCAGTGATGAAGACACTGAGAAGCTTTGGGCAGCAATAGAGGCTAACCCTGGGGTCAAGATTGAAATCGATCTAATCAACAAGGTTGCCACCCTAGGAGACCTACGCGTTTCTTTCGCTATTGACGAATACACTAGGTGGCGTCTGATTGAAGGTTTAGATGACATTGGTCTAACCCTCAGAGATGAAGCAGCGATCACAGCTTTTGAAGCAAAGCGTCCAGCTTGGATGCCTAAGACGTTACCGGCAAGGCACTAGGAGAGCGATGAGTCAGATACAAGTTCAAGGTGGGAAACCACTAAATGGTCGCGTGGATGTTCGCGGTGCTAAGAACCTAGTCACCAAGGCTATGGTTGCTGCCCTACTAGGTGAAACCCCTAGCGAGTTGCGCGATGTTCCTAAGATCTCTGACGTTGAAGTTGTTCAAAGACTTTTAGAACTTCACGGTGTGAAAATTGAGTTCAGTGACTCAGGCGTTATGAAGTTAGACCCAACGAATGTGAAATCTGCTCGCATGGTTGATATTGATGCTCACGCAGGTTCATCTCGTATCCCTATTTTGTTTTGTGGACCGCTACTTCACCAGTTAGGTGAAGCTTTTATTCCTGACCTAGGTGGTTGTCACATCGGTGATCGTCCAGTTGATTTTCACTTAGAAGTGCTTCGTAACTTCGGTGCAGTTATTGAAAAGCTTCCTAACGGAACTCGCATGTCAGCACCTAATGGTTTGAAGGGTGCAAAGATTTCTTTGCCTTACCCATCAGTAGGAGCAACAGAACAGGTGCTGCTAACAGCAACTAGAGCTGAAGGTCTAACTGAGTTATCTGGTGCTGCTGTCGAGCCAGAGATTATGGATCTAATTGCAATCCTGCAGAAGATGGGTGCCATCATCTCTGTTGACACTGATCGTGTGATCCGCATTGAAGGTGTTTCAGTTCTAAATGGTTACTCTCACCGTGCACTATTCGATAGAAACGAAGCAGCTTCTTGGGCTGCAGCAGCTCTTGCTACCGGTGGAGAGATCATGGTTGGCGGAGCGCGTCAGCAAGAGATGACAACTTTCCTAAACGTATTCAGAAAAATTGGTGGAGCTTTCGAGATTGAAGAAGATGGTATTCGATTCAAGCATCCTGGTGGCGAATTACAACCAGTTGTTATTGAGACCGATGTTCACCCAGGCTTTATGACTGACTGGCAACAGCCTCTTGTTGTTGCAATGACTCAGGCAACTGGTTTTTCTATCGTGCACGAAACTGTTTATGAAAATAGATTTGGATTTACTGACGCACTAGTTCAAATGGGTGCTCAGATTCAGATCTATCGTGAATGTCTTGGTGGTAACTCTTGTCGCTTTGGTCAAAGAAACTTCTATCACTCAGCCGTTATCTCAGGTCCAACCAAACTAAAAGGAGCAGACATTAGAGTTCCTGATCTTCGTGGTGGGTTCTCACACATGGTGGCAGCACTTGCTGCTGAAGGAACTTCAAATGTTTCTAACGTTCAACTGATTTCAAGAGGTTATGAACATTTCTTAGACAAGCTCACTGCTTTGGGTGCTGACTTTACTTACTCGGAATAACTGATGGCTAAAAAATCAGCTGCTGAAATCAAAATGCCTGCACTTGTGCCAGGCAAGGAGATTACTTGGAAAGTTAGAGGCATGGCTTGGTTATTAGCGCCATGGGTTCGTCTGCTTTATCGCGTAAAGGTAACTGGAACTGAAAACCTTCCTAAAACAGGCGGCTATGTTTTAGCCGCTAACCATGTGACCACCGTAGATGCACTTGCCGTTGCATACATGATTTACTTCAAGTTACACAGAGCTCCTCATTTCTTAGCTAAAGAGGGTTTGTTTAGAACTCCTATTGTTGGTCCAGCAATGCTTGCAGTTGGACAGATTCCTGTCTTTAGAAGTGGACGCGGCAACAAGGATCCAATGGAATCCGCATACAGTGTTTTGCGTGCTGGTCACACAATCGGCATATTCCCAGAAGGAACCTTAACTCGCGATCCTGACCAGTGGCCAATGAGAGCACGAACAGGAGCTATTCGTTTGGCATTAGAAACCGGTGTTCCTGTGGTTCCAATGGCTCAATGGGGTACCGAAGTTGTGATGGACACATACTCATCAAAAATTAGACCTAAGCCTTGGCACACCATTCACATGATTATTGGTAAACCCATGGACATGAGTCAGTATCTTGGTCAGAAAGTAAGCACTGAAGAGATGGTTGACCTAAGCGATCAGGTCATGGTTGAGATCACCAAAATGGTTGAGCAACTTCGTGGCAAGAAAGCTCCTGCAAAGAGATTTGTTCCAAGCGAGCATGGTTTACCTGAGCACGGTAACTTCAAGAAGTTCCTGATTATCAAAGCTGAGAACGATAGAAGATTGGCAGCCGGTTTAGAACCGCTGCCAGCTCATGCCAAGGTCAAGGGTGGCAAAATCGTAGTCAAGAAGAGTAAGGGCAAATAGCTATGGCTCGTGTTGCTGTTATTGGTGCAGGTTCCTGGGGAACCACTTTTGCAAAAGTTCTAGTTGATGCTGGTAACGAAGTTACCCTCTGGTCAAGAAGACCTGAACTAACTGAAGAAATTAATAGCACTCACCGTAACGGTGATTACATGCCTGGCATTAACTTGCCTGTTGCTTTAGTTGCTTCAAGCAACATTGAAGAAGTGCTAACCGGTGCTGAACAGGTTTATATCGCTGTTCCTTCGCAATCGCTTAGAACCAACCTGGAGGAGTGGGGTAAGTTCATCGCTCCCGGTGCCATCATCGTTTCTTTGATGAAAGGTGTTGAACAAGGCTCAGGTTTGCGCATGAGCGAGGTAATCGCTGATGTTCTAAAGATTGAGCAAGATCTAATCTGTGTTGTTTCAGGGCCTAACCTGTCTCTTGAGATCGCTAGTGAGCAACCAGCTGCCTGTGTTGCTGCCTGCACATCAAAAGAGAACGCTGCACTGGTTGCTGGTGCTTCAACTAACTCATACTTCACTACCTTCACTAACAAAGACGTCATTGGAACAGAGTTCGGTGGAATTCTAAAGAACCTCATTGCTGTTGCCATCGGGATCGTCAATGGTGTTGGCTATGGCCAGAACACTAAAGCCTCGATTATGACCAGAGGACTTGCAGAGATCTCAAGATTTGCTGTTGCCTTTGGGGCTAAGAAGAAGACCATGGTTGGTTTAGCTGGTCTTGGAGATCTTATTGCTACCTCTGAGTCTCCACTATCTCGTAACCACAAAGCCGGTGAAATGCTCGGTAAAGGATATTCAAAACGTGAAGTTCTGAAGCGTCTATCTCAAACAGCAGAAGGTCTAACCTCTGTTGCTCCTATTCTTCGTTTAGCTGCTCAAAAGAATGTTGAGATGCCTATCGTTTCTCAAGTTCACCTTGTTATTGAAGGCAAGATGAGCCCTAAGGATATTGGTCCTTCTCTTACCCGTGGCAACGATGCACCTGAGGCTGAGTAATGGCTAAGACTAGAGTTGTAATTCTGTTTGGTGGTGCCTCCAGTGAGCACTCTATTTCTTGCGCAACAGCCTCTGGTGTTCTTTCGGCTATTGATAGAGCTAAGTATGAAGTGATTCCTGTTGGTATCACTCGTGAAGGTTTATTTGTTCCAGCCGAAGATGATGTTCAGAAGTGGGCTCTAACTGCAGGAGAGTTACCAGTTGTTACCTTCGAAGGTAAGACAATCATTTGGCCAACTCCAGGTAGTAAAGAACTTAAGTACCAAGATGAAAATGGTATTCATTCACTAGGAAACATTGATGTTGTCTTCCCGGTATTACATGGCCCTAATGGTGAAGATGGCACCATGCAGGGCTTTATTGAACTCATGGGGCTTCCATATGTTGGTAACGGTGTCTTTGCTTCTGCTGCTGGTATCGATAAAGAATTCTCCAAAGCTCTATTCATTGCAGCAGGGCTGCCGGTAACACCACATGTTGTGATTCATAAGGAAACTTGGCTAAGAGATCCTGAGAGCACACTAGAGAAGATCCAGTCACTAGGTTCATTGCCTTTGTTTGTGAAGCCTGCTAGAGCAGGTTCTTCTGTTGGTGTTTCAAAGGTCAAAGACATGGCAGATTTCGCTAAAGCACTTGAAGTTGCTTTCAATGAAGACAGCAAAGTAACCGTTGAAAAAGGTTTAGTCGGTCGAGAAGTTGAATGTGCTGTGCTGTCCGATAGAGATGGTGGAGCACCTAAGGTTTCTGTTGCCGGTGAAATTGTTATCACCGCAGGTGAGTTCTATGACTTCGATGCTAAGTATCGTGATGCAGATGCAGCCAAGTTGATTTGTCCTGCAGATCTAACTGAAGAAGAACTTACACAAATGCAAGCCCTTGCTCGCAGAGCATTCAATGCCCTTGGTTGCTTCGGTTTAGCAAGAGCAGATTTCTTCCTGACCAAAGATGGTTTCTTTGTGAACGAGTTGAATCTGATGCCAGGTTTCACACCTATTTCGATGTATCCAAAGTGTTGGCAAGCATCAGGGCTAAGTTACCCAGATTTAATTGATGAACTTATTCAGTTAGCTTTTGAAAGAAACTAACCCAAACACTTTTTAGTTTGCTTGGTGAACTGAATCGCTTGACCTAGATCATCAAGCACCGT
>JBBAMM010000009.1:32107-41791 GCA_040402475.1 Rhodoluna sp.
ATCGGTTTTCTCAGGGAGCCGAACAATAACCTCAGCACAGGCAGGGTTATTGGCATCAGGAGCTGGGCTCAAGACAACGGTAGGAGCACAGCCAGTTAGCAGTAATGCAAGGGCTATAGGTGCTATTTTCAAAAACTTCATCATAAACAGGCTACCTTTGACTTGTGAATGAGAAGAACACTTTGGCATCTCTTGGTGAGAATGAGTCGCTTAGGCGCACCATTGGCCTTTTGGTAGCGGGAGAGAATGCTCTGGTTGGTCCAGGCGACGATGCCGCTGTTGTGAGTGTTTCAGGTTCGAGCTTTGTCGTCACAACAGACACCATGATTGAAGATCATGATTTCAGGTTGGACTGGTCAACTGGTTTTGACCTTGGATTCAAAGCCATAGCTTCTAATGTTGCTGATGTTGCAGCTATGGGTGCTGTTCCTATCGCGCTAACAGTTGCCATTGCTTTACCTGGTTCAACAGATATAAAGTTCTTAGAAGATTTCGCAGCTGGCCTCAATGCTGGCATCCAAGAGTTAGCGCCTGGAGCATCAGTTGTTGGTGGAGATTTAGCCAGCAGTGACAAGGTATTCATCTCGGTAACTGCTCACGGTGACTTGCAAGGATTACAGCCTGTGCTGAGATCTGGTGCCCAGGTAGGGGAAATAGTTGCAGTTGCAGGAACTCTTGGAAGAGCAGCAGCAGGACTAGCTCTTTTGCAATCAGATAGCGATGCTAAATCTGCTTTCGATGACCTGGTAAATATTCAACTCAGACCACAGCCACCAATCACTGCTGGTGTTATAGCCAACAAGGCTGGAGCAACATCAATGCTGGATATCTCAGATGGATTAGCTAAAGATGCCTCACGCATTGCTAAAGCCTCTGGAGTAACTTTTCAGATTGATAGTTCAGCACTTGATGGTTTCAAAGCAGTTCTAGAACTAGCTGCGATGAGATTAGAAGTAGATACGGGTAACTGGGTGTTATTTGGTGGTGAAGATCACTCTTTGTTAGCAACCTTTCCTGAAGGCGTTGAGATTCCTAAAGAATTCAAACCGATAGGTCGAGTGCTTGCTCAACGTCACGAGTTAGTTCTTCTCGATGAACTTGAATTACAAGCCAACGGTTGGGATTCGATTCGTGGCTAAATTTGCTTTCATCAAAGACGCTCTCCAGATTGAGCTGAGTTTTTGGGAGAGACTCGGTTCCATGTCGAGAAATAGACAAATCCTCTTCTCTGAGATTGCTCAAGTTGAAGCAGTTGAAGAGGTTAAGATGCGAATATTTGGTAATCGAATGATGGGCACAGGAATGCCTAAGGTTGCCGCATTGGGGCACTTTAGAAAAGATAAGAAGCGGATGATGGTCTATTGGGTTCGACCACAGCAAGCAGTTATTTTAGATCTCAACTCTGGGCCATACCGAAGAATGATTTTAGGTTGCAGTGATGCTAGAGCCCTAGCTAAAGAGATTACTTCTCACTTACCAGTGTGAAGAGCTGCGTTAAGAGTTATGCCAACACCTGTTCTAGGTAAGACTTCAACTCTTCCGTTTGTTGAGTTTCTTCTAAACAAAAGGTTAGGTTGACCACTAAGTTCAACGGCTTTTACTGTTCGTTCTTCAGAGCCGTCGATGATGGTTACCTTGGTTCCTGCTGTGACATAGAGTCCAGCTTCAACTACAGAGTCATCACCGATTGAAATACCAACTCCAGCATTTGCTCCTAGTAGTGCTCGCTCGCCGATCTTGACTCTTTCTTTACCGCCACCGGATAGAGTTCCCATGATGGATGCACCACCACCGATATCTGATCCATTGCCAACAACAACACCTTGAGCAATGCGACCTTCAACCATGGCAATACCAAGAGTTCCTGCATTGAAGTTCACAAAGCCCTCATGCATGATGGTGGTTCCCTGAGCTAGGTGAGCGCCAAGACGTACTCGGTTAGCATCGGCAATTCGAACACCCTTAGGAACTACATAGTCAACAAGTCTTGGGAACTTATCGATAGAGTGAACGCTTACGCCAGCTCTAATAAGGGTTGGCAGCAGGTGCTCGTATTCGTTTACTGAAAGTGCACCAATAGAACTAAAGACCACGATAGGTAAGTGAGTCATTAGGTTATCTAGGTTGATGGTGTTGGGTTTGACCAGTAGATGAGATAGCAGGTGCAGTCTAAGATAAGCATCAGGCGTTGATGCAACTGGAGCATCTAAATCAATCTCAGTTCTAACAGCCTTGGTCTCGACGTTACGTCTTGGGTCTTTACCGATAAGGGCATCGAAGTCTTTATCCATCAAATAGACGGCATCACCGGTTGGTGCTGGTCCTAGTTGAGGCTTTGGATACCAGGTATCCAGAATGGTGCCTTCAGAGGAAATGGTAGCTAGTCCCATGCCCCAGGCTTGATTTTGAGTGGCTGAAGTATTCATCACTATCAAGGTTACAAGTAGGCTCGTATAGTGCCTATGATTCTCGATCTAAAAAGTGATGTTTTAGAGCTAACTCGTACCATCTGTGACATCGAGTCTGTCTCAGGTAATGAGGCTGAGCTAGCCGATGCTATTGAAAAAGCCTTATCGGCTTACCCTCACCTAGAGGTGATTAGAGATGGTGATGCCATTATTGCTAGGACCAATCTAGGTAAAGCTAAGCGAGTGGTTATCGCTGGACACATCGACACTGTCCCGATTGCCGAAAACCTACCAACCAAAATCATCAGTTTGGAAAGATCTCATGTGCTCTGGGGTAGAGGAACGGTAGACATGAAAGCTGGAGTTGCAGTGCAACTCAAGTTAGCTGCCGAACTTACTGACCCTAATGTTGACGTGACCTGGGTCTTCTATGACCATGAAGAAGTTGATTCAGCTCTTAATGGTTTAGGTCGTATTTCAAGAAATAGACCTGAGTTACTGGAATCAAGTTTTGCTGTTTTGTGTGAACCAAGTAACGCTCGAGTTGAGGGTGGCTGTAATGGAACTCTTCGAGCAGAGATCAAACTCTCTGGAACCAAAGCACACAGTGCTAGACCTTGGATGGGGGAGAATGCTCTGCACAAAGCAGCAGCTCCGCTGGCTATTTTGGCAAGCTATGTCCCTCAGGAAATAGAAGTTGATGGCTTGGTTTATCGCGAGAGTTTAAATGCTGTCCTTATGAGTTCAGGTATTGCAGCCAATGTGATTCCTGATGCAGCTTTGATCACTGTGAATTACAGGTTTGCTCCTTCAAAGAGCAGCAAAGATGCTGAAGCTCATCTTCGAGAACTATTTGCAGGATATGACCTAACGGTCACTGACTTTGCCGATGGGGCTAGACCTGGATTAGATCTGCCTGAGGCGGCAGCATTCGTGGCCGCTACTGGAACAACCCCTTTCCCGAAGTATGGCTGGACCGATGTGGCACGCTTTAGTGCCCTTGGCATCCCAGCGGTGAACTTCGGCCCAGGAGACCCAAATAAGGCCCATGCGGACGATGAAGCGGTTGAAATAGACCAGATCTATGCCTGTGAGAAGGCCCTTCGAAGCTGGCTTTTAGCCTAAAAGTAATCAAATGGATACTTAGGTTTTCCATACAGGCCCAAAACCCCTCCTAACTCGTGGTTTAATAGAAGTTCTGCGCAAAAGTAAAGCATCAAGGAGTTCTAAATGGCAGCAATGAAGCCACGTACCGGCGACGGTCCAATGGAAGCCGAGCGTGAAGCTCGGGGTCTAATCGTTTTGCGAATTCCACTAGAAGGTGGAGGCCGTTTAGTGATCTCTGTTAACGACGACGAAGTCGAACAACTGAAAAAGGTGCTAGCTGGAATCAAGAAGCGCTAAAGCTTAAAACTAAAAACTAAAAACTAAAAACTAAAAACCACCTGTTCATTCAGGTGGTTTTTGACTTTAAGACCTTTTAGTTGCCAGCAATAAGCCATCGCCGATAGGCGAGAGGGTTGCGATGAAATCCTCAGAATTTGAAAGAAGTTCAAGAACATTGCGATAGACCAAAGTTGTTTCATCGCTAAGTCCGTTATCTGGGACTCGATCTCGCCAAAGAGCATGGGCTATAGCTAATACGCCGCCTGGTCTTAGTAACCGAAAGGACTCTCTAACTTGCTGCATGAGTGTGTCTTTATCGCCATCAAGTAAAACTAGGTCGTAGGCAGCATCGGCAAGGTTGGCTAGCACTTCAGAAGATTTGCCGTTGATCAATCTAAGTCTTGATGAAGCTATGCCAGCTTGCTCAAAGGCTAGTTTGGCTAGCTCTTGGTATTCAGATTCGGTTTCGATAGTCGCTAGCACACAGCTGTCATTAGCAAGAAGCATCCAGAGTCCAGAAACTCCGGCACCGGTGCCAACTTCAACTACAGCTTTGGCATTCAGAGCACTAACGAGTATCGCTAGGTGAGAACCAGTTGAAGCAGTTACCGATTCAATGCCCATCTCATCTGCTCTAGCGCGAGCACGGGAAATTACCGCGGATTCCTTTGGGTATTCTTCCGCGTATTTCCAGCTAGATATCTTGTCAACCATGGTCTAAGAAGAGCATATCTATGGTTAAGGCTGCAAAGGGTTAGGCGAGCAGGTAACCTAAAAGAGTGTTTGGACTAAGTAGCGAAAAGATTCTCATCTTGCTCGTGGTTGCCGTATTCGTTTTGGGGCCAGAGCGCCTTCCCCAATACGCCAAGGCTTTTGCTCAGTTCATCAAAAAGATGAGAGCCATGGCTAACTCAGCCCAGGCACAAATGAAAGACGAATTAGGCGAAGGCTTTGAAGATCTTGACTGGAAGAAGTTAGATCCACGCCAATATGACCCTAGAAGAATCATTCGGGAAGCTTTATTAGAAGATGACACACCTGCTGTGAAGCATTCAGATCTGAACCAGGTTAAGACCAAAGTTCAGCCAAACCTAAAACCAGGTGAAAACGCACCTTACGATTCGGAATCGACCTAGAGTCTTCTCATAATCTTTGACAACACATTTAGAAGTGGTGCCATGGTGTTGTATTGACTTCCCTTTGAAGGGAACTTCAATAAACCTTTATGAATACCAATAGCTTGAGATTCGGTGTATTTGAGTAACCCATCAACACCATTTCTTCTGCCGTGGCCTGAGTTCTTCATTCCACCCATTGGGGTATCAAGACTTGCAAAGGTTGCTCTAAATCCTTCGTTGATGTTCACAGTTCCTGCCATTATTCGAGCAGCAACTTTCTTAGCCTCACGAGTATTACCAACAACAGAAGCATTCAAGCCTTCAGTGGTGTCGTTGGCAAGAGCAACTGCTTCATCGATGGTGTCATAACCGTAAACCGCAATAACAGGTCCAAAGACTTCCATTTTGAACATGTTCATTTCACTTGTCACATCGGTGACAACAGTTGGTGAGTAATAGTAAGGGCCTAGCTCAGGTAAAGCTTTAGCTCCTGCAATGACCTTGGCACCTTTACTAACTGCATCATCAACGAAACCTGAAACACGGGCTAACTGGTTAGGCCCAGTTAGGGTTCCGATGTCGATGCTGAAATCATTTGAAGAACCAAGCTTTAGCTTGTTGACCTTTTCTTTCAGGATCTCTTCAAACTCGGTCTTTAGATTGTTAGGAACATAAGCACGTTCGATAGAAACACAGAGTTGACCAGCTGAACCAAAAGCTCCACCAATAAGAGTCTCAGCTGCTTCGCTTAGGTCTGCTGAAGGCAAAACTATTAGTGGATTCTTGCCACCTAGTTCTAGGCTGAACGGAATCAATCTTGCAGCTGCTCTTGCACCAACAAGTCTTCCGGTTGCAGCACTACCTGTGAAAGCAATGTAATCAGCGTTATCGGTAAGTGCATTACCAACAGTTGCTCCATCACCTGCAACGATGGTCCACAGTTTTGGATCAAGACCAGCTTTGATTGCCAGGTGACGAGCGTAAAGTGCAGTCAGAGTTGTTTGGTTATCTGATTTCTGAACAACAGCGTTACCTGCCATAAGTGCTGGAAGCACATCCAATAGACAAAGCGCCAGTGGATAGTTCCAAGGTGTAATGATGCCAACAACTCCAACTGGAACATGGTTCACCCAAGTTTTGGTGAGGATAGGAACACCAGCAACAGTCTTATTTGATTTGAGAGCTTTAGGCCCAACCTTGGCGTAGTAACGAGCAGAACCTAAACCACCGGCAACTTCTTCAAAAGCATGTGCTCTGGCTTTACCGGTTTCAAGTTGGACAATGTCCATTAGCTTGTCTTGTTCTTTGAGGATTAGATCGTGCAGGCGATAAAGGAATTGGGCTCTGAGCTTAGGGTTGGTTTGAACCCATGACTTCTGGGCATCTCTAGCAGCTTCAACTGCTGTTGCAACTTGCTCGGCATTGTGTTGCGGTAACTCATAGAACACCTTGCCGGTGTTTGGGTTAGCAATGCCGATAGAGGTTGCTGTTGGGCCTAGATGCTTGATTAGGGCTGCAATGGAGGTTTCACTCATAGCCTCAAGTTTAGGTCAGTGTCACCTTCAAAGTTCTTGCAGCTTGAGGCAATTTAGAGTCAATAAGCCTTTGGGCTAAAGCCTTTATTTCGATTGAAGCTTCATCTTCTGGATGTTCCAAAATAACAGGCTTACCAGCATCAGATCCTGCTCGAAGCGGAAGAGATAGGGGAATCTTTGCGAGAAGGGGAATCTTAGTTCCAGTTCTATCGGAAAGAGATTTCACTACAAGATCACCACCACCAGAACCAAAGATCTCCAGCTTTGAGCCATCAGGTTGAATTAGGTAACTCATGTTCTCAATGACACCGAAGATTTCTTGACCTGTCTTGAGTCCTGCAGTTCCGCTACGCTGCGCAACAGTTGCAGCTGCTTGCTGGGGAGTTGTCACAACGATGGTCTTAGCTGTTGGTAGTAACTGTCCAACAGAAATAGCAACGTCACCTGTTCCAGGTGGCATATCAATCAGCAGGTAATCCAAGTTGCCCCAGTAAACCTCGGTAAGGAACTGTTCAACAGCTTTATGCAGCATTGGTCCTCGCCAGGCAACTGGTTCATTACCTGGTAAGAACATTCCGATAGAAATAACCTTCACACCGTGAGCTACCGGAGGCAAGATCATGTCATCTAATCTGGTTGGTCGATCATCGGTTCCTAGTTGACCTGGAATACTAAAACCAAAGATGTCAGCATCGATGACACCAACTTCATAACCCTGCTTAGCTAACTCAACAGCAATGTTCACTGTGATGGAGCTCTTACCAACCCCACCTTTACCAGAGCCGATAAGAAATACCTTGGTCGCTGTTCCTTCAGTAAAAGGATTTGATTTAGGTTCTTTACCATCACGAAGTTTTAGCTTTAGTTCTGCTAACTCTTCCTGAGTCATGACGGCCATCAAGACTTGGAAAGAGTCTTTAGAAAATACTTCTTCTAGTGCTTCATTAACTGACGTTTCTAAATACTCAGCTTGAGGGCAGTGACTCACAGTTAGTTTGATGGTGACTTTGAAAGAGTCTTCAGTGCCAGATATCTTGCCGACCATACCTAATTCGGTTATAGGTCGGCGTAACTCGGGATCAATTACTTTAGCTAAGGCAAGTGAAACCTTAGAGTTCAGTTCACTCATTCAGTCTTATCGCCAGGTTTAGCCTGGTTCTTTAGTTCTGCAATTAGTTCTTCAAGAGTTTCACGAAGTTCATCTCTTACGAATTCCTTGGTAGCAACTTCTTCCATTGCAAGACGAAGAGCAACTACTTCACGAGCTAAATACTCAGTATCGGCAAGGTTACGTTCAGCACGCTGACGGTCCTGCTCAGTCTTTACTCTGTCTCTGTCGTCTTGACGGTTCTGAGCCAAAAGAATCAGGGGAGCAGCGTAAGAAGCCTGAAGTGAGAGCAACAGGGTAAGCAAAGTGAAGTTGGTAACCCTAGGGTCAAAGCTCCAACCAGCTGGTGCCCAAGTATTCCAAGCTAGCCAGATAATACAGAAGATGGTTAGCCCAATTAGGAACCCACCGGTACCGAGGGCTCTAGCAAAAGCTTCTGATGCTCTGCCGAAACGTTCTCTGTCAATACGAGGGACTAAAGGCTTGCGCTTACCGAGCATAGGGGTATCGAGGCGGTCACGTGATCTAGCCATTTGATTCCTCCCCGTCGTCGGTTCTCCAGTCATCTGGAAGTAGGTGGTCTAAAACGTCATCAACTGTGACAACACCGATTAGGTGATGTTCACTGTCAATGACAGGCAAAGCAACAAGGTTGTAGTTTGCCAAGGTTCGGTGAATCTTAGAGATGTGAGTATCAGCAGTTACTGGCTCAACATCGGTATCAAGAATCGTTCCGAGACGTTCATGCGGTGCATAACGCAAGAGTCTTTGGAAATGGACCATTCCCAAATATCTACCCGTCACAGTTTCGTGTGGTGGGAGAGTGACAAATACGGAAGCCGCAAGAGCAGGAGCAACTTCTTTTCTTCTAATCAAAGCCATTGCCTCAGCAACAGTTGCATCCGCTGAACAGATTACTGGTTCTGTGGTCATAAGTCCACCAGCAGTAAATTCATCGAACTGCATCAAACGTCTGATGTCATCTGCTTCTTCTTCATCCATAAGATCAAGAATTGCTTCTGCACGATCGCCTGGCAGGTTTTGCATAAGGTCAGCAGCGTCATCTGGCTGCATCAAATCCAAAACTTCAGCAGCACGCTCATCATCTAAATCTTGAAGAATTTCAATCTGTTCTTCTTCAGGAAGCTCTTCCAAAACATCCGCTAGCCGCTCATCATCTAGTTCTTCAGCAACCTCAATCATTCGCTCTTCAGGAAGATCCATCAGAGCGCTAGCAAGGTCGGCTGGCAACATGTCTGAATAGGTTGCAATCAACTGTTCAGCTGATTGGCTCTCCTCAGTTCTGCCTTCTTCAATAACTTCGTTCCATTCGCTGAACATGGTTGACCCACGGCCGAATGGCGCAGCTGTTGTCTTAGGGCGACGAAGGAAAAGGTCGCTAACAATCCAGTCTTTGCGATCATTTAGTTCAATAGCTAAATCTTCGATAGTGCCTTGACCAGAGCCATCCTTCAGGCTGACCTTTCGGCCAAGCATTTCAGCGATAACTCTTACCTCTTGGCCTCTTTGAGTAAATCTTCTAAGGTCAACTAGACCGTTGGTGATTACTTGACCTGGGGCAATAGAGGTAACTCTGGCAATAGGTACGAATACTCTTCTGCGACCAGTAATCTCAATCAGCATTCCGGTAGCCCTTGGAGCACCTGCTTTACGGTATGCCACCAGAACGTCGATGACTTTACCTACCCGATCACCGGCAGGGTCAAAGACGCCACAGCCCGCTAGTCGGGCGACGAAAACTCTAGTTGCACTCACCCCTTAACCTTAGACGAGGACCTGAGACTCTGGCAGACTAGTCAGATGGCAAAAAGAAACCCTATGAACCCAATTGGTGTTGCAACTTCACTACCAAATGGCACAACCGTTGCTGATTTCCCTAGTTATCCAGAGGCAGTGGCCTATGTTGAACGCATCCTTAGAGGTAACTTCCCAGCAACCGCAATAGCTATTGTTGGCAGCGATCTTTCAACTGTTGAACGCATCAAGGGACGCATAAATTACGGAAGAGTGGCACGAAGTGGTGCCATGACTGGTGCTTGGTTAGGGTTGCTCATCTTTTTGGTATTTGGATCAGCACCTGATTCAAAGACAGGCACCACGACAGCGCT
>JBBAMM010000009.1:41891-44787 GCA_040402475.1 Rhodoluna sp.
TCGTCCTCAATACGAACACCGATACCTCTGAATTCCTTAGGCACCATTAGGTCGTCTTTGTGAAAATACAAACCTGGTTCGATAGTGAAGATCATTCCTTCTTCAAGAATGTGATCGTGATACATCTCTCGTCTTGCATGAGCACAGTCATGAACATCTAGACCTAGGTGATGTCCAGTGCCATGAATCATCCAACGGCGGTGCCACTGGTTCTCAGGCTTCAGAGACTCTTCGTAACCACCTTTATAGAAACCCCACTTGGCAGTCTTCTGAGCAATAACTTTCATTGCTGTCTTGTGCATTTCAGAGTAAGTAACTCCTGGCTTTGCCATTGCGAATACCGCATCGGCTGCTTCGAGAACTGCTAGGTAGATCTCTTTCTGAATCTTCGAGAACTTACCGTTGATAGGAAGTGTTCTAGTCACATCGGCGGTGTATAGGCTATCGACTTCAACACCAGCATCAAGAAGTAACAGTTCACCAGGCTTTACTGGTCCATCGTTAATGATCCAGTGCAAAGTGCAAGCATGATGTCCAGCTGCAGCAATAGTTTCATAGCCTAGGTCGTTTCCTTCAGCTCTAGCCTGAGCAAAGAAAGCACCTTCAACGATGCGTTCACCTCTAGGGTGTTTGGTAGCAGCCTTTAGATTTTTGACAACTGATTCGAAACCCTTGATCGAAGCTGCAACAGATTTCTTCATCTCTGCAATTTCATATTCATCTTTGATAAGTCTTAGTTCGCTAACAAACTCAACCAGAGCTGTGCTCTTCTCAAGAGTTAGAACATGTTTCTTATCGATAGCCTTTATATCTGTTTCAAACATTTTCAAAGATTTGGTTGGTAAGCCTAGTAACGCTGAAACATGCTTTAGTCCTGGTCTTGAACCCACCCAGAATTCACCGATTTGGTTGTTGGCAAAAAACTCATCAGTGTTCTTACCTGCGGTTTCTCTAAAGTAAAGAGTTGACTTAGGTGTTTTACCTCTAGCGTCAATAACTAAAACTGAATCTGGAACAGTAGCTGTTCCCCAACCGGTTAGGTGAGCGAAAGCTGAGTGTGGACGGAAACGATAGTAAGTGTCGTTTGATCTTGCTAGCTCACCACCAGCTTCAATGACAACAACTTTGCCCTTGAAAGCTTTAGCAACCGCTGCACGACGTTTAGCAGCATAAGGAACTACCTCGTGTGGCTTTGGTAGTGGGGACTTATCGACTGCCCAATTACTGCCGATGTATTTTACGAAAGCACTTCCCGTTGGGCGATGTGATCTTGATGACCCGCGGGCGGCTAATTTCTCAGATGCGTCTTTGCTCATGTTTTTATTCTGCCAGTTTTAGCCAAAACGTGTCGGTAGTCCCTGTTATCTTGGAGAAGTAGGGAAGGGTAGAACTCATGAAGATTGACCTCCACATTCATTCCAAGAACTCAGATGGTGCAGACATCGTTGAAGACCTTGTATCGAACATCAAAACCGAAGGTATAGATGTCTTTGCCCTGACTGACCATGACAGAACAGATGGTTGGGCAAAGGCTGCAGAGCTAGCCACCCAAATGGGTCTTAGCTTCATCCCTGGTATTGAAATAACTACCGAAGGTCGAATCCCAGGCCATGAACCTTTCGGCATTCATTTATTGGCTTACCTTCCGAACCCTGAAGACGCAGCGCTCAAGGAGATTTTGGAAGAGAATTTGAGATCTCGTTATGTTCGAACCCAAAAGTTTGTGGAGAGACTCAAAGAGCCTTACCCAGAGCTTTCCTTTGAGTTGGTATTAGAAATAGCCCAAGAAGGTTCCACTCTAGGTAGACCAGACATAGCCCAGGCTTTGGTTCATCTGGGTAAATTTGGCTCAGTCCAAGAAGTTTTTGATCACCCAGAGTCACCGATTTCGAAGTTCAGCATGTATTACATTCGAAATGAAGCGAGAGATGTTCTTGAAGTTATAAAGACAGTCCGTAACGCCGGGGGAGTTCCAGTTATCGCTCATCCACTAGCTAGAACAAGCAGTGAAGATGATCAACCAAAAGAGTTTCCTAAGGTTCACTTTGAAAAAATGGTTGAAGCAGGGCTTCTTGGAATTGAAACTGACCACAAGGAAGTGCCTCTCGATGTCAAAGTAGTCTTAGATAATTTTGCTCAAGAACATGGGCTCATCACTACAGGCTCAAGCGATTACCACGGATTATCAGTAAAACCAAATAACCCACTTGGTCTTAGAACTACTTCATTAGAAATGCTGCAAAAGATTTTGCTGTTAGGAACTGGAACTAAGCCAACTATTTCGCACTCGATCTAATTACTCGCCAGGCTTATAGCTTCTAGTTCTATTTCTTTGCTTGCGTTCACCCTGAGGTTTAGCAGTCTCTGTCTTAGGTTTTCTAGGCGGGTGATTTCCTCTAGGTTTTTGACCTCTAGGTTTATCGTTGTCACCTGGTTTCCAGTCGGCTGGTCTTTTAGTGGCAGCAATTCTTCCCTTGGTTCCTGCTGGAATATCTAGGTCAGTAAATAGATGTGGTGAAGATGAGTAAGTCTCAACTGGATCTGGAACACCAAGCTCAAGAGCTTTATCGATGTTTGACCAACGAAGCAGATCTTCCCAGTCAACGAAAGTAACTGCGATACCTGTTCTACCGGCACGACCAGTTCTACCTGTTCTGTGAAGATATGCCTTCTCATCTTCTGGAACTGTGTAATTGATTACGTGGGTAACATCATCAACGTCGATTCCACGAGCAGCAACTTCAGTTGCAACCAGAATGTCTTTCTTGCCACTTCTAAAAGCATCCATTGATTTCTCACGAGCTTCTTGTGACATGTCACCATGCAAAGCAGTTGCTTTGAAACCACGATCAACTAACTCTTCAGCAACCTTGGCAGCTTGACGCTTGGTCTTGGT
>JBBAMM010000009.1:44887-46783 GCA_040402475.1 Rhodoluna sp.
CTCTCAACATCAGGTAAGAAACCTAGGTCAAGCATTTCGTCGGCTTCATCCAAGACCATGCATTCAATCTTGGAAAGATCTAGTTTCTTCTGCTTGCTTAGATCGATTAGACGACCAGGGGTTCCAACAATAAGTTGTGCTCCGGCATCAATCTGGGCAACTTGACCCTCATAAGACTTCCCACCGTAAATAGCAGCAACTTGAAGATTTCTGTTAGCTGAGGCCAAAGTTAGGTCATCGGCAACCTGAATTGCCAATTCTCTAGTTGGTACGACAACTAGCGCCTTAGCACCGTGAGATGGGTTTAGACCCAGTCTTTGGATGATTGGCAGACCGAAACCGAGGGTTTTACCCGTACCAGTTTTGGCCTGACCTATAAGGTCCTGCCCAGTCAATGCAAGGGGAATAGCCTGCTCCTGAATAGGAAAAGGGCTAGTTATGCCTTTTGTTGCTAGTGCGGCAACGATATCCGAATCGATGCCTAAGTCGCTGAAATCCAATAGTTTTGGCCGCCTGTCTTATCACCGCAAGTCTAACCCTGCTAATGGAGGTTAAGATGGTTCGGTGTTCGAATGGTTGAAGCGTTTACGTAAGGTTGCTAAGCAACTGACCCTTACCCCGCGCTCGGAAGATAAGCCCGCCCGTAACACTAAGGCTATTAATCTAAAGCCATACACTCCAGAACCTAAAGCTTTCCTAGGCCAGCTAGCGTATTTGCAACTATCTAACTTTGAAATCCTTACCGCAGCTTTGAAGTATTCACCGAACACTTCTTATAAAGCAGAACTAAGTGAGGCAGCAGCAAAGAGTTTTGATAAGTATCGTCAACTTTCAAAGAAACTGGTTGAACTTGGAGCAGATCCTGCAGCTGAGATGAACCCTTTCAAAGAACGCATTGCTGTTTTCCACTCAAACACCATCGGTCTTGATTGGTATGAAGTGGTGGTTAAGGTTTATCTAACTTCAGGTTTATTAGATGACTTCTATTCAAGACTTGCATCAGGCCTTGATGATGAATTGCAAGCAGAAGTTGAAAAGGCTTTGAAAGATAAAACTTTCGAAAAGTTTGCTAAACGAGTTTTGACTGAAGCCATAGAGGCAGATCCGGTTTTAGGTTCACGTTTGGCTTTGTGGGGGAGAAGACTCATGGGAGATGTCTTATTAGAACTAAGAGCAGCTTTTGATAACCGAAAGCTTGCTCACATTCCTAAGACTAAGAAGCTAAGTGTTGAAGAAGAGAACCAGGTTAACTTGGCAGCATACTCAAAACTTGAACCACTTATTTCAGAACTAACTGGAGCACACAGCTCCAGGATGGAAGTTATTGGCCTTACGGCTTAACTACTTTTGTGTTTCCTGAGCTAGGCGACGAGCTCTGATAAATCGAACTCCAAGAATCATCACAACTGGCATACCAAGCATTGTGATTAGCCAAATCCAAAGATCGCTATAGCTAAGACCAACCCAAGTCAAAATGGTCCAGATTCCAAAACCAAAGACAAGTGAAATAGCAGGGGCTAGTAACACTCCATAGTTTTCTTTACCAGCAAGAATGTATGGGGCCATAAGGCCAAGCAGTGAACCATAAACAAGAATGAATGCAAGTTCCATTAGGCAATAAATCCAACTCTTCGGGCTTCTTCAGCACCGATCTCAACGTAAGCCAAAGCACTGGTAGGAACAATGAAGATACGACCTTTTTCGTCAGCTAACTTCAGTTGCTTTGAATCAGAACTTAGAGCTAACTCAACAGCCTTCTCGATCTCAACTGCGGTCTGCTTAGACTCAAATGCGATCTCACGAGATGTGTTTTGGAGGCCAATTCTGATTTCCATGATGCTTCTTTCTTTCAACCACTAGATTACGACAAGTCCAGGGCTTAGGAAACAACTAGAA
>JBBAMM010000009.1:46883-49538 GCA_040402475.1 Rhodoluna sp.
TCATCTCCCAAAGCCATAACTTGTAATAGGTAGGTTGCTAGTGAGAGCTCGAAGTAAAGATTTGCTCTTTGCTTTAGGTTCTTATCGGCTCTAATTGAACCTTCGTAGGCAAGGGTGATAGCTGCTGCTATTTCAGGTTGAGCTTCACCATAGATAAAGGCTAGATCTGATGCTGGGTCATCAACGCAAAGGCTGCGCCACTCAGTGACACCAACAATGTCAGTTCCTTCAGCGAGTAAAACGTCGCTTCTCAATCCGCCGTGAACAACAACCGGTTGGTAGCGGAAAAGGTTCACATCAAGTAACGCTGTTTGCCAGCGCTCAAGTAGGTCACGGTGGATTTTGCCGGTGTCCATAGCTCTATCAAATTCAGCAACCCGTTCACGAACACGTTGAGCTGGTTGATATTCAGGCAGACCAGCATCGGCAACCAAGCTGGTTGGAATCGAGTGAATGCGAGCAAGAGCTTGACCGATTGAGTTGATTATTGGATCTTCAAGACGAACTCTCGATAAATCGATAGGTGCACCCGGCACATACTCAAAAGCGAGTGCCTGACGAATGGCTTTAGGGGAGGTCTGACCCAGCAATGCAGAGACACTAAACGGCAAGGCTACGTTCTTGAGGACTCTGAGTGCTCTTACTTCGGTGCCAAGGTCGGTAGCTGCAACTGCTGTCTTAGGGGACTTGAGGAGGATACGTCGCCCGTCTTCAGTGGTTAGAAGTTCAGTGGTAAGCCCGTCGCCATCAATGGTTAGGTTCTGAACCTGAACGAATCGAATGCCCGGGAGTGCGTCGGCTGCTAACGCCGCTAAAATCAAGGAAGGTTTGCCCATGCATTTCAGGTTAGACAAGATTAGCCCTAAGACCTGTTATCGCCACGCATTCTTTATCACCTCTAACAGAAAAGTCAGATGTCAAAACTTCTTCACCTTCCTTTAGCCCAAGCGGTCGTTGACCGTGATGGGGCTAACCGGGATAGCGCTGAGCTCTTTGATCTGCTCTGGTTAGAACCTGCAACCAGAATTCTGGTTTTGCATAAAGGTAAGACACTCGTTCAAGATGGTGAGCTGAGACTACTAACCACTGAAGAGTCAACTGCTGGAAAGTACCGAGTTTATTTGGGTAGGACAACTGTTGAGCTAGGCGACCAACCTATTGGCACAGCCATAGTTCTATCAGTGCTCAGCGATAACGCTGCTAACGCTATTGAACCTGATGCAACTAAGTGGATTGAACTTAGAAGAAGCGGAGCTGGATTACATCCAAGGGATGCAGCACTATTTACTCAAGCCTTGGCAATTCATAACTGGCATGAGACTCATCAGCATTGTCCTAATTGCGGTCAGCTAACCATCATGAAACAGGGTGGCTGGTCCAGGATGTGTATTGCTGAAGATAGGGAACTCTTTCCAAGAACCGATGCTGCTGTAATTGTCAGCATCGTCGATGATAAGGATCGTATTCTGCTTGGCACCCAAGGTAGCTGGGAAAATAACCGCTGGTCTGTCCTTGCTGGTTTCGTTGAAGCTGCTGAATCTTTAGAGTCAGCAGTGGTTCGGGAGATGTTGGAAGAATCTGGATTACTTGTAACAGACCCTGTTTATTTAGGTAGCCAATCTTGGCCTTACCCATATTCTTTGATGTTGGCTTTCACTGCAAAAGTAGATACAAGTAATTCACCAGATTCATACAAAGCTGATGGTGTTGAGATTGCCAAACTTCGTTGGTTCACTAGAGCAGAACTAAAAGCTGAGGCTAAAGAAATATCTCTTCCTAGTCGCATTTCAATCGCTCGAGCTTTGATTGAACACTGGTTGGGTGAAGAAATTATCTCTAAAACCGAGATTGATATTCGCTAATGGAATACGAAGCAGATGAAATCCTTGATGCTCTTGATGAGCAGCAACGAGAAGCAGCTCAATCACTGTTAGGTCCAACAGTTATCTTGGCTGGTGCAGGAACCGGTAAAACTAGAACTATTACTCATCGCATTGCATATGGAATTCTTCGCGGAGATTTCTCTGAACATCGAGTTATGGCTTTGACATACACAAACAAAGCCGCTGGTGAGTTACGGTCAAGACTTCGACAGCTTGGTGTTCATCAGGTGAATGCAAAAACTTTTCACGCTGCTGCTTTAGCTCAACTGGAATACTTCTGGCGTGAGTTCTTTGGTATCGAAGCTCCTAGAGTTTTGGAATCTAAATCGAGAGCTATAGGCCAAGCTGCTGAATCACTAAAAATAAGACTTGACCCAAACAGCATTCGTGATCTTGCTGCAGAGATAGAGTGGCGTAAATACTCGATGCTATCTCTCGAAGGTTATGCCGAGAGAATGTCTAACCGTCCAGTTATCGCTGGTCTTTCGCCGATAAGAGGTTACGAGATTCAAGTTGCCTACGAGGATGCAAAGGTGAAGGCTAAACAGATTGACTGGGAGGATGTCCTCTTACTTTGCACGGGCATGCTTCGTGCAGAACCTCGTGCTCTGGCTCACGTTCATCAGCAGTATCGATTCTTCACAGTTGATGAGTATCAGGACATTTCACCGCTGCAGCAAGAATTACTTGATACCTGGCTAGGCGATAGAAGTGATCTCTGTGTGGTGGGAGACCCTAACCAAACCATTTACTCTTTCACTGGTGCAAGTGC
>JBBAMM010000010.1:0-2801 GCA_040402475.1 Rhodoluna sp.
CTGCTTCTTTTGCTATTGCTAGTGCGTTGTTGATTCCACCTAGTGGTGCGACTTTTAGAACGAGTACGTCTGCGGCGTTTGCTTGAGCAACAGCTAGTGGATCGCTTACTTTTCTAACTGATTCGTCTGCTGCTAACTTGATGTTGAATTCTTGAAGTTTTAGTTTTAGTTCTGCCATCTCAGCAATTGTTCTTACTGGTTGTTCGAGGTATTCCAGTGGAACGTTTTCTTGGTAGATTGTCTTGGCAATCTTTAGCGCTGTTTCGATGTCCCAGTTGCCGTTAGCGTCGAGTCTGATGCGGGCATCTGGGTAATGTTCTCTAACCTGGTGGATGCGATCTAGATCGTCTTGCAGGGTTTGCCCTGCTTCGGCAACTTTGATTTTTACTACTTCAAATTTGCCGAATGGTTCTAAAGCTTTTTGGACGTCTTTGACGGCAGGGAGCGTTGCGTTGACTTTGATGGTCTTTACATCGGTCTTCGGGATATCTCCAAAGGCCCATTCGATGGCTGCTCTTAGCCAGATGCTGGCTTCTTCATCTACGTATTCTGTAAATGGAGACCATTCAGCCCAGCCGTTAGGGCCTTCGAATAGGAGGACTTCTCTGGTGGTTAGCCCTCTGAACTTGGTGCGCATGGGGATAGCCAGGACCTTGGCTGTTGCAAGGATTTGTTCTCTAATTTCTGGGGTTATCTCCACATTGTTAGTCTAGGAGTATGGCAAACAAGGTTTCTGAGCTCTTTGATGAGTCAATCTGGCAAGAAGTATCTGGTTTTGAGGGTTTGACTGACATTACCTACCACCAGCATGTTTCTTTAGGGGTGGTGCGCGTTGCATTTAATCGTCCAGAAGTTAGAAATGCCTTTAGACCTCAGACCGTTGATGAGCTAGCTAAAGCTCTTACTCATGCTCAATCAAACACCAAGGTTGGTGTTGTTTTGCTTACCGGTAATGGTCCTTCTCCTAAAGATGGTGGTTGGGCTTTCTCTTCTGGTGGAGATCAGAGAGTTCGTGGCCGTGAAGGTTATGAGTATGGGGATACTGGAACATCTGCTCGCTTACACATCCTCGAAGTTCAAAGACTTATTAGATTCATGCCAAAGGTTGTTATTGCTCTGGTGCCTGGTTGGGCTGCTGGTGGTGGACATTCGCTAAACGTAGTTGCTGATCTTTCTTTAGCTTCTAGTGAGCATGCAAGGTTTAAGCAAACTGATGCTGATGTTGGTTCTTTTGATGCAGGTTATGGTTCTGCATATCTTGCTAAACAAGTTGGGCAGAAGTTTGCTAGAGAGATCTTCTTCTTAGGGCAAGAGTATTCAGCTCAACGTGCTTATGAGATGGGTGTTGTTAACGCTGTTGTTCCTCATAAAGATTTAGAAGTTGAAGGTGTTCGTTGGGCTAAGGAAATACTTTCTAAATCTCCGCAATCAATTCGTATGTTGAAATATGCAATGAACATGGTTGACGATGGTTTAGTTGGCCAACAGTTATTCGCTGGTGAAGCAACACGTTTGGCTTATGGCACTGATGAAGCAGTTGAGGGTAAGGAAGCTTTCTTAGAAAAGAGAGATCCTGACTGGTCTAGTTTCCCTTGGCACTTCTAAATCTATGAACTCTGTTCCTGTCAAAGTAATTCCAGCTAATGATGTTGTTGGGGCATTACTTGCTCTAGGGGAAGCTTTAGAAGGTAAGTGCTGCGTCTATATTTCACCTCGTGAAGTAAATGGAGTAAAACCTGAGGTAACAGGAATACCTGAAACTGTTTCTAATACAGCTTTGATTATTGAATCCAGTGGTTCAACTGGAACTCCTAAAAAGATTTATCTAAGTAAAGAAGCACTGATAGCAAGCGCTAAGGCCACAGAGAAATACTTTGGTTTTAGTGGTCAGTGGGTTTTAGCACTCCCTATAAATTACATTGCTGGTGCAATGGTCTTAGTTAGATCACTGCTAGCTGATACTCAACCGGTTCTTATGAACACAGCAGTTAGTTTTACTCCTGAAGCTTTTGCTCTTTCATCTTCAATGGTTAGTGGTGAACATAAGTTTGTATCTGTTGTTCCAACACAACTTGTTCGTATCAAACAGCTAGCTGAAACAGATGAGTTCCTGCTTATGTTGCTAAAACGCTATGACGCTATCTTGGTTGGTGGTCAGTCAGTAAGTGCTGAAGTATTGAGTTTCTTTGCAGCTAATGATGTGAATGTTGTCTCTACCTATGGCATGGCTGAGACCTCTGGTGGTTGTGTTTATAACGGTGAAGCACTAGCTGGTGTTGATGTTCAGTTATTTGATGGGCAGATAGGTATCAAAGGTCCTATGTTGGCAAATGATGTTGCTGATGCTTCTGGCTACTTTATGAGTCACGATGTTGGGGAGTTTGTTGGCTCAAGGTTGAGTGTTCTAGGTAGATCTGACCGTGTGCTTATCTCAGGTGGTTTGAAGATAGGTCTTGACCAGGTTGAAGCTGTTGCTGGCAGTGTTCCAGGGGTAGTTGAGGTTGGCGCAACAGCTCTGGATTCAGCTGAATGGGGTCAACGTGTTGGCATTGTTTATGTTGGTTCACCTGAGGTCGCTGACTATGTTGCAGGTGCTGTCTTTGAGCAACTAGGTATTGCAGCTAAACCAATTAGGGTTATTCGAGTTGATCGGTTACCAAGACTTAGTAATGGCAAAACAGATTTGATTAATTTGATCCAGTTATTTGATGAGGAAGATTGATGCTGAAGCTTTGGATTAAAGGGGCGAGGCTTAGAACTCTGCCGTTAGCTGTTGCTCCTATTCTGATTGGTTGTGGAAC
>JBBAMM010000010.1:2901-6228 GCA_040402475.1 Rhodoluna sp.
GCTTGGTTTTATACCGGAGGTAAGAAGCCTTACGGCTATGCAGGTTTTGGTGAAGTTGTTGTCTTTGTATTTTTTGGACTGGTAGCAACTATTGGAACTGATTACATTCAGATTGTTGGATCAGGTCACACTCAGTTCCTAGATGTTAATCCCTTTGCTGTTTTAGGTGGGGTGATTGCAGGTTGCTTTGCAACAGCAGTGCTGTTGATAAATAACATCAGGGATATTGAAACAGACAAGCTAAGCGGTAAGAAGACTCTTTCAACTCGGATTGGTAGAAAAGCGTCATTGGGACTGTTCGCTTTGTTTGTGTGGACACCGTTCGTTCTTGTTATTCCATTGTGGCTAATCATGCCGGCAATATTCATTGTGAATATCTTGGTGATTATGGCTGTGATTATTTCTATTGTTGCTTTCACTGCCAAGACACCTAAAGAGCTAATCCTTGCTCTTCAGCTAACAAGTTACACAGCCCTGTTATTTGCTCTTGGGCTTTGCTGGGGTCTTTTTACTATTACCTTCTAAAGCCTTATCAACTGCTTCGTTTTCAAGATCACTCTCAGGGTCTCCTGAACCTAGTGAGTTCACCCTCTTCTCATGCAGTTGTTTACTAATCTCATCTCTTAGATGAGATAGGAAAAACATCGAGAAAGCGAAGGAGAGCATGGCTGCTAGTAATACGGCAAATACCCAGGGTAAGCCAATAAGACCAAAGAGTATGGTTAGGCCAACAAAGAGCCCTAGGCGGTAAACGGTGTATTTGAGCCAAACATTTCTCATGCCCCAAGTCTATGTTTCTAGATTGGTTAGAGTTAAGCCATGAACCGAATTGAACTTGGCCTTATTGCCGCGGTCGTAATCTTTCAAATATTCACTACCGTCTATGCCGCTAGTGCTAACCCTCGTCAGGTAAGGGTTTTACCTAAGTTTGCCTGGGTTCTGCTGTGTTTGTTTGTTCCTCTAGTTGGAGGCTTGCTATACATCACCATCGGTAGACCTATAGATGGTGACTCAGGTCAAGGAGCTAAGCGAAGACCTATTGCTCCCGATGATGATCCTGATTTCCTAAGAGATCTTGGAACTAGATTCAAAAACGATACAGATAACAAGGATGGCTAGTATTCCTAACGAAGCCGTTTCCCCTGCCCAAGTATTTGCTTCTCACATAGTCGCTGAGTTAGCGCTCTGGGGTAGAGACTTTTGGTTAGCGCCAGGTGCTAGATCACAATCTCTTGCTATCGCTGTTGCACAGCTCGCTGATGCTGGTTTAGCTAATCTCTATGTTCGATTAGATGAAAGATCTCTTGGCTTTAGTGCTTTAGGTGCCGCTGTCTATGGTGGCCCCCAGGTTGTTATCACTACATCTGGAACGGCTGTTGCTAACTTGCATCCGGCTGTCTTAGAAGCTCATCACTCAGGCATTCCTTTGATTCTGCTCACTGCAGATAGACCAGTTGAACTTCGTGGTGTTGGTTCAAACCAAACTACAAACCAGGTTGGCATCTTCTCTGATGCGGTTATTGAATGCATCGATGTTCCAGCACCAACTTTGGAAGAACTAGATCAGTTACCCAAGAAGGCTAAAGAACTAGTTGAGAAAACTGTATTACTTGCTTGGGGTAAGACCGGCCCTATTCAACTGAACTTACAGTTCAGAGAACCACTATCTGCTGTTACTCCTAACGCTGTTGAAGTATTTGAAACTATCTCAGCTCAAGCAGAGACTGACTACGCAGCTGTTGCAGAGGACATTAAGCCAAGTCACACTCTTGACCTTTCTGTCCCAACAGTTGTTGTTGCAGGAGCAACTGCTGCTAGTTATGAAGAAGAGGTTGCTAGCTTAGGTGTTCCTGTTCTAGCTGAGCCTTCATCTGGGCTTAGACATTTAGAGAATGCAGTTCTGAATTACAGAACATTGCTCTCAAGCAATTCAGAACTTGTTACTGAAATCAAGCAGATTATTGTTTACGGTAAACCGACTTTGAGTAGACCGGTTATTGCCTTACTTAGATCTGGAGTGAAGGTATTTGTTCGTGAAGGGCAGATGGGTCCTTTCCGTATTCCAACAGATAGTGAAGTCATTGATTCAGTAATAGAGCCAAGCAATGCTGATGCCAAGTGGCCTGCTAGCTGGCTTACTGAATCTGAAAAGGTAAGCACTTCGCCAACCGGAGAATTAGACCGAAGAGCAATGATTACCGGGGTTTGGGAAGCAGCTGCTGATGGAGCGATTGTTTTAGGAGCATCGCAACTTATTCGTGAGGCTGACTTCTTTGCACCAGGTAACAAGGTGCAAGTCTGGGCTAATAGAGGATTAGCGGGCATTGATGGCACGATCGCAACTGCTACCGGTATTGCTTTGCAGCAAGGCAAACAAGTTCGTGCTCTGATGGGAGATCTGACTTTCTTGCACGATGCATCTTCACTGGTAATTGATGAAAACGATGGTGCCATTGATCTTCAGATAATTGTTGGTAATGACAATGGTGGCAAGATCTTTAGCAACTTAGAAGTTGCTAAGACAGTTGAGAAGAATATGTTTGATCGCGTCTTCGCAACCCCACAGTCAGTTGATTTTGAAAAACTTGCTGAAGCTTATGGCTGGAAGTATGTGAACCCAACAACTGTCATTGACTATGAAGCTGCGCTTCTAATTCCAGGCAGAGTAATTATTGAAGTCAAACTAAGCTAACGCTTCAACTATTGGTTTGAACTTTAGGTTCGTTTCTTGTAATTCAGCTTCAGGGTCGCTGCCTGCAACAATCCCACAACCAGCAAAAGCAGTTAGCGTGCTCTTATCTAGCTGAGCACCTCGAAGAGCAATAGCCCAAACCCCATCGCCATCAGCACCTAGCCAACCAACCGGACCTGCGTAGCGTCCTCGGTCAATGGTTTCAATCTGTTGAATAAGTTCTAGCGCTTTATCTTTAGGTGTTCCTGCAACAGCAGCTGAAGGGTGTAATGCTTTGACTACCTGAAGAGATGAACTATCTGCTTTTAGAACAGCATGAACATCACTGGCTAAATGCCAAAGGTTAGGTAAAGACAAACTGAATGGTTCGTTATCTGCATCTATCTCAACACAGAGTTCATCAAGAGCAGAAACAAGGGAATCAACAGCAAACTTATGTTCAGCTCTGTTCTTAGTTGAACTATGTAAGGCTGCACCAATAGCCTCATCAACACCAGGGTCAGTTCCTCGACCTGCAGTTCCAGCAAGCACTCTTGCAGACACTTGAGAATGAGATACCTGAACCAGTAATTCTGGACTTGAACCAAAAAGTCCGGCAACTGAATATGTGAAGCAGGAACTGAACTTCTTAGCCA
>JBBAMM010000010.1:6328-19769 GCA_040402475.1 Rhodoluna sp.
CCAATAATCAACTGAGGAATAACAAGCACGCTCTCAGCTTTGCTTTGCTCAGCAAAAGCTATTGAGCCGAAGGCAATAAGACCAGAACCAGGCAGGTTGACCTGATCAGTTATGTCTGCCCCTGATACGACTTCTCGCCACTTCGCATCTAGTTCTTCAATACGGTTAGTGCCTTTGGCAGTAATTCTTAGTGCTTCGCCCCAGCCGATGAGACCTTGGTTTTGATGCAGGAAGGAAGTTGAGGCAGAACCTAGGAGTTCGGTGAACTCAAAGCCTTGGTCTAAACCAAGCTCTGCGGCTGTTATCAGCCTGCTGTTCACCTTGAGGGTCACTGAATTCATCACTTTTCGTCTGCTGAATGTTGTCTGTGAAAGCCCAAACAAGCCCTTAGGCACTGGTCTTGGCTGGGATATTCTTTAGATAAGACCCTAAAATCCTAAGCCAGACCGAGGAGGCCAAGATGCGTAAAACAGTAATTACTGTTGTTACCTTGGTGCTTTTCATTGGTGTTTCAGCACCGACTCTGGCTTTTGCTGATGATGAAGAGGATAACCCGGGCTGGAACAGTGTTTTCGGCCATGACGATAAAGGTGCTCGAGTTCCTAAGCCTATTAAGAAGCCGCACCCTAAGCCAGATAACGAAAGCAATGAAAGACACAGTGAGATCGAGAATCTCTTCGAAGATATCACTGGCGTAATCATTCCTCCTATTGTCATCAAGCCTGGTAATCGACCTAATCCAAACATTTTTGAGCTACCGGTTGACCCAAACCCAGATGCAGAAACTGATGTGGACCAACTAGGCGCTGAGACTGAATATATCGACATTGTCATTGACACTGTCAATGGCGTTAGCGAAAGCAACCCTGATTACCTAACTACTTCTCTTACTCAGCAAGGTTCAGCAAAAGTGGGGCTCAAAGTTCAGAACAACATTGACCCTAATAAGAATCAACCAATCCAAATCAAGACTATGGTCCTAACCGATAAGACCCCAAGTGAAGAATTCATCAACGATGCATGGGTCTTTGGCGGCATTCTAGGTTCAACTGCTTTAGCGCTACTAGCGCTAACCGGGTTCAATACTCTTCGCTTACGCAAAGCCCCTAAGGCTAATTACATTTACGAGGCTAAGGACTAATCTCTAAAGATTAGACTTGCCTAGTGAGCAAAGCTGATTTGGCCAAGAAGCCAGCGGAAGTCGCGGCCATGTTTGATTCGGTTGCCGACAGTTACGACCGCACCAATGATTTACTGTCCTTCGGGCAAGACCGGTTATGGCGTAAAAAAGTGCTCAAAGCTATCAACCCTCAATCAGGTCAAACTGTTTTAGATCTTGCTGCTGGAACTGGTTCATCTTCTATTGTCTTTGCTAAACCTGGGGTCAAAGTCATCGCCAGCGATTTTAGTGAAGGCATGTTAGCTGTTGGTCGTAAACGTCATCCTGAACTTGAATTTGTTTATGCTGATGCAACCGCATTGCCTTTCAAAGATAGTTCAGTGGATGCTGTAACTATTTCTTTTGGTCTTAGAAATGTTGTTGATCCAACTAAGGCTCTAACTGAAATGCTTAGAGTGCTAAAACCAGGTGGGGTTGTTGTTATCTGTGAATTCTCACATCTGAGAACACCTGTTATCGGTGGTTTATACCGCTGGTATCTTCGTAATGTTTTGCCTAAGTTATCTAAAGTGCTAGCCAAGAATAAAGGTGCTTACGATTACTTAGCTGAATCCATTGAGGCTTGGCCTAAACAAGAAGTTCTAGTTGATTGGCTAACTAAAGCAGGTTTTGTTTCTGCGTCTTTTAAGAACTTGTCTTTGGGTATCGTAGCCTTACACACTGCTAAGAAGGCAGCTAAATGAGCAAAATAGATCTTCCACCACAACTACGCAAGGTAGTTGATAAGAACCTACTCAAATCCATCCAAGCTGGATTAGAGAAGGTCGAAGTTGCTTTACTTGAAAGCGTCACACACACCGACCCTGTTGCTAATGTGACTAGCCGTCACTTACTTGAAGCAGGTGGTAAGAGACTACGCCCTGTTTTAGTTCTGTTAGGTGCTGCCCTAGGGGATGCTAATAAAGATGAGGTAATCAAGGCAGCGGTTGTTGTTGAGCTAACACATTTAGCAACTCTTTATCACGATGATGTGATGGATAGAGCACCTATGCGCAGAGGTGTTCCAACTGCTCATGAGGTTTGGGGTAATAACGTAGCTATCTTGACGGGCGACTTGCTCTTTGCACGAGCAAGTCAGATTGTTTCTCGTCTTGGTGGTAAAGCTCTTACCCTGCAGGCAGATACCTTCGAGAGATTATGTCTTGGTCAACTGCATGAAACATTGGGTCCGCAGAATAACGAAGATCCAATTGCACATTATCTTCAAGTACTAGCCGATAAGACCGGTTCATTGATTGCAGCTAGTGCTGAACTAGGCGTTGTTTATGGTGATGGACCAGATGAATACCGTGAACCAATGCGTATCTATGGCGAGAAGGTTGGTGTTGCCTTCCAACTCATCGATGATGTGATTGACATCCTCTCTGATGCTTCGGGTAAGACTCCTGGCACGGATCTTCGGGCAGGCGTGCCAACCATGCCAACACTGTTACTTAGAGCAAGTAACGACCCTGAGGCTAAAGAACTTATTGAGATAATTGATGGTGGCCTCGAAGACGATGCTCAGCTAGCACTAGCTGTTTCTAAGCTTCGTAAACATCCTGCATTGGAAGAGGCTTACCAGTTAGCTAGGACTTGGGCCGAGGATGCTGTTGCAGCTTTAGCCCCACTGGCTGAATCACCAGTCAAGCAAGCTCTAAAGGTTTTCGCTGAAGCAGTTGTTGACCGCGAACAATAAATAAGGATTTGAACTAAGTTGAACAAAATGCGTTTAGCCATTGTTGGTGCCGGGCCTGCTGGTATCTATGCTGCTGATTTGATTATCAAAGCTGAAAGAGACTTTGAGGTCAGCATTGATCTGTTTGATTTACTACCTGCACCCTATGGTCTAGTTAGATATGGTGTTGCTCCCGATCACCCAAGAATCAAAGGCATCATCAAGGCTTTGTATGAAGTTTTGGATAGAGGTGACATCCGTTTCTTTGGCAACGTGAAATATGGAACAGATATCACTCTTGATGAACTCAAGAGTCACTACAACGCTGTCATCTTCGCTACCGGTGCTATCAAGGATGCCGAACTTAACATTCCTGGTGTTGAACTTGATGGTTCTTACGGTGCTGCTGATTTTGTGAACTGGTATGACGCTCATCCTGATGTTTCAAGAACCTGGCCACTAAATGCCAAAGAGGTTGCTGTTATCGGTAACGGTAACGTGGCTTTGGATGTTGCACGTATCTTGGCTAAGCACCCACAAGATCTACTTTCAACAGATATTCCAGACAACGTTTATCAAGGCTTACTAACTTCACCGGTTACCGATGTTCACGTCTTTGGAAGACGAGGACCTGCTCAAGTTAAGTTCACTCCACTGGAACTTCGTGAAGCTTGTCACATCGAAGGTGTTGACACCATCGTCTATGACGAAGATTTCAAATACGATGCTGGTTCTCAAGAAGCTATTGATACCAACAACCAGACTCGAGTCATGGTTAACACTCTTGAAGGTATTAGGGGTAAAGAACAAACAGGTGCTACCAGAAGATTGCACTTACATTTCTTTAGTTCACCTAAAGAGATCATTGGTGTTGATGGCAAGGTATCTGCTCTAAAGATTGAAAGAACAGAACTTGACGGTAATGGTGGAGTAACACCAACCGGTGAATTTATCGAGTATCCAGTGCAAGCTGTTTATCGTGCTGTTGGATACTTTGGTAGTGAATTAGATTCAATTCCTTTTGATAACAAGTATGGAGTTATCAGTAACGAAGCTGGACGTGTTTTAGGTAGTGATGGAAAACACATTCCAGGTCTCTATGCAACCGGTTGGATCAAGCGTGGACCAGTTGGTCTTATTGGTCACACCAAGAGTGATGCTATGGAAACTATTGCCTGTGTGATTGCAGATAAGAACTCTTGGTGGAGTCCAGAACATTCTTCTGAAGATGCTGTTGTTGCATTATTGAATTCAAAGAATGTCCAGTTCTTGGGTTGGCCTGAATGGCTAAAGGTTGATGCAACCGAGAAGGCTTTAGGTGCAGCTCAAGAACGTGAACGCATCAAGCTGGTTGATAGATCTGATTTCCTTGATGCTGCTTTCAAGAAAAGCTAGTTGTGTCTACTGAGCAGGGAATGACTGACAAGAGAGCTAAGTCCACTCAGTTTGCTCTGATGGTCATGTTCTTTACTCAGGGAGTTTCATCGCTTTCTTGGATGCCTAGAATCCCAGAGTTCATTACCAACCTGCATGTCAGTAATGAGGTTTGGGGTTCCATCATAGGTTTCGGTGGAGCAGGTGCCATCATTCCTTTGGTCTTTACCAACAAACTAGTTCTGCGTTTTGGAACAACACCAATCATCAAGTATTCAGCTGTTGCAATTGCTACCATCATTGGGTTCTTGCCTCTGACTACTACTTGGTGGGTGTTCCTTGCTTTGCACTTCACCATGTCTTTAGCTTTTAGCACTTTCAACATTGCTCTTAACTCTCAGGCAGTTGCTTTCCAGAAGCGTCAGGGCAAAGTATTACTAGGTTCTTTCCATGGAGCTTGGAGCATTGGTGCAGCGGTTTCAGCTTCAATCTCTGCTGCTATTGCTTCATACACCCCACTGTTTATTCACGTGGCTGCTATTGCTGTTATCTGTCTTGGACTGTTCTTATGGTCAGCAAGCAACATGCTCACCCCAGCTGAAGATAACCATGGTCAAGAGCGTGAGAAGACCAACAAAGTCTCTTGGTTCAAGACACCTAAATACCTTTGGTTACTCTCCATTGGAACTTTTGCGGGCATGTGGCCAGAGCTAGTAATCATGGATTGGTCTTCTGTTTATGGCAGGCAAGTACTATTCCTGGATGCTGGGCAAGCAGCGCTGCCATACACAGTTTTCATCATCGCCATGATTTTTGGCAGATTCTCTATCGTGAAACTAACTGAGAAATATCAGATAGCAAGAATTTCACAGATAGGCGGAGCTTTTGGTTCTGTTGCTTTTGCTTTAGCAATCTTTAGCTCTGCAACTTTAGCCAGCTCTAATCAACCGCTTGCTCTTGGCCTAATGTGTTTGTTCTTTGTTATAGCCGGCTACGGTATTTCTTCGATGGTGCCAGGTTTTTATAGTGCAACAGGAAACATCGAAGGACTCTCCACAGCTCAAGCATTATCAAGAATGGCGCTATTCAATTACACAGTCATCATCTTTGCCAAGATGTTTATGGGTTCTTTGATTGATAGATCTAGTTTGCCAATGGCAATGATTTTCCCAATAGCTATGTTTGCTTGTGCTTCAGTGATTAGTGGAATTGTTGCTAATCGAAATAAGAAACTAGAAAAGAATAGAGATACGTTGGCGTATCCGCCAACGTCACCTATCTCTTCAATAGATGTTCCTTAGCGGTAGTTAACGAACTGAAGATCAACGTCAAGGTTACTTGATCTCAGCAGTTCCATTACCTCTTGCAAGTCATCACGGCTCTTGCTAACCACTCTTAGTTCATCACCTTGAATGTTTGCTTTGACTGACTTAGGGCCTTGTTCACGAATAATCGCAGAGATCTTCTTAGCATCAGGCTGTTCAATACCTTGCTTGAGTTCAGACTCAATACGGTATTCCTTACCTGAAGGGTAAGGGTCTCCTGTTTTCAAACTCTTTAGCGAGATGCCTCGTTTTACTAACTTGCTTTGGAAAACATCAAGAACTGCTTTGACTCGTTCTTCGCTGTTAGCTTTCATCAGGATCTTTTCGCCTGACCAATCTATTTCTGCACCTACGCCTTTGAAGTCGTAGCGCTGCTCAATTTCTTTCTGAGCCTGGTTCAAAGCATTAGCTGCTTCTTGCTTGTCAACTTTGCTGACTATGTCGAATGAGGAATCTGCCATGGAAGAGAGTCTAACTAACTAGCTAACGGTTTTTGCTTTGGTTGTGCTGCCGCGAACAATTAATTCAATTGGCCATTCAACAACATCTTGGACTGCATGTTCAGGGTCATCTAGTAACTGCAGCATGGTTTTGACTAGCAGTTCAGCCTGACCTGTCACATTCTGGTCAATGGTTGTTATGCCAAAGAACTCAGCTAGCTCGTGGTTGTCAACGCCAACAATTGAGACATCTTCAGGAACTTTCAATCCCATGTCTTTAGCTGCCAGCATTGCACCAACAGCTAGCTCATCAGAGGAAGCAAAGATTGCTGTTGGTGCATTGTGTGGATCACCTAGCAGCTGCTTAGCCGCTGAGTATCCTTCACTAATTGCATATTTAGATACTGCTTTATACCAACCTGGACGTGGTTGAATGCCAGCTAGCTTCAGTGCTGTCTCATAGCCGTCACGTCTTTCATTGAAGACGTTGAAGAGCTTTTGGTCTTTTTCATTCTGACCAATCATGGCTATGTTGGTATGCCCCATAGCCAGTAAGTGATCTGTTGCTAACCTGCCAGCAGAAGTGTCATTGATCTTGATTGACTTAGCCCCGGCGATAGGTCCACCCAGAGCCACGATAGGTTTGTTCACTTTAGCCAAAGCCGCTATTTCGTCATCAGTCATCTTTACTGAAATACACATAACCGCATCAACACGTTTGCGAGGTAGAGATCGACCAAATACTGAGTTACGGTGATCATCACCACTGGAGAGGTTATACAAAGTAACGTCGTAACCAGCTTTTACTAGTTCTCGGTCAACTGTTTCTAAAGCAGTTGAGAAGAACCATCTATCAACATAAGGAACTACAACACCAATGTTCTTAGTCCTACCGGTAACCAAGGTGTATGCAGAAGCTGACGGGACATAACCTAGGCGGTCAGCTACTGCTTGAACCAAAGTCTTGGTCTCCTGGGAGACATAATCCTTGCCGCTTAGTGCTCTTGAGACAGTTGCAGTTGAGACCCCAGCCTCACGTGCGACATCAACAATTCCAGCCACCAACAACCCATTTCTGTAAAGGTATGCAAATCTCTATGTAATCTACAAACATAAACCAGCTTTTGCAGAACATTTGCAGTCATTGCAACCTTATTGTTGTGTAAAGGCGATTAGCGCCAAACCCCCTGATTCAGGTATTCTTATTCGGCACCCGTCCGGCTGATTACAGGCGGCCGGGAGCACTGGCTAGTTACCCAAGCGGCCAAAGGGATCTGACTGTAAATCAGCCGGCTCAGCCTTCGGGGGTTCGAATCCCTCACTAGCCACGAATGCCCCAGCCCTCCACGGCTGGGGTTTTTCTCTTGGTAAGGATCCCGAGTATGTCGCTAGCGAATTTTCGTGATTGTTACTTTTCCTTTTGCGTAGACCAATTCTCCAGTCGTGGCCTCTTGTGCACCCTTGCCCTTAGAAGGGAGTTTGTCGATAGGGGCCTTACCAGTCGGGGGCTTACCAGTTTCGGACTTTCCAGTCGGGGGCTTGTCGTAGGAGTTATATCCTCTATAACCGGCTGAACTGTCGGTTGAAAGTAGGTAGACGGAACCATAGGAGCTCAAATCTTCTTCGAGGTAAGTCTCCTCCTGGATGACATAAGTCTTCATCTCCCATGCAACCAGATATTCGAGGCCATGGCGTGCCACGACAATCGAGTTATCTGGAAACGCAAATTCCTTGGAAGCTGCGACTAAGTCTAGGTACTCGATTTCAGTTACTGCTGATGGTTTAGCTCCAGAGGGGGCCAGCAACAGGCTGATTACCATAGTGGACAGGGCCAGTGCTGAAACAGTCACCTTCAGGCGCGCGCGATCTGTTGAGTGCCAAAGCACGAGAGCTGCCAAAAATAGAGGAGCGAATGACAGGGCAATAAACCGACTAGCCCACTCTATGCCGACAAGGGGAGATGATAATAGAAATGCGGTGACCAAGCTCGAAGCCGCTAGCGAAAATGCAGAATTCTCAAGTTTGGCTCTGTTTTTCCAGAGCATGAATCCGAGGGCGAGCGAACCAATCTGGCCAGCAAAAACTGAGAATATAATTGCCACGTCTGTTCTGATGAGAAACATGAACTGCCAGAATGGGCCCTCGAAGATTGTTGCCGGTTGCGTGACAAACTCAACCAATCTCTCAAACCTCGAGGGCACTAAAACGGCAAGAGTTACAACGGTTAAGGCGCCAACGCCGAGTGCGACTATCCCCGAGGTCAACCAGAATTGAACTGGTTTTTTTCTCAAATAAAAAATTGCCCACAAGGTCAGCATAAAAATGCAGAGCAGAAGAGTTCCGAAATGTGTAAGACCCACAATCGCTAAGCAAGCCACAAGTCCAGCAAGCGAGAGCTTGATTGCTCGATTGTCCCACGTGAACAGAATCCAGCCGATAAAGAATGCGACAGGAATAGCGGCGGCATTTTTGATGAAGTCGCCAGTAAAAAAGTAGAGTTGCACCGGGTTCAGTAAAACGATGAGTATTGCGACAGCTGGCAACCAAAGTTGTTTTGATGTCTTCAGCATGAGGTAAATGGGAATCGCAGCCAAAGCAGGCAACACCGCGTCAGAAATGCGAACTCCTAGTTTTATGTCGCCAACAGCAAGAGAGAACAAGGCCTGCAGATAAAAAACTAGAGGCAGATCGTCGAATGCCAAACTTGAATTTTCAAGGATTGAACGCACTTGAACCCAGTAGTAAGCGCCATCAACTCCTGGTAGCAATGAGCCGTTGGTGAGTATCAGCTTGAATGTGACAGCGATGGCCGCAGCCGAGAGCGCTAAACCTGAACGCAAGGTCAATGTTGGTAACTTCAATTTCGTCATTTTCACCCTCATCCTCTTTTTAGTTAATCCTATTGGGGTAAAAGTTACATTTCACTGATGCTTTACAGGCGAATATTTGGCTGCTAGTCCTTGAACCACTCGGTAGGCGAACCGAGAGCCAGCAGCAAGCTGAACACCGCAATTAGTCCAACCAGCAACGTGGATGCTCACAACCGCCGGTTAGCGCTCTGCCACAAGTTCTTGCATCCTTTACTAGTTCGCTTAGCTTGCAAAAGTTTGCGGCAAGGCTAGTTACCCAAGCGGCCAAAGGGATCTGACTGTAAATCAGCCGGCTCAGCCTTCGGGGGTTCGAATCCCTCACTAGCCACGCAGAAGACTCGGTATTCACGACCGGGTCTTTTGTCCTTTTAAGATAGAAAGGCAACCAAAACAAAGGGGTTTCACATGAAAGCAATAGCTAACTTCATTACATCTAAGCGTGGAGCACCAACAACTATGTTGTTGGCATTGCTATTCGCAGGTCTAGCTTTTGGTCCTTTAGGGGCCACTAAGTCTGAGTCAGCCCCTGGGGTTGGTTTGCCAGCTGATAACGAGACAGTTCTTGTTGATGCAGCTCTGAAGACTCTCCCTGGTTCTGGGGCAACGGCTGCGGTCATTATTTATAGGGGAGTAAATGGAACCGCTCTAACCGATGCTGACAAAGTATGGCTTGCCACCTCCTCTGTTGAACACTTCGCTAAATACAGCAACATTGTTGTTCCAACCCCTTTTGGTGATCAACATGTAATTCCACCAGTTACTTTCTCTGAAGACGGCTTAGCTGCTGTTGTTACTGTTCCTATGGACAAGATTTCTGAAGAAACAGAATGTGTGGTTGACGGTGAAACTAAGACCTGTTCTTCGACTGTCGCAACAACGACACGCATTAAAGAAATGCGTGCTCTTGCGGAAGACGGCATGCCTGCAACTTTAGAAACAAAGCTAACTGGACCTGAAGGTTTCGTTGCTGACCTAAGTGGCGTTTTCGCTGGTGCTGACTTTGCTTTGCTTGGAACAACTTTCCTAGTTGTCATTGCGCTGCTGTTGATCTCCTTTAGATCTTTGTCTTTGTGGTTGATTCCTATTCTTGTGATTGGAACTGCAGATGGCATGGCTTCATCACTAGCAACTATCACCGCCGGTTGGGTGAACGTAAAACTTGATGCATCGATTACGGGAATTCTTTCTGTATTGGTTATCGGTGCTGGTATCGACTACGCGCTACTTCTTATCTCTAGATACCGTGAAGAACTCTTAGTTGAAGCAGATCGAAGAAAAGCTCTAGCTACTGCTTGGCGTGGAGCTGCACCAGCAATCTTTGCTTCAGGTGCAACAGTTATTCTTTCTCTGCTAACTCTGCTAGCCGCTGACCTGCAAGGTAACCGAGCACTAGGTATTGCATGTGCGACGGGTGTATTCCTAGCGATGATTGCGGCACTGTTTGTCTTACCTGCAGCACTTGCTATCTTTGGTCGTTGGATCTTCTGGCCAGCAACACCAAAGCTTGGTGGCAGAAACAAGAGCGACACAGGGCTATGGGCAAAGCTTGGTAAAGGTGTTGCTAAGCGACCTGTTGTTGTTGCATCGTTTGGTTTAGTTGTTCTGGTTGCCTTGGCATCAGGTGCTGCTGGCATCAAGATTGGTCTGTCATCAACTGAACAGTTCACTAAGAAGCCAGAGGCTGTTATTGGTCAAGAGTGGTTAGGTAAGTCTTTCCCTGCTGGTTCAACAACTCCAACAATTCTTATTGCTGATAAAGCAAGAGCGAATGATGTTGCTGCGTTTGTGACAGAAGTTCCAGGAGTTGCCTCTGTAACTGTTGGCGAAAACAATGACACCATTGCCAAGATCAGTGTTGTTCTTGATGGTGAGTCTGGTTCAGAAGCTGCATACAGCACCATTGATGCAATTAGAGAAAAAGTCCATTCTCTGGAATCTGTTCAAGTCCTTGTTGGTGGTCTTGATGCTCAGAGACTTGATGTGAAGAGAGCGTATGACCATGACCGTGGAATTGTTATTCCAATGATTCTTTTGGTTGTCTTTCTAGTGCTACTGATTCTTTTGAGATCAATCGTTGCTCCAGTGTTGTTGCTAGCAACTGTTGTTGGTTCGTTCTTTGCCAGCATGGGTGCCGGCTGGTTGCTCTTCACTTATGTTCTAGGGTTCCCAGCTCTTGATCTCAGTGTTTATTTGTTCTCCTTCTTATTCTTGGTAGCCCTTGGTGTTGATTACAACATCTTCTTGGTTACTAGAGCTAAAGAGGAAAGCGCAAAGCTTGGTTTGCAACAAGGAATGCTCAAGGCACTTTCTTCAACCGGTGGTGTAATCACTAGCGCTGGTGTTCTACTTGCAGCAGTGTTCTTGGTGCTTGGAGTATTACCGCTACTTGCGTTAGCTCAAATCGGAGCAATTGTTTGTATCGGTGTTCTACTAGACACACTTTTGGTTAGAACAGTCATCGTTCCGGCACTTGCATTCATTGCAGGTGAGAAGTTCTGGTGGCCGTCAAAGCCTAAGGCCTAGTTTTTAGGTCTGACCTTAAACCAAACACTTGCTAGCACTGGAGTAATAAGGAAGCTTAGGAGAAATCCTGAAGATTTTTTGTATCCTCTTGCTGTTGCGTACCAGGTTGAGATCGCACTTAGACCTAAGTAGATAGAAAGCAAGAATGCGATTCGCGCAGGAATGTTGCGGCTCTGTTCAACTGCATAGTAAACAACTTCAATAGTTCTCATTACAAGCTCCTAAAAGTCCCTGTATGTTTCAGAATAGCCTTGACTGCGTCTAATTGGAAACGCTTTGACCTGCAGACTAAAAGGGCTTTTCGCAATTACGATTAAGTAACGAAGGCTTAGATTTACGGGGAACCTTCCAAATACAAAGTTATTCTCAGGAATAAGAGAATCTAAGGGGGATTTTATGTCTCAGCAAAAATCTAACGTCGGCAAGATCATTGGCTTTACTTGCCTAGGAATTATCGCAATTCCGACACTCCTCGGCACCATCACCACTCTCGCCTTCACCGGTAATTTGAGTTCCCTAGTTTGGATACTCCTTATTGGTGCAGCAGTCCCAATTATTGTTATCTCGAATAAACGACAAAAAAAGAAAATTGCTGCTTGGGAAGCTAGCCAGCAACCTATTGCGATGCGAAGTGCACCTCAGCAGAGTGCTACACCAATGCCTGCAGTTGCACCAATTAGTTCTGCACGTGCAGTTGGTTTTGAGACAAGTGTTTGTCAACACGTTTTCACTGAAGCAGATCTAAAAGATGAAGAGTCTGTTACCTGTCTATGTGGTTACTCATACAGTGTTAAGAACCTGCGTGAATACGCTCAACTGACTAAACGGTTCAATGAAACCCAACAGAAACTTGTCATGCTTGAACGTGCATTACTAGAGGGCACAAGAGTTCAAAGCTCACAAGCTCCAGTAAGTGCACCTGCCCAAGCAGCAAGAGTGCCTGTGCTCAATAAGCCTGCAATTGCACCTCAAACTGCAAAACCAGTTGCAGCTCCGGTTGTGAAGCGTAAGCGTGTTGCTCTCTCTGCTCAACAGTGGTTGGTGATGGGTGCTAGCGCTCTATCTGTTATGGCTGGAAGCGTATTCGTTTCAGCCAACATAAACAATCTGGACTCATTTGCGTTCTTGTTGATAACTCTCGGTGTTGGATCTGTCACCGGATTCTTGGCTTTCTGGGGACGTAAGTTCTCTGTGATGCTGGTGAACTTTATGGCTACCTTCTCATCTGCGATGCAGATGTTCTCTATGTTGATCATTGGCGACATGCTATTTGAATTTGCATGGGATAGTGCTCCTGCTTGGTGGTGGTCAGTAGTTCTATTGACTGTATCCGCAATCGCTTTTGCATTGGCACGTTTCAAAGCTAACTTTGCTTGGAAGCTACTTTCTATTGCTTCGCTGCTAGCTTCAGCTAGTGCTTTGGTCCTAGGTCCACTAAGTGATTTGTATTCTCTGGGGTCTGGATCATTTGGTTGGTTAGCTGCTACCTGCACCGTTGCTGGTGTTGGACTTGCTCTAGTTAGCAAGATGGTTGCTAACTATAAGTACGTTGTCCCTAAAGACAGCCAAGATGTTGACTATGAAAAAGATCTAGCTTCTCGTGAAGATGCAGTAGTTAAGACAGTTTCAAGAATTGCAACAGCTCTGCTTCTAGGCGGGGGACTTGGCTACGTCCTCCTTGGTTTACTAACAACTCTTATCTCAGGTATTGAACCTTTGTCTTTCACTGCCTTTGCTTTGGTGTGGGTGGCAGCTGGTGCTTTCCAAGAGAAATGGATTTCAGTTCTTGGAGCAAGTGAGTCAGGTCAGAAGAATCTCAACTTCTGGCAGCACATTGTTGGGTTTGTGTCCTTAGCTTTAGCGCTTAATTCATGGGTGCTATTCCTGACAGCTGGAAACCTTTGGATCGGTGTCGCAGGAACTAGCGCTCTGTTCTTTACCGGTGCTGTTCTGGTTGCAAAAGTTAAGCGAGTGGCGGCTCATCCCGTTGCAATGATGATTGCGCAGTATGCACTGCTAGCAACCTGGTTCTTCTGGTATTCACCAGTTCAGCTAACTCCGGATATCGGCTT
>JBBAMM010000010.1:19869-27763 GCA_040402475.1 Rhodoluna sp.
TCTTATGTGGTTTGTTTTGCATTCGCATTGGCTTCATATCTCATGAACTTCGAAGCATGGCGTAATGGTTTTAGGTATGACCAAGTTTGGATCGGGTTAGCTGAAGTACTAGCAATTGCTATTGGTGGAGCATTAGTTGCTGAACGTAAGGGCATCAAGTCTGATTCTGCACTTCGAATCAATAGCCTGGCTTACTTAGTATTTGCTTTCCTTGGTTTTGCAAGTGTTGACTTCGTAAGTCTTTTGATGATCGGTGAGGAAAGAACTACCTCGCCTCTAATCAGGCAGATGATTGTTGCTCTCGTATTTGCGGCTATTACCTTTAGAGCGTTGTCTAAGGTAAGCAGAACTGAAAAGAAGTCTTTGATACTGGGTTGGTTTGCACTTAGCTATCTAGGTCCAGTTGCTCTTGGCGTCTACTTACCGATGTATGTTCAGTACTGGTTGCCGGCAGGAACCTGGTTAGACGAGCTATCTCCTCTGCCTTTTGTATTAGCTCTAGCTATTCCAACTTTCTTCAACAAGTCGATTGCTAAGGGTAAGAGATCACTAACAGCACTAGATGTTCCAGCGTTAGTACTTGTCCTAATTGAACTTGGTAAAGCGTTAGCTGCCGGAATCAATACCTATGAAGGCTTAGATCGTTTAGCTATTGTGCTTACCCTTGCCGCTGCATTTGCTTACTGGAGATCGGTTGCAGAAAAGCAAATAGCTTGGTTCTATGGTGGTTACGTCCTAGGTGGGCTTGGTGCTCTAGTTATAGGTAATGAATTACAGAGAAGACTGTTACCAGATCTAGTAGTTCCAGAACTTTACACAGTCTTACTTTCATTGAGCCTCTATGTTGGTGCAATCTTCTTGAGTAAGAGAACTGAACTCAAGGCAGTAACTAAGTCGTTGTTACGAGTTGATATTCCAGTTCTTATTCCTGTTGTGATATCTATTGCTTACTCAACCACTCAAGATCTATCTGATTTGGTAAATGTTGCAAGACTGCTGCTATCTGCTTTGGTTTTCACTGGCTATGCAAGATGGAAGTTAGCTTCAAGCAAGATCATGACCTGGTCAGCGCTTAGCTATCTAGGAACAATTGGTAGTGCTCTCGTGCTAGTTAGATTGCTATACATCTTTGCTCCTGGTATTTGGACTGGCCCTGAGATTATGAGCCTTGCCCTTACTGGAGCAGTGTTTGTTGGTAACCAGGGCGTAGCGAAGGTTAGAGAGTTCAAGACATCGTTGATTAGATACGGTTTACCGTTTGCAACGTTGATTGTTCCTTCGATCTTCTACTCTTACGCAGCTCTTTCTGACTCGTTTGATGTTATGGGCATTGACCAGTTGATTCGTATTCTCACATTGGTTGTGGTGTCTTTGGTTTCATTCGTATTAGCAATGCGTGCTGGAAACCTAGGTGTCTCAATTGTTGGTGGATCTTCACTAGCACTCATAGTTCTTCCACTTTCATGGGTACGAGCGGGAGATAGCGTCAACCCAGAGTCAATCGTTTCGCTTCGATCAATAGTTATTGCAGCATTCCTTTGGGCACTGCTAGCACTGCTAACCAAGCTGAAGGCGTTACCTAGAACTAGCTATATCTATTTAGGTATTCCGATGGCTGTTGCTCTTGTGCCAACACTGTTTATCAGCATTCAAGCATTGGGTAACCCAGAGCTAACCTCGGTTGACTGGTGGCGTTTCGGGATCACAGTGACTGTGTCGTTGGTGCTGCTGATTGTTGGATCACTTCGAAACCTTGGTGGTTTGTTCTTCCCAGGTTTGGTTGGAGTATTCCTAGGAGTATTGCCTTATGCGTTCAAGCCAATAGCTTCACGTAGCTGGTTCCTCTGGATGATTCTTCTGCTTATTGCGGCAATCATGATTTGGATTGCGGTGAGATTAGAGCAAATGCGCAAAGTTGGTAAGAGCTCAATCTCATGGGTTAAAGCTCTCAAGTAGTCGGGGAGAAAACAAAAGTGCCTGGTGTTACCACCAGGCACTTTTGTTAACCGCTTTCTTATTACAACCTTAGAGCTTTATCCAAACTGTGTTGTCGTGTTCTAGTTCACCTTCAATAGTTAGATCATGTTGCGTTGTTGCAAGGATCTCACCAGCTGGGATGACTACTGGATCTCCATTGAAGTTTGATAGCACCAAGATGCCATTGTTGATATATGCAAGAGATGATTCGTCCATGAATTCTGGAGCCCAACGGAACTCACCGTTACCCATGTCGAATTGTTTACGCTCTTTTAGTAAGCGCTTGTATAGCTCAAGGGTTGAACCTGCAACACCTTCCTGGGCGCTTCTTGCATATTTCTTATATGACTCTGGTTGAGGCAACCAAGATTTACCGGTAGTTGAGAAACCATTCGAGTCATTAGCTCCTGCTTCCCAAGGAAGTGGAACACGACAACCATCTCGACCGACTCTTTCACCATTGGTTCTAAAGAAAGTTGGATCTTCACGGTACTTGTTTTCAAGTGTGGTGTGTTCAGGGAGCCCTAGTTCTTCACCTTGGTAGATGTAAGCACCACCAGGAAGTCCAAGCATGAAAGCAGATGCAGCTCTTGCTCTTCTCTGACCTTTAGCTTCATCTGGTTGCTGATACTTAGGACCAACACCATCACCTTGACGAGGAATCTCGTCATAGCCCATGCGAGTTGCGTGGCGAATCACATCGTGGTTTGAAAGCACCCAAGTTGAAGGAGCGCCAACAGAGCCAAAAGCATTTAGTGATTCAGTAACAACTGCTTGAAGTTTTTCTTTGTTCCAAGGAGTTTCTAGGTAACCGAAGTTAAATGTCTGGTGGTATTCACCAGGACGAACCCAACGAGCCATGCGTGAGATTGGGTGCACCCAAGCTTCACCACACATTACTCTTTCGTCATACTCATCAAGAATCTTTCTGAAACGCTTGTTGATCTCGTGAACACCTGGTTGACCCCAGAAAGGGTTTTCAACTTCAAGGCGAGCGATAAGTTCATCTTCAGATTCCTGGGTCTTCACATCATCTGGTGAATCTTGACCAGACATAGTCGAAGAGTGGTGAACAACATCCGGTAAACCATCGACCTTGATCATGCCGTGAGCTACGTCAATACGGAATCCTGCAGCACCGCGGTCAAGCCAGAAGCGTAGAACAGAATCAAACTCAACTCTTACTTCTTCGTTCTGCCAGTTGAAATCAGGTTGGGTTGAATCGAAGATGTGTAAGTACCACTGACCAGGCTTGCCATCAGCTTCTGTGATGCGAGTCCAGGCTTGACCGCCGAAAACTGATTCCCAGTTATTAGGAGGTAGCTCACCGTTTTCGCCTTTACCGTCTCTAAAGACGTAACGATTACGTTCAGCGGAACCTGGGGCTGAGTTCAAGGCTGCTTGGAACCAGACGTGTTGGTCGCTTGAGTGGTTAGGAACCAGGTCAACGATGATTCGAAGGCCTAGTGTCTTAGCCTTAGCCACCAGGGCGTCAAAGTCAGCCAGTGTGCCGAAAAGAGGGTCAATGTCCTTGTAGTCAGAGACGTCGTAGCCGGCATCTTTCTGAGGGGACTTGAAGAAAGGGCTGAACCAGATAGCGTCAACGCCCAGCTCTGCTAGGGATTCAAGGCGGCTAGTGACACCCTGGAGGTCTCCCATCCCGTCACCATTGCCATCGGCAAAGGATCGAGGGTAGATCTGGTAAATAACGCTGGTTCTCCACCATTCCGCGTCTTTGCGGGATTTGGACAAAATTTCTGATGTGGTCATAGACATAACTTCCAAAATACGACACTTAGGGGCAAATTTCTCCCATATTTATCAATCCGTAATCGTTTCCATAAAACAAGGCTTTTTTACAGTAACTTTTACTGAGCTAGATCTCTAGTTTTACAGGTTTTCCATAAAAACCTTGTAACTAGTGGGATGCAGGGGTATTCGTCCACAAGAACCCCAATATCTTTACGATACTGTTATCGTGAAAGCGATTTCAGAGTTGACTAAATAGCCAGTTGTTTGGCTTACTTGTATCAGCACAAAAACGTGCTAACTCAATATCGATATGGAGAGTAAATGTTTTCAATGAATAAGAAGCGCGCAGCGATGCTCGCTGTCTTTGCAGTTGCGCTTGGTGGAGTTGCTTTAACTCCAGCTCACGCAGCAACAAAGACTCTAACCGTCTGGGCAGATGAAACCCGTGGTCCACACTTGATCGAGCTTTTCGGAGCCGTTGAAGATCAGGACGCCGGTGACTTTGTTGATGGTTATGTAATCGACGTCAAGACACAGACAAACTTCGATGCTTTGAAGGCTGCCCTTGACAACGCAACCTCAGCATCAGGTCCAGACATCGTTCTTGGCCCTAACGACTGGGTAGCATCTGGTGTAAAGAACGGCAAGCTTGCTGCTCTAACACTTCCTGCAGCTATCAAGGCTGACTTCACCGCTAACCAGCTTGGTGACCTTTCATACAAGGGCAAGCTATACGGTGTACCACTAGACGTAAACAACGTTGCTATGGTTCGTAACGCTGGTGTTCCAAAGGCAGCAGCTGCTACCTTCGGTGCAATGGTTGACTACTACAAGGCAAACAAGGTTTCTCAGGAACTAACTGCTGGTCTATGTATCATCGGTGGTGGAACTTCATGGGGTGGTATGTCAGTGTACTCAGCTCTAGGAATGCAGCCATACCGCATGAAGTCTGGAAAAGTTGACACCACATTGTCAAAGCCAGGCAAGGCAGCTGCTTCAGGTGACCCTATCTCAGCTAACTTCATCAACAACTTGAAGACTTACGTCTTGGAGCCAAACGGTGACAACTGGCAGAGCAACGGTTTCTACGCGCCATGGGATGGCGGAGGCGTTAGCTGTGAGTCTGACTTCAAGGCTGGAAAGGTTCCATTCGGAATCCTAGGAAACTGGCAGCCTGACTTCACAACAACAGCGATTGTTGCGACAGCTCAGCCAGTACCTGGTGTAACTGCTGGTACTTACGGAAGCGCATTTGGATCAGTTTCAGGTGCTCTACTAACCTCATTCGCTGCTCCTAAGGGTAACCTAGCTGCTGCGAAGTCATTGTTGAACTACTTCGGTTCACGTGCGGGTCAGAGAGACTACCAGAAGATCGAAAAGCGTCCTCACGCAAACGCAAAGGCATCTAAGTTCGGTAACTCATTCCAGAAGGCATTTGCTAATGCTGCTGGTTTGGCTTCTGTTCCACAGATTGGTGCAATCCTGAACGGTACCGGAGGAAACTCATGGTGGGACCTTGCAGGTAACTACTGGTACAGAGTTGCTAACAACGGTGAAAACCTAACCACTACAACTGCTAACCTAAGCGCTTTGCTGAAGGCTAACATTGTGGCAGGAACTAAATAGTAGATAGCTAAGTTATCTCACGAGTAATTGGTGGGGAGTGTAAAACTCCCCACCAATTCTTGTGAGAGCTTCATTTACAAAACGCAAGTCATCTTAAGATTTACTTAGAGTCACAACCAGGAGCAGTAGTTGAGAATTTTCAAAGGTAACATTTACGCCGTAATCGCGAAATTGATTTTCGTGACCTTGGCTATGTCAATACTTGGTTACCTTATGTTGTCAGCGTTTGGCACTGGAGATACAAATATCGCGATCTTCCTAGCTGTCTGTATTTTGATAGTTGCATTCGCTTACCTCACAAACCTCTCAATTCCACTAAAGTTTTTTGCACCAGGAATTATGTTCCTGATTGCTTTTGTTATTGTCCCGATGGTATTTACGCTGTCGATGTCTGTGTTCAAATACCAGACCGGAAACATGCTCTCTAAAGAGCAAGCTGTCGCCACAATTGATCAGCAAGGTGTTACAGCTGATGAAAATGAGACTGCATATGATGTTGTTCTAGGTCATTACGGTGACAAGAAGAACGAGATTGCTATTTTGGGTAGCGAAGAACAACAAGTCGAAGGTGCAGCTCCTGGAGTTACAGCCAAATTTGACACAGTTCTTGGCTACATCGATGGCGATAAAGCGAAACTCGCAGTTTTAGCAACTGACACCTGGGGAGATAGTCAGTATGCATACTTCCTAGCAACCCCAACGACTTTCACCCCGCTAACTGATGCTGACGTAAAGGTTGAGGAAGTCAACTACACAGCCATTTCAACGAAGGGTTTCACTCGCTTCACGAAGGCTGAACTGTCAGCAATGATCGAGACCATTCCGTCGCTCAAGTTCAAGTATGAAACTAGATACTTCTTGAAGCTGGGCGCTCCAATCAAGGGTTTCTTTGAAGGTTCTGTAAACCAGAGCATGTCTGTTTACACATACTTCATTTCAACAAAAGATAAGTACAGAATTGTTCCGGCGGCTGACGTTGTAAAAGACGGCAGTGGAATGGCAATCAAGGCCAAGAACTTTACGAAATACACCAGTTCACAGATTGCTAAATATTCTGAAGAAATTGGAAAGATTCACTTGGCTTACAAGAAGCCAGCTCCATACTTCATCGGTATTGAAACTTTGCCGAGCCCTGGTACTAGCTTTGCTTATTCAATCGTGCAGATTAAGAACATTCAGTACGACAAGAAGGCTGACACTTTCACAAACGTTATAACCGGCGCTGTTTACAAAGACGACGGTAAGGGTAACTTCCGTAACGTAAAGCAAACCAAAGATTACTTAGACCCAGGCTGGCGTCAAGGCGTTTGGTTTGAAAACTTCACAAGCTTGTTCACTGACACAAGAATTCGTGATCCGCTGATTCAGGTATTCATCTGGACAATTGCGTTCGCATTCTTGACTGTTATTACACAGTTCGCTTTAGGTCTGTTAGTTGCTGTCGCTATGGATAAGAAGATCAGAGGACGCGGTATCTATCGTTCGCTAATGATCTTGCCTTACGCCATGCCTTCGATTATGTCGATATTAATCTGGGGTGGAATGTTAGATGACAACGGAGCTATTAACAGCCTGCTTAATCTAAACGTGCAGTGGTTGCATGATCCTTGGATGGCGAAGATTTCTGTTCTCCTGGTTAACCTATGGCTAGGTTTCCCTTACTTCTATCTCATCGCCGCTGGTTCATTGCAGGCAATTCCTAAGGAACTCGCTGAGTCTGCATCTATCGATGGGGCTAACCCTAGACAGATCTTCCGTCTAATCACTTTGCCGTTGTTGCTAAGAATGTTGACTCCGCTGCTAATTGCATCGTTCGCGTTCAACTTCAATAACTTCAACATCATTTACCTGTTGACCGGTGGTGGACCTTCATTCCAATTCGGTAGCGTCGCAGGAGCGACAGATATTCTGATTAGCTACACATACAAGTTGGCTTTCGATACCACTATTCAGAATTACGGTTTGGCTAGCGCCATCTCGGTAGTGATCTTCATCATCGTTGCAGGTATGTCGATGTATGGAATTAGAAAATCTAAAGTATTGGATGACTTCGCATGATAATTCTTCGTTGGTTTCAGCAAAACTCTTGGCGTCACATCGTTGGTGTTCTAGGAACTGTATTTGCTATCTTCCCGCTGTATCTAGTGGTGTTAGCTTCATTTAGCTCTAGCCAAAGCTTGCAGTCGACTTCGTTCATCCCAACATCTTTTGTTTGGGATAACTTCACGATGCTATTTACAGATCCGACAGTTCCGTTCCTAATGTGGATGAAGAACTCAGCAATCATTGCTGGTGCTGTTTCGTTGCTATCAGTTTTCATTGGTGCATCATCAGCATTCGCGTTTAGCCGTCTTCGTTTCAAAGGTAAGCGCACAGGACTTCAAGCTCTATTGCTAGTGCAGATGTTCCCTTCAGTGCTTGCTCTAAGTGCGATTTACGTAATCATGGAACGTGTGTTTGTGTTCGCTCCTCAATGGGGTCTAGGAACTCTTGGTGGTCTAGTCCTGGTTTATCTAGGTGGATCTATGGGTGTGAACAT
>JBBAMM010000010.1:27863-38251 GCA_040402475.1 Rhodoluna sp.
GAACTCTTGGTGGTCTAGTCCTGGTTTATCTAGGTGGATCTATGGGTGTGAACATTTGGTTGATGAAGGGTTTCGTTGACTCGATTCCCCTTGAACTAGATGAAGCGGCCAAGGTTGACGGTGCATCAGCTATGCAGACTTACTGGCAGATCTTCGTGCCTCTTGCGATGCCTATTTTGTCTGTTGTGACTTTGCTTTCATTTATCGGTTTGTTCAATGAATTCGTTCTGGCTCGTATGTTCCTACCTGAAACTGAGAACCGCACTATTGCTGTTGGTCTTCAAGGTTTCATCGGTGGTCAATACAGCGCTAACTGGGGTCCATTCGCAGCCGGTTCATTGCTAGCTTCAGTTCCGATCATCATCGTGTTTATGACACTTCAGCGTTACATTATCGGTGGTCTAACTGCTGGTTCGGTTAAGGGCTAATAAGCCTTTAGTTATGGTTAGCAAACTAGATAGCGTTCCTCATGCTCTATGGCCTCATCACGATGGCTCAGCGCTTTATGTTGCGAACCAGAAACCTCAGTTACTTGAGAAGATAAAGCTTCGTATTCGTATTCACAATGCTTTTGGCAAAGTGAAGTCTGTCCGTGTTCGCTTCAGTGAATCAGGTGAGGCTTTCCCAACTCCACCAGCTAAGTTACTTTCAACTAAAGATGGCTGGTCTTGGTTCGAAGCGGTTATCACCATGCATAACCCATACATGAACTATCGCTGGTTTATTGAATTCACTGATGGTTCTAGTTACTGGTTGAATGCCAGAGGGTTATCTATCTTGGAACAGCCTGACGTAGAAGACTTTAGAATCAACACTTTCTCTTCTGCTCCTGACTGGGGTAAGAGTGCTGTGATGTATCAGATTTTCCCTGATCGTTTTGGTAGGTCTGCTCAGGCAGATAAACACAAGACTCCTAGCTGGGCAATACCAAAAGCATGGGGTGACAAGGTAACAGCATCAGGACCTGGAACCAGTGAACAGTTCTTTGGTGGTGACATCTATGGCATTACAGAGCACTTAGATCACCTAAAGGCTCTTGGCGTTACTTTGATTTATCTGACTCCGGTATTCCCTGCGCGTTCTAATCACAGATACGACGCAAGTAGTTTTGATGAAGTTGATCCTTTACTAGGTGGCGATAAAGCCCTTATTGAGCTGGTGGAAGCTGCTCACAAAAAGGGTTTGAAGGTTATTGGGGATCTAACTAGCAATCATTCTGGTAATGCTCATGAATGGTTCAAGGCTTCCTATAAGAAACCTGGCGCTAAAGAATCAGAGTTTTATTACTTCAGTAATAAGAACAAAGATTACGATGCTTGGTTTGGTGTTCCATCTCTACCTAAGTTCAATTGGAACTCAACAGAGCTGAGAAAACGATTTATCTCAGGACCAAAGTCAATTGTTGCTAGATGGATTAAGAAGCCATTCAATATGGATGGTTGGCGTATTGACGTATCGAATATGACTGGACGTATTCGTGAAGAAGACATGTATATGGAATTACAGGTCCTGATTCGTGAATCAATGCAGAAGATTAACCCGAACACAATCTTGCTCGGTGAATACACCGGTGATGCTGCTTACCAAATTCAGGGTGAAGGTTGGCATGGAGCGATGACCTATTACAACTTCACTAAGCCGGTTTGGCGTTGGTTCTATAACACCCAGGTTAAAGCTGAAGCTGGTTTCCTAGGTATTGGTAGAACCAAGATCTCAGGATTTGAAATGGTGAAACAGCATCTAGATTTTGCTGCTGGTTTCCCTTGGCATGTTCGTTTACACAACATGAATCCTTTGGACACACACGATATCCCTAGATTCAAGTCATTCACTATTCCAGGAGCTCAACGAGTCGCTGCTGGCATGCAGTTCACTTTCCCTGGTATGCCAGTGATCTGGGCTGGGGATGAGTTTGGACTTGATGGTGGTAACGGTGAGGAGTCGAGAACTCCTATTCCTTGGAATAATGAGCGACCAAACGATCGCACCATGCTTGTCAATTACAAGGCTTTCGCGAAGATTCGTAAAGAAAACAGTGCTTTGCATGATGGCTCTATGCGCTTTGTTTATGTCTCAGATGAAACCATTGCCTATGTTCGTGAGAACAAGAAACAGAGCATTTTGGTGGTTGCGTCCCGAGGTTCTAACACCAATGCGAGCATCCCGCTAGATGCTGTTAAAGGTCTAAAACAGGCAGAGAATCTCTTTGGTGGGGCCAAGATCAAGGTCCAGGGCAAGACTGCCATCCTGCCTTCCGATGCCCTCTCAATCAATATTTGGCGTCTACCAGCTACTTACTAAGGTTTGCTTGACGCTAAGCCCAGGTGGTAATCTCGTCTAGTGCCTGCGCTGTATGTCTTGTAGGTCACGCCCCGATAGCTCAGTGGTAGAGCACTTCCATGGTAAGGAAGGGGTCGACAGTTCAATCCTGTCTCGGGGCTCTGCGGCGGGGTAGCTCAGGTGGTTAGAGCACACGACTCATAATCGTGGTGTCGCGGGTTCGAGTCCCGCCTCCGCTACCAGTTGCCCTAAAGCAATCTAAATCCCAATAAACCTGCGAAACTTTACTTGTGGTAAATCCAAACGTGCAGGGTAAAAAATACCCAGAGACAGCGCCTTATCTAGTTGGCCGCGAAAAGATTCGCGAGTTTGCTAACGCTGTGTTCTCAACTAACCCAATCAACCATGATGTCTTTGCAGCTCAAGCTGCTGGTTATCCAGATGTCGTTGCTCCTCCTACTTTTGCAGTGCTAATCCAAGAGCGCTCGCTAGGTGCAGTGCTTTCAGATGCAGAAGCAGATATTGACTTTTCTAGAGTGGTTCATGGTGATCAAAGGTTCGTTCACGTAAGACCTATTGTCGCTGGGGATGAACTTACTTCTGTTTTAGAAGTTGCTTCAGTGAAATCTTTAGGTGCGCACTCGATGATCACTTTCAACACCGAGGTCTTTGATGCTGAAAAACTTTTAGTTTGCACAGCTATCAGCACACTTGTGGTTAGGGGAGAGTAATGACACACATCAACATTGCCTCTTTAGAAGTAGGTCAGGAAGTTGGCTCAGAAGTTTTCACTTTCACTAGAGACTCGTTAGTGAAGTATGCCGGTGCATCAGGAGATTTCAACCCAATTCACTATCGTGATGACTTTGCTAAATCAGTTGGACTTGATGGCGTGCTAGCCCATGGCATGTTAACCATGGGAGCTGCAGTTCAGGTTGCAGTGAACTGGGTAGGCGATGCTGGAAAAGTTATTGACTATGGAGTTCGTTTCACTAAGCCAGTATTTGTTGATGCTAATGCAGGTGCTCTACTAACTGTTGTTGGCAAAGTTGGGGCAATAGATCTTGAAGCGAAAACAGTTCGTATTGATCTAACTGCTGTAAGTCACGAACTTGCTGTCTTGGGTAAAGCTCAAGCAGTAGTGCAGCTATGACTCAAGCACTCAGTGAACTAACCACCATTCATGTTGGTGGTGTTCCTGAGGCTATTCATATAGCTAACACTCGTGATGAACTAATCGCCATTGCTAGAGATGTTTGGCATAGAACAGAAAACTTTCTAGTTCTAGGTGGTGGCTCAAACCTTGTTGCTAATGATGAGCTACCTGGTTTAGAAGTAATCCTGGTTAGAAACCTAGGTATTGAACATGTTGGTAATGGCATCATCCGTGTTCAAGCAGGAGAGAACTGGAATGACTTCGTCATTCATGCAGCTAAATCTGGTTGGCCAGGTATTGAATCTCTAGCAGGTATACCTGGCACAGTTGGCGCAGCCCCTGTTCAAAACATTGGTGCCTACGGTCAAGAGCTGTCACTTACCTTCCACCAACTTGAGTTCTTAGATTATGAAACTGAAACAGTTCAGATCATGTCTAAAGAAGAATGTGAATTTGGTTATCGTGACAGCATCTTCAAGCAAGGTAAAAAAGGAATCATTACCTGGGTTGAGTTCAAGTTTGAAACAGATCTACCAGCTGAACATAAAGAGCTATTGGAATCTAGAGTTCAAGAAGTTCTAGTTCTAAGAGAATCTAAGGGCATGGTTTTAGACGAAAGGGATCATGACACTTGGTCTTGTGGATCTTTCTTTACTAACCCAATCGTGACCGAACACTTCGCTAGAACACTTCCAGAAGATGCTCCAAGATGGCCAACCATTGAAGACGATGGATTAACAGTGAAACTCTCAGCAGCTTGGCTAATTGAAAACTCTGGATTCAATAAAGGTTTCAGCATGCCTGGCTCTAAGGCAGCCATCTCCTCTAAACATGCTCTAGCCATAACCAATAGAGGTAATGCAACAGCTAAAGAGGTAACTGAGCTAGCCAGATATATTCAGACTCAGGTGGCCAACAAGTTTGGTATTACCTTGGTTCCAGAACCTAACCTGATTGGTTTCTAGCTAAGTTTCGCTAAGGCTAAAGTAATAGCCAAACTAAACATCACAGCTGCAATAAAGATATCTAGTATCTTCCAGAACACTGGCTTAGATACCAAGACTGAGGCTTTACTTGCACCAAACCCCAGGCTAAAGAACCACAGGAAACTAGCGGTGATGGCCCCTAAAACAAACCACCATTTCTGATCTCCAAAAGAGTTAGCGATACCGCCTATAAAGATGACGGTGTCGAGATATACATGAGGGTTCAGAAAGGTAAGTGCAAGTGTTGTCATAACGGCTTGCTTCAAAGAGCCAACAGAAGACTCTGCCGCTTTCAAAGAATCCTGTTTCACAAATCGTCTAAGGGAGGAAGATCCATACCAAACAAGGAAAGCTACTCCTACCCATCTAATTACTTCAAGTAACCACGGTAAAGCTGAGATAAGGGAGCCTAAACCAAGTACACCGAGAGTGATTAGAAAGGCGTCACTTAGTGCACAAATAACAACAATGACTAGGACATGCTTTCTTAGTAATCCCTGTCTAAGAACAAAAGCGTTCTGAGCACCGATAGCAACTATGAGAGAAAGACCAGTTAGGAAGCCGGCAACAATGCTTTGCATTTATCTAAGATACCCCTGAGTGAAAATAACCGCTGTAGTGCTTTCACCAAATTTCAAGCCAACTCCTGCAACCCTGTCTGCTCTGGTCTTTATAAAAGCAGAGAGGTATGAATGGGTAGCGGAGTTAGGTATAAAGGTTGGCAAAGTTGCTTCGGTTATGCCGCCTAACTTTGCTCCATTCATAATCTCGTTATACGCAATCACTGCATTGTTAGAAAGTGATGAGCCTGCGTAGAGCAAGTCGATTTGATCAACGCTTGTTCCAATTGTGGTTGTTGTTGGGGTAAGCCCAACTACTTTGGAGACCCTAACTTCTTTAGAACCATCGACCTGGTTGTATGTGGTGAACATCACAACGAAATCTGCGCCAACTTTAGCTGCTCTTAAATCTGGATAGACGATATTAGGTTCTTGCTCTTGGAGTGTAATTAAATCTGAGGACCAGGTCTTGGTGTCAACGTTGTAGTTTCTTATTGAAACCCCACCAACATCATTTGAGGAGGCCATAGCTAAAGTTAGATGCTTTGTGTCACGTTGAACCCAATGACCAGTGATTACAGTGTTGGCAGATATAGCGATAGCCGTTGAAGTGTTAGTCCAACTCTCTAGTTTTGGACTGTAGTAACTGGTCTTTACGGAGTTGGTAGCCATTGGAGAGTACTTAGTTGCGCTGACCATGAAACCTGAAGTTAAACCTAGGATTTCGCTAGATCTGAATTCAGGTGTGGTGGTTAGAGTTTTGAAGTTGCACCATTTACCTATAAAGCTTGAGGCTTTCATTCTGTATCTGTTGCCAGTTGATTGGATGTTATCTGCAACCAAAACTGCTTGACGACCTTTGTCATCTATTGCAGCTTGGATTCGAACATATCCGCAGCTAGGAGTGTTAGTTGGATCTTCTTGGCACATGTCTAGGTCTCCGGTCAGTGAGAGACCTGGAATGATTACGTAAGGTTTCGACCAGGTAACTCCATCGACAGATGTTCGGCCCCACACAGTTTGGGAAGGAACACCGTATCTTGTTCCTAGAGTTGCCCAAACGGCAAAGACTTTTCCATTCCTATTAATGGCAACAGTGTCTTCAACTCCTTGACCAGAATCCAAAGACTCTGCAACACCAGAGTTAATAGTTTGAACCGCACCTAACCTGTTGTTGATGGAGACAGTCCTAGCTTTAAGGAAATAGCCCTCGCTACTTCCCTCTTGCCAGGTGACTAAAGAGGATCCGTTAGCTAATGAGAAAACTCTTGGATTACGTATTGAACTAGTTGAAGTTCTGACTGTTAACTCAGTCTGGCCAGCTACAGGTGAAATGACCTCCTCAGCAGATGCTGAAACGCCTGCCGTCAATATCAGTCCTAGCACTACTGTGCTGATGAGCATTTTCTTCATTTTGGTCTCCTTAACTTTCAGGCTACTCCTACTAAACGCCTCACTAAACATGAGGCTTCGGTAGGCTTGTCTAGTGAACGAATTCCCTAGAATCTCCCATCGAATCGGCTCTATTGCTGAGTCAGCCACACTAAAAGTTGATGGCAAAGCTAAGGCTTTGCAGGCTGCTGGTAAGCCAGTTATCTCCTATGCAGCAGGTGAACCTGACTTTCCAACTCCAGCTCACATTGTTGAAGCTGCTGTTCTAGCTGCAAGAGATCCTAAGAACCACCGTTACACACCAGCTGTTGGTTTACCTGAACTTCGTGAAGCTATTGCTCACAAAACAAAGATTGATTCTGGAACTGAAATCACTGCTGCTCAGGTTGTTGTTACCAACGGTGGCAAGCAAGCTGTTTATCAAGCCTTTGCAACTCTGCTTGATCCAGGTGATGAAGTACTAATGCCAACACCGTTCTGGACAACATACCCAGAAGCTATTCATTTAGCTGGTGGAGTTCCTGTTGAGGTTTTTGCTGGAAGTGACCAGAACTATTTAGTAACAGTTGACCAACTTGAGGCAGCAAGAACACCTAGAACCAAGATCTTGTTGTTTGTGTCTCCTTCTAACCCAACCGGTGCTGTTTACTCTCGTGAAGAAGTTGAAGCTATTGGTAAGTGGGCTTACGAAAACGGTCTTTGGATTATTACCGATGAGATTTACCAGAACCTTACTTACGACGGTCTAAAAGCATATTCAATTACTGAAGTAGTTCCTGAGCTAGCCGATAGAACCATCATGGTTAACGGTGTTGCTAAGAGCTATGCGATGACTGGTTGGCGTTTGGGATGGATGGCAGGCCCACTAGATGCAATGAAGGCAGCTGCTAACTTGCAATCACATTTATCTTCTAACGTTTCTAACATCAGCCAGAGAGCAGCTATCGCGGCTCTCACAGGTCCTCAGGATGAAGTTCTTGCAATGCGAGAAGCATTCAACAGAAGAAGACTCGTTGCTGTTGATGAACTAAACAAGATCCCTGGTTGGATTGCACCAACACCTCAAGGTGCTTTCTATGTTTATTCAGATGTCACTGGCTTATTAGGAAAAGAGTGGGGTGGCAAAAAGATTGAAACCAGTCTTGAACTTTGCGATTACATTCTTGATGCAGCTGAAGTTGCTCTTGTGCCAGGTGAAGCATTCGGTCCTTCAGGTTATGTGAGATTGTCTTATGCCTTAGGTGATGCTCAACTAGTTGAAGGTATTCAAAGACTTCAGAAACTATTTAGCTAAGTCTTTTTGATTCAGCAATAAGCTCATCCCAATCGTTTGGGACTCTTCCTGACTCAAGCATTCTCTTAAAGACGAGATAGGCATCTGTCTTTGATCCGTAAGCTCGCAAAGTAGTTGGATCATTTACCCACCCGTACACAATGATGTTTCTGATGCTGCTATATCTGAAAAATATTCTATATTGCTGTAAAAACTTAGCCCTAAACCAAAGTTTGTATCTTTGTCCAAGGGCATTCCCTAATCGGAAGTTTGCGGATGAAGGATCTTGGGGAATTCTTTCAGTAATCTGATGCGTGAGGGTGAAATGGCGTTTGACGTCCGGGTGATGAATCCAATCTGTCCCAGCTTTAGCTTTTGCATCAGCCATTTTTTGTGTGGAGGTAATGAGCTGATTCATGAATGCTGGGTGGGCAAGGAGAAACCATTCCGTTGAGGCCATCTAGATTTCCTCGTCCTCTGGCAATGCCTCATCCATGTCGAACGGCAAGGGTTGCGCTCTGAACTCCGCCAAAGTGGGTGGAAATCCAGGTACACCTACCCCTCTTTCCCCTGACAACTCGAAGACCATGTCCTCGTACCACTTTTCATCTAGAGGTATCAACCGTTCAGGATGTTCAAGCATGTCTTTCTCAAGAAAGTCCAGCCATTGATCAAATACTGGGTCAAAATGCTGTGCTTCTGCAGCCTTCTTGCCAACTCGGATACCCCCCGATTCATCAAGAATCCACTCCAGCTTGTCTCTCTTATTGAGACCTAGAAGTTTGCGGATCCTTGCTGGGACTGTGGTTTGGTATCTGTCGGTAAGACTAGATTCGAGTTCGTTTTCATCCATGTCGATATGGTAATGCATGTGCATTACCTCCACAAGAATCTAGATCGCCCTTTGCATTTAGCGGGCTTCGGGGCTAAACTCGTTAGAGGTAGTTTGACAACTGCCCCAAGCCTAATCTGGCAAATTAATCATTTTAGATATCAATCTATTAGTGTGACCATTTGCCCCCTTAGGGCAGTGGCTCAATTGGTAGAGCAGCGGTCTCCAAAACCGCAGGTTGCAGGTTCGAGTCCTGTCTGCCCTGCAAGCAGTGCCACATTTGTGTCATTGAAAGTAACACCAGCATTAACTGAAAGAAGAGAAATGTCAGAAGAACTAGAGCAACAGCCATCTGAAGACCTCGTCGAGAAGTCGAAGGCTAATCGCGCTCAAGCACGCGGACCGATCGGTCGCATCATTCTGTTCATCCAGCAAGTAATTGCTGAGCTTCGTAAAGTTAACCGCCCAACATATGCAGAGCTTCGCAACTACACCGGAGTTGTTCTAGGTTTCGTTGTTGTTGTTATGGCAATCATCTTTGGTTTGGATTTCATCTTTGGACAAGGTGTCATCTGGCTATACACAGCTTTTAGCCCAGCTAAATAATTTTTGAGCAACACAAACTAATAAGGAAACTCGTGACCGAATTTGAATCAGAGCAGAACCCGCTCGAAGGCGTTGACCTGGAAGTGGAGTCGTCAGACTTCGCCGAGACTGATCCTGCTTACATTGATGACACCAACGCTGACGAAGCATCAGCTGAGGAACTAGCTCTTCACATCGAATCTGATGTTGAGGTTGCAGCTGAATCTGAAACTGCAGCTGTAGCTGACATTCACGATGCATCTGTTGCAGAAGCTGAAGACGAAGATCCTTATGCAGTTTTCAAAGCTGAACTTCGTGCACAGCCAGGTAAGTGGTACATCATTCACTCTTACGCAGGTTACGAGAAGCGCGTGAAGCAGAACATCGAAAACCGTATGTTAGCAATCGTTGGTGGCGATGACATCTTCCAGATCGAAGTTCCAATGGAAGAATCCATTGAAATCAAAAACGGTCAGAGAAAGCTTGTAACCAAGGTTCGTATTCCTGGTTATGTTCTAGTTCGCATGGAAATGAACGAAGACTCATGGTCTCTTGTTCGTGGAACACCTGCTGTTACTGGCTTTGTGGGTCACAGCGAATACCCAAGCCCACTGCGTCCTCAAGAAGCATTTGACATGCTCAAGACTCTTTACGTTCTGCCTGAAGAAGCTGCTGCTAAGGCTGCTGTCAAGGGTGGAGCTAAGGGCAAGCAGAAGTCAATCCCTGTTAACGTCAACTACACACTTGGCGAGAGCATCATGATCAAGGAAGGTTCATTCGCTGGACTTCCTGGAACTATCAGCGAGATCAAACCAGAAAGCGGCAAGCTAACTGTTCTAGTCTCACTATTCGAACGTGAAACCCCAGTAGAGCTTGGCTTCGACCAAGTTTCAGCGCTGGTCTAAAGATTTATAAAAACCTAACCAATAAGGAAAAGAAGAGATGGCACCGAAGAAAAAAGTAACCGGCATGATCAAGCTACAGATCCAAGCAGGAGCTGCTAACCCAGCACCACCGATTGGTCCAGCTCTAGGTCAGCACGGTGTTAACATCATGGAATTCTGTACTGCATACAACAATGCAACAGCAGACCAGCGTGGAAACGTAGTTCCAGTGGAAATCACTGTCTACGAAGACCGTTCATTCACTTTCGTTCTTAAGACTCCACCAGCAGCTGAACTAATCAAGAAGGCAGCTGGAGTTGCTAAGGGCTCATCAACCCCACACACTGTGAAGGTGGCCAAGCTAACTCGCGAACAGGTACTAAAGATCGCAGAGTCAAAGATGTCTGACCTCAACGCCAATGACGTTGAAGCAGCAGCAA
>JBBAMM010000011.1:0-5607 GCA_040402475.1 Rhodoluna sp.
GTTGGCCAGAGGTGCTGGATTACTTTCCAGCAGCCTCATCTAGAGTATCAAAGGCTAGAGCGGCCAGCATCGTCGCTCCATCAGCTAGGACAGAGTCATCGAAGACAGCCTTGTTGCTGTGGTTGGCTTGGCGCTTTTCCATAGGGATGCTTGGGTCTGCCGCTGATAGGAAGACGAAAGCACCAGGTATCTCTTCCAAGATGCTGGCCATGTCTTCGCCACCAGGAATCGGCTGCTCCATGTTCTCGTACCTGCCCTCACCGAATACGGTCTCAACCATGCGCTCAACGCGGTCGATAGCAGCGTGGTTATTTACCAATACCTTGGTTGCAGGGCTGAATTCAATTTCTGCCTCTAAGCCAAAAGCTGCAGCAACATTCTTGATGAAAGCAGGAAGCTTGGTTCTTGTGTCTTCATAGCCTTGCTTTGAGAATGAGCGAACGGTTGCTCCAAAGCTTGCAACTTCAGGAACGATGTTTGTGGTGTGGTCGTTACCAGCTTTAATCCATCCCACGTTAAGCACGATTGGGTCTAGGGCATCGAAGTGTTTGATGATGTATGACTGGATAGAGCTCAGAATTTCTATTAGTCCAGTAATTGGATCTACTGCGTTCCAAGGCATTGAGCCGTGGCCACCTTTACCTCTAAGAGTGACAATTACATCTCCAGCTGAAGCCATCATGGTTCCCTTACGAGAGGAAAACACTCCAGGATCATCCATTGAGAAAACGTGGATACCGTAAGCAGCGATTGGCTTTTCACCTGAGACCAGATGCATGTCTTGAGAAAGCATGACACCTGCACCGTCGTGACCTTCTTCACCAGGTTGGAAGAACATCACAACATTTCCCTTGAGTTGATCTTTGTTCTCTGCAATTAGCTGAGCAGCACCGACTCCGATGGCCATGTGTAGGTCGTGACCACAGGCATGCATGTATCCATTAGTAGATGAGAAAGGCAAACCGGTGTCTTCATTAACTGCAAGGGCATCCATATCTGCACGAAGAAGAACTGTTGGTCCTGGTTGACTTCCCTTGATTAGAACTGCAGCAGCAGTCATGTCTTTACCAAGAGTCACTTCGCCTAAGTGCCCAACTTCTTTTAGGACTCTAGCCAAGGTGTTTGGTAGGTCAAGGCCAAATTCAGGAATCTGATGCAGATCTCTTCTTACCGTCACAAGGTTTGCTTGCTTGGCTTGTGCTTGAGTCTTAAGTAGGTTGTAATCCATTTGGCTTCTCATCTCATTAGGGAGTCATCTCTATTTTGGCACCATTTTTAGGGCCTAGCATTTACTTATGTTCTTCGAGCAAATGCACCCCACCTGGCAGCTCTGGCTTAGCCAGTTCAAGCCAATGCTTGATGAGATTGAGGCATCAGTTCGGGCTCAGGAACAGGTAACACCGGGACTGAACAAGGTAATGCGAGCCTTTGAAACTGACCCAGCCAAGCTAAAGCTGGTCATTCTAGGTCAAGACCCTTATCCCACTGAAGGTGATGCTATTGGGCTCGCCTTTGCCATGGACGCTAATCGAAAGATGCCTCGCAGTTTGGTGAACATCGTCAAAGAACTTGAAAGAGACTTAGGTCTTGAACTAGGCACTGAAGTAAACCTGTCGAAATGGGTGGATCAAGGCGTATTACTTCTAAACATGACCTTGACTACTCAGATTGGTAAAGCTGGAGCGCACTCTCGTTTGGGCTGGGATAGCTTCACCAAGAATGCACTACTAGAACTTAGTAAAAGAAATCATTTGGTTTTTATTCTCTGGGGTTCGCCAGCTGTAGCTTTGGGTAGGGAAGTAGCAGGAGGATCTTCGAACTGCAAACTAATTGAATCTGTGCATCCGAGTCCGCTATCTGCCTATCGAGGTTTCTTTGGTTCAAAACCTTTTAGTAGAGCAAATCAAGAGTTATTGGGTCTGGGCTTAGAGCCGATAGATTGGTCTTGTTAAGGAGTGAAGTCTTGCCATTAGATTCAGAATCACGCTGGCGTTTAGTAAAACTACTAAAGGCTAAAGGTGCACCAGAAGAACTCAAAGTCGATGAGATCACTTTGCGCAAGGCTGCCAACTCTGACCTAAAACAAATTACAGAAATCTATAACTACTACGTAGTGAACTCTGTGGTTACCTTTGACATCGAACAAACCACTGAAAGTTATTGGCAAGAGAAGCTCGATTACCTTGAAGGCTTGGAGCTACCTTTTATTGTGGCTGAAAGTAGTTCAGGGAACATTCTTGGCTTTGCCTATGTGGCACCTTGGCGTCAGAAAGCTGCTTATCGAAGAACAGTCGAAGACACTATCTATCTTCGACCTGCTGCCATCGGAAAACGTATTGGTACGAAGCTGCTGAAAGAACTAATCGATTTATCTAAAGTAGCTGGAGTTAGAGAAATAGTTGCTGTTATCAGTGATAAAGGCGCAGCGCCATCAATAGCGTTGCACGAAGCCTTTGGCTTCAAGAAGCAAGGGCACCTGGGTAAAGTGGGCTTCAAGTTCAACCGTTGGTTGGGAACAGTTCTTTTACAGAAAAGCCTGTGATTAGATTCAGCATTCTTTCAGCGGTTGGGGTTAGGTTGAGTTCATGAGATTGCGCATAATCCTGGCTAGCGCCTTGCTATTCATAGCCTCGATTTCAGTTACTGCACTCACTCCAGCTAAAGCAGATGTCTTTAGCGATTCCTCATATCTTGGTCAACCTGTAGTCGGGTTAGTCATCAAATACCAGCCAGGAGTAGTGCCTATTGATGCATTTGGTAATCAAGTGGCCATTAACGGTACCAGCATCAAACTCGTTGATGGACTAGATGCTGGTCTCGGCATGTATTCGGCTAGTTTTGAAAAACCTCTTGATGAGACAACTGCACTCAAAGTTGCTAGCGAGGTAGCTACCGAGCCAGCAGTTGAAGCTGTTTACCTAGATCACTTCCTCGATGCACAGTTCTATAAAGAGGCAACTCCAAAACTCGGAGTATTGAAAGCAAGCACCGCTCCGATTGGAGTGAAGGCTAGAGATGCTTGGCTTGCATCAAGCCCAAGTGTGGCAAGGGTGACACTTAGCTGGAACCCTCCTAGCAAATTAAATGGCGGATTGTTGTGGGGTTACCGAGTAAGTAAATTTGACCCAGTTGCTAAAGGTTTCGTTGATTTAGTCAGCAACACTAAAAGCAAACTAACTTCCATAACTGTTTCAACAGATTTAGTTGCAGGAGCAACCGCTCGCTTCAAGGTCTATGCCATTACTAAAACTGCGAACAACAAATACATGGCGGTAAGTCCTGAATCAGCCACAGTTACGATTGTTCCTACTGCTGCTCCACAAAAACCTGTCTTACAGTCAGCCGGCAACATCACTTCAACTAGTCCTGTAGTTGCATGGGCACTTCAAGGCAAGGTCGAGCGTGGTGGTTTACCGGTTAATTACTCGGTAACAGCAACTGCCTCTGATCAGAGCCAAGCCAGTTGTAGCAGTTCAGGAACCTCATGCACACTCAGTGGTTTGCAAGCTGGGAAGCGCTACCAAGTAAAGGTCACCGCGACTAATGCCAGAGGTTCAACAACATCTGATATTGTAACTGAGTCGCAGGATCCGATGATGGATCTGCAATGGTATCTAGATTCTGAATATGGAATCAATGCTTCTAAAGCTTGGAAGATAACTAAGGGAAGTCCAGACATAGTCGTCGCGGTTATTGATACCGGAATTACTGAGCATCCTGATCTAGATGCAAACATCGTTACAGGCTATGACTTCATTTCCAATGCAACCAATGCCAGAGATGGCAATGGTAGGGATGCCAACCCTAGTGATCCAGGTGACTATGACAACTCAGATGGAACACCTAGTTCATGGCATGGCACACACGTTGCCGGAATTATTGCGGCTGAATCAAACTCAATCGGTATTACTGGAGTCGCACCTAACGTAAAGATTTCACCGGTACGTGTTCTTGGCGTAAACGGTGGATCTGAAAGTGATATCGCAGCAGGAATCAACTGGGCGATTGGAGTAAGAATCTCAGGTGTCCCAACCAACCAATATCCAGCAAAGGTAATCAACCTCTCAATTGGTTCCTCAACTTTCTCTACCTGCTATTCGAACTCACCAACACAGCTGGCAATCGATGAATCGAAAAAGAGAGATGTAACCCTGGTAACCGCTGCCGGAAACGATAATCGGATTGCCACAAGTTCGTACCCAGGTAACTGTTATGGCAACATCACAATCGGGGCAACCGGATACACCGGTGACCGTTCCTATTACAGTAACTACTCTGGTTATTCACAAGCACAACAGGTGTTCATAGGTGTTGACATCTCGGCTCCTGGTGGCGATGATCGCGCGGGTTTAGGAGCTCCAGCCGGTGGTGAAATTTGGTCAACCCTAAATGATGGCAAGACAACATTAGGAAATCCCATATATGGAAAAGAAGAGGGCACCAGTATGGCCTCTCCTATAGCTGCAGGTGTTGTTGCACTGATGTATTCGGTTCGCCCTAGCCTGACCGATGATCAAGTTTGGAAGATCTTAAGTAGCACAGTCAAGCCATTCGCTTCGGATTCGGACTGCACCTACCAACTCGTCGACACAGAACTGAACGATGGTTCCACCATCACGACAGGTCGGTGTGGCATAGGGATTATTGATGCTGGAGCCGCTGTTGCAGCAGCTCAGAAGTTAAACAAATAAAGCCGGCTAAAAGCCGACTTTGATTTGTTGCTGGTGCGGAAGGTGGGACTTGAACCCACACGCCAAGGGCGCTAGAACCTAAATCTAGTGCGTCTGCCAATTTCGCCACTCCCGCGAGCCTTTATAGTCTAAGGGAAAATCTTCTGGTTTGAAAATGTGGATAACTTCAGCACGAAATCCTAGATTTTGTCAGCATAAGGCATGCATTCAGAGACACTCACGAGCCTTACTGAAAGGGCAAGAGCTCTCGCGTCCAGTGGGGTAGAAGATGTCGAAACTGCCATTAGTCAGGCCATTGACGAGGCCTTTGAATCTTCCATAACTGTCTCTAGCCAAGAGGAATTAGCTCTAAAGGGTTCCATAAAGAATCAACTGGTAGGACTTGGTTCTCTGCAGCATCTAATCCAAAATCCTGAAATTGAAGAGATTTGGATCAATTCACCCGACCAAGTTTTTATCGCCCGCGGGTCAAAAACCGAACAGGTTCACCTCAATCTAACTGCAACAGAAATTAGGCAAACAGTTGAACGCATGCTCAGAGACTCGGGTCGCAGATTAGATAGATCCGAGCCTTTTGTGGATGCCACCTTGCAAGATGGGTCAAGACTGCATGTTGCCATTCCAGATGTGACAAGAGAGAACTGGGCGGTGAACATAAGAAAGTTTCCAGCCAAGGTGTTCACTTTGGCTGACATGGTGAACCTTGGCTCAATCAATCAAGACCTGAAGAGTTTTCTAGAAAGAGAGTTCACAGGCGGAACTAACACTCTTGTTTCAGGTGCCACTCAAGCTGGAAAAACAACTTTGCTCTGCGCTTTGCTAAATGTTGGTGCCAAGACAGATCGACTTATTAGCGTCGAAGAGACTTTTGAGATTAGAACTAACTACGTCGACTGGGTAGCTATGCAAGCAAGGC
>JBBAMM010000011.1:5707-35104 GCA_040402475.1 Rhodoluna sp.
GCGAAGCTTTGCGAATGCGACCAACCAGATTAGTCATCGGGGAAGTTAGACAAGCAGAAGCCCTTGATCTGCTCATTGCACTGAACTCTGGCATTGCAGGTTTATGCACTATCCATGCGAACTCTGCAGCTGAGGCGCTATCCAAGATGGAACTACTTCCGCTATTGGCAGGGGAGAACATCCCTGCTGCTTTCGTAAGTCAAACTGTCAATAGGACTATAGGTCTCGTAGTTCACTGTGGCAGGGATGCTTCAGGAAACAGAAGAGTTACTGAAGTTCTAAAGTCTCATTTAGTGAACCAAGAAATAGTTTGGTCAAAGGTAATCCCATGAAGATCAAAATTGACAGTGCCTTAGCTAGAGCAGGTTTACACAATCAAACTGCAGGTCAATTCTTACTATTAGTTGCTCTGGGTTTCTCCTTACTGCTTGGAGCAATATTCCTGTTTACAAAATCACTACCGATAACCCTCAGCGCTGTCACATGTGTGCTGGCGCAGGCATTGGATAGTTTCAAAACAAAGATGAGAGCTGAGCAACTAAAGCAGAACCAGGATTGGCCTAAATACCTTGATTCAATTCACTCTGCAGCTTGGTCGGGGAAATCCCTAACCCAGGCTCTTCTTGATAGCAGAGCCGTCGCACCTAGGAGCATGGTTTGGGCCATTACCGAATTCGAAAAAGACCAAGCAGCGGGTCTTAGTTTTGAAGATTCATTAGCAAATCTAAAAACTCGGTTGGCTAATCCCATTGCAGATCGCTTCATCGAGATAACTCGATTAGCGGCTTTATCTGGCGGTAGTGGATACCTATCAGCCATTAGATCCCAAGCACTTCAGTTGAGATTAGAAAACGCCAATTGGAACGAAATAGCTGTGAAACAAAACTGGGTGCTCTCATCAGCAAAGCTAGCTGTCCTTGCACCATGGCTGGTGTTAGTCCTTCTAAGCATGAAACCTGAAACCAGCGGTGCATTCCAAACCGAAACGGGGCTAATCGTATTGGCACTAGGTTTAGTGGCCTCTCTTCTGGCTTTTAGATTGATTCGGTTCTTGGGTGCAATTCCTGAGCGTAAGAGAATCCTGAGTCTTTGAATGCAGTGGATATCCTTAGGCGCTATTTTGCTCTCAGCTGTAATCTTCTATAGGTCTCTTGGTGAGAGCGGAAAGTTACGACTTGATGTGAAGCTCAAACCTAGAGTCACGCTAAATACAAAGGTAAAGCTGGTAAAAAAAGTTCGAGCGCTAGAGACTCTCATGGAAGTTCCTGACTTTGCTGCACTGCTGTGGTTTGCTGTCTGTGCCGGAGAGTCTTTAGAGAACTCATTGCGTATTGCAGTAAGCAGGTCCACGGGATTTGTTTCTAGCCAGTTTTCCCAGGTCATCAAAAGTGTTGATTTAGGAGCACTCTTGCAAATCGAATTACAAAACCTTGGAGTTGAATCTAAATCAGATCAGGTTAGAGAGCTAGCAACAAAATTGGCTGTCGCTTTAGACAATGGCACGGCTTTAGCAGACTTGCTAGCTGACTTTGTTCAATCTGCTAGCTCTGAACTGCGCACCTCACTTTTAGATAAGGCAGCCAAAAATGAAACCAAGATGATGATTCCACTGGTATTCGTGATTCTGCCGGTGACCGTAATGTTCTCGGTATATCCAAGCCTTGCGCTTATCCAAAATAGTTTCTTATAAAGAAGGAGAAAGAAAATGAAAAGAAAGTTGCTCTCAGAACAAGGAGACGTTCCTGGCTGGGTCTTAGTAACACTGATGACCTCAGGGTTGGTCGTGTTGCTTTGGGCTATAGCAGGCCCTGCTCTAAAGACCATATTCAACAACGCGGTTGCCAAGGTTGTTGTCATCTAGGTTAGCTAGCGATCAAGGTTCAGCTGTTACCGAGTTTGTCCTAGCTGTCATACCAATTACTATCCTTATCATGCCTTTGATTGACCTATTAGGTCTATTCCAAGTAGTGATAGTCAAGGAGCAGCAGGCATTTGAGATTGCTAGATACGCCAGCCTCGCTGATGTAACGGAACTGGAAGCGGAGAGTTTTCGGCTGTTGACAGAGCCAACAAGCACACTCGAACGGACGACGGGTTCAACTGAATGCCGAATTCAGGTTACGGTTCCTGTGAATCGGTCACTCGTTCTATGGCCTTATCCAATTGATTTGAATGTAGTTGGCTCGGTGCACTGTGAAGTTTCTTAGAGATGAGCAAGGTAACGCATTGCTTGAAGGTGTTGGTTTTGCGGCCGTTGCATTTGGCTTGCTACTGACCCTAGGTCTAAATGCCATTAACTTGGAACGTGAGGCACTAGCTTTGCAATCGATAGCACGTAACTCAATGCGTTACTACTCCCTCCATCCGGATAAAGATATCGAAGGGGTTGTCGCTTTGTTTCAAAGAGAGAGCTTCCTTGCCGCACAATCAGTCCAAGTTACTTTAAGTTGCTCAAATCAGGACTGTCTGACTAGAGGAAATCTGCTTTGGCTTGAGCTGAGAACTGACGCACTTGCGGCAAAAGCTTTTGGAGTAATCATTGAGTAGGTGGAGTTCAGAATCGGGAACCGCTTTGATTTGGTTCATAGCACTAACAGTCTTAACAGCGATGCTTGCTTTGGTGCTGATCTCTGCAATTGACCAGTTCCTCTTCGCCAAAGTGCTGAAGGACTTCACCGAACAATTTGCCATTGCTTGTAAAGCGCTACTTATAGTTCAACCAAATCAAAGCCTGCAAACGGCAAGTCTCAGTCTTTGGAGTCAGTTAGACACTCCAGGGTTCTGGATTGATTCAGTCAGCAATGAGCCAGGAGGAACTGTCAAAGTAGTAGTTTGCGGCAATTGGAGTTCACCAGTTGACCTAGTTAGCGCAACCAGAAAGATCTGTGAGGTTGCACTAGCTAGGTAACTTATTTGATGACTATGTGTAGTGACTTAGATAACGACAAACCACCGGAGCTGTTCTTGTAGATAGCTACGATATCGAGTTCATCGCCAGCTGTAAGAGGAGTTTGTCTTCCAAGGTTGTAATCCCAAGTCATTCCGTAATCTGCTGAGTCATCGGTTCCAATTGACTCCCAGTTACCATTACCAACTTTGGCTACCCATGTAACTGCACCTGGGTCGATGCCTCGAACAGCTGAAGTCACAGTAATCGATTGACCTGATGTAAATACTGAAGCATTTAGGTAAACCTTCGGCGATGAAGTAACAACTGGAAGATTCTTTGCAGCTTGCAGAACTAAAGTTCCCGATGCTGGAACAGTGAGAGTCAATTTACCTTCAGAATCAGAGGTTGCCTTACCTGTGCCAAGCAAGAACGTGAATGTGCTTGAAGGCGTTGATGTTTGAACAGTTACAGTTCTAGCCTTAGGCCCGCTGTTGAAGGCAACCACGTATTCGCGACGGTTAGTAGCGTCAATACGGCTGTTGACCATTACGGTGCCCGACTGCAGACGAAGCAACTGTGCTCCGCTAGCTAGAGCAGGGTGATCTTTTCTCAACTTGTTTAGTTGAGTGAGTCTCGTTGATAGTGGTGTGACGATGTTATAAGAGTTACGAACACCAATTGGGTCTCCCCAGATGCGAGGCTCTTCTTTCCAAGCTCTAACCATTGTTGAGAACATGTCTTGTCTAGCGGCCTTATCGCCACCTCCGATTAGCCCTAGTTCATCACCGTAGAAGATAGATGGAATACCTCTAGTAAGGAACATAACGTCGTGCGCTAGCAGAGCTGCTTTACGAACTTCAGTTTTACTTAGTCCACCATTGAGCATGTATCCAGCGCGACCCATGTCGTGGTTACCTAAGAAGTTGATCAAGTCGTAAGCACTCTTGGTCTTAGTCGTGTACATGTTGTCTGATTTGAATACGTTTGCAAGTCCTGCGGCGTCTCCTCCTTTGGCATAGCCAATGGCAGCTGGTTGGAAGGCGAAGTCAAGAACTGAAGGTAAGCCCTGCTTGTGAATGTATCCACTTAAAGTACTGATAGAGCCGTCGTAGTATTCACCAAAAGCGAAGAGTTTCTGGTTTCTTGCAGTCATAGTCGCCTGTGTTTTTTGAACCATCTGAGCCCACCATCTGGTGAAGAACTGATCATCAACGTGCTTAGCAGTGTCGATACGGAAACCGTCTACACCGTAGTCGTTGACCCACATCGAGTAAACATCAGCAAAGCCATCAACAACAGCCTGGTTCTCTGTCTTAACATCATCTAGTCCACCGAAGTCACCGTTCTGGTATTCACCCTTGTTGCTCCAGTTAAGAATTGGACCCATGTTGTGGTAGTTGTTGATGTCGTTTAGGAATGCAGGTGCACGAGCAGTTAGCAAATCAGCTGGAATGTATGCACTCTGGTTAGTTGTTCCGTCATATTTTTTAGGAGAGATGTACTGGATGATATCGCCCGTGTGGTTAACCACGATGTCAAGAATTACCTTCATGCCGAGTTTGTGGGCACAGTCGCTAACAGCCTTGAAGTCTTCGTTAGTTCCCCAGTGTGGGTCAATCTTGGTGAAATCTGTAACGAAGTAACCGTGATATGCACTTGAGCCGTTCTGCACAAAGTTCTGAACAAATGGAGGTGAGATCCAGACCGCAGTAAATCCCATGCGCTTGATACGGGGGATACCATCGCCTGAACCATCATTATTCTCACAACCGTCAGCTAGGCCTTTTAGGTCACCACCGTGGGAGTATGCCCAGTCAGTAGGTAGGTAGCCAGTCTGGTTAGCTTCACCAACAAGACCACCGGTGTCATTGTTGGTATCACCGTTCTTGTATCGGTCAAACATGACGAAGTAAATACTGTCGTTAGCAAAAGATGAACGTTCAGTTTGGCCTAGTAGAGCTGATGCTTCTTCTAGGGTTGGCAGGACAGACGCTGGAACAGCTGCAGGAACTGGGTTAGTAACAACAATCTTGCCTTCGCCATCTACTCGTCCAGATTCAATCCAAACCTCACCACCCGTGAGAAGAATATCTATGGCTTGATCTTTATCAGTTGGATCAGCAGTGTTTCCCTTGTGAATAACAAAAGGTAGCAAGGTGGTCTCTTGAGTAATTGGAACGGTAAAAGTCACACCCCAAGCATCTGGCTTGGCTGAATCGGGTAGTTGTGATTTAGCCCAGGTGGAAGGTTTAACAGCACCACCAAAGTGTGAATCAAATTGTGCCTGCAATGTCCAACCAGCGTAATTTTTATCTGCACGGCGGTAATGGATGATTGCTTTATCTTGGCTGTGAGCAGCTCCGTAGCGTACTTTTTCATAGTCATCGCTAAGGAACAAAACTGAATTCTTTGAAACATCAGTGACAATATTCAAGCTAGTGTCAACGACTCTTGCCCCAGCTTTGAGTTGAGTCTTGATGGTAACTTCAGTTAGATCAGCTGGAACGGTGACAACAGCATTCATTGACTTATCGAAGTCGGCTGCATAGACCTGAGAGCCAGCGGTTACTTGAACTCTTCTATTTTTACGGGCATCGCCTACGGCTTTTAGGTTGAATTTAATATTCTTGGTCGCAGCAAGTCGTGTTAGGTATGGAGTTCCTGTTGCGTCAAGCCAAATCTCTGGATGCAGAACTGGATCTATCGCAGTTTGTGAATTGGTAACGCCAGTTGCTTTTACAACTATTCCTCCAGCGTTAGCCGGAACAGTAAGAACACCAAACCAACCATGTCTGTCAGTTGCTGCTGCTCTTGAAGTTGCAACTACAGTGCTAGGTGCACTTGCCAGAGCAATGGTAACTTTTGCAGATTTAGGTAAAGCACCTGGCACATGCACGACTAGGTCGTAACTAGGAGTGTCAGCTTGAGCGTTACCCACCTGGGTCAATCCAGTGAAGGGAATTACCAGAGCTAAAAATAGAGCACTGATACTGATAAGTCTTCTTTTAGTGTTTTTCTGCATAATGCTGTCAGTCTATTTTGACCAATAGGTAAGCGTTTGCAGAATTCAGGATAATTACAGGAATTAGCCCTTATTTGTTGGCTGAACTGCGTACTTCGGGATGTATCGATACATCAAACCTGCCCCTATAAAACCAAGGAAACCAAAGCCAGCCATGGCGCTAGTTAGCCCAACAACAACCACCAATCCCGAGAGAATGCCAGGGGCAGCAGCATCACCGAAATCAACTAGTAAACGGTAGGAAGCTAGGAATTCACTTCTAGCATCCTTAGGTGCAAGATCTGCACCTAAGACCATGATTACGCCACTACCTAAACCATTAGCCAGTGACATGAATAGAGCAAGCAATAAGAAGGTATTGGCATCGACGGCAAAGCCAACAACCAGGTGAGCAATACCTAAACCAATCAGAGTCGGGACAGCTGCAAAGTTACGACCGAACCTATCCATTACCTGGCCGCTTAGATAAAACATTGCAAAATCCAAGGCACCAGCAAAGCCAATATATAAAGATGCTTGCTCAGTTGGAATAGATAAAGCAACTGCTAGTAGTGGAAGGCCCACCATTCTGGTGCCACGAAGTGCACTCAAGATAGAGGAGGCAACTCCTAGAGTTGCTAGCTTCTTACCTTCACGTTTTGCAATTCTGAAAGTTGCTTTGAGTGACGAGCTGTTCTTGACTAGATCTTCCTTGCCTTTAGCAAGAATCAAAATGATTGCTGCTAGAGCGCAGAGCACAAGTGGCAGGTAATAAACCTCCTGCACGGAGTAGAACTTGATTACAGCAGCACCAATAACAGGACCAACAAAGGATCCAGCTCTAAACATGCCTCCCAGAATTGAAAGTGATCTAGCTCTAACTTCAATAGGGACATGCTCTGTCATCCAACTAAGTCTCGCTAAACCAAAAACAGCAGCAGCTGCACCAACAATAAAGACACCAGCACCAAGCATGAATAGGTTAAGTGCAAAGAGGCTGGCTAATATTCCAAGAGCTGCTGCAGCACTTGCTGCAATCATCGCTTTGCGTTCACCCAAGACATCAACGAATTTGGCAGCAGGGATATCTGCTACCAATCTTCCAATCATCATCAGACCGGTAATAAAACCTGCGGTAGCAAGATTTGCACCTAGTAGCAGTGCTGTTGCTGGCACGCTTGGGATGATTCCAAATTCAGCTGTTGAGAAAAGAAAAGATGGCAGATAGACCGGAAAGACAAGCTGACGCTTTGCGAAGGTCTGGTTAGTTGCCATTAGCCAATTATCGCCTAGGCCAAGAACAACTAAGGGATTACAACTACTTTGATACCAGAGACAGAGACTGTTCCGCTGGTGCTCTTATAGATAGCTGCAAATGAAAGCTTTGAACCGGATGGTATTCCAGCGCCAACAATTGGCTGATAGTCCCAGGTCATACCGAAGTTTCTTGAATCGTCTGTTCCGATAGCAGTCCACGGTCCAGTCCCATTTTTCATTACGAAAGTCACCGAGCCAAGGTCTTGGTTACTAACTCCAGAGCCAAGCAAGATGGTCTTTGTTGAAGAGTCAGCTAAAGCAGACACCGTTACACCGACATTGCTATTGGCAACAGGCAACTGGCTGTTAGCCCGATAGATCAAGGTGCTTCTGGCTGGAACTGAAACAGACAGTTCACCAGTAGCAGAAGAGTTCAAGGTTGAACCAGTCAGCAACGCTTGCCAAGAAGATGATGCAGTTGAAGTTGGAATCTTTACTGTCTTAGCTGAACTTCCACTATTGAAAGCAACAACATACTCTCGACGATCCTGACTATCAAAGCGACTGATAGCCAAAACGTTTGCATCAACTAGACGAGTTGTCTCTGACCCCGTTGCAAGAGCAGGGTACTGCTTACGCAGAGTGTTTAGCTGAGTAATGCGAGTAGTAAGAGGTGTTGTGGCAGTCAGATAAGAATCTGAACCGATCGGGTTTCCCCAAACGCGTCCCTCTGTTTTCCACTGCGAAACTTGAGTTGGGAACATATCCTGTCTTGCACCTTTGTCACCACCGGAACCAACGATGCCAACTTCATCACCGTAGTAAACGCTAGGGATACCTCTGGTTAGGAACATCATGTCGTGAGCTAGCAGAAGTGATTGTGCTCTAGTAGTTCCACTTTGATTTAGCAACCAGGCTGCTCTACCCATGTCGTGGTTACCAAGGAATGTAACTAGATCATAAGAACTCTTAGTTTTAGCGATGAAGTTGTTGTCATTATCTAAAACTTCGGTCAGGTTAGAAGCACCGCCACCTGATGCAAATGCCAATGCTTTGCCTTGGAATGCAAAATCAAGCACTGAAGGCAAACCGTACTTACGCATATAGTTAGCAAGGGTGTTTGTGTTTGAGTCGTAGTACTCGCCGTAGGCGAAAAGATTTTGATTCTTACTTAGCATGCTGGTGGATGTTTGACTGATCATCTTCGGCCACCACTTTGAGAAGTATGCGTTATCAACATGCTTTGCGGTATCGATACGGAAACCATCAACACCAAAGTCATTCACCCACTTGGAATAGACATCAGCGAAACCCTGAACAACCACATCGTTCTCGGTCTTGATATCATCAAGACCAAAGAAGTCACCGTTTTGATACTGAGCTTGATTGGCCCAGTCGCCGACACTTCCTTGATTGTGATAGTTGCTCACATCGTTGAGCCATGCTGGAGCTTTGATATTGGTACCCCAAGATGGAACGTAAGCCGAGGTGTTTGGGCTGTTGTGGAAACTGTAAGAGTTATCCCGATAGGTGATTACGTCTCCTGTGTGGTTCATGACGATATCGACTATTACCTTCATGCCCAAGCGGTGAGCACAGTCAACAAAAGATTTGAACTCAGCGTTAGTGCCCCAGTGTGGGTCTATGGTGGTGAAGTCATTGATCCAGTAACCGTGATATGACGCAGATTGTCCTTGGACGAAGTTCTGCTTGAACGGAGGTGTGATCCAAACAGCGCCAAAGCCCATCTTCTTGATTCGAGGTAAGCCATCTCCAGTGCCATCATTACGATTACAGCCATCACTAAGACCAGCTAAATCTCCACCGTGCGACCAACTGATGTCCGTTGGGGAGTAACCGGTTTTGTTTCGATTCGTTGAATCGATACCTCCGTTGTCGTTAGCGGAGTTACCGTTCTTGTATCTATCGGTCATCACAAAGTAGATGCTGTCTGAAGCTAAAGATGATCTTGGTGATACTCCAGCTAAAGCAATAGCTTGTTCAGGGGTAAGTTCATCGGTATTTGTTTCAGTGCCTGGTTGCTGAGGTCTAGCAATAATCAGATTGCCATCGACGTCGATTTTTCCTGATTCAATCCAGATTTCGTTTCCTATTTTCTCTAAGTCAACGAACTGATCTCCGATAGCAGGATCTTTCAATTCACCTTTGTGAATTAGGTAAGGAAGCTTGGAGCTAAATGATGCAAGCGGCACACTAAAGGTAATGCCCCAAGAGTTAGGTGTTGAACTCACTGGAGTCTTAGGTCTAGCCCAGGTAGTAGCGGTCATTGCTCCACCAAATGAATTGCTAAACCAAGTGTGTAATCCCCAACCTTTATAAGTGTTGTCATCGCGGTGGTAGTTGATTAGAACCAAGTTAGATCTGGCTGCGGCACTGGAATAGATTGTGCCAATTCCGTTGTTTAGATAAATTTCTGAGAGCTTGGAAGCGTCACCTTCGACAGGTGTGAAGTCATCGTAAAGTTTTTTGCTCTTAGTGTTTTGAGTCTTGATTTGGTATTTGGTGGTATTAGCAGGAACTGGAATAGTGGCAACAAAATCGGTGGTGCCAACTTTCACAAAGGGTTGGCTAAATGAAACACCATCAATTGTGATAACCGCGAATCTTGAAGTTTTATTTGTTGTTGCTAGATGCACCTTGATGTTATTTGCAGCCTGAACTCGAGTCAGCGCTGGAACACCGTTGGCGTCAAGCCAAACTTCATGGCTAATCACTGGATCAACACAGTTAGCACTCTTTGGTATAGCAGTCGCTGCGAAACATAATGAGCCTGCACCGGCAGGAACTTTAGTGATGCCCCACCAACCATAGTTATCAAGAGCTACCAGTCTTGAAGTTGCGATAACTGCAGTTGGGTTAGTGGCTGAAGCAATGCGGATGGAGGCGTCTACCGGCAAAGTAGCAACAGGGACATGTGTGATGAGGTCAAAGCTAGGTTGAACAACTGCTGCACTACTTGGGGCTACCAAGCTAAAGCCACCCAGGGAAGTGGTTAGGGCTAGCCCTAACAATCCGATAAGTAATTTCAATCTGCCCGCACTAGCATTCATACTCGCATTGTACTTAGTGGGTCTGTGAAATTATTGGGCTTCATTCTCAGGCTTCTAGCCACGCTTAGACTAGAGAGCATGTCTGACCTTGATTTGTCTTCCGAAATCAGGCAAATACGTGGCACATTTGCCACCATTGCCGAGGTATCAGACCTACCCAAATTAGAAAAAGAGATAGCTCAGTTAGAGATAGAGGCCCAAGAGCCAACTCTTTGGGATAACCCAGAATCTGCTCAAAAGATAACCAGCGCGCTCTCTCGTAAGCAAGCACAAATCAACAAGATCAAAGAGATTGCTAGTCGTTTAGATGACTTAGAGGTTCTCATCTCTCTTGCTAATAGCGAGTCAGATAAGTCCGCTGCTAATGAGGCAACTGCGGAACTTGAGAATCTCAAGAAACTTGTTGCCGAACAAGAAGTTCAAACTCTGCTCAACGGTGAATACGATTCACGAGCAGCGATTATCACTATTCGATCAGGTGCTGGTGGGGATGATGCCACTGACTTTGCTGAGATGTTGATGCGCATGTATTTGAGATATTCCGAGAAGCAGGGCTGGCCAGCTCAGGTACTCGACATCTCTTTTGCTGAAGGTGCTGGTATCAAGTCAGCAACATTCGAAATAGATGCGCCTTATGCATATGGCCAACTATCAGTTGAAGCCGGAACTCACCGACTTGTTCGCATGAGTCCTTTCAATGCTGCTGGTAAAAGACAGACCAGCTTCGCAGCTGTTGAAGTTGTTCCACTTATTGAACAGACCGACGTTATTGATATTCCAGAAAGCGACATCCGTATCGATGTCTTTAGGTCTTCCGGTCCTGGTGGCCAGTCTGTTAACACCACTGACTCTGCCGTTCGTATTACTCACTTACCAACAGGAACGGTTGTTTCCTGTCAGAACGAGAAGTCTCAATTACAGAACAAAGCAGCAGCTATGCGAGTGCTGCAATCGAGATTGTTGGAACTTAGAAGAACTGAAGAAGAAGCCACTAAGAAGCAATTAGCAGGGGATGCAACAGCTTCTTGGGGAGATCAAATGCGCTCCTATGTCTTAGCGCCATATCAAATGGTGAAAGACCTTAGAACAAACTTTGAAGTCAATAATCCTGATGCTGTCTTTGATGGTGACCTATCTGGATTTATCGCCGCCGGTATCAGATGGCGTAAAACTCCTGCTAATTAGATAGACACACACCGCATCTAAGGCTTCTAAGCCTCAAGGCAATTTAGGCTAAAAACCTAATGATTTCTATCTCCCAGGTAACCAAAGCGTATCGAGGTGCTCCTCGAGCGGCGTTGGACAATATCTCGATTGAGATAGATAAAGGCGAGTTCGTATTCCTAGTCGGAGCTTCAGGTTCAGGTAAGTCATCACTTATGAGAATGATCTTGAGAGAAGACCTACCAACCTCAGGAAGCATTCACGTTTTGGGGGAGAACCTGGTTGGTATTCCTAACCGAAGAGTTCCTCACTTCAGAAGAAAACTAGGAGTGGTATTCCAGGACTTCCGACTACTGCCTAATAAGACAGCAGCTCAGAATGTTGCTTTCAGTCTTGAAGTTATTGGTAAGTCAGCAGGATTTATAACTGAAGCTGTTCCTGAAGTTCTACGACTAGTTGGTTTAGAAGAGAAAGCTAACTCACTGCCTAGTGAGCTCTCCGGTGGTGAACAGCAAAGAATTGCTCTTGCTAGAGCAATTGTTAATAAGCCTGCAATTTTGCTTGCTGATGAGCCAACCGGAAACCTAGATCCAGCTACCAGTGAAGGCATCATGGCTTTGTTGGATCGAATCAACTTAGCTGGGACAACCATTGTTATGGCAACCCACGATAGAGGAATTGTTGATCGTGGACGTAAGCGAGTTATTGAACTGAGCCAAGGCAAGATCATCAGAGATGAACGCAGTTCAGGTTATGGACTTGAACGATGAGATTTAGTTTTGTGTTTAGTGAAATGGGTATCGCTATCAAGCGAAACCTGAGCATGGTTATCTCGGTAATTCTGGTTACCTTTATATCTCTTACCTTTGTTGGAACAGCTGGTTTATTGCAGCAGCAAATCGGTTCAATGAAGACCTATTGGTATGACAAGGCTCAGGTTGCGGTTTATCTCTGCACTAAGACATCACCGCAGGATATCTGCCCTCAGGGTGAAGCTAGTAAAGATGTTCAGAACACTGTTAAAGAACGTCTTGAATCAACAACTCTTGCCCCATACATCGATAAGTATTACTTCGAGAATCATCAGCAGGCTTATAAAACCTTCCAAAAGGAATTCAAAGACAATGCTGTTGCCAAGTATGTGACTCCTGCTCAATTGAATGAAACCTTCTGGATTAACCTCAAGGACTCAAACCAGGCACCAATCATCATTGAGAGCTTCAATGGTTTATCTGGCGTTGAAGAGGTCAAAGACCAAAGAACTTACCTAGATCAAATCTTCGCCATGCTAAACATTGCCAGCCTGGCTGCCATCTCTATTGCTGGTCTTATGTTGTTCTCATCAGTATTACTGATTTCAACCACAATCAGACTCTCTGCTGTTATGCGCAGAAGAGAAATCGGAATCATGCGTCTAGTGGGGGCTAGTAACTTCTACATCCAGCTACCTTTCATCCTCGAAGGTGTTGTGGCTGGAGTAATTGGAAGCCTTTTAGCTGGGGGAGCAATCTTCGCAATTGTTCAGTTCTTTGTTCAAGGTTTCCTAGCCGAACAGCTTCCTTTCACAAGTTTCGTTGGCATTCCGGATGCTCTAGCCCTATTACCTGGGCTTGTTCTCGTCGGTGCAGTGCTGGCTGCAGTTGCTGCAGCTTCTTCGATAAGAAGATATTTACGCGTCTAAGAGTTAGACTGATTGGCTGTCTTGATAAACAAGACAGGTATTTCTGTTCAGGAGCTCAAAGTGCCTAGAGAAAGTGGCCAAAAGGTTGTTGCCACCAATCGTAAAGCCCGACACGACTATCACATCGAAGAAGTGTATGAGGCTGGACTTGTCCTAACCGGAACAGAGGTTAAGTCTCTCCGAGCAGGAAGAGCAAGCCTTGTCGATGGCTTTGCCAGTGTTGAAAATGGCGAAGCATGGTTAGAGAACGTGCATATCCCTGAATACCTGCAGGGCACCTGGAATAACCACAGCACCAGAAGAAAGCGCAAGCTTTTGATGCACCGCTCAGAGATCTATAAGCTCTCTGGCAAGATCAAAGAGTCAGGCTTCACTCTTATCCCTTTATCTCTTTACTTCAAAGACGGCAAAGCAAAGGTTGAACTAGCCCTAGCTAAAGGTAAGCGTGAATATGACAAGCGCCAGACCCTCAAAGAGCAACAGGACAGGCGCGAAGCAGACAGAGCAATGTCTACTAAAGGAAAAGACTGGTAATTCGGGAATAATCCTGAGATAACTCTGGTTTATGTCATTAGATAGCTTTATAGTTATCTAGCCCTACCAAGGGTTTTGGTAATTCAATATGGGGATGATCGGTTTCGACAAGGCTTCTTGATACGAAAAGAAGCGGGCCGTGAATGTAGCGTCAACACGTAAATGTTCGCTGCAAAATATAGGTGCTAAATCTAACAGCACTGACTTCGCCCTAGCCGCTTAATAGCGCCTAGCCCGAGTCCGTTAGTCCAACATTAGATTTCGTGTTGGGTCCTAGCGTCATTTAGAAATCTAGCTGTGTAGTTACGCCTTAGAGCTACATGGGACTTTTACTCAGGCTGGGCTGGTCGGTTTAGTCGCTTCATGCAAAGACCGCAGCCGAGAAAATCATTAGTGAAGCTACGCCCGTAGAAGAGTTCGTTTCGATGTCATGGACGGGGGTTCGATTCCCCCCATCTCCACTAATGTATTAACCTGCATGCCTATTGGCCTGCAGGTTTTTGCACTTAAGTGCTAATAGGCTAAAAACGATGCTCCAAGAAAGGTACTAGCCATGGCTAAAGATAAAGACCTCAAGCTCGCTAACAAAGTTAGTGAAAAAGGCTTAACTCGTTACAACTTCATTGCAGGTCTATTGCACCTGCTATCAGCAATCTCACTTACTTCTATCCTTGTTCAGATCAAAGTTCAGGGTTACTTCCCTGTAACAGCTGACTGGATGCAGGGCCCTCCAGGATTCGAACCAGGTCCAAACTCACCATGGCCTGGCCCACAGCACGTTGTGCTGTTCACCATCAACCTAGGCGGAGCAATCATTGCTTTCCTATTGCTGTCAGCTATTTTCCACTTCGCGATTATTTCGCCATTCTTCAAGAAGCGTTACTTCGCAGGTCTAGCTAATACACACAACTACTTCCGTTGGACTGAATACGCTTTGTCATCTTCAATCATGATCACTTCGATCATGCTGTTAAATGGTTTCACTGACTTTGCTGGCTTGATTGCAGTCTTTGCAGTGAACGCAAGCATGATTCTCTTCGGTGCGTTGCAGGAGAAGTATGAGAAGCCAGGTAATGGTAAGGCTCTGCCTTTCATTATGGGATGCATGACCGGTATTGTTCCTTGGATTATCATCATCATTTCAGCATTCCGCCCTGGTTACGAAGGAGAAAACCAGATCCCTGGTTTCGTCATCGGAATCATCATCACCATCTTTATTGCTTTCAATACATTTGGTATCAACCAGGCTCTGCAGTATCGCCAGGTTGGCAAGTGGAAGGACTACCTATTCGGTGAGCGTGTATACATCACACTTAGCTTTGTAGCGAAGTCTCTTCTTGCTTGGCAGGTATTCTCAGGAGCTATCATTCCTGCGCTTACAAACCAGTAACAGTTTTCAAGAGTTGGCGGTCACTTCGGTGGCCGCCAATTTCATTTAACTAGCCAATAAGTTGAGCAACACGTTGCGGTGATACTCCAAGTAAGACTGCAATGTCTCTCATGGTTAGGCCTTCATCACGCATGCGACTAACTACCGTTCTGATTTCAGCTGAAGCTTCATCTTGAAGTTTTTGTGCTTCAAGCATCTTTACTTTGGCTGCTTCAAGATCACAGATGATGCCAGGTAGTTCTGCTTCTACTTTGATTACTACTTCGCAGATTTCAGAGTTGCCTTTTTGTTCCTCAAGGGTTTTGATGCGTTCAACAACCATGTCTTTGCACTGGTCGAGTCTTCTAGCGCTTACCGAGAAACCATTAGGACCTGGAACTTCTGCTATCCAGCCGTCTTGGGTGCGTTCAGCATGAATCTTGACTTCCATGGGAACCCTTTCCTCTCGAGACTAGATTAGTAAAGGGGGACTTGACTAATCTAGTCAAGTGGTGCTTTACTAATAGGAGTCTAAACCTGACTCACAAACAAAACAAGAATTTGAAAGGTTCTAATGAACATCGCAATCATCATCGCAACCCTAATAGTTGCTGGATTTACCTCTTATGCATTTACCAAAGCTGGCATTGACAAGCTTCGCACCTCAGATGAGAAGCTCATTGAACGTGGCTGGGGTTGGGTCAAATCTTCACCTAAGGGAACTGTGAAGTTCATTGGTTTGGCTGAACTCCTCGGTGGGCTTGGCGTGATCTTGGCTCCGGTTGCAGTGACCGTGTTCAAGTTCAACTGGGCTTTGCCTCTAGGAATTGCAGCAGCTGCGGGACTTGCAACAATCATGGTCTTAGCGAACCTGGTTCATATCGTTCGTAAGGAATTCAAATACACCTATAAGGCTGGTTTGATGATGTTGGCCGTAACAGTTATTGCAACTGTGCTGTTGGCTATTTACCCAACTGCCTAAAGTTTTCTACCAACGCCAGCCCTGGTTGCAGCTCTACTAAGAGTTGCGATCAGGGCTGAGCCAGTTAAGAGGATAAGAACTGAAGTTGTTATAGCCCTACCGGTATCCCAGACCAAGCCACCGGTAACTATTTCGTATTGCAAGAATCTGGTTAGGTTATCCAGTAGTGGAGCTCCAGCAACATAACTAATCTGTGTTCCAGTTCCAGCCAGATACGGCCAGTTCCATAACGTCATTAGTGCGCCGTAAGTGAAGCTAGCGATAACTGCATAAACGATTAGGTTCAGTTTCTCTAACCACTTCTTAGTTGCATGAGGAATAAGGCCTGCACCTAAACCGATAAGAGCTGCTCCCATCATTTGGAATGGTAGCCAAGGACCAATGCCACCGGTAAGAAGTGCTGAAACAAAGATAGATCCTGCTCCAAGAATGAAACCAAAGCCACTTCCAAAAACATATGCACCGAGTATTACTAGGAAGAATGCTGTTTCAATTCCTGCAGTTCCTGCTCCTAGTAAACGGATCACTGCGTTCAGAGCAATGAGCACCCCAAGCAGAGCTAAGTGTTTAGAACTTATGTCTCCGGTGGCAAATTCAATTAGCACTATGACCAGGGTTAACGGCATCAAAAGGATGAATACCGTTTGAGCTGTTGTTGCTTCTGTTGAAATGTTGCTGGTGATAAATAGTGGCCAGCTGAACATTAGAAGACTGGCAACACCTGCAATTGCGATGCTGAGTTTAGAAATCACTGAGTTCACTTGATCACCTGGCCGATGCTAATCAAACCTGGTGTTCTAGTTATCTGAGCTATCTGAGATGCGAAAGGTGAAGGCCATGCCAATTCGGTAAGTGGAGAGGTATCGCTGACAACTTTGCCTGACTCAAGTCGAATCACTCGGTCAGAAACCTCTGCAATGAACTCAATGTCATGGGTTGCCAAAAGTATGGTTCGGTCAGGACTTTTCAGTTGCTGCAATTGCTTGGCAAGAGCTCGTTTGGCAGAGTAGTCCAAACCTCTGGTTGGTTCATCGAGGATAAGAACCTTGGCTTGCTTAGCTAATTGGATACTGAGCACCGCTGCCAACTGTTGTCCAGCAGAAAGATCTCTTGGATGTATTGAAGGGTCTATCCTGCCAGCTAATTTTTGAAACAGGGCAGCGGTGGTGCCTTCTGCTACCTCAGCAAAGACATCTGACTCATGTAATTCTTCACCCAGGCTATGCAGGAAAAGTAAATCGGCAGCGCGCTGAGGAATCATGGCAACCTGATCTAATCGAGTTGCCTTTGCAAGTTCTGCGGTATCTGAGCCATTTAGTAATACCGAACCAGAACTGCGGTTACCGAGACCTTGAATGGCCCAACACAAACTTGTTTTACCTGAACCGTTTTCACCCATGATTGCAGTTATCTGATTGCCAAAGAAATCAAGATCAGTTGGTGCAACTGCGGTTAGGTTTCCGTAATTAACGCTTAGGTTTTTGGCAGAGACGATAGCTTCATCTGCAGTTGAAACCTCTTTTGCTTCAAAAGTATGGTTTTTGGCTTTCCAAAGTTCAGCAGCTTTATTTGCTGAAATAGCTAGTGGGTCCCAACCTAGTCTGACGCCGAGTTGAATAATCGGGGGAGCGAAACGGTCATCATTGAATTGTTTCGCTGGTTCACCCTTTGTCACACTGCCATCACCATGAACGACTAAAACAGAATCAACCTCAGCAATAACTCTGCTGATTCGATGCTCAGCTAAAAGTATTGTGATGCCAAAATCTTTGACTAGATTCTTCAACACCTTCAACACTTCAGCGGCTCCAGCAAGATCTAGGGCGGAAGTTGGTTCGTCTAGTAAGAGAACTTTTTGACCTGCAACTAAGGCAGATGCGATGGCAACTCTTTGCTGTTCACCACCCGATAAAGAACTCAAAGGTCTTTCAAGTAAATGTTCTATTTTCAAAACAGCGACAATTGGTTTGATACGAGTGGCTATATCTTTTACTGGTATGCCTAATTGTTCTGAACCATAGACAATCTCATCAATCACGGTATCTGTGACAAAGAAGCCTTCAGGCTGTTGATTCACATAGCCAACCAAATGGGCAAAGTCATGAGGTTCTTTCTCAGTTAGATTCTCACCATCTATATAGATCTCCCCAGTTAGCAGTCCACCGGTAAAACTTGGGGCTAGACCATTGAGTGCTTTGAGCAGAGTGGACTTACCGCTACCGGTTGGGCCACAGACCAGAACGAATTCACCTTTAGCTATTTCTAGGTTTACTCGGTTTAGTTGTGGGGTTTCTGTTACTGGTTCACCATTTGGTTTTAGGTAACTAAAGGACAGGTCTTTTAGGGTTATCAAATCTCTAACACCCCGCTAAATGAAAGGAGCAGTAGGGCTGCGGCGAATGCATATAGAAGGTAATCGCCACTTCTAAACTTTTGTACTGAATACCTGGTTCGAAGTGACCCTAGTGCTGACATCTTTATATAGATAACTGTGCTTAGTAAACCACTGAGGGTTACCACTAAATCCAGTACCTGATTTGTTGGATTAAGAATCAGTAGAAACACTCCAACAGCAATAAGGACAAGACCAGTGAGCCCGATGAAACGGGTTAGCTGTAATCGGCCTTTACTCTGTGAACCTTTACGTCCAAATCCACGAGCAGACATGCTGGCTGCCAATGTCATTGATTGATCGATGGTGTCTTCAAGTACAGGTATCACAAGTCCAGGTAGTGATTTGATCCCTTTTGATTGACCTCGTAAACCTCTTGCTCTTCTAACCCGATTCAAACTTGCAATGAGTTGGGGAGCTAGGTTTATGGCAATTGAGATAGCAGTAGCAATTTCATATAAAGCTCCTGGTGTTGATTTCAAGAGTTTCATCGGGTTAGCTAACGAGTTGGCCATACCGATAGCCAAGATGATTGCTGCAAGTCTTAGTCCATCGGTAAGTGCTGCCAATAGAGATGCACTAGATATAGGTCCTAAAAGGTGAAGAGAAATTTGGTTACCCAAATCAAGATTTAGTTCGGGAAGAACTAGTAGGGGATTTGTTGGGCTTGCTTCTAAATTGAAGATCATTCGAAAGAGCACTCGAATAGCAATAACAATTCCTGCCAATCGAATATAAAACACCACTGATCTTGACCAAGGCGATTGATCTCGAAAGGCAAGAACGAAAAGCATGCTCAGGGTGCTCAGTGCTAAGAGAGTAACTGGACTTACTGCAATAGATGCTGCGATAGCAAAAGCTAATCCGAGCATCCACCAGGATGCCGGATGTGTTCTTACTACCGACAGCAAACTATTTTTCACAGCTGTGTTTTACAGGTTTGATTCTTGGAAAGGTACTTGTTGATTCACCAGGAAGAAGGAAACGCCAGCCTTCAGTAGTCCTACATTTACTTGAGTGTGAACTAGCTCCATAATTGCTGTATTCCCAAGAGTTCGCTTCGGCTAAGTAAAAAGCCCAGCTCCCGTTATCAGCTCCTGGAGTTTCAATGCAGCTCTCTGTTTCCTTGGTTGGAATGCCGTTGATGCGACAAACAAAGCCAACTGGGTATTTACTGGTGCCCTCAACTTCGATACCTGAGGTAAGCATTAGATTCCAGGAGTTGCCAACGTAGTTGGTAACACACTTCTGAATAGGTGCTAGTTCGCTGTCTGTGCCAAAATCGACGACTATCGAAACGCCATCACCTTCACATAAACCAACGGCAGTACTGGGAGCTGACTTTGTTATTTCTTTTGTGTTCGTGGATTGGATCCAGAACCCGACAGCAATAAGCAAAATCAGCCCAACTAAGCTGAGCCTGACAAAAAGTCGCATTGGTTTATTTTTTGATGTGATTCAGGATGTCAATAAAGCTCAGGTTTGAAAGCGGAAGTATTGATTGCAAAGTGCTGAACTGATCTGAGTCAGGATCGCTCCAAGGTGCAATGACTCCGCCATCCTTTCGATTAATTCTTCCTTGAAGCCACAACACATATTCTTGAGTGTCAATACCGATTGAGCTCAGCGCCATGATTCCGTATGCAGTTCCGCTAACATCAATGTTGCCGTAACCCATCCAGTGGTTATTTTGAATTGTGAAATCCTTTAGCCAATTCTTCGCTCTTGAGATTGCAAAAGCTTTACCCGCTTCATCCTGGCTATTTCCAAAACCTTCGGTTGCTTTCAAACCCAATATGCTGAAACCGGTAACGTCAGCAGTTATAAATACATCTGGACTTCCGGTGGAGTATTTGTAACCACCGGTTTTTTCAGCTTTGTTCACTAAATTCACGGCAGCAAGGTTAGCCAGTTTTTCTTCACCGGCAGCAGAAAGACCTAGAATCACCCATGAGTAGGAGAAGTTGTTGGTGTCAGCGATCTCACCCTTCTCATCGATGGCAGCTTTTAGGTCTGTGAGCGCTTTGGCCACCGTGGGTTCACTCTCAAAACCAAGAGCGTGAGCCGCAAAGATATACTCTCCACGCAACCCAGGAGTGTTGATTAGATTTGTGTATGAAGTCAGCCATTTAATAGCTTTAGCCTGTTTTTCAGAATCGTACCCAAGACCACTTAGTTGAATCATTGCTTCCATAGTTGCCCCAACATCTGCTCCTGGGGTTTTGTAAGGGGAGAGATACTGACCTAATTTGAATGATTTAGCTAAAAAAGCGCTAGTTTTGGGCTGAAGATCAGTTCCATAACTGGTACTTGAACATGCGCTCAGGTTTAGAACTAAAAGAGCACCCAATATAAGTGCTAAAGCTGGACGTATTTTTCTTATTGACTTTGACAACGCAATATCCTTTTGGCTTGCGATCCAAGTGCGACGACGAGTAATGCTCTACTCGACTCCACCCGTAGACCTCGACGGTTTGTTTTAGAGTCCTCGTTTTGGCAGGCATTCCGACTTATCCCTAGGGACTTACGGTTGCGGGTCAGCACCGGATTTTCACCGGTTTCCCCTGCCATAACAAAGGCGTTCTTTCGAACGCTCGCTAATAGTAGCACGATGGGCATGATTCTTGCCCAAACGCCTTGTTTTATGGGGGTTTTGGGTTATGTAATGAAATGTAACGATTTGGGCAATACCCCCTGTTTGATGTCGGTTATTAGTTGTAGAGTTCTATTACCCAAGGAACGTGTGGGTCGAAAAGTCTATTTTCGAGGCGTATGTTCCTCCATTAACAAGGAGACACAATGAAGAAAAACATGATTAAGGGTTTTGCTCTTGTCGCGGTTTCTGTTCTCGGAATCACAGGGCTAAGCCTTGCGCCGGCGAACGCATCTGCAGCAAACAAGACCATGATCGTCCAGGAGAGTAATGCCCTTTCGGGTCTTAACACTGGTGTCAATGGTTTTAACCTTCTAACCAACTCGGACGTACTTGGTCCAACAGGTGCAGGTTTTTACTACTACAACGACAAAGCGCAGCTAATTAGAAACACTGCCTTTGGAACTTTCAAGATTGCTCAGAACAACTGTGCTGCAGCTGCTACTGCAGAAAAGGCTGTGCTTGACGCACAGTTCGGTTGTTTCAAGGTTACTTACACAGTTAAGAAAGGCCTGAAGTACTCTGACGGAGTTCTTATCACCGCTCAAGATCTTCTTCTGAGCAACATGGTTTCAAGCTCTGATTACTCAATCGCAGCTGGACTAGGTGACCCAGCAGTAAGTAGCAAGTTTGACTCATCTGGTTACGGTGGTGCATACGATACTCACGTAAGAGCAAATTCATTCGCGCTAAGCGATGACAACTTCTCAGTGACCGTAAGCTACGACTCTTTCCAGCCTGACTGGCAAGTATTCGGTCCAGGCCCAGGTGCAGTTCACGCACTTACAGGAATGGCAAATGGTGAAGACACACTTCTAGGCATGAGAGACGCAGCTAGCTACAAGAACGCATTTGAAAGTGCTTACTTCACAGCTATCAAGCCTCTTCCTGCACAGAGCAAGCGCACCTACGCAGCTGCTTTGAAGGCAAGAACTGCTGCACGTGCACTCTTGAGTGACATTGCAGACGTTTGGTCAAACGACTTCAACATCACAACTGTAGATGCAGACACTAACCCGCTTCTACTAGTTTCAAATGGTACTTTCTTGCTACAGAGCTGTACTTCAACTGGATGTACTTTGGTTAAGAACCCTAACGGAAACATTGGTGGAGCTCCAAAGCAGACTGGAAACCTTGAGAAGATCATTTTCAAGTTCAGCGCTGGAACACTTGATGACACAGCTGTTGGTCAGTCAATTGTTGCTGGTACTGTTGACATCTATTCAGGTGGTGCTACCTCAGCGTTCTGGTCAATTGTGAACGGAGCCGCTGGTGTTACAGCATTCAAGGGCAACATCTTGACATACGAGCACCTCGACCTTAGAACTGGAAGTTCAATCTTCCCTATGGAAGAGACTGCAACCGTGAAGATCAACTACACCAACTCAAACGGAGCCAGCGTAAACTGTAACGCACCTTACGACGGTCCATTTGCGGGTAACGGTGAAAAGGCTAAGGATCTTCGCAAGGCATACATGCTTGTAGTTCCTCGTCAAACCATTGCTAACAACTACATTGGCAAGATCTTCGATCCTGCTTTCCAGGGTACCTCACCAACACTTGACAGCTCATTCTCGTTGACAACTGAAGGTGACTACGCGAAGGTAACTGCTGGTTCATCACTGTACTTGAACGACTTCAAGAAGGCACAGGATGCTCGAGTAGCTCAAGCCCTTGCTCTAGTTAGAAAGTGGTACCCATCAGCAGGACCGGGAAGCAACAGCTTCACTGTTCAGCACCTAACAAGCTCACGTCCACTTCGTGTCGCAAACGCAGGTTTGATCGCCACTGAAGCGGCTAAGGCTGGTATCCGAGTTGTACACACCATCCGTTCAACTTGGAGTGCTGAACTTGACTGTAACTTCTACGATTCAGCTGAGTTCGCTTGGGTGAAGACTGGTTTGTCACAGACTGGAAGCAACCCGAACTACGAATCAGATGGGTCTAACAACTCAGCTGGTTGGAACGATCCAACCTTGGACTCACTCCTAAGTGAATTTGAGAAGCTACAAACTGCTACATCGTTGATCACCACAAAGATTAACGCTGAAAAGCGTTTGTGGTCGAACTACTACACACTGCAGTTGTACCAGTGGCCAGGATCAGCAGCTTGGAACAGTTCTTTGAAGAACGTTCTTCCAAGCCCGCTTGCTCCAAACGTAACCTGGAACTACTGGCAGCTTGGCTACTAATTCAAATTAATTTCTGAATTAGATAGTTAAATAGCCGATTACTGGTGGCATCCCTCACGGGGTGTCACCAGTAATTATTTAAGCTGGAAAGCGCTGACCCACGTCATAAATCTCTCCGAAATCAAGTAGAGTTTTATAAGTATCTCGAGACAAAGAAAGTGAAACACAAACGTGCTTGCATATATTGGTCGAAGAATTTCTATCGCACTTCTAATCCTTTTCGGTTCGACATACCTTACCTACAACCTCGCTGCATACTCGGGAGACCCGCTAGCGAGTTGGCGTGAGTCTACAGATCCTAAAAAAGATGTGATCATCGCAGAGCTATCTAAGTTCTATCAACTAGATGTTCCACCTCCAGCAAGATATTTCTTGTGGCTACAAAAGATCTTTGGTATCGGTACCGGAACTCCTGACTTTGGATTGACTTGGAAACGACTTCCTGTAATCGACGAAATGGCTGCGGCTATTCCAATCACTCTCCGCTTGGTGACGGTTGCAACTTTCCTAGCGATTATCCTGGGAATCACCTTCGGTGTATTGAGCGCGATACGCCAGTACTCACGCCTTGATTACTCTCTGACTTTCTTATCTTTCTTCCTTTTCTCTCTTCCAATTTTCTGGGTTGCAGTTATGTTGAAGGAATACATGGTTATCCAGTTCAACAGTTTCTTAGCAGACCCCACGATAGGAATATTCCTCAACATCGGTATTTCCTCGGTTCTAGCCGTTATCGTGGCTGGGTTCGTAAGTGGAACCAGAAAACGTGTTGTCATCACTTGGGCAATTTCAACCTTGACTTTGTTTGTGTTGCTTCAGGTTGCTAGCTGGACTTCATGGTTTACTCACCCGGTAATGGGAATCTTCGGAGTTGCTGTACTTGGTGTATCAACTTCTGTTGGATTAACCCACGTATTCGCCGGGCTCGGAAACAAGAAGGCTCTATACGCTGGACTAGCGTCTGTTGGAGTTGGTGTGGCTTTGTACTATCCACTCGGCACAGTCATGGGAGCAAACAGCAACTACCTCTTGATTATGGCTTTAGGCTTGCTGATGATCTCCTCTAGCTATTTCATCGGCTATTTCTTCAGCAACATCGACAGGGGACCGGTGATCCGAAGTTCAATGCTGTCCGCGACATTTGTTTCTTTGTACGTAATTGTTGACCGACTAATGCAGGCTTGGCAACCGTACTTTGTGCTGTCAGACGGAAAGCCTATGCAGACTGATGGTGCATACAACCTGACCTTGATCACCAATGACTTCTGGATTGTCAATCTAGACCTGATAGCGCACTTGGTTCTGCCGACATTAGCTCTAACCCTGATCTCTTTCGCTGGGTATTTGAGATATTCTCGTGCGTCACTTCTAGAAGTTATGAACATGGATTACGTTCGCACAGCAAGAGCTAAGGGTATGCCGGAGCGTGAAGTTATTTTGCGTCACGCATTCCGTAACGCGATGCTGCCGATTACGACCCTTATCGCTTTCGACATAGCGGGTATCGTTGGTGGAGCAATTATTACCGAGCGTGTCTTTAGCTGGAGGGGTATGGGAAGCTTGGCGAACGAAGCCATTGTGAACCAAGACCTAAATCTCCTCATGGGAACATTCGCTCTAACCGCTTTCTTGGCTGTTATGGCGACTCTTGCCGCTGACCTTGTTTACTCATTATTAGACCCACGAATCAGAATTAGGAAGTAAAAATCTAATGGCGATCAAATTTAAGAAAAGTAAGAACACTGTTGAGACAGAGGCCAATAGTGAGGTTGGCAAGGACGTAGCTCATACTCAGGGCTTGAGCCAGGGTCAGATAATACGTCGCAAGTTTTTTGCTCACAAGCCAGCAGTATCTGGATTGATTTTCATCGTTCTATTTGTAATCTTTGTTTACTCTGCTGCCGGTATTCATCTCGGTACTGACGCAAATCCAATCACTATTCACGGTTGGTGGAAATACTCACACACCGACACCCTCATGAGTTCGGATTGCGCGTCAGGATGTCCTACCTGGAATCACCCAATGGGATACGTTCCTACCCAGGGTAAGGACTACTTCTCACTAGTTATGCGTGGTTCTGAAATCTCACTAATGGTGATGATCGTAATCGGAGCCCTTGGTGGGTTTATCGGAACCGTTATGGGTTCTGTGTCTGGATTCTTCGGAGGAATTATTGACGCGGTAATGATGCGCTTTACTGACTTCATCATTACAGTTCCTTCGATCCTAATCGGAGCTGTTATCGGTTACCGATCGGGTAACTTAGGTGTGCTACCACTAGCGGTGTTCCTAGGTTTGTTCTCCTGGACTGGATTGACTCGTCTGGTTCGCGGTGAATTCCTGACGCTTCGTGAGCGTGAATTCGTTGATGCGGCTCGTGTGGCGGGAGCTTCAAACACCAGAATCATCTTCAAGCACATCCTTCCTAACTCAGTTGGTGTAATCATCGTTTCGACCACATTGCTGCTCTCCGGTGCGATTTTGACGGAGACAGGTCTATCGTTCTTGGGCTTCGGTGTTCAGTACCCTGACGTATCTCTTGGTGTGCTAATCAGCGAGCACCAAGGTGAATTCATCTATGCACCATGGTTGTTCTGGTGGCCAGGTGTAATCATTGTTGCTATCGCATTGAGCATTAACTTCATTGGAGACGGACTTCGAGACGCTTTTGACCCTCGTCAAAGAAGGCAGCTAAAGCGTAAAGACTTCCTAGCTCGCACTGGAACTCGTGATTCAGTCAATAAGCGATAAAGAAAAAAGGAAACCCTAGTGAATAATCAAGTTGCTCATAAGCGCAATAGCGCTGATCAGCAGCAGAGCGAGAGAAAGCCAGTTGGTGCTGGTCTTAACTCCATCGGTGGCAGTGCCTTTGTTGACAGCTCGCTCACTGTGGAGTCTGGCCAAAGCCAGCGCAGTGTCGCTTTCACTTCGAGGGTCCCTATGATCTGGAGTTACCAGGACTCGATTCACGCCTGTACCTCGGAAATCGTTTCGGCGGATTCGCCTAGCCTTCAAGCCGCTGGAACCTGGAGCAGCCCATGCTGCGTAGGTGCCCTTTTCGGTAACGACGGCGAAAGAAAATCTAGTTGTGAGTTCGACAGCGCTCAACCATCCGATTTTGATGGTTCTGAATGGGTTATGAATCGAAACACCTTCAGTGGTGAAAACTACTTTTGGTCCAACAACGAACAACCACAGGATGGCACTGAAAGCAGATGTGTTCATAGCGCTTATGGCAGCATCTGTGAATCGATTGGCAACGAAGAATCCGTAAGTAGCCAAGCCTCCGATCAGAATCAAAACTGCGAAATAAACCCAGGTAGTTCTGGTGCGATAAATGTAAGTCTCGGGCATGTACATCACTTTACCCCAGACAATTTTGAAAGTTTGATTTATTCACTTGCTAAGAAAGGTAGTCAATAAAAATGGCAACTAAAAATCCAATCCTGGTTGTAAAGGATTTCAACGTGGAGTTTTGGGTTGATGGAGTCTGGTATCCAGCTGCAATCGACATGAACTTCGAAGTGGCTACTGGTGAAGTGCTAGCCATCGTTGGTGAGTCTGGATCGGGTAAATCAACCACTGCAATGGGTTTGATGGGTCTGCTAGCTGATAACGCTCGAACTTCAGGAAGCGTTCTGGTTAAGGGCACTGAGATGCTGAACCAGCCACTTTCAGTTATCCGTAAGTTCCGTGGTAAAGAAGTGGCATACATCTTCCAAGAGCCGATGACTGCATTGAACCCGGTTTACACCATCGGTTTCCAAATCGTTGAGGTGCTTCGAAACCACTTCGAAATGGGACCGCAGGCTGCTAAGCAAAGAGCAATTGAGTTGCTGACTATGGTGGAAATTCCTGAACCAGAGCGTAGCTTTGATAAGTATCCTCACCAGCTATCCGGCGGTCAGCGTCAGCGTGCCATGATTGCTCAATCTTTGGCCTGTGACCCCGCTCTGTTGATTGCAGATGAGCCAACCACAGCACTGGATGTGACAGTCCAGGCAGAAATCTTGGACCTAATGCGTAACCTGAAGGACAAGTTGAACTCAGCTGTTCTTTTGATTACTCACGACATGGGTGTTGTTGCTGACTTGTCTGACCGTATCTTGGTCATGAAGGATGGACTTACAGTTGAAGAGAACACCTCGGATATCATCTTCAACAACCCTAAGCACCCATACACAAAGTCACTTTTGGCTTCTGTTCCAAAGCTTGGTTCTGTAAAGGTTCGTCAGCTTGAGAGCGAGAACATCAAGGCTGCGGCAGTTCTTGAGGTAACAGATTTGGTTATTGAGTACCCAAAGCGTGGCCGCATTCCTGCCTTCCGTGCCGTCGATGGAGTTTCATTTAGCATTCAGCCAGGTGAAATTCTAGGTTTGGTTGGTGAATCAGGTTCAGGTAAGACCACTGTTGGTCGTGCCGGTATTGGTCTTCTTCCAGTACACAGCGGTTCTATCAAGGTTCTAGGTGAAGAGATTGCTGGAGCTTCTATGAAGGAACTTCGTGCGATTCGTAAACACACCGGTATCGTCTTCCAGGACCCAGCTTCTTCTTTGAACCCACGTCTGCCTATTGGTGAGAGCATCGGTGAACCTTTGTTCTTGGCTAAGGAAGCTAGGGGAGAAGAGCTCAACAAGAGAGTAGAAGACCTTCTTGACTCAGTTGAGCTTCCTCGTTCATACCGTAACCGTTACCCTCACGAGCTATCTGGTGGTCAGAAGCAACGTGTTGGTATCGCTCGTGCTCTTGCACTATCTCCAAAGCTTTTGATTGCGGATGAGCCTACTTCAGCCCTTGACGTGTCAGTTCAGGCTCGTTTCCTAGATCTATTGCAGGAATTGCAAGACTCTTTGAAGTTCGCCTGTTTGTTCATTACTCACGATATTGGTGTTGTTGACATCTTGGCTCACCGTATTGCGGTTATGCAGTATGGAAAGCTTGTTGAAGTTGGCCCTCGTGACCAGATCTTGAACAACCCTCAAGAGCTATACACCAAGAGCCTGCTGGCTGCTGTCCCAGTTCCTGACCCTAAGGAACAGAAGAAGCGTCGTGAGGCTCGCCTCAAGCTGATGGCTGGCGCAGCTAAATAGCCAATAAAAGTTTCATATCTAACCGAGGCTCGCTTTTACAGGTGCCTCGGTTAGACTTTAAGCAGTAAGGCTAAAGCACACCGTGCTCTCAAGCCCAATAATCCAAGCGTTCGAGCGTATTTCGTAAGTCGCTGAACTACGCCCTAAAGGACCCAAGTAATGGCCCAAGTAACAAGAGATGACATCCGTAACGTAGCAATTGTTGCCCACGTTGACCACGGCAAGACCACTTTGGTTGATGCCATGCTTCGCCAAACCGGTTCCTTCGGTGATCACGCCAACCTGGGTGAACGCATCATGGATTCAGGTGACCTTGAGCGTGAAAAGGGTATTACTATCCTTGCCAAGAACACAGCCATTGCATACAAAGGCGCTAGCGCTAATGGTAAAGAGATAACCATCAACGTGATTGACACCCCAGGTCACGCTGACTTCGGCGGTGAGGTTGAACGTGGTCTATCTATGGTTGACGGTGTTGTATTGCTAGTGGATGCATCTGAAGGTCCACTACCGCAGACACGTTTCGTTTTGCGTAAGGCACTTGAGGCTAACCTGACAGTTATCTTGTTGGTGAACAAGACTGACCGTCCAGATGCTCGCATCGATGAAGTTGTTGAAGAGACTCATGACTTGCTTCTAGGTCTAGCTAGCGACATTCACGAGGATGTTCCAGATCTAGATATTGATTCAATTCTTGAACTACCTGTTATCTATGCTTCAGGTCGTGCAGGTCGTGCATCGCTAAACAAACCAGCTGATGGCACCATGCCAGATTCAGAAGATCTAGAACCACTGTTTGCTGCAATCTTGAAGCACATCCCTGCTCCTGTCTTTGACGACGAAGCTCCTTTACAAGCTCACGTTACAAACCTTGATGCATCACCTTTCCTAGGTCGTCTTGCTCTGCTTCGTATTTTCAACGGAACTATCCGTAAGGGGCAGCAGGTTGCTTGGGTTCGCCAGGATGGCACAACTCAGACAGTGAAGATCACTGAACTTCTAAAGACCAAAGCACTTGATCGAATCCCAACTGATTCAGCAACAGCTGGAGATATTGTTGCGGTCGCTGGTATTGAGAACATCACCATCGGTGAAACTCTTGCTGATCCAAACGATGTTC
>JBBAMM010000011.1:35204-37077 GCA_040402475.1 Rhodoluna sp.
ACTGAACGTCCAGATGCTTGGGAAGTTCAGGGTCGTGGCGAGCTAGCTCTTGCCATCTTGGTTGAACAGATGCGTCGTGAAGGCTATGAACTAACTGTTGGTAAGCCTCAGGTAGTAACCAAGAAGATTGACGGCAAACTCAATGAGCCTGTTGAAGATCTAACTCTTGATGTTCCTGAAGAGTTCCTAGGTTCCATGACTCAGCTGATGGCTGCCCGTAAGGGTCGTATGAAGAACATGGTCAACCATTCAACCGGTTGGGTTCGTATGGAGTTCCTAGTTCCTTCTCGTGGTCTTATTGGTTTTAGAACTGAGTTCCTAACCACAACCAAGGGAACCGGTATCGCTAACGCCATTTCAGCAGGCTATGAGCCTTGGGCTGGAGAGATTGTTACTCGTGTTAACGGTTCTTTGGTTGCTGACCGTGCAGGTGTTGCAACACCATTTGCGATGATTGCTCTGCAAGAGCGTGGATCATTCTTTGTTGACCCAACCCAAGAGGTTTATGCAGGAATGGTTGTTGGTGAGAACTCTAGAGCTGATGACATGGATGTGAACATCACTAAAGAGAAGAAGCTAACTAACATGCGTGCATCTTCAAGCGATGAATTCCAAGCACTAACTCCGCCTAGAAAACTTTCTTTGGAAGAGTGTCTTGAATTTGCTCGTGAAGATGAGTGTGTTGAGGTAACTCCTGAAGCCACCCGTATTCGCAAGGTTGAACTTGATGCCAACATTCGTGCGCGTAACACTTCTGCTAAGAAGCGTGCTAACGAAAACGCAGCTGGCTAATAACACTATTTAGTTAAACAAAAAATGGACCTCATTGATTTGAGGTCCATTTTTGTTACTTGAAGATTAGTTCTTTTTTGTTGGCTTTAGATAAATAAAAGCAACTGGAATTGCGTAGCTAAACCAGACTATAGTCTCAAGCCATGAAGGCTTAGATCTGAAACTTATAGTTCCTCTAAGCAATGTCTCGATTGCGCTATCTTTAGGAATCACTCCCGATAGGTCATAGCTATTTGCGGTTAGGAATGGCAGTAAACCTATTTCTTGCAATTCGTGAATACCGTAGGCAAGAATTCCAGCTGCCACAACAATCAAGAACGCACCGGTGTATTTGAAGAACTTGGAAAGATTTAGTTTCAAAGCACCTTTATAAACTCCGTAACCAAGACCGGCAGCAACTAGTAAGCCAAGTGATGCTCCAAGAATTGGGTTGGTGTCTGTTCCGGTTGCTCTTGAAGCACTCCAGATAAACACTGAGGTTTCAACACCTTCACGAATAACAGCAAAGAAGGCAACACCGATCATGGTTGCTGTTGAGGTCTTAACAGCAGAGTCGACTCTGGTGTGTAGCTCTGATTTGAGCTCTCTTGCTTGTTTGGCCATCCAGAAGATCATCCAGGTTACGAAGACAACCGCAAGGATAGATGCCACACCAGCGATAAGTTCATTGATGCCGGTAGGGGCAATAGCCACGAATTCGCTCAAAGCTAGGCCAACCAGGATGGAGACCAAGATGGCCGCTAATGTGCCCCAGAGCACGGCTCTAGCGCCTTTACGGTTGCCTGTTTTGAGTAAGTAAGCCACAAGAATACCTACGATAAGTGAGGCTTCTAGGCCTTCTCTGAGGCCAATGAGGAAGTTTGCTAGCACCGGGAGCCTTTCGCGATGGTTATCAGACCATTCGAAGTTAGGGTTACCTAAGTAAGTGTAGTTCAAGGCTCAAACAGAGGCAAGAGAACACTTATCTGAACTAAGGTTTTTCTTATGGCTAAACAAAGTTTCGGAGCAAAGCGCATCCTTCTGGTGCACGCTCATCCTGATGATGAGAGTTTGCAAACCGGTCACGTTATGGCCGATGCGA
>JBBAMM010000012.1:0-1984 GCA_040402475.1 Rhodoluna sp.
AGCGATGAATGAGATTCTCTGGAAGCGATGATTGACCAGCGCTTAGGAAGTTTCTGTTTGTTCTTCTTGCGATCTTGAATAGCTGTGTGACGAGCAGTAACAAGTGCAGATAGATTGCCAAGGGATCCACCTTGAACAAAGACACCGCCTGATGTCTTAGGCAGACCAACTTCTTTGGCAAGCCAAGCTAGAACTTCATTCTCAGCAAAAACTGCACCAGAGCCTTCAAGCCAAGACCCACCGTAAACAGATGTTGCTGAAACAACAAGATCAAAAAGAGTCGCGGCTTCAGTTGGAGCAACCGGAATGAATGAAAGATAGCCAGGGTGATCTGTTGAAATACAGGCTGGCGCTAAAACTTCATCAAAGATTTTTAGTGCTTTGTGTCCACCTAAACCAGTTTCAGAAATAGTTCCGGAGGCGTGTTTTCTTAGGTATTCAAGAGTTTGGGGACCATCAAGTGGGGCTGGGTCCATGGCCATGCGGTCTTTGGCATATTGGAGAACTTCTTCTCTTAAGGCGATAGTTGCCAGAGAAGAACTATGCATCTTTGCAGCGGCTTTGTTAGTCACGACTAAAGCCTAATCATTAGTTATCTCTTGCGACGCTTGCTCAAAGAAACTGCAAAACCGCCAAGGCAGAGCACAAAAAGGACGATAGAGCCGATGTTTCGTTGCTGGGCTATTGCCTCGCAGCTAGTCCAGTCATCGCTTTGCGGGACGGTGCAGTAATCAGGGCTGAAAAAGCCAATGGCTGAGGCAAGCATGCCGACAAGGGCAACGGTTGCAATCATTGCCATGCTGTTGTTCTTTATCTCACGCTTAGCCATTTATGCCTTCAAAGTGTTAGTTCTGGAAGTCTCAGCCAGGATGATTCCTGCTACCACTATTAAACCGCCTATAACGCCAAGAGTGGTCATTGATTCACCTAACCAGATCCAAGCAAAAGCAGATGCAAATACTGTCTCTGAAGTCGCGATGATGCCAACAGCGGTAGCGGAGAGATTGCCTAGAGCTATGTAATCCAAAAGCATTGGCACAAATGACCCCATGATGCCAAGCCAAAGAAGAGCAACCCAGGTTGGCCACATCACATCAGCTAAGTTTCCTGAGAGTGAAACAATCTTGTTGATGTCAGGAATTTTTGATGGGTTGATGATGTTGATGATTGCCCAGAACACAGCAGCGACAGCGAATGTGTAAAACAGGGTGCTCATCGCATCACGTTTTCGTTGAGTGTGTTCACCGATAAGAAAGTAAACGCTGACACAGATTGCTGCCATACAGGCCCAAGCAACACCAATTGGATCTAGGTGAGAATCCCAGATGTTGCTGACAATTCCAAGGCCAACTAGCACGGCAGCAATGCCTACCCATAATCTGGCTTTAATTTTCTCTTTGAAAAGAATCAAAGCAACCAGAGGAACAATGACAATGGCGGTGTATTCGATTAGTAGTGCAACCGAAATAGGCAATCTACTTACCGCATTTGAGTAAGACCACTGCATCATGGCGATACCGATGATTCCATAGACGATGAGAAGTGGAATGTCTTTCTTTGCCACTTTGAAAGCTTTGCGATTGGTTATTAGCAAGATAAATCCAGCAACTACAGCTGTGAAGGTTGCTCTAAAGAGCACCAGTAACTCAGGAGAGATGCCTGTAGCCAAGATAACTTTTACTGTGCTGGCGTTTAGCCCAAACATCAGGGCTGCGAAAGATACGGCAGTTGCCCCAATACCTGCTCTTCGGTTAGCAACTCTGTTCACTAGTTCAGCCTAGGCTAGAGCCATGACTGAATTTGTTTTAGCCGGTGGCTGTTTCTGGTGTCTTGACTCCTCCTACTCTCAATTCAAGGGTGTAATCGATGTTGTCTGTGGTTACGCGGGTGGCCATAAAGCTAATCCAACCTATGAAGAGGTTTGTGGTGAAGGAACAGGGCACGCCGAGGTTGCCAAGGTTATCTTCGATGAGAACATCATTAG
>JBBAMM010000012.1:2084-27114 GCA_040402475.1 Rhodoluna sp.
GCAGTGCTGTGGATAACCACAGCAGACTTTTTTATTTTTTGTAATCCTTTCTGACATAAACATTTCCCAGAAAGGCATTTATGTCAGATACATTTAGCGTCTCAGGTTTGGTAGCAACCACACCGAGACATTTAGTAACCCAAGATGGTTTACCAATCACATCGTTTCGTCTAGCGGCTTCCTATCGAAAGTTCGATAGAGAGCACAATAAATGGGTTGATGCAGAAACTAACTGGTTCACCATCACAACCTTCAGACAGCTTGCCGTCAACACTGCAACTTCTATATCTAAAGGTGACCGAGTTATAGTTATGGGAAGGCTCCGCGTACGTGACTGGGATAACGGCGAGCGAGCTGGAACATCAGTTGAGATTGAAGCTGAGACTGTCGGCCATGACTTGATGTGGGGTTCGAGCACCTTCGTAAGAACAGTCCATAACAAGATCGATGCTGATCCAGTTGCTCCTGAATTTCATGACGAAGACGAAGAGACAACCAAGAGTAAAGGTAAGGCTAAGTCCTTAGCTAACTCCTAAAGACCTATCGGCATAAGTCCCCTACTTCTAGCCGATAGTAAGCGACACCCACCCTGCCCAGCTCGCATAGTCAGGCTCCTGACGCCTTGACTAACTCGGATAAACTTATCTGTAAGCGACCAAGAGCAGATGTGGGTGTCGCATTTACTTTTAAGGACTAAAAACCAATGGCTGAATTCATTTATCAAATGATTAAGGCGCGTAAGGCGCATGGCGACAAGGTGATCCTTGACGATGTCACTTTGGCGTTCTACCCAGGAGCAAAGATTGGTGTTGTTGGCCCTAACGGTGCTGGTAAGTCAACAGTTCTGAAAATCATGGCTGGTCTTGATACACCTTCTAACGGTGAAGCAAGACTTTCACCAGAGCATTCAGTCGGTATCTTGCTCCAGGAGCCGCCACTAAACGAAGAGAAGACCGTTCTAGGAAACGTTGAAGAAGCTGTTAGTCACATCAAAAGCAAACTAGATCGATTCAATGAGATAAGCGCAGAGCTAGCTAACCCAGATGCTGATTACGACACTTTGTTAGCTGAGATGGGAGCTCTGCAAGAAGAGATAGATCATCTTGATGCTTGGGATCTTGATAGCCAGCTAGAGCAGGCTATGGATGCACTTAGATGCCCTCCAGGAGATACTCCGGTTACTCATCTATCCGGTGGTGAAAGACGTCGCGTTGCTTTATGTAAATTGCTTTTGGAAAAGCCTGATCTTTTACTTCTTGACGAACCTACTAACCACCTTGATGCTGAATCAGTGCTTTGGTTAGAGCAGCACTTGGCTAAGTATCCTGGTGCAGTTCTAGCTGTTACTCACGATAGATACTTCCTAGATAACGTAGCCGAATGGATTCTGGAACTAGATAGAGGTCGTGCCTATCCTTACGAAGGTAACTACTCAACCTATCTTGAGAAGAAACAAGAACGTCTAGACGTTCAAGGTAAAAAAGACGCCAAGCTAGCTAAACGTCTAACCGATGAACTTGAGTGGGTTAGATCTTCACCTAAAGCTCGTCAAACAAAATCTAAAGCTCGTCTTGCTCGCTATGAAGAGATGGCAGCTGAAGCTGACAGAACCAGAAAACTAGACTTTGAAGAAATTCAGATTCCACCAGGCCCACGTCTTGGCAGCATCGTTTTGGAAGCAACCAACCTACAAAAAGGTTTTGAAGGCAGATCTCTTATCAATGGTTTGACTTTCAGTTTGCCTCGCAACGGAATCGTAGGTGTTATCGGTCCTAACGGTGTTGGTAAGTCAACTCTTTTCAAAACCATCATGGGTGAAGAAAAACTTGATGGGGGAGAACTAAAGATTGGTGAAACTGTAAAGGTTTCTTACGTTGATCAATCTCGTGGCGGTATCGATCCGACTAAGACACTGTTCGAGGTAGTTTCTGATGGCCTAGATTTCTTGCAGGTTGGTAACGTAACTATGCCTTCACGCGCTTACGTTGCTGCCTTTGGTTTCAAAGGACCAGATCAGCAGAAGCCAGCTGGTGTTTTATCCGGTGGTGAACGTAACCGACTAAACCTGGCTCTTACTCTTAAGCAGGGTGGAAACCTATTGCTACTCGATGAGCCAACAAACGATTTAGATGTTGAAACACTTTCATCTCTTGAGAACGCGCTGTTGGAGTTCCCTGGTTGTGCTGTGGTTATTACGCACGATAGATGGTTCTTGGACAGAGTGGCGTCACACATCTTGGCCTATGAAGGTACCGATGACAATCCTGACCAGTGGTACTGGTTCGAAGGAAACTTCGAAGCATACGAGGAGAACAAGATTGCTCGTCTAGGCCCAGAAGCTGCTAAGCCTCACCGCTCTACTTACCGTCGTCTAACTAGAGACTAGTGATTCGCTAATTCCTCGTGAGGAATCCGAACCAAGCCCTCTTGAGCTACGGTTGCGACGAGTTCACCAGCGCGATTAAATATCTTTCCCAGCGAAAGACCTCTTGCACCTCTAGCGTTCGGGCTGTCTTGCACATACAGTAACCACTCGTCAACTCTGGCTGGTCGGTGGAACCACATAGCATGGTCAAGGCTTGCCACCATCAAACCTGGATGTGACCAGACCAAACCATGTCTGCGATAGATCGGCTCAAGAAGTGAGTAATCGCTGGCATAAGCCAGTGCAGCGTTGTGTAAATTCTGATCATCTGGCATCGGACCTATTGTCTTAAACCAAATAGCTTGGTGAGCAACGTGTTCACCTTCGATATAGAAGTAAATAGATTTCTCGATATGTCTCATATCAAATGGCCTCGCCTTAGCCCAATACTGGGCAGCAGGATCATCCATGCCTGCCATTAGATCAATTAGGGGAGGAAGTGACTCTGGCTCGGGGATCCCTTCTGGCAATGAATCTTGATGCTCCAAACCTGCCTCATTTACTTGGAAGGAATAGATTGAGGAGAATAGTGGTTCGCCATTTTGATATGCCTGCACTCGTCTGGTGCTAAAAGATTTTCCATCACGTAGCCGATCAACTGAATAAGTTATTGGTAGATCCATGTCACCACTTCGCAGAAAATAGCCATGCAAAGAATGAATTGCTCTGTCCTCTGCAACAGTGCTACTAGCAGCCATCAGGGCCTGACCAAGCTGTTGGCCACCGAATACTCTGCCTGTTGGCATGAAGTTACTCGGGCCGATAAAGATGTCTTCTTTAGTCCTAGCTGCTTTCTCTAAAGCCAGTGTTTCTAATAGTTCGCTAAGCGGATCTGCCGGAATGGGCATAGATTCGGTCAAAACAACTCCACATCGTCATTGATTAGGGCTCTCACAGGTTAGTTTAGTTCTGCCATGTTAAATACCTTCCAATTACCTGAAACAGATGACCTTGTTGATCTTGGTCGTTACCTTGATCGAGCCAAGCGCATGGACCCGCTTGGCGCTGTTCGACTCCGTGCCTACGGTGATGTCTTAACGGTCTATGTTGCGCCGTTGTTTGCAGGTGAATATGCAGATGGCAGCTCTGTGATGCTGGGTCTTCGAACCATGGCTCTAGCAAAACCGACTGAGTTTGATCTCACGGTGGGAATAGCAGCCTTAGCCGAGAGCATTCAAGCAATGCTTTCTGGAACTGTGGTTGAAGAAAAGTTGAGTTTGGCAGATCGCTTGGCGAATCTGAATGCAAAGAAAGAACTTGCATCGAATGAAGTCACTCTGAACCAGGATTTAGTTAATGTTGCCTGGAGTACTGAGACTCCAACTAGAACCGGGTGGATTCTAGGCGGAGAGATAGTTGAAACTGAGCTCACCGAGATTGCTAGAAAAGGCATCGCTGAAGTAACTGAGACTCTGCCATCTTCAGTTGGAGGGCCAATAGCTGCTCGAGTTAGGAATGAAATCTGGAGTCGAGCTTTCGATTACAAATTCCCTATCCCTATGGGGGCAGCTTTCATCGCAGCAGGTTTAGGTTTTCTAACTGAAGGTGAAATGGTCAGTTGGTATGTTTCAGGGGACTGGGTAAGACTAAGTTCTCAAAATGGTCACGTGCTTGCAAAATTCGCTAGAGATTACGTACCAGCTGAAATCTAATCTTCCATGGTGTTAAGCATCGCGGTTGCGGCACGATCCAAATAAGCCCACATCTGAGCATCATAAATCGGTGGAAGTTTCTGGGCATCTAATGCGTTTCTCATATGTTTCACCCAAGCTGCTCTTGCTGCTGGATTGATCTTGAAAGGCATGTGTCGAATGCGAAGTTGAGGATGCCCACGCTGCTCTTGATAGGTCTTAGGTCCACCCCAGTATTGCTCAAGGAACAGTTGTAGTCGTTCTGCAGCAGGACCTAGATCTTCTTCCGGATACATAGGTCTAAGAATTTCATCTTTTGCAACACCTTCATAAAACTTGGCACACAAATTCACAAAGAATGTCTTACCACCAACAAGTGCGTAGATATCTCCTGCAACATTGCTACCGTCTTGACTAACCAGGCGAATGGTTTCAACCTGTTCGCGGTCTGCAAACTCTTCGTTGTGAGTCATTAGTTTTTGATGTTCACAAAGATCGAATTAGAACCTGGCGCTAACTTGATCTTGTTCTTATCCAGTTCAGTCTTAACAGCTAAACGAAGTTCCCTAGCTAAATCATCTTTATGCTCTGGCTTAGTCTTTTGCACTAGTCGAACAACTACCTGGTCACCGCTTAGCGCGTTGATTCCCCAGATCTCAGCTGGTGCAAGTGATTTACCCTTTACGCTCTTGGCAGCCTTGGCTAGCACCTCTTGAGCTTTAGTGACATTGGTTTGATAGGCGAGAGCAACATCAATAACAACTCTTGACCATCCTTGAGACTGGTTACCAACTCTGAGAATCTCACCGTTACGAACAAACCATAGAGTTCCTTCAAGATCTCTAACTTGGGTAACTCGAAGTCCTACGCTTTCAACAACACCTGAGGCAGAACCTAAATCAACTGAATCGCCAACACCGTACTGATCTTCAAAGACAATAAACAAACCTGAGATGAGATCTCTAACTAGTGACTGAGCACCGAAACCAAGACCCGCACCTAAGATTCCGGCACCAGCAATGATTGCACCTGGGGAAACTCCTGCTTCAGATAGAACAACGCTGATGACAGTGAAAGTCAGACCCCAGGTAGCAAGGTTTCCAAGAACAGAGCCTATGGTTCTGGTTCTTTGCAAAAGCCTTGCTTGCGCTAGCGGTGATGAATCACCATTGCCTTCAATCTTGCGAACGCTCTTAGAGACACCCCTCACAGTTCTTCTAATAGCAAACTGCAATATTGCACGAACAATAAGAGCAGCGACTATTGTCAACAGAATTCGAATAGCGGGAGCCCAGTCCTGGTAGAAACTCTCTAGCCAGTCTGGAAGTGCGATAGTGCTAACCATGGTTATCTGTCTTGAGCTTGAACTTTAAGAGCTCTGTCGATTGGGTCGAGGTTTTCAACTAGCAATCTTCTTAGTGCTGGAATAGCTGCAACTTCTGGAGTGTCCAAGAACTTGCGAGTCTTCTCAGCTAGATCACTTGTTGCAAGAGAGATTGGGTAAAGGTTCACAACCGCATACTCAGCCATCTTGAAGGTCTTGTTATTCCACATCTTCAAAACATCAGCGAAGTACTTGTCAACGTAAGGAGCTAGCAGTTCCGCATTAGCTCCTGTTGAGAAGCCGATGGTTGAATACTGCAAGATGGTGTTTGACCATTCATCTGTTTCAACTGCAGTGTGCCAGGTCTTAGCCTTTGCTTCTGCTGTTGGAATAGCGGCCTTAGCCATTGCAGCAGCCTTCTGACCGTTAGCAGTGTTATCGGTTGCCAGCATGGCATCTATCTCTGCTTCATCAGCAGCACCAAGAGTAACTAGACCGGTAAGTAGATCCCACTTCAAGTCGGTATCGATTTCTCTTTCCTTCAGCTTCTCTTCTCCTGCTAGCAAGCCACGAAGAGCAACTGCGTGCTCTTGTGTGGATGCAAAGCGAGGGAAGAACTTTAGGAACTGAAGCTGTGGCTCTGAACCTGCATCTGCTTTTCTTGCCATCTCGATAAGCGCATCACCAATCTTGGCTTTGTACTCAGCGCGGTTCTCTGGCTTTAGATACATGGTTGCAACGGTTACCAGCTGGTTCAACAAAGTCATCATCGCAGTTGCGTTTGACTCGGTTGCGATGTTCTTGAGAACTAGGTGAATGAAGTCCTTTGGATCTGCTTCTGCATCGCGAGTTGAATCCCAAGCTGCACCCCAGAGCAAAGCTCTTGCCTGTGAGTCTGAGAAGTCAGCTAGGTGATGCAAAGTGGTCTGCCAAGAAATGTCATCTAGGCGAAGTTTCGCATACGCCAAGTCACCATCGTTTAGCAGGATAAGAGCTGGACGCTGGGTTCCTACTAGCTCGGGAACTTCCGTCTTAGCGCCATCGATGTCAATCTCAACGCGGTGCGTGCGAACTAGCTTGCCGTTTTCTAGGTTGTAATAACCAATGCCTAGACGGTGTGGTCTAAGAGTTGGGTAGTCAATGTGGTGCGACTGAGCAACAGCAAATGAAGTGATCTTGCCATCTTCTTCAGTTAGTTCTGCACGAAGAGTGTTAACACCTGAAGTCTCTAACCAAAGCTTTGACCAGTCACGAAGTTCACGACCAGAAGTTAGCTCTAGTTCAGTTAGTAGATCAACTAGTTCAGCGTTACCGAAGGCATGCTTCTTGAAGTATGAGGCAAGACCTTTCATGAAGTTCTCTTGACCTACCCAGGCAACAAGCTGTCTCAGTACTGAGCCACCCTTGGCATAGGTAATTGCATCGAAGTTCACCTGAACATCTTCAAGGTCACGTATGTTTGCTACCACAGGGTGAGTTGAAGGCATCTGGTCTTCACGATATGCCCATGACTTTTCGTGGGATGTGAAAGTAGTCCAAGCTTCGGTGTATTCGGTTGCTTCTGCTGTTGCCAGATATGACGCGTACTCAGCGAATGATTCGTTAAGCCAAAGGTCATTCCACCAACGCATGGTGACAAGATCCCCAAACCACATGTGTGCTAATTCGTGCAGCACAGTGATGATTCTGCGTTCCTTGATGTATCCATTAACTGCTCCACGGAAAACATATGATTCGGTAATAGTCACCGCTCCAGCGTTCTCCATAGCACCTGCGTTGAAGTCAGGGACAAAGAGTTGGTCATACTTCTCAAAAGGGTATGGATACTGGAATTGTTCTTCGAAGAACACAAATCCTGCCTTGGTCTTTTCAAAGATGTAATCAGCATCAATGTATTTAGCAAGAGATGATCTACCGTAAACACCTAGCGGAATAGTTCTGCCATCGCTAGAAACTAATTCATCGCGCCATTCAGAGTAAGGGCCGGCAATCAAAGCTGTGATGTATGAAGAGATTCTTGGAGTTGGAGCGAAAACCCAGATAGCAGTTCCATCGCCTCGGTCAACCGGAGTTGGGGTTGGTGAGTTAGAGATTAGCTTCCAGTTACTTGGAGCAGAAACTGTGAACTGGAAAGTTGCTTTTAGGTCAGGTTGCTCGAAGACTGCAAACATTCTTCTTGAGTCAGGAACTTCAAACTGGGTGTAAAGGTAAACCTCTTGATCAACAGGGTCTACGAATCTGTGCAAACCTTCACCGGTATGCATGTAAGGGTTATCGCTAACTACCACTAGTTCGTTGTTTGCCTGCAGGTCATCGAGCTGAATCCTGATCCCATCGGCAACTGATAGGTCTAGGTCTTTACCATTTAGGGTCACACGGTGAACCTTGGCGGTAATGGCATCGATGAAGGTGGAGGCACCAATCATGTTGCTTGAGAACTTGACTGTGGTGGTAGCACCAAAGACTTCTTCACCTTTTAGTAGGTCTAATTCGACGGTATAGGACTGGACCTCAACTAGTTCGGCACGCTCAGCGGCTTCGATGCGGGTTAGGTTTTCAGCGGGCATTACAAACTCCAATGTCTGATTTTGAACAACAGGAACTAGCCTAGTATTGACCAACAACACAGCTCAAAGGGTTTGCAAAATGCGTATTCACATAGCCACCGATCACGCTGGGCTAGATCTCAGCCATTTCTTGATTTCTGAGCTAACTAAAGCCGGCCACGAGGTCTTTGACCATGGGCCTAAAGAGTATGACCCGCTTGATGATTACCCTGGTTTCTGCATAAATGCAGCCTTAGCGGTAAGGGCAGATGAGGATGCTGGGGTCCAGGCTCTAGGGATTGTTCTGGGTGGTTCTGGTAACGGGGAGCAGATAGCTGCAAATAAGGTTCACGGCATTAGAGCAGCGTTGGCTTGGAATCTTGACACTGCCAAGTTAGCTAGGCAACACAACGATGCGAATGTGATTGCTGTTGGAGCAAGACAGCATGATCAAGCAGAAGTCTTAGAACTTATTAATGCATTTATAGCTGAGCCTTTTTCTCAAGATGAAAGACACATCAGAAGAATTGGCAAGATTGCTACCTACGAACAAACTGGCGACATTTCATAATCCGAAGAGGTAAAGCAAATGCCTGAAGGGCATACCGTTCAACGAACCGCAAATGAGTTCAACGAACACTTCCAAGGTAAGAAGATAAAAGTCGATTCCCCACAGGGCAGATTCGCAAGTGAAGCAAAACTAATCAACAACAGAGTTTTAGTTCAGGCTCGTGCCATCGGTAAACAACTCTTCCTAGATTTTGATAACGGGTTAACCTGCAGAATCCATTTAGGTATTTATGGCAAGTGGCGGTTTACTTCTCAAAAAGATAAAGAGCTGCCTGGTCAAGTTAGAGCAAGATTTTTTACTAAAGAGTTTCTAGCTGATCTTCGTGGGCCAACTGTCTGTGAAGTAATTGACAGTAAATCGGTAAAGCTAGTTGAACAAAGACTTGGACCAGATCCAACAAATCCTGATCCTCGTAAAACAGAGCTAGCCAGATTTGTTGATCGAGTTAGTAACTCGAAGAGTCCTATCGGTTTATTACTCATGAATCAGGATGTGGTTAGTGGCATAGGCAATGTCTACAGAGCCGAGTTACTGTTTCGTGCTGGCATCAGCCCACATATTCCAGGTAATGAATTAGAGGTAGCAGCAATCAAAGCACTATGGGTTGATGCAGTGAAACTAATGAAAGTTGGGATTGCCACCGGCTTCATGATCACCAGGGATGAACTAGTAAAGAAGAACCCAATCAAGGCTGAACGTAACTATGTCTATAAGCGTGAAGGCGAGAAATGCCTTAGATGTGGGGCTTTGGTGGCTATTGAGATGATGAACAGCCGGAAGCTTTATTGGTGTCCTGGCTGCCAAAATTAGGCTATTTGGAGCGGATGACGGGAATCGAACCCGCACCATCAGTTTGGAAGACTGAGGCTCTACCATTGAGCTACATCCGCATGCCTGAGCATTTTCAGCGCAGATACATTCTATGGGTTAGGATAGCGGAGGTTGTTTTCTTCTGGAGAAGTTCAGTGAAAAACCACCGGGGTGTAGCGTAGTGGCTAGCGCGCCTGCTTTGGGAGCAGGATATCGCAGGTTCGAGTCCTGTCACCCCGACCATTTGTATATAAAAACCGGTTCACCTTGCCACAAAGGTGAACATTGCTCAGGAGACACCTTTGAAGACAACAGTTGAACGCCTAACCCCAACCAGAGTTAAGTTGAACATTGAGGTGACTCCAGAAGAGTTTCGCCCATCCCTGGATCATGCTTACGAGCACATCGCTGAAACAGTTAACATCCCTGGTTTCCGTAAGGGCAAAATTCCTGCTGCGATCCTTGATCAAAGAGTTGGCCGTGGAGCTATCTTGGCTCACGCCATCAACGATGGTCTTGACAGTGTTTACCGTCAGGCAATCGAGCAGGAGAAACTTCGCCCGCTAGGTCAGCCTTCAGCAGATGTAAAGTCAACTCCAGATGAGAAGACTTTTGCTGGCAACTTAGTTGTTGAAATTGAAGTTGAGGTTCGTCCTGAACTCAAGCTTCCAGAATTCAAAGGTCTAAAAGTAAAAGTTGACACCATCAAGGTGGAAGCTTCTGAAGTTGAGGCCGAACTTGATCGTCTTCGTTCACGTTTTGGAACTTTGCTTACTGTTGACCGTCCTGCTAAAAAAGGTGACTTCACTTCAATCGATCTAACTGCATCAGTTGATGGAGTTCAGATTGACCAGGCCCAGAACATTTCTTACGAAATTGGTAGCGACTCTTTGCTAGATGGCATCGATGATGCACTTGATACTTTGACTGCAGGCGAGACCACAACTTTCAAGAGCAAACTTGTCGGTGGCGATAAGGCAGGACAGGAAGCTGAAATTACTGTGACCTTAAACGCAGTCAAGGAACGCGAACTTCCAGCCCTTGATGATGCTTGGGCTCAAATGGCTAGCGAGTTCGACACTGTTGCAGAACTTAAGACTTCTCTAGAAGAGCAAATCAAGAAGAGCAAGTCATACACTCAGGGTCTTCAGGCTCGTGAACTTCTAACTGAGCAACTACTAACTCTTATTGATGTTCCAGTGTCACAGGAACTTGTTAATGGAGATGTTGAAAGACACCTTGAGGGAGAAGGTCGTCAGGCTGACGATGCTCACCGTGCTGAGGTGCTAATCGAATCAACCAAGTCTTTCCAGGTTCAGATGTTGCTAGATGCAATTGCTGAAGCAGAGCAGCTTCGTGTCAACGAAAATGAGCTCTTGCAGTACCTAATCCAGGCCAGCCAGTCATACGGAATGGAGCCTAACGAGTTCGTCAAGATTGTTGATGAGCAGGGTCAGATTCCTTCATTTGTGGCTGAAGTAGCCCGTCGCAAAGCGCTATCAGTAGTGCTTGAGGCAGCTGTTGTAACTGACAGCGATGGCAAGGCAGTCGATTTAGCTGAATTTACTAAGACCGACGATGGCTTCACGCCAGAGGATCACTCAGGTCACGACCACGACTAAACATTCTTAGCCTGTGGCGAACATGCGAATGTTTTCCTCGTTTCCTCGGTTATCTTGATTAGGCAATAGAAGCAAATAAGAGGAGCTATAAATGGCTGAAAACATTCAAATGACAAACGTCTTTGATCGACTACTAAAAGATCGCATTATCTGGTTGGGCGATGACGTCAGGGATGACAATGCTAACGAGATCTGCGCCAAGATGCTTCTACTAGCAGCTGAAGATTCAACTAAGGACATCTTCCTCTACATCAACTCACCAGGTGGTTCAATTACCGCTGGTATGGCTATCTACGACACCATGCAGTATGTGCCCAATGATGTTGTAACAGTTGGTATCGGTATGTGTGCTTCGATGGGTCAGTTCCTTTTGACCGCTGGTGCTAAAGGCAAGCGATTCCTAACTCCTAACACTCGTGTTCTTTTGCACCAACCTTCAGGTGGTTTCGGTGGAACAGCTGCTGACATTCAGACTCAGGCTTCGCTAATCAATGACATGAAGAAGCACTTAGCCTCAATCACAGCTCAACGAACAGGCAAGTCAGTTGAGCAGGTTATGGCTGATGGTGATCGTGACCGTTGGTTCACCGCTCAAGAAGCTTTGGAATACGGTTTCGTTGACCACATTCAAGAATTTGCTGCAGTTTCAACCGGCGTAGGCAAGAAGTAAGGAAAATCAGAATGAATAAAAACAACATGCCTGAATCCAGATATATTCTTCCTTCTTTCGAGGAGAGAACTCCTTACGGTTACCGTCACCTAGACCCATACACAAAGCTCTTTGAAGACAGAATCATTTTCTTAGGTGCACAGGTTGATGACGTTTCAGCCGATGACATCATGGCTCAGTTGCTAGTGCTTGAATCACAAGACCCAGATCGTGATATCACAATGTATATCAACTCACCTGGTGGATCTTTCACAGCACTAACTGCTATCTATGACACCATGCAATACATCAAGCCACAGATTCAGACAGTTTGTTTGGGTCAAGCAGCTTCTGCTGCTGCTGTGTTGCTTGCTGGTGGTGCTCCAGGTAAGAGACTTGCTCTTCCTAACTCAACTATCTTGATTCACCAACCTGCTTCTGGTGGCGGTGGACGTGGTCAGGCTTCTGATATTGAAATTCAGGCAGCTGAGATCATGCGTATGAGAGTCTGGTTAGAAGCGACCATTGCTAAGCATTCAAACAAGTCTGCTGAAGAAGTAAGCAAAGACATTGAGCGCGACAAGATTCTCACAGCTGCTCAAGCTCTTGAATATGGTCTTATCGACCAGGTTCTTACCTCAAGAAAGTCTTAGTTTCCTTTCGGTAACGGCACCTGTTACTAAGGGCTTGATTTCCCATATCCCTGTTAGCCTAATATCAACGTTTTGTGCGAAACGCCTCCGCTTTAGTTATTGAGGTCATCTTGCGCACAGTCATCCGATTACTCGCTATCACAAGCATTGCCATTGGCATGCTTGCTGTTAGCGGTGTGACCAATGCTGCCACCTTGAACTCAGCTGTTCCTAAGCCTAAATATGTTTCTGCAACTGCCAGCAATGCCGCTGTGACAGTCAAATGGGCTAAGGCAACTGGAACTAGTAAATATCGGATCAGTGGCTACCAAGTCACTGCAACTAAAGGCAGTTGGAAGAGTGTTAAAACTCTCTCCAGTACTGTCACCTCGGTTAGATTCACCGGTTTGACTAACAACTCGCTTTATCGCTTCACCGTGGCAACTCTGAGCAGTAAATACATCTCTAGTGGCGTTGTTGTCTCTGCAACACCTAAGGGCTCACTGCTAGGTAACTCTGTCCTGTTCGGACAACCAGCAGACATGTTCTTAGGGACAGCTGATCAACAGCTTTACGCTGTTGCCGCTGGTCCTGATGCTGAATTCATTTCATTGACTCCAAATATCTGTTCAATTATTGGAACTAAGGTGCACGCTAAAGCACTTGGTGATTGCATCATCAGGGCAATAGCTCCAGCTAATGCTTATTACCTTGCATCTGTTCCAATCGATCGGTTGTTATCCATTGGAGTTGAGCCTGCACCAGTTGTGAAGACACTGCTTTGGTCAGATGAATTCAATGGAGCTCAGGGAACTGCCCCTGATGCAAGTAAGTGGACTGCAGATACCACTGATGGCTGCGGTGCTCCTTATAACAACTGTGGTTGGGGTAACGGTGAGAGACAGTATTACCTAACTTCAAAGAACACTCATGATGGTTCCAGTCAAGGTGTTCTAACTATTCAGGCAAACAGACAAACCAACTCAACTAGTTACAACTGTTACTTCGGTAAGTGTGAATGGTTGAGTGGAAAGATCACAACATACAACAAGGTTGGTTTCACCTACGGCTATATCGAAGCTAGAGCAAAGCTACCTGCCGGTGATGGTTCATGGCCAGCCTTCTGGATGCTAGGTAGCAACATTGCAACTACTCCTTGGCCTGCTTGTGGTGAGTTAGACATTATGGAATTCAAGGGATCTGCTCCACAGATCACTTATGGCACTGTGCACTATGCAAATAGTGGTGGTGCTCATGAATACAAGGGCGGAACTAAAGACGCCATGGTCGATCTAACTGCTGACTATCACCGTTACGGAATGATGTGGAAAGCAGATGAGATTACGTTCTACCTGGATGACAATGTTGTCTACAGCATGCGTAAATCTGATTCAGGTTTGGCTAGGTGGCCTTTTGGTCCTAATGCTCAGGGACAAGACCCGAGCTTCTATGTAATTTTCAATTTAGCTATGGGTGGTCAGTTCGGTGGAAGTATCGATCCAACACTGAACCAAGCAACCCTAAGTGTCGATTGGGTGCGTTATTACTCAATCGATGGAGTTGGAAAAATTAGTTCTAAATAAAGTAAAAAACAATCGAAAGGCATCAAATGAACAAGAGATTGAGTAGATCAATCGTGGCAGCAGTTTCCTCAGTAGTTTTACTAGGAGCACTCGCCATCCAACCAGCTCAGGCTGCCGGCTACGTAGCGCCAGTTAATGGCTCATACGTTATGCGCTTGGTGTCTCCACTACCTGGTTCAACTAACAGCGTGAACCTAACTGCAGATGCCAAAGGTGACTGGGACCAGTTCTATGGCAAAGGCCTAAACGCGTTCATTATGTATGCCGATGTTAAAGGCGATGTCTCACTGACTTACAAATACACCAACGCCGCAGGTGTGGCTATCACTAATGCCACTGTTTATTTGATTGTGAACAAGAAGTATTCATGTAGCAAGACAACTTTCTCGACCACTATGGGAACCAACTACCCAGGTAGCAATAGACCTAACACGAGCTCTATTGTTCGTGACTGGTGTGGCGATCAGCCACAAATGGGTGCTGGTGAAACAGCAATCATTGGCAGAACAGACTCTTTTGGTAAAGCAACATACACAATGAAGAACTGGAACCTTACAGGTGAGCAATTCCCATCTGCTATTAACAAGATGAACCAGTACTCAAAGGGAATTCCTTGTGGCGATGACACCATGTGTCTTCAAACAACTCTTGCTCCGAGCATGTCTGCTCACCCGAGCGAAGCTGCTGAACGTGGCGAAGACAAAGACTTGTTGTTCTTGCACTTCGTGAACCCAAAGCTAACTGCGTTGAACCCAACTCAGAAAGTTAAGGCAGGAACTTCTAAGAAACTTAGCTTCAAGCTAACCAACTTAGCTGGAGCAGTAGTTAAGGGCACCACCGTTACCTTCGAGTCATTTGGTGAAGGTAACGATGTTGACGAGTGGTCTGAGATTTCAGACAAAGACGGTCTAGTTTCAACAACTGTTACTGCACCTAAGGGAACTCTTGGACTTCAAGTAATTAGAGCCAAGGTTTATGGCGCTAACAAGGGAACCGATGCAAAGGTTTACTGGATCAAGTAAATACTTATAGCTAAGAGCCAGGTGGGTAAGTGCCCACCTGGCTCTTCTGCTTTCCTGCCCTGCCTCCAAGGCAATGTCCCTGTGTTTATGTAGGCTTTTGACATGACTCGACTAAGCGAATCAGGAGATATGCTCAAGTGCAACTTCTGTTCTAAGACACAGAAGCAAGTGCTAAAGCTTATTGCTGGACCTGGCGTATACATCTGTAATGAATGTATAGCTCTGTGTAACGAGATCATTGAAGAAGAAATGGGCAAGCCTTCGAAGGTTGCCGAAGACTTTGAACTACCTAGACCTAAAGAAATCTTTGCTTTCTTAGATGAGTACGTAATAGGTCAGACTCAAGCCAAGAAGGCATTATCTGTTGCGGTTTACAACCACTACAAGCGCATTCGTTCAGCAGGAACACTAACTACCTCTGGCAAAGCTCATGATGCAATTGAAATTGCTAAATCAAACATCTTGATGGTTGGCCCTACCGGTTGCGGTAAGACATACCTTGCTCAGACCTTGGCTAAGCGACTAAATGTTCCTTTTGCTGTTGCTGATGCAACCTCTCTTACTGAAGCCGGCTATGTCGGTGAAGATGTTGAAAACATCTTGCTCAAGCTTTACCAGGCTGCTGATGGTGACGTGAAGCGAGCAGAGCACGGAATTATTTACATTGATGAGATTGACAAGATCTCTCGCAAAGCTGAGAACCCTTCGATTACTAGAGATGTCTCTGGTGAAGGTGTTCAGCAAGCTCTCTTGAAGATTCTTGAAGGAACAGTAGCCTCGATTCCTCCACAAGGCGGGCGTAAGCACCCACAGCAAGAATTTATCCAGATGGATACCACCAACATTCTCTTCATTGTTGCTGGAGCTTTTGCAGGATTGGAAACAATTGTGCAGGGTCGTATCGGTAAGAAGGGCATCGGCTTTGGTGCGGACATTCGCAACAAGGACGAGGAAACTGACATCTTCACTCAGGTGCAATCAGAAGATCTTCGTAAGTTTGGTTTGATTCCAGAATTCATCGGTCGCCTTCCAGTAATCGCTGCGGTAACCCCACTGGATAAGGAAGCTCTTATCCAAATCTTGGTTGAACCTAAGAATGCTTTGGTTAAGCAGTATCAGCGCATGTTTGAGATCGATGGCTTTGAACTTGAATTTGATTTAGAAGCACTGGAGATGATTGCTGAAGAAGCTATCAAACGCGATACCGGTGCTCGAGGCCTTCGTTCAATTCTTGAAGACATTCTTGGACCAATCATGTTTGAGATTCCAGGTAGTGCCGCACAGGGAATCGTGAAGATCACAAAGGCTGTAGTTGAAGGTTTAGAGCAACCAGCTATCGTTCCTTTCAAGTCTTCAAGACAAGAAAAGTCGGCTTAGTAATTGTCCGACAATCAAGCTCTAGGGCTTAGAGCTCCAATCATTGCTGGGGCGGTTGCAAGCATCACAGGAACAGCAGCAACAACTGCAATCTTTCTGAGTGCGTTCGTAGCCATAGGTGCTACCAAAGAGCAAACCATATCCATGGTTGCGATCATGCTGGTCTTCTATGGCACTCTCTCAATTTTTCTTAGCTGGCGACACAAGATGCCACTATCAGTTGTTTGGTCAACACCAGGAGCCGCATTACTTGCAGGCTCGACGCTTACTGGAGTTGGTTTTTCAAATGTCATGGGCGGCATTCTCATTACAGGAATACTTTTGGCGCTGACTGGATTATGGCCAAAGCTAGGGGAGTTAGTTTCTAGAATTCCAAAATCTGTAGCGAGCGCGATGCTAGCTGGAGTTATCTTTAACTTCTGTGTTGCACCGTTTATCGCGAGTGCTCAATATCCAATGCTGGTTTTGCCAGTAATACTTGTTTGGATTTTGCTTTATTGGTTAGCGCCACTTTGGGCCTCGCCAGTTGCAATTGTTTTGGCGTTCACCCTAATCGGTATCAATCAAGGTCTCTCAGTTAGCGCATCTGACTGGATGATCGGTATCAACCTGGTTCAACCTGAGTTCAGCATCTCCAGCGTTTTCTCAATTGCTTTGCCGTTGTATTTAGTAGCGATGGCATCGCAGAACATCCCAGGTATAGCCATTATGAAATCTTTTGGCTATGAGGTGCCGTTTAGATCATCGCTTGTAACAACTGGGCTTGGAACTGTTGTTGCTTCATTCTTTGGTGGTTTTGTAATGAACTTAGCTGCCATAACAGCTGCTCTAAATGCTAATGAGCAGGCGCACAAAGATCCTTCTAAACGTTGGTTAGCTTCAGTTAGCGGTGGTCTTGTTTACTGGGTTTTCGCTATCTTCGCAGGAATTGCAGTTGCCTTTGTTTATCAGACACCGAGAGAGTTATTACTTGCAGCCAGCGGTCTAGCATTGCTACCAACCATCGTGAATTCATTCAATGTGATGGTTGAAACAGCAGAGCAGAGACTGCCTGCAGTTATTACATTCTTAGTTGCATCCAGCGGTGTTGCATTCTTCTCGGTAGGAGCAGCGTTCTGGGCCATATTGCTTGGCTTAGCACTGATTGCTTTACTGAAACTAAGAAACCCTTTTAAGAAGGCTTAGAGCAGTCCACGACGTTTTAGAAGCGGTTCGATGGTTGCATCGCGTCCTCTAAAGTTTCTAAACATCTGCATCGAGTTAATAGATCCACCACGAGCTAGCAGAGTGTTTCTGAAGTGATCTCCATTTGCTCTAGTTAGTCCACCGTTTTCCTTGAACCAGTCAACAGTGTCAGCATCTAGAACTTCTGACCAGATGTATCCGTAGTATCCAGCTGAGTAACCACCAGCGAAGATATGTGAGAAATATGTTGAACGGTAACGAGTTGGAACTGGTCCATAATCTAGTCCATAGTCAGCAATTGCTTTCGCTTCAAATGCTTCAACATCGTCAACTGTTGAATCAGCAGTTAGCGAATGCCAAGCAAGGTCAAGGATTGCAGCAGCCAGGTATGAAGTGGTTGCATGACCTTCGTTGAAAGTTGAGGCAGCCTTTAGATTGTCGACCCATTCCTGAGGAATCTTCTCACCGGTCTCATAGTGCTTCGCGTAGTTATCTAGCACCTCAGGCCAGGTCAACCACATCTCGTTTACCTGAGATGGGAATTCAACGAAGTCTCTTTCAACGCTGGTACCGGAGAATCTTGGGTACTTCACATCTGAGAGAATTCCGTGCAAGGTGTGACCAAACTCGTGGAACAAAGTTGTGATCTCGTCGTAGGTCAAAAGAGTCGGTTGACCTGCAGGTGGCTTAGGCACGTTTAGGTTGTTCACAACAACTGGTAGTTGACCTAGTAAATGGTTCTGGTCAACTAGGTTGTTCATCCAGGCTCCACCACGCTTTGAATCGCGGGTGTAGAAATCACCGATAAACAGAGCAAGCTTCGAGCCATCTTCGTTGAATACTTCGAAAGCGCGAGCGTCTGGGTGGTAGGTAACAATGTCTTTGCGTTCCTTGAAAGAGATACCAAAAAGCTTGTTAGCTGCGAAGAAAACACCATCGAAGAGAACTCGTTCTAGTTCGAAGTATGGACGCATAGCAGTGGTGTCTAGGTTGAACTTCTCAAGGCGGACAGCTTCGGTATAGAAGTCCCAGTCCCAAGACTCAAGAGTGAAGTTCTCACCACTCGCATCTATTGCCTTCTGCAGATCTGCACCTTCTGCTCTAGCGTTTCTAACTGCTGCTGGAGCAATCTGCCTAAGCATCTTGTGAACGTTTTCTGGGTTCTGAGCATTGCGGTCTTGAAGCACGTGCTCAGCATGTGTCTTCACACCGAATAGCTCTGCTCTCTTGGCGCGGAGTTTTACAATTTGCAAGATAACAACGCGGTTATCCTTTTTATCGCAATTGCCTTTGAGCAGTGAGTTCTTCATTACACGCTCACGTAGTCCACGGTTCTTCATGCTAGATAGCAACGGATGACCGGTGAAGTTAACCATGCCAACTAGCCACTTACCTTCTAGCCCTCTAGCTTTTGCAGCAGCTGCACAGGCAGCAATCTCGTTCTCAGATAGACCATCAAGTTCAGCAATGTCATCAACTTCAACAGCTAGATCATTGGTATCAGCCAAAAGGTTCTTACCAAATAGTGTTTCTAATTTCGAAAGTTCTTCGTTTAGACCTTTTAGTTCTTCACGCTGTGCATCGGTTAGGTGAGCACCTGCGTGAGTGAAGTCCATGTAGTAGCGCTCAAGTAACCATGCATCTTCATTGTTTAGTTCAAGCGAGTCTCTGTTTTCGTGCAAGTGCTTGATACGGCCGAAGAGGTCCTGGTTTAAGCGGATAGCATCCATGTGAGCGGCTAGCTTAGGAGCAATCTCTTCTTCGATTTCATCTAGGCGGTCACTGGTATCGCTTGATGACTTGTTATAGAAAACCATCATCATGCGCATCAAGAGTTGGCCACTTCGTTCCATCGCTACGATGGTGTTCTCGAAGGAAACCTCATCCTGTTTGATGATGTCGTGAATCTCGCCGAGTTGTTGTTCACAACCGGCATAGAAGGCAGGGAGGTATGAGTCTTCTGTGATGCGGCTGAAATCAGGCATCTCATACTCAAGGGTTGAACGCAGGGCAAATGGGTTTTCGTTTTCAAAGGTCATGAGCAAAAGCCTAGACCTTATCTACTACAACTTTTCGGCTTGATAGCGAAAAGTTATTCAGCAGCAGGGGCTAAAACAACCTCGGTAACAGCAATCTCATCAGCAGGGGCAAAGGTTAGTGAACCTATGCGTCCAGCAGCCTTTAGATCTCTTGAAAGCACCTCTAGACGCTCAAGAACTCCAGCTGGAGCACTCAGTTGAGCACTGGTCACATCAGCCTTCATCGAAGCCTTGGCATCGCTCTTAGCCTTACGAGTTCCAAATAGAGCTTGGGAGGCAAGAGGAAGTAGATCTGCGTTACTGGCATCTAAACCAGCTTCTAGTTCAGAAGCTGTTGGCCAGGAACTGCGGTGAATTGAACCTGAGTTGGTTTGCCACCAAGACCAGACTTCATCGGTTGCGAAAGGTAAGAATGGAGCAAAGAGTCTAAGCAGGGTTAGCAAAGATGTTCTAAGCGCAACCAGTGCTGACGCTTGCTCATCGGCGTTGAAATCACCTTGACCGTAGGCACGTTCCTTTACTAGCTCTAGATAGTCATCAGTAAAGTTCCAGAAGAACTTTTCAGTAAGTTCAAGGGCTTTGGTGTGATCGTAAGAATCAAATGCAGCAGTTGCATCAGTCACTACTTGAGCCAGGTTTAGTAACAAGCTCTGGTCAATAGGTTCAGTTACCTTTGCAAATTCATTTGGTGCATCAAATGAGAGCACGAACTTAGCTGCATTGAGAACCTTGATAGCAAGTCTTCGACCAATCTTCATCTGCCCGGTATCGAAAGCAGCATCTGTTCCAAGTCGAGCACTGGCTGCCCAGTATCGAACAGCATCAGAAGAGTGTTCAACTAAAAGATCGTTAGGGGTTACTACGTTGCCTTTAGATTTAGACATCTTCTTACGGTCAGGATCCAAAATCCAACCTGAGATAGCTGCATCAGACCAAGGGAGAACACCGTGCTCTTGCTGTGATCTAAGAACTGTTGAGAACAACCAGGTTCTAATAATGTCTTGACCCTGAGGTCTTAGATCATACGGGAATACTTTGGCAAACTTCTCTGGATCATCTAACCAGCCACCACCTAGCTGAGGAGTGAGGGAAGAGGTAGCCCAGGTGTCCATGATGTCAACTTCACCAATGAAACCATTAGCAACACCACGTTGCGATTCGGTATAGCCATCAGGAACATCTGTTGAAGGGTCAATTGGTAGTTGAGTGCTGGTTGGGACTAGTACCTTGTCAAAGTCAGGGTTACCTTGAGCATCAAGTGCATACCAAACAGGAATTGGAACACCGAAGAATCTCTGACGGGAAATAAGCCAGTCACCGGTTAGACCATTAACCCAGTTCTCATAACGAACCTTCATGAAATCTGGGTGAAACTTAAGTTGCTTACCAAGATCTAAAAGTCTTTGACGCAAATCTGCATCACGACCACCGTTACGGATATACCACTGTCTAGTTGAGACGATTTCTAGTGGGCGGTCACCTTTTTCAAAGAACTTAACCGGGTGAGTAATTGGCTTAGGGTCACCAACCATGTCTCCTGATTCTTGGAGTAGTTCAACGATTCTGGTTTTAGCTGAGAAGACAGTCTTTCCTGCAAGTTCTGAATAAGCAGCAAGACCTTCTTTAGAAGTAATCACTTCAGGTGCATCTTCAAGGATGCGACCATCCCAACCGATGATTGCTAGGTTAGGTAAATCAAGTTCACGCCACCAGATAACGTCAGTGACATCTCCAAAGGTACAGATCATGGCGATACCTGAACCCTTATCAATCTGAGCTAGACGATGAGCTAGAACAGGAACCTCAACACCAAAAAGCGGTGTTGTTACGGTCTTACCAAACATTGCTTGGTATCTCTCATCATCTGGGTGAGCAACTAGAGCAACACAGGCAGGAATGAGTTCAGGTCTAGTTGTTTCAATAAAGATCTTGCCGTCAGGGCCATCAAAGCCAATCCGGTGATAAGCACCTGGCTGGTCTCTATCTTCTAATTCAGCTTGGGCAACAGCAGTGCGGAATGTGATATCCCAAAGAGTTGGAGCCATTGACTGGTAAGCCTCACCACGAGCGAGGTTATTTAGGAAAGCTTGCTGCGATACCTTCTGAGCTGAAGGGGAGATGGTCTGATAGGTCTGATCCCAGTCAACTGATATGCCTAGTTGACGCCAAAGGGCTTCGAACTGTAATTCATCTTCAGCAGTGAGCTTTTCGCAAAGTTCAATGAAGTTCTTACGAGAGATAGGAATCTGGTCAGCAGCCTTAGAGGACTTATTGTCTCCTCCTTCGTAAGGAGGCACAAAGTTCTCTGTGTATGGCAGGGATGGATCGCAGCGAACACCGAAGTAGTTCTGCACTCGACGTTCTGTTGGCAGACCATTGTCATCCCAACCCATTGGGTAGTAAACCTCTTTACCCTTCATACGCTGGTATCGAGCAACAACGTCGGTGTGGGTATAACTAAAGACGTGACCTACGTGCAAAGACCCTGAAACTGTAGGTGGTGGGGTGTCAATCGAGTAGACATCAGCGCGGGTAGCTTCTCTTCTGAAGCGGTAAGTACCGTCTTCTTGCCACTTTAGAGCCCATTTTTCCTCTAAACCTTCAACGCCAACGCGTTCAGGGGTAGTAGCCGGGGCTCTGAAGTCAGGGCTTGTGCTCACGCTTGAATCTCCAAAAAGTAAGGGTTCATTAAGATTAACATTGACTTAGTACCTTTTAGACCTAAACCCAGAGAGCCTTGCATGTATCCCAAAAATAACGGAGCTTCTTTTGGCATCCGCGAGGCTGTTCCAGCTAGCCCCTCGTTCCCAGCCATCGAAGAGTCAATCCTTGATTTTTGGGCTAAGGACCACACTTTCCAGGCCTCTATCGACCAGCGCAAAGATGAGAATGCTCCTGAGTTTGTCTTCTATGACGGTCCTCCTTTTGCTAATGGTCTGCCGCACTATGGACACCTTCTTACCGGCTATGCCAAAGACACGGTTCCTAGGTTCAAGACCATGCAGGGTTTCCGAGTTGAAAGAAGATTTGGTTGGGATACCCATGGTCTGCCAGCAGAGGTTGAAGCTGAAAGACAACTAAAGATCTCAGGTAGACCTGAAATCGAAAAGTTCGGTATCGATAAGTTCAACGACTATTGCCGAACTTCTGTTTTGAAATACACCAAAGAGTGGGAAACGTATGTAACCCGTCAGGCTCGTTGGGTTGATTTTGATAACGACTACAAGACTCTAGATGCTCCATACACAGAGTCAGTGCTCTGGGCTTTTAAGCAGCTACACAACAAAGGTTTGATCTACGAAGGCTTCAAAGTTCTTGCTTACTGTTACAGATGTGAAACACCGCTGTCTAACCACGAACTACGTATGGATGAAGATGTCTACCAAAACAGACAAGACCAGACCGTAACCGTTACCTTCCCAATTACCGAAGGTAAGTTCCAGGGTGTGAAGATCTTGGCTTGGACAACAACTCCTTGGACACTGCCAACTAACTTTGCCTTAGCTGTTGGCCCTGAAATTGAATATGCAGTTGTCAACACTGCAACAGGTAAGTACCTACTTGCTAAATCGCTACTTGCTTCACATGTTAAAGATCTTGGCTTTGAAGAATTAGATCAAGCACTAGCCGCTATTGAAAAAACTGTTCTTGGTAAAGAACTTGATGGCATCAAGTATGAAAGATTATTTGATTACTACGCTGATGAGACAAAGTTTGATGTTAAGAATGCTTGGCAGGTAATCCTTGGTGATTATGTTGCAGATAACGAAGGTACCGGTATCGTTCACCAAGCACCCGCTTACGGTGAAGACGACCAAAAACTTTGTGAAGCTGCTGGTATTCCGGTTTATGTTTCAGTAAACGAACGTGGTGAATACAACTCAGTTATCACAGACTTTGTTGGCATGCATGTCTTTGAAGCTAATAAGCCGATTACTCAGAAACTAAAAGACATGGGCAGGTTGTTAAAGCAAGCTAGCTATGACCACCCATATCCACACTGTTACCGTTGCAAGAACCCTTTGATCTATAAAGCAGTGTCTTCTTGGTTTGTTGAAACAACGAAACTAAAAGATCGCATGTTGGAACTAAACCAGGAAATCAACTGGGTTCCGGAACACACTAGAGATGGTTCTTTTGGTAAGTGGTTAGAGAATGTCCGTGATTGGGCTATCTCACGAAACAGATTCTGGGGAGCTCCAATTCCAGTTTGGAAATCAACTGACCCGAACTATCCACGCATCGATGTCTATGGTTCTTTAGATGAGATGGAAAGAGACTTTGGGGTTAGAGTCGATGACTTCCACCGTCCAACCATTGATCACCTAACCCGTGTGAACCCTGATGACCCAACTGGTAAGTCAATGATGGTTCGTGTTCCTGAAGTTCTGGACTGCTGGTTTGAATCAGGTTCAATGCCTTTTGCTCAGGTGCACTACCCATTTGAAAACAGTGACTGGTTTGATACCCACAGTCCAGGTGATTACATCGTTGAATACTCAGGTCAGACCAGAGGCTGGTTCTATACCCTGCACGTGCTCTCCACTGCACTATTTGATAGACCTGCTTTCAAGACAGCTGTCTCACACGGAATCGTTTTAGGTTCTGATGGTCAGAAGATGTCTAAGTCGCTGCGTAACTATCCAGATGTGAACGAAGTATTTGACCGTGATGGTTCAGATGCAATGCGTTGGTTCTTACTAGCTAGCCCTATCCTTCGCGGTGGCACCATGTCTGTTACAGAACAAGGCATTAGAGAAGGTGTTAGACAGGTTCTCTTACCACTATGGAACACCTATTACTTCTTCACTCTCTATGCCAATGCTTCTAACTACGAAGCCAAGTTTGATTTAGAGAGCACTGATGTTCTTGATAGATATCTAGTAGCTAAGACCAGAGAGATGATTGCTGGAGTAACAGCAGATCTAGATGGCTTTGATACCTTCGGTGCTGCAGCCAGACTTAGAGACTTTGCTGATGTTCTTACTAACTGGTACGTCAGAAGATCAAGAGCTAGGTTCTGGGATGGCGACACACAGGCTTTCAACACCTTGTATTCAGTTCTTGAACTTATGACCAGAGTTTGTGCTCCGATGCTTCCTTTGATTTCTGAAGAGGTATTCCAGGGACTAACCGGTATGCGTTCTGTTCATCTAACTCAGTGGCCTGATCATGAAGCGCTAACTCGTGATGATTCTCTTGTTGAAGCTATGGACCAGGTCAGGGCTGTTTCATCTGTTGCTAATGGTCTTAGAAAAGTTAACGGCCTAAGAGTTCGTTTGCCTCTAGCCAAACTAACTGTTGTTACAAAGAATGCTGATGAACTATCTGGATTTGTTGACATCATCGCTGAAGAACTAAATGTGAAGTCAGTTGACTTAGTCGAACTGTCTCTTGATTCAACAACTGAGTTTGGTGTTATCAAGCGTCTGATTGTGAACTCAAGAGCACTAGGTCCTCGCGTTGGTAAGCAAGTCCAGCAGATCATTGGTGCATCTAAGTCAGGTGACTGGTCACAAGATGGCGAGAAAGTTATCTGTGGTGGAGTTGAACTAATCGTTGGTGAATACGAGATTGACTTAGTTGCTGACCTATCTGATGCAACAGAGACAGT
>JBBAMM010000012.1:27214-30656 GCA_040402475.1 Rhodoluna sp.
GAAGGAACAACTGTTGGTGAAGATCTTCCAGTTGGCATTGTGGTGACCAAGCTTTGAGTTCAGAATCAGATGCATTAGCCAAGATTCAAGAAATTGAAGCTTCCCTCATGGCTCGTATTCCAGAGCATAAGCTTCGCCCAAGACTTGAACCAACCAGAAGAGCAGTTGAATTACTAGGAGACCCGCAGAAGGCTTACCGAGTTATTCACATAACTGGCACTAACGGTAAAACAAGCACAACGAGAATCATCGAAAGAATCCTTAGAGAGCATGGTCTAAGAACCGGCAGGTTCACCAGCCCTCATCTAATTGATCTCAATGAACGTATTGCTTTAGATGGTGAACCTATCTCAAATGAGATTCTGTATGAAGTGTTCAAAGACATTGAACCAGTGCTTGAAATGGTTGACCAAGAGCTACTAGCTAAAGGTGAATCAAGACTTACCTTCTTCGAAGCTTTAGCAGTATTAGCTTTTGCAGCCTTTGCTGATGCACCTATTGATGTTCTAGTGCTTGAAGTTGGTATGGGTGGGGAATGGGATTCAACTAACGTTGCCGACGGTGATGTTGCAGTATTCACACCAATAGATATTGATCACGTTGAACGTCTAGGGGAGACCATCACCGAGATTGCAACAACTAAATCAGGCATCATCAAATCAGGGGCCGCTGTTGTCTCTGCTGTTCAACCGGCAGATGCTTTGCTAGTTCTTGAGCAGAAGTCAGAAGAACTAGCTGACACATTCAAGGTGCTAGGTAGAGATTTTGCGGTTACCGAGTTTGTTGAATCAGATCTTGGCGTTACCTTCTCTATGCAGGGCCTAGCTGGTACCTACGAGAATCTCTTTATTCCTCTTCATGGCGCTTACCAAGCAGCTAACGCTGCTTTAGCTGTTGCTGCTGTTGAAGAGTTCATTGGTTCTGCAACCGCTCCACTAGCGGAACACATCTTGAAGCCAGCGCTTGCTGATGTTTCATCTCCTGGCCGTTTACAGTTGGTTAGTCGTAAACCAAGAATCATCTTGGATGCAGCACATAACCCTCACGGTGCAGCATCTCTTGCTAGTGCTTTGGAGAACTCATTTGGTTTACCGCACACGGTTGCAGTTATGTCTGTGTTGAACGATAAAGATGCCATCGGTATCTTTAGTGCTCTTGAGCCGGTCTTAGCTGAAGTAGTTATTACTAAGAGCACCAGTGTTAGAGCTCATGATGTTGAGGTGCTAGCGATTACTGCAAGAGAGATCTTTGGTGATGAACGAGTAACTGTTGCAGAGGATTTCAGAGATGCACTCTCTCTTGCTGAAGCGAAGCTGCCACCAACTCCTAATGCGACAATTGTTGTTACAGGTTCCATCAGTCTTATCGGCGATGTTCTCAAGTTCAGACAAATCCAGGAGGATGCAGATGTCTAATCGATCTATCAGAAGTACCTTAGGTTCAATGGTTTTAGCTTTTGAAGCTTTCGTGGTGTTCTTTGGAACTTTAGTGGCCTTTGGTTTGAAGGTAGCTCCTGCCCCTACTGTTTGGGCTATTGGTTTGAGCTTCTCAGCAGTCATGATTTTGACCCCTGGCTATTTGGGTAAGAAGGGGTCTTACTGGTTTGGCTGGTTCTTGCAACTGGTGCTATTTGTGATTTCTTTCTACGTTGATTTCTGGATGATTATCGTCTCAGTTATCTTCGTAAGTCTCTGGGCTTGGGCAATGATTGCCGGAGCCACCATTGACCTTGCACGTAAAGCACGTGAAAGTGTTGATACCTTTGAAATAACAGTTGAATCCAAGGAGAGTAAATAATGTCTGAACAAACACTGGTACTTATCAAGCCAGATGGCGTTAAGCGCAACCTCATTGGTGAAATCATCAGACGCATTGAAGCTAAAGGCTATGTGATTTCTGATGTGAAGAAGCTAACTCCTTCTAAAGAACTTCTAGCTAAACATTATGCAGAGCACGAGGGTAAGCCTTTTTATGAGCCACTTGTTGAATTCATGGCATCAGGTGATGTTGTTGCGCTAAGAGTTGAAGGCAACAGAGTTATCGAAGGTTTCAGAGCATTGGCAGGAGCAACGGATCCAACAGTTGCACTTCCTGGAACTATTAGAGGAGATCTTGGTCGTGACTGGGGTCTAAAGGTTCAGCAGAACCTTGTTCATGGTTCAGATTCAGTTGAATCTGCTAACCGTGAACTTGGTCTTTGGTTCTAGCTCTCAGACGTTTCGTTTCCATACGGCTTCATAAGTCATATTTTTACTGTTATAGTGTGAGGTAAGAATTCATCTTATGGGGGAGAGTATTTTGGGAACCACTAAAAACGCTATCGTTGCGTTGTCAATCGTGGGGATGACAATTAGCCCTTCTATCGCGCGAGCAGATATTTTTGGCGGTGGCCCTCCCGATTCCTACTATTACGCTGACAACTCATTACAAATGTATTGTTTTGACCTAAACTACATTCCAGCTTGGCAAAATCCCATGTTAGATGCTTTAACAAATCTTCAAAGTCAAACCAAGATAACTGTTCAAGAATCAATAACCTGCAGTGCTGATACAGATGTAGCCTTCATGGTGAAAAATGGTCCATTTTGGGCAGGTATCAGGGGACAGACTGCCTGTCGCAAGTTTGCCCAGCAGGCTGGAGTTTGCGCAGGGTCAACTATCGTTCTGAACTCAGATTTACTGAATGATTATCAAAACCGCCGCAAGACTGCTTGCCATGAACTTGGTCATAGTGTCGGGCTATCTCATGCAACAACTGGAGATGATTGCATGATCAGCGGAAGCTCATCACTAATTAATTACAACGCACACCATGTTTCACACATCAATAGCTACTACTAGGAGAAGTTAACATGAAAAAAATATTATGTACAACGTTGGTGCTTGGAGTATCTTTATCTTTTTCGGGTTGCTCATCAAACTTGGAGGCTGCCACAAAAGTATCCTCTTCAAGCTTTGTGTCACAAATTGCAGAAGAAGTAAACCACCCAGGTCTTGATTTTCAAGCCGCCAGCTCCCCACAGGTTTTAGCCGATGTAGCGACAACAGTGTTTGCAGGGGAAGTGATTGGTGTCAAAGGTACTCGTGAGTGGGTATCTAAGTCACTGCAAGGTACTTATTTGAAAACGACAGTATTCGAAGTTAGAGTTTTCAGCTCCATAAAGGGAGATCTCAATCAAGATGATGTCGTTTTAGTTGAAGCTATGTTGAGCCCCAAGAATTCAAACTCAGCTTTAGAATCCAGGATTAAGGGTTTAAAAGTCGGTGTTTTTTCTGTTGCCGCAAAGTTCGAATCAGAAACCGACATATACAAGGGTGACTTTATCCTCGAGCCGAACACGAAGTTCTTTACAACCACTGGCCCTCAAGGTTTTGTTTTATCAAATCCCGATGATGCCAATCTTTACTGGCCAGTTTTGAATGATGTAGAGCAGGGTACGCT
>JBBAMM010000012.1:30756-35963 GCA_040402475.1 Rhodoluna sp.
CCAAGAATATTTCCAACTAGGAATAATCTCCAGAACCACATCGCAAACTTAGCTCCAGCAAGAATTGCAAAGCCAACAATGATTGGTGCCATAAATGCAGCTAGACCAATAAGTGAGTTAGGGAAACCAAACAATCTAGCTGTTGGGGTGAGCATCACAGACTTGCAGGAAATGAAAACGTTTAGATCGCAGCTAAGTGCTGCATCAGGGTTAGCTGCCACATGAAAGCGCTCCAGGGTCAGGGCAAAAGCCCCAATCCAACCGATAAGACCGAAAACGATCATGGTCCAAGCCAGTGATTTAGGGGCGTTAATCCCTGTGTTTACGCTGTTTTGTTCGCTCACAGGTCAAGTATGCCATAGCTGAATATTTCAGAACAGATGCATTGTGGTTCTTATCCGGCCTAAACATGTTGCTGCAATACACGACTTATATTTGCTAGGGTGGACACAAACAAAGACTTGTGTGTGCTAGGTTGGCAACAAAGGGGGAAAATATTGTATAAAAAAACTTATTCTGTGGGGCTAATAGTTTTAGGACTCATTTTCTCTGGGTTCAGCCCGTTTCCAGAAACGTCCATATCTCCAAAAGTTATTGACACAGTTCAACTACTCACCACTTCTGTGGTTGCTGAGTTCGAAGGCGACTCAATCCATGTAACTTGGAACACACTTGCTAAGGGCAACACGTTGAGTGTCAATACAGACCAAGGCTCTGAAGTGTTTTTCAACTCCGACGGAATACTAAAAAACATTAGCCCACGATTTGGTAAGAACTATATAGAGGTAACTGAGTCAACTCCGAATCTAGGAGAGGATCAAAGCTCAAACCTTGAAGTATTCATGACGAGAGTACTGATTCTAGATTTGAACTTAAACCAGCCTTATCTTGGACTAGATTCCGCTGTAGCAACGACAGTTTCACCCACCTCCACTCGGCTGCGATATCAAACTTTTATTAGAGAGAAATACCTTGAGCAGAATATGCTTAGTCAGTGCATCCCATGGCCAATTAAGGCAGCTTTTGGAGGTGATAACCGTGGATTTGACCCAGATAGTGAGAGTTACCGAACGCGATTTGATGTTCGAATTGACTGGCTAACAGCTGCCCTTCAGGATTACAGATACGTCGGCTCCAGCAGCTACTTCACATGGGATGACAAGATAGTAGGTTTGGAAAAGTGGAAATGGGAAAAAACCATATTCCAGAACACGGATGGGATTCAGTTATCCCAAATTTCGATTTCAACATCTCTGGCTCACTTTCGGATGCAACACAACGTTGCCGACCCTTTTTGCCTGATTGTGGCACCAATTTATTATGATCTTGATGTATACGTCGCAAGGTCCGGAAAGTATACAATTTCGGGCGTTAGAAACACCGTGCCAGATCATGAAGTGTATGTGAGGACTAACGTGAACCCCGATTGGACAGTCATCTATCAGCGTTATAAGTACTCCTATGGCTGCCTTGGATTTGACGTCCTAAAACCTGAGTGTTACGCGTATCCGGACTTGAAATCCATCGAATTCTAATGGTTAGGAAAGTTTCTTGAATAAAAGCAGAACCCTCTCAACGGCACCATTTTTGATATTTGTGGTTGCATACACAATCATCGGGCTCTTTTTTCTGGTCTCATACACTCGAATTCCAGGATTTCACATTGGTCTCTTAAATTCAGCATCATTTGTCCTAATATGGCCATTATTCCTAGCGGGATGGCTGTCTGGCGCAAATTTTGTTATGTTTATCGCTACGCTTTCCGTTGTCCTAATGCATGTGTTCTTCCAAACTAGATTTATTTACATTGCTGGCAAGTCGAGAATTAAGCTACTGGTTTGGCCAGTCAATCCCTCTGTTCTAGGACCAGTCATTGGATTACTAGCGTCACATACGATTTTTCTAGCCATTGATCTGCTAGGAGGCGACCCAAAGTTTGGCATATCCATTTGGACCTTCGTCCCGAGTGCATATTTGGCCACCCCAGTAGTCATTTTCCTAATCTTTAGAGGCCTATTTGGCCTGTTCTCAAAAAAGAGACTATTTTCATAACGATTTTTTTAATCTTCTGTGCCATACTGAAAGTAGTTCATCTCGACCACACAGAGATAAACAAAGGTTTAGCAGGTACTTTAGACACTTTTACGTAAGACCCATCGGGCAGTTACAAGTGGTCACGGGATTTGTACCTCGCGATATTAGGTTTAGTTGTTCACAACCGTGAATAACGAGAGATTTTAGGCGAAAGCCCAAGTGAGTGTGGCCTAGGGCTTTTACCGGGCATGGAGCACCTTAAATGGTGAAGAAAAAGAACACAGAGCAATCTGTAACTGAAGAACAAGTAGAAACTACTCCTCAAAAGCAACCTCGTAAGCGCGGTAAAGCTGAGGTTGAGACCACTGAGCCAGCTAAAGCTGAAAAGCCAGCTAAGGCTAAAAAGCCTCAAGAAAAAGAAGTAGTCGAAACCAAAGCACCGGTAGCAGCTTCTGGCATCTCACTTATCTTCCAGGCACCTGATCTGCCAACTCCAAAGATTGATAAGAAGCGCGGCAAGATCGTTGAAAACGATGACACTAACGCAGATGGTTCACACCGTCGTGTTCGTTCACGTCGTCGTTCAGGTGAAGCGGTTGAAGGTGAACTACCACCGAATGTAGTGGTCAAGGTTAGAACCCCTAGAGAACCTAAAGCTCCTAGCAACGAACCAACCAGAGTTAAAGGTTCAACTCGTCTTGAAGCTAAGAAGCAAAGAAGACGTGATGGTAGAGATTCAGGTAGAAGATCTAACCGTATTACCGAATCAGAGTTCTTAGCTCGTCGTGAAGCAGTTGACCGCATCATGGTCGTTAGAAGCAAGGACGACAAGATTCAGATTGGTGTTCTTGAAGACAAGATCTTGGTTGAGCACTATGTTGCTAAAGCCCAAGACACATCTTTGATTGGAAATGTTTACTTAGGTAAAGTTCAAAACGTTTTACCTTCGATGGAAGCGGCTTTCGTTGACATTGGTAGAGGCCGTAACGCTGTGTTGTATTCCGGTGAAGTTGACTGGGAATTAGCAGAGGTTGGTAACCAGCCAAGAAAGATTGAGCTTGCGCTTAAATCTGGCGACAAGGTTTTAGTTCAAGTAACTAAAGACCCAGTGGGTCAAAAAGGTGCTCGTCTAACTTCACAGGTTTCACTTCCTGGTCGTTACCTGGTTTATGTTCCTAACGGCAACATGAACGGTATTAGCCGCAAACTTCCTGAATCAGAGCGCACGAGACTGAAGAAGATCTTGAAAGAGATCTTGCCGGCAGATGCGGGAGTAATTGTTAGAACAGCAGCTGAAGGTGCTACCGAAGAGCAACTAACTGAAGATGTTCAAAGATTGCAGATTCAGTGGGAGGAGATTAGCCGTAACGCTGAAATCTCAACACCACCAGCACTACTAAGTAGTGAACCTGATCTACTTATCAAGATTGTTAGAGATGTCTTCAATGAAGACTTCCAGAAGATGATCATTGATGGCGATGTTCCTTTCGCAACCATCGAAGGATATCTCAAAGATGTTGCACCAGATCTACTTGAGCGTGTTGAGAGATTCTCTGGAACTGGCGATGCTTTTGATCACTTCAGAATTAACGAACAGATCATCAAGGCACTAGACCGCAAGGTTTACCTACCTTCTGGTGGATCTCTGGTTATCGACAGAACCGAAGCTATGACTGTTGTGGATGTGAACACCGGTAAGTTCATCGGTTCAGGTGGAAACCTTGAAGAGACTGTTACCAAGAACAACTTGGAAGCAGCTGAAGAAATCGTTAGACAGCTACGTCTTCGTGATATCGGTGGAATCATCGTTGTTGACTTTATTGACATGGTCTTAGAGTCCAACCGTGATCTAGTGCTTAGAAGAGTCATGGAATGCCTCTCTAGAGATAGAACCAAGCACCAGGTAGCTGAAGTTACATCCCTTGGACTAGTTCAGATGACTCGTAAGAAGATAGGTATTGGTCTTCTTGAAGCCTTTAGCGAGCCTTGTGAAGTTTGTGCAGGTCGTGGCTTGATTGTTCACCATGAGCCTGTTCTGAAGAACAAGCACATTGAGGATGATGACCGTCCACAAAAGCAAAACAACAACAAAAACAAGAACAACAAGGGCAAAAACAAGGGCAATCGGGACAACCAAGCCCCTAAGGAAGACTCCCAAGAGCGCAAGCCAAGGGTAGAGCCAGCCAAGGTTGTTACCGCTGAAAAGGCTGAAGAAGCTAAGAATCTGATGTCTAAAATTGCTGCTAGCAGCAGCGTTATGAGCGATTCAGCCCCTAAAACACTGGAAACTGTAATGGATGCACTACCTGAGGCAACACCTGCCGGTGAGCCTAAGCGTAAGTCCAGGAGAGTCTCCAGCGGGGGAGAGATCACCCCAGGAGCAATCCAAGAGCAGTAAAAACAGGGTCAATAAGGTTTGACCAGCGCCAACTTGGACGCTAAGATTGAACCTTGTTGCCCTAAGAGCAACCAAATCCAAGATTTTTTCGAACAAAGGGTATATCTGTGGTTTACGCAGTAGTCCGCGCGGGTGGCCGCCAAGAAAAGGTGTCAGTAGGCACCATCGTGACGCTTGACCGTCTCAAGGCTCAGGCTGGTGGCTCTATCGTGCTACCTGCTTTGTTGCTGGTTGATGGTGACAAAGTCACACACGAAGCTGAAGCGCTAGCAAAGGTAAAGGTAACTGCAACCGTGCTAGGTAACCTTCGTGGTCCAAAGATCGTTATCCAGAAGTACAAGAACAAGACTGGTTACAAGAAGCGTCAGGGTTTCCGCGCTGACCTAACCCGTGTTCAGGTCACAGAGATCAAGTAAGGATTAGCAAATGGCATCCAAAAAAGGTGTTTCCTCAACCCGTAACGGTCGCGACTCTAACGCTCAGCGTCTAGGTGTTAAGCGCTACTCAGGTCAAGAAGTCAACGCAGGTGAAATCATCGTTCGTCAGCGTGGCACACACTTCCACCCAGGTCGTAACGTTGGCCGTGGCAAGGACGACACTCTGTTCGCTCTAGCTGCTGGTTCAGTAGAGTTCGGCGAAAAGGGCGGACGTAAAGTCGTAAACATCGTTGTTGCGGCGTAAGGTTCGTAAAAAGAACTAAGTCTTTTATCTCAGTTAGGCGAGCCAATGTGCTCGCCTTCTGTGTTTAACTAAGCAGAAAGGATTTACTCATGGT
>JBBAMM010000013.1:0-19715 GCA_040402475.1 Rhodoluna sp.
CTCGATGTAATTCCACCTATCGAAGATGAAGTTCCAGCGGAACTAATCAAGAAGCATGACCTGCTTTCACTTGCAGATGCCATCCAGAAGATTCATCAACCTGCAAACATGGGGGACTGGATGGCAGCTAGAGATACTCTGCGCTATCACGAAGCTTTCTTGTTGCAGGCATCACTCGTCAAAGCACGACTTGAAAGTAAACATCAGATAAGTGCAATAAGAGTTGCGAAAGAAAACGGAATACTTGCTCAGTTTGATAAAGCTTTACCTTTCACTCTTACCAACGGTCAGGTAGTTATCGGTAACGACATTGCTAAAGACATGGCAACTGGACATCCAATGAATCGATTACTGCAAGGTGAAGTTGGTTCTGGTAAAACACTGGTTGCAGTTAGAGCGATGCTTACTGTTGCCGATAGTGATGGGCAGTCAGCATTACTGGCCCCTACTGAAGTTCTTGCAGCCCAACACTTCAGGTCTATTGAAAGAACACTTGGGCCAGCTCTTGCCAAAGAACTTGGACTTACATTGCTAACCGGTCAGATGAGTCAAGCTGATCGTAAGAGTGCAATGCTTTCTCTGGTTTCAGGTAAAGCCAAGATCATTGTTGGAACACATGCACTCTTTGCGGAGAAGGTTGAGTTCTTTGATTTGGGACTCATTGTTATTGATGAGCAACACCGCTTTGGTGTTGATCAAAGAGAAGCGCTGAGACTCAAAGGTAAACAGCCACCTCATGTTCTAACCATGACTGCAACACCGATACCAAGAACTCTTGCCGTTACAGTCTTCGGGGATCTTGATGTTTCAGTTCTAACTGAGTTACCTCAAGGTAGACAGGCAATTACTTCCCACGTAATCACAGACAGTCAACCTCAACTAGTTGGTCGAGTCTGGCAACGAGTTGCTGAAGAAGTTGCTAATGGCAGACAGGTCTTTGTGGTCTGTCCTCGCATTGATGATGCCGATGATGGTGCTGAACTTACTGCCAGTGGTGGAGCATCAGAAATTGAAGATGAGTTCTTCACCGAAGGTGAAGCCCCTAAACCTAAGCGGCCGCTAGCTGCAGCAATAAGTGTTGCTGAGAGTTTGAAGAACAACCCTGTGCTTAAAGGTTTAAGGATTGCTGTTCTGCATGGTCGTCAGTCATCAGAAGAAAAAGCTGAGACCATGGCAGCTTTCACAAATAAAGAAATAGATGTCTTAGTCTCAACAACTGTTATTGAAGTTGGTGTTGACGTGCCTAATGCAACCACCATGGTGATTTTGGATGCTGACAGATTTGGTGTTTCTCAACTTCACCAGCTACGAGGCCGAGTTGGTCGTGGTGGACTACCTGGTTTGTGTCTCATGCTCACCAGCGCTGAAGAAGGCTCGTTAGCACTTGAGCGAGTTCAGGCAGTTGCTGCAACAACAGATGGTTTTAAACTAAGTGAGATAGATCTTGAACTAAGACGAGAAGGTGACGTCCTGGGCTCAACTCAATCTGGTGGCAAATCTAGTCTTCGATTGCTTCGAGTCCTTGCTGACAGTGCTCTTATCCAAGAAGCTAGGCAAGAAGTTATCTCCATCTTTGAGACTGATCCAACACTGGAAAAGCATGTCTTACTGGCTCAAACACTGGACCAGCTAGATAAAGTAAGGCAAGACTTTCTAACTAAGTCATAGTCGGCTAACCTAGAGACATGGCCATCGCCGTTTATCCAGGTTCATTCGACCCGTTCACCTACGGTCATCTCGACATCGCTATTCGCGCTGCGAAGATGTTTGAAACTGTTCACATTGTTGTTGTTCATAACCCTGCTAAGAAACCTAGATTCACCGCTACTCAAAGAGTGCAGATGATTACCGAGACTCTTGCTGGTAAGCCAGGTAACTTCGTGGTTAATTCTTTTGAAAGCGGTTTGCTGGTTGACTACTGCAAGACCGTGAATGCTGATGCTTTGGTCAAGGGTGTTAGAACCAACATGGATCTTGATTATGAGTTACCTATGGCTCAGCTGAATAGAGATTTGTCCGGTATCGAGACCGTGTTTATTCCAGCTGATCCGGTTCATGGTTTTGTCTCATCGTCTTTGGTCAAGCAGGTTGCTGACCTTGGGGGAGATATCAGTAAATACGTTCCAGATGTAGTAGCGAAGGCACTTAGAAGCTAATGAGTTCATTGAGTATTGCTGTGCATGATTTGATGCATAAGCCAGGTCACATGCGAGAAGTTGACCCTACTTTCCAGCTGGAAGAGCCATTAGGCGCAGGTCTTGCCATTGTCCCTAAAGGTGCCGATATCAGGCTTTCTCTTCGCCTAGAGAGCGTTCATGAGGGTATTTATGTCTCTGGTGGACTCAAAACTGAGGCTCAAGCAGAGTGTTCAAGGTGCTTAGAGCCTTTGACTATGCCGATTCAGGTAGATATTCAGGAGCTTTTCGCCTATTCTTTAGAGGTAGAAGATGACTTGGTCATCCAGGATGAAAAAATCGACTTGGAACCTGTCATTGTTGACTCGGTTGTTCTAAATCTTCCGTTCACCCCAATTTGTAGTGCAGACTGTCTTGGTTTGTGTGCTGAATGTGGTGCGAAGTTGAATGAAGATCCGGATCACGCTCATGAAGCCCCGATTGATTCGCGGTGGAGTGAACTTAAGAAGCTTGCACAAGAAAGAGAAGACTAATGCCAGTACCTAAGAGACGCCTGTCGAGATCAAACACCCGCCACCGTCGCTCAGCATGGGTAGCTAACAACACCCAGTTGGTAAAGACTGTCGTAAACGGTAAGACCGTATACAGCTTGCCTCACCGTGCTCGTGCCGTAGAAGACTCGAACGGTGACGTTCAGTTCTACGAGTACAAGGGCCGCAAGGTAGCTGACGCCTAAACAATAGGCTCAAGATCTTGAATTACGCCACGCTAACTAATCGGCTTGGCATAAGCATTGAAGAAACTTTATTAGAGCTTGCTCTAACTCACAGTTCTTATGCTTACGAGAACGGCAAAATACCCAACAACGAACGATTAGAGTTTCTAGGCGATTCAGTGTTGGGTTTTGTCGTAACTGGACACATCTTCAATCAGAATCTTGAAATGGATGAAGGTTCATTATCAAGACTTAGAAACGCAACCGTATCTGCCAAAACTCTCGCTGTTGCTGCTAACCAAATTGGTTTAGGTGAGTTTGTTCGTCTTGGTAAAGGTGAACTTGTTTCAGGAGGCAAAGAGAAATCTAATATCCTGGCTGACACCTTAGAAGCAATTATCGGAGCAGCTTATTTATCTGGTGGCTTGAGCGTTGCATCAGAGCTAATCGAGAAGCTTATTTTTCCACTTATCAATTCAGAAGATGAACTACTAGAAACCAGTGAACCTAGAACTGTTCTTTCTGAACTTTTGAAATCACAAAACAAGCTGGAAGCAATCTTTGAGGTCACTCATGAAGGTCCTGATCACGACCGTAACTTCTTTGCAGCTGTAATCGTTTCAGGGGAAGTCATAGCCAAGGGTGAAGGCCGTTCCAGAAAAGCAGCCGAAGCAACTGCCGCTATCGCTGCCCTTAAAGTTCTTCGAGGCTAAACGTGCCTGAGTTACCTGAAGTTGAAACCGTTCGTGCCGGTTTAGCTGAAGTTGTCACTGGAGCAAAAGTTACCAAAGTTGTTATTCACGATTCTCGTTCGCTAAAACGTCATCCTGCATCAGTGGGGGATTTTGTTGAAACCCTTACTGGCAGAACTTTGCAAGCTGCTGTTAGACGGGGCAAGTTCCTATGGTTACCCCTCAACAAACAAAAGAATGAAGAGCAGCTAGCGCTAATCGGTCATCTTGGTATGAGTGGTCAGATACTACTTAGAACACCAGGGTTTCCAGAGGATGCTCTAAACAGAATAACTATTTACCTCAAAGCCAATGATGGTCAGAAGTATGAACTCAGGTTTGTTGACCAGAGAATCTTTGGTTCTTTAGCTATTGATGTCATGGGCGATACCAATGATGGTTTACCAGGTGGTTTTAGTGCTGGGGTAACAGGACCTTGGCTAAACATGATTCCTAACCAGGTAGCTCATATTGCACGAGATCCATTGGATGAGTCCTTCAGCGAAGAAGCAGTTTTGAAGCTATTCAAGAAGAAACAGTCCGGGATCAAAAGGGTCTTATTAGACCAAGGAGTGCTTAGCGGTATTGGCAATATCTATGCCGATGAGAGTTTGTGGCTAGCCAAACTGCACTATGACCAGAGCGCTGACAGTATCTCTAAAGCCAAGGCAAAAGAGCTCCTAGAGCATGTCAGGGTAGTTCTTGCTAACGCTGTTGAGGCTGGGGGAACTAGCTTCGATGAGCAATACAAGAACATCAACGGGGAATCGGGCTATTTCAGCATTAGCCTCAATGCCTACGGCTTGACCGGGTTGCCTTGTAAGCGGTGTGGCCGGGCAATAAGGCGGGATAACTGGATGAACCGAGGCTCGCATTTCTGCGCTTATTGCCAGAGAAGACGGGCTTAGAGCCCCAAAATGGCCAAAGCGACCAAGTAGGGTCTTCAAATAAGGTAATTTTTATACAGACCCTGTGGATTTTAAAGCCACCTCCCTAGAACGAAAGCGAACGCTCTTGCATCTGAAAAGCCTTACCCTAAAGGGCTTTAAGTCGTTCGCCAACCCTACGACTTTTATCCTTGAAAAAGGCGTTACCGCTGTTGTTGGTCCTAACGGTTCAGGTAAATCTAACGTTGTTGATGCTCTGGCTTGGGTTATGGGTGAGCAGGGAGCTAAGACTCTACGCGGTGGCAAGATGGAAGACGTTATCTTCGCCGGAACCGCTACTAAAGGTCCTCTAGGTAGAGCTGAAGTTTCACTAACCATTGATAACGCTGACGGTGCTCTACCAATCGATTACAGCGAAGTTACTATCTCAAGAACACTTTTTAGAAGTGGTGGATCTGAGTATGCGATCAATGGTGAAGCATGTCGTTTACTTGATGTCCAGGAACTACTAAGCGATACCGGTTTGGGCCGTGAGATGCACGTCATCGTCGGTCAGGGAATGCTCGATGGTATTTTGCGGGCAACCCCTGAAGAGCGTCGTGGATACATCGAAGAAGCTGCTGGAATTCTCAAGCACCGTCGTCGTAAAGAAAAGACCGAGCGCAAGCTTGATGCAATGCAGGCAAACCTAACTCGTCTAAACGACTTAGCCGGTGAAGTTAGAAGACAACTAAAGCCACTATCTCAGCAAGCTGAGACTGCAAGACAAGCTCAGGGTATTGCATCTGTTGTTAGAGATGCCAGAGCACGTCTAATGGCAGCAGACATCGTTGACTTACTAAATGGTCTTGACGAGACTTCACAGTCTGAAGCAGATCGTAAAGCTGAGAAGAACATCCTTCAGCACCAGTTAGATGAAAATAACTCAAGACTTACTGAACTTGAAACTCAGCAGATGTCCAGTGAAGTTGAAGTTGCAAGATCACTTGCTTTCTCCTTTGACACAATCACTGAACGTTTCCGCACCATGTTGGCTATCGCTAATCAAAGAGTTACCTTGCTAGATTCTCAAGCTGCTGTTAGTGCTTCTCAGGTTGACCCGCTAGCTATTGAAGCTGATGCAAAAGCTGCAGATAACAACGTGGTGGAACTAACCGTTGCTGTTGAAACTCTTCGCGGTGCTCTTAGAGATGCTGAAATTGCTCGCGATGAAGCCAGAGCACTACTAGAAGATTTTGATAACCAGGCTGCCAGTAAGTCGGCAGAGATTGCTGCTTTTGATACTGAGCTTGCACGTCTTGCAGGAGAAACAACTCTGGCTCAGGCAAGACTCTCTTCAGCTAATGAGGAGTTAGCTCGTCATGATGAAGCACTGCAGGAAGCAGTATCTCGTCACAGCAATGCTGTTACTGATTTTGAAGCGCTTGAGCGTGAACTGAATAACTCTTCACCAAAAGATAATTCTTTTGAGCAGAATTACGATGCTGCTCAAAAACAGGTATCTGAAGTTGCAGCCAAGATTGAATCTCTTCGTGATGCCTTACATCAGAGTGAACGTGAACGCGATGGTCTCTTAGCTAAGCGCAGTGCACTAAATCTGATGCTTGAGCAAAAAGATGGAACCACTGAACTTACTTCAGCTGGCCTTCGAGGCATTAGAGGCCTTGTTGCCTCACACATCAAGATTGATGCTGGTTACGAAGCAGCTATCGCATCAGCTCTTGGAACATTGGCTGACGCTATCGTCGCCGATTCTAGGGATGAAGCATTCTCAGCAATCGAACACCTAAAGGCAAATAACGGTGGTCGTGTTGAGCTAGTTGTTGCTGATATTGAAAGCAAGATCAAACCGGTTAACCTGCCTCAGATTACTGGCGCTAGAAATGCTGTTGACGTTGTTGACGCACCTTCAGGAATCCTTGCAAACCTTGTCAACGTTGTAATTGTTGATGACCTAGCAGCTGCTAAGCGTCTATACAGTGCTGAACCTAAAGCTTTAGCTCTTGTTGTTATTACTAAGCAGGGCGATTTTCTAACAGAGTCCGTTATCCGTGGTGGTTCCGGTCAAGAGCCTTCAAAGGTTGAACTAGTTGCTGAACGTGATGCCGCTGAATCAGGGCTCACCCAGGTTAACGCTCAAATCGAAAGCACTAGAGCAGAACTAGCCCAGGCTAGAACTCAGGAAACAACTGCCAAGGAACAAACTGCTCGTGCCCTTGCTGAACTGAAGAAGCACGATACTGAATTGGCTTCAAATGCTGAAAAGCTAGGCCGTCTAAGAGTTCAGGTTGAAGCTCTTGATGGTGAACGTGCTCGTCTTTCTCGTGTTGCTGATACTGCTCGTGAAGTTATCGCAACTGTTGTTGCAGCAGTTAATACAGCAGAGACTCAGTACCAAGAGTTCTCTAAGCGAGTAAGACCAAACCTAGACACATCAGCTAGAGCTGACTTTGCTCTTGCACTAGATAATGCTCGCCAGCGAGAACTAGATGTTCGAGTTGAACTAGGTGCAGCTACCGAGCGACTAAGAGTTGAAACCGACAGAGCGACACTACTTAGATCTCAGATCACTGAAGCACTAGATGCCATTGAGAAATCTAAGATTGCCGCTCTTGCTCAAGCTAAACAGCTTGCTAGTGCACAAAGCGTCTTAACGTTGCTACCGGTAGTTATCACTGCTATCGAAGCTTCTTCCCAGCAAGCAAAACTTGAATTACATGATCTTGAGAGTAAGCGTCGTAATCAGAATGAAGAACTTGTTCGCCTTCGTGGTGAAACAGCAACTATTCAGAACAGACTCTCTGCTCTTACTCAAACCGTTCACGACATTGAACTTTCTAACCACGAGAAGCGTTTGAACTTAGCCAACCTGGTAGCTAAGGCAAATGAAGATCTAGCCTTGGACCAACAGGTTCTAGTAAATGAGTATGGACCAGACCAGCTAGTTCCAGATCCTGAGAACCCAGAGTCTCCTAAGGTTTTTGTTAGATCAGAACAGCAGAAGCGTTTGCATGAAGCAGAGCGATTACTTGAGCGTCTTGGTCGAGTGAACCCACTAGCTCTTGAAGAGTTTGCTGCTTTAGAGCAACGTCACAAGTTCCTAACGGAACAACTAACAGACCTAACTCAAACCAGAGCAGACCTAATTCAGATCATCAAAGAACTTGATGAGAAGATGCAGAACATCTTCGAAGAAGCCTTCGAAGATACCAAGAAGGCATTCGAAGAAGTCTTCCCAGTGCTATTTCCAGGTGGAACTGGTTCTATCTATCTAACCGATCACGACAACCTGCTAACTACAGGTATCGAAGTAAACGTCAAGCCTGTTGGTAAGCGTATTGAGCGTCTAAGTTTGCTATCCGGTGGAGAGCGATCTTTGGCAGCTCTAGCTTTATTGTTTGCTATCTTCAAGGCCCGCCCTTCACCGTTCTATGTTCTCGATGAGGTTGAGGCTGCGTTGGATGATGCCAACCTAGGTCGACTACTAAACATCTTCACTGATTTGAAGAAGTCCTCTCAGTTAGTGATTGTTACTCACCAGAAGCGAACAATGGAAATTGCTGATGCTTTGTATGGTGTTTCTATGCGTCAAGACGGTATTAGTGCCGTGGTTGGTCAGCGCATAGAAGAAAACGAGTAAACCTTGGCAGGGTTAATGTTCTGGCGCAAAAAGGACAAGAATGTCCAAGCCCCAGAAGAGGTTCAAGACCATGTTATTGAAGAGCAAGTCCAAGATGTTGTTGAGACTGTTACTGAATCACCTGTAAGCGAAGAAGTTACTGAGCAAGTAGTTGAGGTTGAGATTCCTCAGGTTGAGCTAGAGCCAATTGAATTACCTAAACGATCTTTGACTAAAGGCATCAAGTCGTTATTTAGTCGAATCAAGTTTGATGTTGAGAACTTAGAAGAACTGGAAGATGTTCTGATTCAAGCCGACTTCGGTGTTGATGCTGCTGAAGCTATCGTTCAAGAGGTTAAGAACAGGGCTAAGAAATCTGGCGCTAAAACAGAGTCCGAACTAAGACTGATTCTTACTGACCTGCTAACTGAAAAATTCGGCAGGGATGATCGAGCACTAAAACTCGATACCGGGGTTCAGCCTTATGTGATCTTGGTTGTTGGTGTGAACGGTGCTGGTAAGACGACCACTATTGGAAAGCTAGCTAACTGGCTTACTCAAGGTGGAGCAAAGGTCACTCTTGGCGCTGCCGATACTTTTAGAGCTGCTGCTGTTGATCAACTTGAGACCTGGGCGACAAGAAGCAAATCAGAAATAGTGAAGCCAACCATTGAAGGTCAAGACCCAGCTTCTGTTGCGTTTGAGAGTGCAGAGAAAGCAACAGCTAATAACAGCGATGTCTTGATTATTGACACAGCGGGTAGATTGCAGAACAAACAGGGCCTTATGGATGAGCTTGGCAAGATCAGAAGAGTAATCGAGAAGAACCTAGCTATCAGCGAAGTTCTACTAGTTCTTGATGCCACCACAGGTCAGAACGCTATGGCTCAGGCTAAGGCTTTTACTGAGGTAGCCAATGTGACAGGTATTGTTCTTACCAAACTGGATGGAACAGCTAAGGGTGGAATTGTGTATGCCATCCAAGAGCAGTTAGATATTCCTGTGAAGCTTGTTGGTATTGGTGAAGGCATTGATGACTTTGGTTTCTTTGATGCCAGTGAATTTGCAATTGGATTAGTAGGGGAGAGCTAATGTTTGGCAATCTTTCAGATCGTTTAGTCGAAACGTTCAAGAACCTTCGTAGCAAGGGAAAGCTCTCAGCAGCAGATATCGATGCCACGCTTAGAGAAATCAGAAGAGCATTACTTGAAGCAGACGTAGCGTTAGAGGTAGTAAAGAACTTTATTGCTGCTGTTCGTGAACGAGCTCTAGGCGATGAAGTATCTAAGGCTTTGAACCCTGCTCAGCAGGTAGTTCAGATTGTTCAAGAGGAACTTGTAACAATCCTGGGTGGTGAGCAAAGAAGAATTAGTTTTGCTAAGAACCCACCAACAGTAATCATGCTTGCCGGTTTGCAAGGTTCCGGTAAGACAACTCTTGCAGGCAAGTTAGCTAAGTGGCTCAAAGATCAAGGACAAACACCTATTCTGGTTGCCTGTGACTTGCAGAGGCCTAATGCTGTGAACCAACTTCAAGTCATTGGTGAAAGAGTTGGTGTTCCAGTATTTGCACCTGAAGAAGGTAATGGCAAGGGTAACCCTGTGAGCGTTGCTAAGGATGCCATCAAGCACGCCAAGCAGAAGCAGTTCTCAGTTGTAATTGTTGATACCGCAGGACGTCTTGGTATTGATGAAGAACTGATGAAACAGGCTAATGACATCAGAAAAGCAACAGAACCTGATGAAGTCCTCTTTGTAATTGATTCCATGATTGGTCAAGATGCTGTCAACGTGGCTAAAGCTTTTGAAGATGGTGTTGGCATCACCGGTGTTGTTCTAACCAAGCTTGATGGTGATGCTCGAGGTGGTGCAGCATTATCAGTTGCTCAGGTAACCGGTAAGCCAATTCTCTTTGCTTCAAATGGTGAAGGTATGGATGCCTTTGAACCGTTCTATCCAGATCGCATGGCCTCAAGAATTCTTGACATGGGTGACATTCTCACTCTTATCGAGCAAGCGCAGAAATCTTTTGATGAAGAGCAAGCTCGTGAAATTGCCGAGAAGATGGCCAAGGATGCCTTCACCTTGGAAGACTTCTTAGATCAGATGCAACAGCTTCGCAAGATGGGTTCAATCAAGAACATGCTTGCCATGATGCCTGGGGCAAATAAGCTCAAGAGCCAGCTTGAGAACATCGATGAAAAAGAGATTGATCACACTGAAGCAATCATTAGGTCAATGACTCCTAAGGAACGCAAAGATCCTAAGATTCTCAATGGTTCAAGAAGACTTCGTATCGCCAAGGGTTCAGGCATGACTGTTACCGATGTGAATGGTTTAGTAAACAGGTTTGAACAAGCAGCCAAGATGATGAAGACCATGTCTCGCGGCGGTAACCCAGGTATTCCGGGTATGCCTGCAGGCATGCCTCCTATGGGCAGACCTCAGGCTAAGAAAGACAAGGGCAAGAAGGGTTCGAAGTCAGGTAACCCCGCCAAAAGAGCAGCTGAAGCTGCTGGAATCGAGCTTCCAAAAACAGGCAAAGGCGGCTCAGCATTCGGCATTGGTGGCTAGTTTGTTGCTCTGACTCAGTATTTCTGGCACAATAGAGAGGTTGCCTGCAGTTTGACCCTCTAACCAAACTGATTAGGTAACCCCATAGAGCTTGAATACCGAGTGTGCCCCCACGCTCACGGTTGATCGTTCGCCTCAATACATAACAAACAGGAGCATTGTGGCTGTAAAAATCCGCCTTAAGCGTCTCGGAAAACTGAAGACGCCTCACTACCGTATCGTCGTAGCAGATTCACGCACCAAGCGTGATGGACGCGTAATCGAAGAGATCGGTCGTTACGTACCAACCAATGACCCATCAATCATCGAAGTCAATTCAGAGCGAGCTCTTTACTGGCTAGGTGTTGGTGCTCAGCCAACCGAGCAGGTAGCTGCTTTGTTGAAGCTAACCGGTGACTTCCAGAAGTCAAAGGGTGACGCAACAGCAAAGAACACAGTGAAGCCTCAGGTTGCTAAGGAAGTTTTCGTAGCAGACACCAAGAAGAAGCCAGTTCTTAAGCCTCGTGAAGAGATCGTTGTTAAGAAGCAGGCTGACAAGGTTGCAGAAGACGTAGTCGAAGCAGTTGTTGAAGCAGCTGTTGCTGAAGGTAACTTGGAAGATGTTGTTGAAGCAGCAGCAGAAGTTGTAGCTGAAGAAGCTGTAGCTGAAGTTGTTGAAGAAGCAGCCGCTGAAGTAGTAGCTGAAGAAGCTGCACCAGCTGAAGAGGCACCTGCCGCTGAAGCTGAAAAGACCGAAGAGGCTTAGTCGTGCTTGCCGCTGCGCTCGAACATTTAGTCAAAGGTATTGTGGATCATCCTGAGGATGCCACTGTCACTGAACGCTCCACTAACCGTGGAGATCTCCTAGAGATTCACGTTCACCCTGACGACCTTGGCCGAGTAATCGGGCGCAACGGGCGCACCGCTAAAGCTTTGCGCACCATCATTAACGCTCTTGCCGATGGCAAGAAGGTGCGCGTAGACGTAGTAGATAACGATTTCTAGTAAGACCAGCCTTAGGGTCGGTCGGTTACTCAAGGCCCACGGCCTTAAAGGTGCTATCAAACTAGAGCTATACACAGATGCTCCCAATGAACGTTTTGTTCCTGGAGCAACATTCAATCTTCAGGTTCCTGAAACTTCTCCTTGGTTCGGTAAGACCGTAACCGTCAAAGAACTCCGTTGGTATAACGCACAACCAGTTCTTTTCCTTGAAGGCATCGAAGATAGAAACCAAGCAGAGACTCTAATCAAAGCCATCATGCTGGTAAACCAAGATCTTGATGAACTCCCAACTGAACCTGATGCCTGGTATGACCAGCAACTTGTTGGATTAGCAGTGCTTAGAGATGGAAATGAAGTTGGTTCAATCATTCGAGTTGAGCATTACCCAGCCCAAGACATGCTTATCGTTGGCACTAAAGATGAAAAAGAAGTCATGGTTCCTTTTGTTAAGGCTTTTGTTTCAACAGTAGATATTGAAGCTAAGACCATAACTGTTACCCCACCGGCTGGTTTATTCGAGGAAATCGAGGACTAATAATGCGCATTGATGCCGTTACGATTTTTCCTCAATACTTTGATGCTTTAGACATCTCTCTTCTTGGTAAAGCTCAAGAAAACAAAGTCATTGAATTCAATGCCATTGACCTTCGTGATTTCACTCACGACAAACACAAGACCGTTGATGACTCACCTTACGGTGGTGGTGCTGGCATGCTTATGAAGCCTGAACCGTGGGGTGAAGCTCTAGATCAACTACTAAACCCTGATGGCTCAACAGTGTTGATTGTTCCATCTCCTGCCGGAGAGCTCTTCAAGCAGGCAACTGCTCAAGAGCTAGCAAACAAAGAACACGTTGTTTTTGCCTGTGGCAGGTATGAGGGAATAGATCAGAGAGTCTTTGATTGGGCTCAAACTAAAGCAGAGGTAAGACTTGTAAGCCTTGGGGACTATGTCCTAAATGGTGGGGAAGTAGCAGCACTAGCCATGATTGAGGCTATTGCCAGACTGATTCCAGGTGTTATTGGTAACTCTGAGAGTCTTATCGAGGAGTCTCATTCTGATGGACTTTTGGAGTATCCGAGTTATACCAAGCCTGCCGTTTGGCGTGATTTAGAGGTTCCAGAGGTTCTCAGAGGTGGCAATCACGCTGAGATAGCAAAGTGGCGACATGAACAAGCTGTGGCTAGAACCAAGGCGATTAGGCCTGATCTTCTGCCCTGAGATTGCCCTAGGCCAGTATCTATGGCAAGATAGACAAGTTGCCTAATTCAAGCTCTGCCGCAGGGGAGCACAGACAACAAAAACTCTAAACAAGATACCCGTTATTGACCTGCGTGCAAGAACAGAAGGCAGAATAAAATGCAAATTCTCGACTCAGTCGACAAGGCAAACCTAAAGACGGACATCCCAGCATTCCGCGTAGGTGACAACGTGAAGGTTCACGTAAACATTATTGAAGGTAACCGCAGCCGTGTTCAGATTTTCCAGGGCGTAGTTATCCGTCGTTCAGGTGCAGGTGTTCGCGAGAGCTTCACCGTGCGTAAGGTTTCTTTCCAGGTTGGTGTTGAAAGAACTTTCCCAGTTCACTCACCAGTTATCGAAAAGATTGAACTAGTCTCCCGTGGTGCAGTTCGCCGTGCGAAGCTTTACTACTTGCGTGATCTTCGCGGTAAGAAGGCGAAGATTCGCGAGAAGCGCGACAACCAGGCTCAGGGATAGTTTCTCTCAGCCGGTTATCAGGCAGAGGGTTTAACCTCCAACAATGGCTAAGAAAAAAGACAAAGAGCGCCGTATTCGGGGACCGTTTAAAAACGCTCGCCGTCAACTCAACGAAATCAAAAAGAAAAACGCCATACTCGCATTCTTTATCGACACTGCAGTAATTCTGGTTTCAGCTCTAGTCATTTCTTTTGTCATCAAGACTTTCTTCCTGCGCTCTTTCTATATTCCTTCTGGCTCAATGTTCGAAACATTGCAGATTAATGATCGAATCATTGTCAACGAGTTAGTACCTAACACAATCCCTCTTAACCGTGGCGATGTTGTGGTGTTCAAAGACCCTGGTGGCTGGCTAGGAACAATGCCTGAAGATAAGCCGACCAATCCTCTAGCGGTCGTTGGGGAATGGTTACTTTCAGTAACCGGTCTCGCAGCTCCTGATAATGATCAGCATTTAGTTAAGCGTGTTATTGGAGTCGGAGGAGATCACATTGTTTGTTGTGATGCTGATAACCGAATCACAATTAACGGCAAGCCAATTGTTGAACCATATGTTGCTAAAGGATCTAACCCTTCTAACACTGAGTTTGATGTGAGAGTACCTAAAGGCTCATTCTGGGTTATGGGAGATAACAGAGGTAACTCTGAAGATTCTAGATATCATCCGAATACTCCAGGTAAAGGTTTCGTAGCTTCCAGCTATGTTGTTGGTAGAGCATTCGTTATCTCTTGGCCATTTGCTCACATCACTTGGCTAGATAATTACTCAGATGTCTTCAAAAACATCCCAGCTCCCAAGCCTTAGTTTCGAGAATACGTTTGCAGCAAGCAAACGTTTCATTATCGGAATTGATGAAGTTGGTAGAGGCTCAATTGCCGGTCCTGTTGCTGTTGGCGTAGCACTTATCGATCTAAAAGAGATTAGTGAGAACTGGCCAGCAAAACTTAGAGACAGCAAACTAATCAGTGAAAAAACTCGTGAAGCTATTTTCCCTGAGGTCTCTTCATGGGTGCACTCGTGGGCTGTTGGTATGGCAAGCGTTGAAGAGATAGAAACCAAGGGCATAGTTGAATCTTTGGCTCTAGCTGGCTCCAGGGCTCTTGCTGAAATGCTCCAAGAATCAGAGCTAAGAGCAGCGCTAGCTCGTGATGGAGTTCAAATCATTCTTGATGGCTCACATAACTGGCTTGGCACTAAGACAATGGGCTTTGATGTTGTTGCTAAAACTAAGGCAGACCGGGACTGTGTCAGCGTTGCCTGTGCGTCGGTACTCGCTAAGGTCACTAGAGACCGCTTGATGCTGGAAATTGACAAGGAACATCCTCGGTTTAGCCTTGCCTCAAATAAGGGCTATGCCTCATCAGATCACATAGCTGCTCTCAAAGAGCATGGTCCATCCCCAATCCATAGGCTCAGTTGGCTAACCAAGATTCTTCAGGACTAGACTTTTACACACATGGACGAGAACGAATTTGACGATTATGACCGCGAGGCTGAGTTAGCCCTATTCCGCGAATACCGGTCAGTTGTTGACACCTTTAGGTTTGTCATCGAAACAGAGCGTCGTCTATACCTAGCCAATGAAGTTGAGTTCAAAAGAATTGATACTGAAACAGACTTTTACTTCGAACTAAACATGAGCGATGTGTGGGTTTGGGATATTTACCGCACCGACCGTTTCGTGAAGAACGTTCGAGTTTTGACTTTCAAAGATGTCAACATCGAAGAGCTAACCGGTAAAGCTTTTGATCTTCCTAAAGAACTAACAGTCGGCGAATAACAAAAGTTTTCAACAAGTTACGCCTAATCTCTTCTAACTGAGTTTCTCTCCTAAAAACTTGGGAGATGTCCTCAATCGATATCACTGCAGCCACCTGGAGTTACATCTGCGAACCAGGGGATATGCTGGCTGGCCTTATAAGAAAACAACTTGGCGCAGAGCTTGCACTCGAAGAAGTAAAAACAACCAAAACTGCCAAAGAGATACTGGAACTGCTTCCTGACGATAAGTTCCGTGCACCTATGTTTATATCCTCACTTTCAGATTCGCTTGAATGCTGGCGGAGAAGACTAAAAGTTAATCAAGTTTCCAGAGCAATAGATATTCTCTTGGAACACAAAGGGCAACTGCTGACTCCGCAATCTAAAGCATGGCCCCACCAGTTAGAAGATCTAGGTAATGGTGAACCACCAGCGCTTTGGATGCTCGGTGATGTGAAGACTTTAGAGGAACCATTGGTCTCTGTTGTTGGCTCAAGGTTAGCCAGCGAATATGGATTAGGGGTAGCTAAAGATTTAGTTCGCTATCTGGTGGGGAGAGGTTACACAATCGTCTCCGGTGGAGCTTTGGGTATTGATGCTAAAGCTCATGAGAGTGCGATAGAAGCTAGTGGTATAACAATTGCAGTCATGGCTGGCGGAATAGACCGACTCTACCCGTCTAGAAACCTAGAGCTCTTTAGTGAGATCAAACAAACCGGAGCCTTGATTAGTGAAGTCGCTCCTGGCGTTGCGCCAGCAAGATGGCGCTTTCTGCAAAGAAACAGATTAATAGCAGCACTAGGACAGGCAACCTTAGTAATTGAGGCGGGTTATCGCTCAGGCTCAATCAATACTGCAGGTCACGCTAACGACTTAGATAGACCGGTGGGTGCTGTGCCAGGACCGATCAATTCAGTTCGTTCAGCAGGTTGTCACAGGTTAATTCGTGAATCAAGAGCAGAACTTATTAGCACCCCGTCAGATCTTCTTGAGCTATTAGAAGTTCAAGAGCAATTGGAAGAACTTGAGTTTGGTTTAACTTCTAATGAGATAAGAGCCTTAGATGCTCTGCAATACAGTGAGGCATCACTTGAACAGATAGCTCTAATCGCAGGACTCACAGCAGTTGAAGCGGAATTTGCAGTTTCTAGGCTTAGCAATCGTTCTCTGATAACTCGCACATCCAAGGGCTGGTTGCGCTCCTGAATTACGCTAAGAGTTATGCAAAGTGAAATCGCTAGCCAAGCACACAGGTTCGCAGAGAACCTAGCTGCTGCTCGCGGTTACTCCAAGAACACAGTGAAGAGCTATCTCACTGATGTCTTAGATCTTGAAGTTTTCCTTGCCACTAAGCAAATAACTGAACCCAAACACATTGACCTTGAGGTTCTTCGTGAATGGCTTTGGAGCGTTAGTCAAAGAGATGCAGCAAAGAGCACGCTGGCTCGAAAGAGCGCAGCGATTAGATCTTTCACAGCATGGCTCGCATCAGAGGAACTTGTCGCAGCAGATCCAGGTCAAAGGCTCAAATCTCCTAAAGCTGAAAGACATCTACCTAAAGTTGTTGCCAAAGAATCTCTTGATGATGTCTTCCAACATCTAAAGACGCTTGCTGAAACTGGTGAAGCTAATGCAATTAGAGATCGTTTGGTTTTTGAAATGCTTTATGCAACTGGCTGTCGTGTCAGTGAACTCTGTGGTTTGAATTTGCTATCAGTTGATTTGGGCAGAAACATTCTTCGAGTTATGGGTAAGGGTGCAAAAGAACGTGTCGTTCCTTTCGGCTTACCTGCCAGAGATGCCTTGGACTCATGGCTAAATGTTCGAGCAACTCTCAACCCTGACACTGGCGAGCAAGCTTTACTTATTAACTCAAAGGGTAAAAGACTAGGTGTCAGAGCTGTTTATCAACTAGTTGCCTCACTTCTTGCTGATACTTCAACCGGAGTTGCTGGCCCACACACACTTCGACACACAGCAGCAACACATTTACTTGATGGTGGAGCAGACCTGCGAGCAGTTCAAGAATTGCTAGGTCACGCAAGCTTGGGCACTACTCAGATTTATACTCACGTTTCAGTTGATCGACTTAGAGCTGGTTATAAAAACGCTCACCCGAGGGCTTAGGGTACTAACCGGCTAGGTGGCAAGCCACCGATAAGAGCTAGCGGGGAAAAATAGCCTTGCTCATTTCTAGTTCCGAAGTGCAGGCAGTAACTTGGACAATGCCATTCATACTCAAGTGCACCATCGCATAGGACACCTATCGGTTCTCCGATTGTCACAGCCATGCCTTCAGTTAGCTCAGAGCATACTGGCTCTAGGGAAGCCGTATTGGATGATCCGAACTGGATGGATATCAGATTGCGATAGCCAACCTGCCCCACAAAAGACACCATTCCGGTGGCAGGGGAGACAATCTGGGTGCCGAGTTCTGCCGGCAGGTCTATTCCTCGATGCCCTGCTGAATATGGGGTTTCAGGACCTAGATATTGCCTGATTACATCTAAGGCAACTAACCCTTCGATTGGTAGATCTATTGCCTCTTCGGCATGACTAGTTGGGCTTATAAAGACTGCGGTTAGGGCTAAAACGATGCCTATTTGAATCCTCATTTAGCAAGTATCAGGGTTTCAGGCTGAGCTCTGCTGAGTTGCTTGTTGAAGGGTGGAAAAGTCCTTATTCCCGCTGGTATGCTTATTCCTAGCGGTTAGCCGTAAAAATCCAAGCCCTAAAAAGTGAGTGTTTTGCGTGCTGTCCGACTTCGCGTGTCGACCAACACACTGGTTTATCAGTCCCTAACGGGTGAACTAGGTGCGGCACCAGGTGTAATAGACAACCGTTTATTACAAACAACTGATCGACGCACTCGTGTGTCAAAAAGGAGATACTGCTATGGCAGTAGTAACCGTGCGCCAGCTGTTAGACAGCGGTGTTCACTTCGGGCACCAGACCCGCCGTTGGAATCCAAAGATGAAGAGATACATCTTGACCGACCGTTCTGGTATTTACATCATTGACTTACAGAAGTCTTTGACATACATCGACCAGGCATATGAGTTCACCAAGGACTTAGTTGCTAACGGTGGAACCATCTTGTTCGTAGGAACAAAGAAGCAAGCTCAGGAAGCAATTTCAACTGAAGCTCTTCGTGTTGGTATGCCATACATCAACGAGCGTTGGTTGGGTGGTCTGTTGACTAACTTCCAGACTGTTTCAAAGCGTCTTGCTCGTCTAAAGGAACTTGAGGTCATGGACTTCAAGGACACCAAGAAGTCTGGTTACACCAAGAAGGAACTTTTGATCCTTTCTCGTGAAAAGGTAAAGCTAGAAAAGACTCTTGGTGGTGTTCGTAACCTAACTAAGACTCCTTCAGCGATCTGGGTTGTTGACACAATCAAGGAGCACCTAGCTATCACTGAAGCGAAGAAGCTTGGTATTCCTGTTATTGGAATTCTTGACACTAACTGTGACCCTGATGAAGTAACCATCGGTATTCCAGGTAACGACGATGCAATTCGTTCAGTTCACCTACTTACCCGTGTTATTGCAGATGCAGTTGCAGAAGGTCTAAAGCAGAAGCACTCTAAGCCTGAACAGGTTCAGCCTCTAGCTGACTGGGAGCAAGAACTTCTAGCTTCTGCTGAAGCTGCTGCAACTGTTGTTGAAGAAGTAGCAGTTGTTGCTGAGACTCCTGCAGTTGAAGAGACTGCAACCGAAACCGCAAAGGAAGCTGAATAAATATGGCTAACTACACAGCAGCAGATGTAAAGACTCTGCGCGAGCGCTCAGGCGCTGGAATGATGGACTGCAAGGGTGCTCTTGATGAGGCTAACGGCGATCTAGACAAGGCTATGGAAGTTCTAAGACTTAAGGGTCTAAAGGGCGTTACCAAGCGTGAAGGTCGCACCACGAGCAATGGAATTGTTATTGCTCGTGTTGCTTCAGGCAAAGGTTACCTAATCGAACTAGCGTGTGAGACTGACTTCGTTGCTAAGGCAGAGAAGTTCATCGCACTAGGTGATTTGATTGCCGATGCTATTGCTGCAGCCGGTGCTGAAACTGTTGACGCAGCTCTTGCTGCTTCTGTTTCAGGTAAGACTGTTGGCGATGCAATCACTGACGAGGCTGCAATCATGGGTGAGAAGGTTGAACTTCGCCGTATTGCTGTTGTTGCAGATGAGAACATTGACGCTTACCTACACCGCACATCAAAGGACCTACCTCCACAGGTTGGAGTTCTAGTTGCGTTCAAGGGTGCAGATGTTGAGACAGCTCACGATGTTGCAGTTCACATTGCAGCATTTAGCCCAAGCTACCTAGCTATCGAAGATGTTCCTCAGGACATCGTAGACACCGAGCGTCGCATTGCAACAGAGACTGCTCGTAACGAAGGTAAGCCAGAGGCTGCTCTTGAGAAGATCGTTGAAGGTCGCGTAAAGGGATTCTTCAAGGAGAACTGCCTACTAGAGCAGGACTTCGCTAAGGACAACAAGCTAAGCGTTGCCAAGGTTCTAGAGCAGCACGGCCTAACCGTTTCTGCTTTCGCTAGATTCCGCGTAGGCGCATAACAAATAAGTTCTAAAAGTG
>JBBAMM010000013.1:19815-32522 GCA_040402475.1 Rhodoluna sp.
GTTTCTGCTTTCGCTAGATTCCGCGTAGGCGCATAACAAATAAGTTCTAAAAGTGAATTGGCTCGGTCTAATAGACCGAGCCTTTTCCTTTACCTGCTAAATTGAAAATGTTGCCAGACGGCATTCAATAAGGGGTCGGGGAAGAAATGAAGAAGATAGTTATAGTGCTGCTTGCTTTTGCACTTGTGGGTCTGATTGCAGCTCCATCTATTCAGAAAATCATGAGCATCAAAGACCTGGAGTCGAAAGTACATGCCGCTACCGACGGTAAGAAGCTTAATAAAGTCCCAAGTTCCTTAGATTTTCGAGTCGAAGGAACCGATTGGTTTATAGCTGGGTATAGCTGCCCGTATAGCGAACACCCATATTCTCTAAGCCCAGTAACTGGCATCCCCGGTGACTACAAGCTCTCAATCCAAAGCGAAAGCAATAACGCTCTGTTCTTTATGAACCGTGAACGCCAAATTACTTATGTGACCTTGGACAGACGAGACATTGATTTTTGTGGCGCGGACTCTATAGAGCCAAACATCCCAGTTATCGACTTTTAAACATCTTTGGCTCGGTCTAATAGACCGAGCCTTTTCCTTTATCGAGCCTAAACTAGAGGGAGTATTAGGTCTTTGAGAGGGATAACCATGCCATCAACTCCACGTCGTGTTTTGCTCAAGCTTTCAGGTGAAGCTTTCGGTGGTGGCACTTTAGGTGTTAATCCAGATATCGTTTCAGGCATCGCCAGAGAGATCGCAGAAGCTGCCAAGAAGGTTGAAATCGCCATCGTTGTTGGTGGTGGTAACTTCTTTAGAGGCGCTGAGCTATCCCAACGAGGTATGGATCGTGCACGTGCTGACTACATGGGTATGTTGGGTACCGTTATGAACGCTTTAGCGTTGCAAGACTTCTTAGAACAGGCTGGTTGTGAGACTAGAGTTCAGTCAGCTATCTCTATGGCTCAGGTTACTGAGCCTTATATTCCTCTTCGTGCTATCAGACACATGCAAAAAGGAAGAGTTGTAATCTTCGGTGCCGGTGCTGGTCTTCCTTATTTCTCAACTGACACTGTTGCAGCTCAACGAGCTCTTGAGATTCATGCTCAAGAAGTACTGGTTGCTAAAAACGGCGTTGATGCTGTTTATTCAGCAGATCCAAAGAAAGACCCTAAAGCTAAGCGTCTTGAAACTATTACCTACCAGGAAGCACTTGTGAAGAAACTTAAGGTTGTTGACTCAACTGCGTTTAGTCTTTGCATGGATAACAACATTCCTATGGTTGTTTTCGGTATGCAGCCTGAAGGTAACATCACTAAGGCTTTGCTAGGTAAGAAGATTGGTACTCGCGTTAGCGCGTAGTTTTTAAACAAGGAGAAACATGATTAACGATATTTTGGCAACTGCCAACGAAAAGATGGGCAAGGCTGTTGAATCAGCTAAGGAAGACTTCGCAACCATTAGAAGTGGTCGAGCAAACCCAGCCATGTTCCAGAGACTAATGATTGATTACTACGGAACCCCTACAGCTTTATCTTCATTAGGTTCTATTGCTAACCCTGAGGCTAGAACTATTGTTGTGACACCTTACGACAAGGGTGCGCTAGCTGCTATCGAGAAGGCAATCAGAGATATTCCTAACCTTGGTGCTAACCCAACTAACGATGGAACTCTTATTCGTGTTTCTCTTCCAGAACTTACCGAAGAGCGTCGCAAAGATTATGTGAAGATTGTTAAGACCAAGGCAGAAGACCACAGAGTTGCTGTTCGCAACATTCGTCGTAAGGCTAAAGATGAACTTGATGCTCTAAAGAAAGATGGCCTTGCCGGAGATGACGATCTCTCTCGTGCAGAAAAAGAACTAGAAGCAACAACTAAGACTCATGTTGATGCCATTGACGAAGCGCTAAAGCGCAAAGAAGCAGAACTTCTAGAGGTTTAGTTTGAGTCAGAGCGAGCCTAAGGGTGGTAGGAGCCTCTCCCAATCAATAATTTTTGGGTTGATTCTCGCCTTCGCTTTTTTGGCCTCTGTTCTAGTTGTTAAAGAACTATTTATAGCCCTTATCGCGGTTGCATCTGCTGCTGGAGCCTGGGAATTATCTAGCGCTCTGAGACAAAAGAACTGGCATGTGCCTAGAGTTCCTGTCTCGGTCGGATCTGCTCTGGTGATGCCGTTTGCCTACTGGGGTGGGGAAGTCTGGCAGTGGCTAGGAGTGCTTGCTATCGTGGCAGCTTTGATGCTCTGGCGTGGAATTGAACTTATGGCTCAGCATGCCACTCTTGAGCGAAGCTTTGCTGAGATGATTAGGGATTTCTGTGCATCAGCCTTTGTGGTTATCTATCTTCCACTAACCATGAGCTTTGCTGCACTGCTACTTAGAGAACCTGCTCACGATGGTTTTGTTGAAGGTAAGTACTGGGTGATCACCGTTGTTACAACAGTGATCATCATTGACTCAAGTGCCTACCTGTTTGGTAGAAAACTGGGTAAGCACCCAATGCTTCCTAAGGTAAGCCCTAAGAAGAGCTGGGAAGGTTTCTTCATCTCAGCACTGTTTGGTCTTGCCTCATCCATACTGCAAACCGTTTGGTTACTAGAACTGCCTTGGTGGTTTGGAATTGTTGTTGCTGGAGTTGTTCTGATGGCTGCAGTGCTTGGGGACTTTGCTGAGTCACTTATCAAGCGAGATCTTGGGGTCAAGGACATGTCTAGTTGGATTCCAGGTCACGGTGGTGTGATGGACCGACTTGATTCCATGTTGCCGGCAGCCCTGAGCGGTTATCTGCTCATGGTCTTTGCGGTAAGACTGTTCTAATTAGTTTGAGAGAATAGCCCTGTGAGTTTCGCATTTAGTAAATCTGGATCAAAGCTTGGCTATGTGCCAAGCCAAGTTGATCAGTTCTTAGCAACAGCTAGGCAGCAATACATGGATCCGCAAAGCCAAATCATGGATGCTGCTGATGTTCGATCTGCCAGATTCGAATTAGTTAAAGATGGCTACTCAATCTCAGCCGTTGACACAGCAATGGAGAAACTAGAAGATGTCTTTGCTGAACGAGAACTTGAAAGAACATTTGGGTTAGTCGGTCATACAGATTTCAAACTACTTTTGGATGAAGGACTTCAGTTACTTAGAGATAGGGCAGGTAGAGCCAAAGGTAAGCGCTTTTCCAAACGGAACTGGCCTAACCGTGGATATAACCGTAAACAGGTAGATGCATTTTGTTCCCTTATTTCAACACACCTGAATCAAGGCGAAGAACTGACTGTTAAAGAAGTAAGACTTGCAGTATTCAAGACTCAGAGGAGCGGCTATGCAGAGTATCAAGTTGATGCCTTCATTGAAAAACTCGTTGAAGTCCTCCAGCGCGAAAGCATTCTTTCGAAACACCACGGCTAGCGTTATCGCTGCGGGTCTAATCTTTTCAGGATTAGAACTTATTGCTCCAGCTCAAGCAGCCACAACTCTAAAAGCTACCGTTGCACTGGCCAAGCTTCCAATCAAAGGACGAGCTCCTAAAACAGGTTATGACCGAGCACTATTTAGTGATGGCTGGGGAGACATCGGTGATTGCGATACTCGTAACTACATCCTGAAAAGAGACCTGGTTTCTATTACTTGGCGATCATCACCTCGCTGCACAGTTGCAACCGGTGTGCTAAACGACCCTTACACAGCTAAAAAGATTTATTTTGTTAGAGGTGTTGGAACTTCAAACGCTGTTCAGATTGACCACGTTGTTGCTGTTAGTGATGCTTGGCAAAAAGGTGCGCAAAAACTCAACTCAGCTGCTCGTTACTCTTTCTATAACGATCCTTTGAACCTACTTGCAGTCGATGGAACCGCAAATATGCAAAAAAGCGACAGCGATGCTGCCAGCTGGCTGCCACCTAACCGCAAATTCTGGTGTTCCTACGTTGCCCGCCAGATTGCAGTCAAATACAAGTACAAACTTTGGGTAACCAGCGCTGAACATGACGCTATGGCCCGTGTTCTCAAGTCATGCCCTAATAAATTGATACCCAGAGGCTAATTCCTGAGCTAAAAACACCCTTCTGGTAAACTTCTAAGGTTGCGAAGGTGGTGAACAAATGGGTAGATACGAGCTCGTTAGACCCACGCTACGCAAACGCATAATCGCACGTTTATTTGGCAATAACTTTGGCCCTAACCTTGCCAAGCTTGAATTGGGTAAGAAATTCCGCAACCTAGTCTTTAGCCTTTTGGGCTTTGGTTTTGCTGGCAGCTATGTGCTTGTCACAGTTGTTGACCCTTACGGTGGCACCATGGCTAACGCCTATGCTTTTGACTCCTATTCAGATTCTGAAGCCCAGTCTTATGGTTACTCATCACAACAGAAGATCAGTTTCTCTAGGGGTGGCTGGGAGATTGTGACCGGCGATGAAGCAGCAGCTATTTATGTCGCTAATGCTTCAACTCCTGAGACAGGCTCTGTGAAGGAGTTTGCCTTCGGACTAGTTCTGTCTAATAGCTGGGGTAGAGATCAGTATTCCTGTTTGGTAGCTCTTTGGAATAGAGAATCAAACTGGCGTTGGAATGCATTCAACTCAAGTTCAGGTGCATACGGAATTCCTCAAGCCTTGCCAGGAGCCAAGATGGCTGAAATGGGAGCTGACTGGCAGACCAACCCGGAAACTCAAATCCGTTGGGGTGTGAACTACATCAAGCACCGCTATGGCGCTCCTTGTGGTGCTATGGCCCACTCAAACAAGTTCAACTGGTACTAAATGCCTAGAAATAACAAACCTAGAGGTTACCAAAGAGACGACGGCGATGATGAACCTATGGACATCGCAAGACTGCGTGATGGCATAAAGAAGACTGTTTTCAAAAATGGGGTTGAGTTCTTTGTTCAAACTGCATCGGGTAAAAACGCTGAAGAAACTAAGCGTTGGATCTGCCCTTACTGCAGTCTAAGTTTTGGACCTGGTGTGTCCCATGTCGTTGCTTGGGAGAGCGACCTAGGACCCGAAAAGCGTAGACACTTCCATAATGTTTGTTGGCAAAAGTTTCAAGGCAGATTGTTTTGAGTCAAACAGAGATTCGTTCATCGGTTGAGCTTCCATCAATTCGAGAAGCTGTAACACTTGTTACTGAAGATAACTTGCACCTAGTAGCCGAACTTGCTCTTCCAGTAAACAAAGCGCCTGTCGCAACATTGATCATGTTGCATCCACTGCCAACAGCTGGTGGCTTTATGGATTCACATATCTATCGCAAAGCAGCCAACCGGTTACCTGAATTAGCGGATCTTGCAATTCTTAGATTCAATACTCGAGGCACCGAATCTCCGCATGGTAAAAGTGAAGGTGCATTTGATGGGGGAGTCTCTGAAAGATTGGATGTTGCAGCTGCTGTGTCTTTTGCCAAAGAACGAAAACTTCCTAACCTTTGGTTAGTTGGTTGGTCCTTTGGAACAGAGTTAGCTTTGAAGTATGGGCCTGACTCTGATGTGTTAGGTGCCATCTTGCTTTCTCCACCATTACACCGAACAAGTGCTGAAGAACTTTTGCGTTGGAATTTCGTTTCAAAGACTTTGGTAGCTCTTATCCCTGAACATGATGATTACCTTAAGCCTCAAGAAGCTGCAGAAAAGTTCTCAGTAATCAAAAACATAGAACTAATAAACGTTGAAGATGCCAAGCATCTTTGGGTAGGTGAGACTGCTACCAAGCGTGTTTTGAACGAGATAGTGAAAGTTGTAAACCCTGGCGCGTATCCGCTGCCAGATTTCTACTAACGCTTATTTTGGTGGGGCACCCAGACTTCTCTGACGATCAGAAGAATGGTCGCAGCAACCGGGATTGCAAGTAATGAACCTAGAAGTCCAAGCATTGAACCACCGGCAAGAGCAGAGACAACTACTAGAGCAGCTGGCACATTCACAGCCTTCTTCATAATCCTTGGAGCTACGATGTAAGCCTCAACCTGGGTATAGATAAGTACAGCTATGGCAACACCGAGAGTGGTCTGCGGTGGCATGGTTGCGGCGGTGACAATAACTACGATGGCCGCACCTGAGATTGAACCAATCAGAGGAATTAGCACCAATAAGAAGTCAATAAACGCTAAAACAACTGCGAACTTGACTCCAGCTATAAGCAAAATAATGAAGACGATTGAAGCGTTGATCGAAGCAATAGCTACCTGCCCCATGACGTATCTACCGACAGAGGCGAAGACCTGATCAACAATCTCCTCAACACGCTTACGGCGAGACTTGGCTACCAGGTTGATGCCAACACGCTTGATGCTGTGTAAGGAGCTCATGAAATACAGAGTCAAGATGCCAACAGTTAGTGTGGCAACTCCTCCGTTGAAGAGGGTCATACCAACTTTGACTACTCCACCTAACAGGTTCGGCCAGTTCTTACTGTCCACCAGGTATTCACCTGAGGTGTTAAGGGCAGAGGCGATAGCGCCACCAAATCTTTTGTCCAGTGACTGAATCCAAGGTAACTGGGAGAACTCATGTAAAAGTGCTGGAAGATTCTCAATGAAGTGTGTGGTCTGGGCAATTAGTGGAGGAAGTATCAAGACAATCACTAAAGCAATTACTGCTAGCAATCCAAAGGCGACGATGCTGATCGCATAGCCACGACGCTTGACCCTTTTTTCAAGAGCTACTATTTGAGGCTCTAGTCCCAAAGTTATGAAGAACGCGATGAAGATAGATGTGATGATGCTGGCAATTGAAATAAGTGCGCTACCAACAGCAAGAGCTGTCAGAACCCCGAGGCCTCCGAGTAAACCTATTTGATAGGCGTGGCTGATGCGAATGTTGGTAGGTGCTGTCATTAGCGCTCCTTAGAAACTATTAGCTGATGTCTTTGTTGATTTGATCAATTACTTGTTTGAGGTTGTTCAGATAAACAAGAATGCTTTCACGTTCGTGACCGAGTTTTCTTTCAGCTATCTCTAGCTGGTGCAATCTAGCTGCAACCTTGGTTTGAGTTGAGCTAAGAATAGATCTAGCTTCTGCCTCGGCTGCTGAGATGATCTCTTCTGCCTTGATTCGGGCCTGCTCAGTTGTTTCTCTGTTGATAGACCTAGCTCCGGCTTCAAGAGTTTCCGCTTCTAGTCGTGCAGCAGCAACTCTAGTAAGTGCGTTTGATAACTGAGCATTGGCATCATCAAGGTATTTCTGAGTCTGTGAAACAGCTTCCTGATATTTGCGCTGATAATCAGCTTCAGCATCTGCTCTTCTAGCAGAGAGCTCTAGGTCAAGATCAATTCTTGCCTGTTCGCTAATGAGTGCAGTTGCCAGTGCTTGGTCTACTGACTGAGTAAGTTGACGTTCAAGGATTAGACGACGTTCAGCCAAGACTCGGTCTGCTTCACTCTGTCTAACTTCAATCTCACGTTTAGCGGTTGCTCGCATCTTTGCAACTTCGGTTGAAATAGCACCTCTAGTGCTACCTGCTTCACGAAGAGCTTCATCGATTAGTCGATCTGCCTCAACCTTGGCTTTAGCCATAGTTTCGTCATAGTCAGTTTTAGCTGAGTTGATGATTCTGTCGGCTCGACGCTGGGCTTCGGCAACCAGTTCGTCGTAGTAGTCCTGGCCATCAGATTTCTGTTGTTCAATGTCATTGGTGACATTAGCCAGTAGGGCAGTGCGTTCGGCTTCGGCATCGGCAACCATGCGAATAGCCAACTCTTCAGCGGTGCTAAGAATCTGGGCAGCTTTGGCACCAACACCTGCATAACTAGGGTTTTGGGCCTCTGTTGCGTCATTTTCAAGCTCAATGAGGCGATTTTGGCTATCTCTAAGCTCAGTAGATAACTGGTTATTTAGGTTAGTTAGGTTGATTAGCTCTTTGCGGAAGTCCCGGATAGCGTCATCGACGGCTCCGCGGTCGTAACCACGCATAACCAGCGGAAATTCAGTCTCTTCGGCTACCAAAGGGGCGCTCCTAGGGCTTAGGTAGAATAGTCGGGTTGCCCCGTACCCCCCAAGTTTAGCCTGAAAGGAGCACAATGCGTTTTGTTATAGCCACAGTGCTCCTGACCGCCTCAGCCCTGAGCGTTCTGCTGGGCTTTGTCTTGAAGGGCCCATGGGCAGCTAATGCTGGTCACAGGATCGAGTTCAAGGTTGATTCTGCCTACTCCTACCTAGTGATCCCGCACGACACTTTGACTAAGTTCGATGGGGATGTCTCAATTCAGGCTTCTGGAACCCAGAAAATCTTCTATGCAGATGGCCGAGAACGTGATATCCAGGACTGGATCGGCACCTCAAACTTCGTTCGTCTGAACGTGAACCCGTCAACCAATAAACCAGATATCTCACCTGTTACCGCTGGCGGTATAGACACCAATCCAACTGGCTCTGACCTTTGGCGATCACAGCTAAATGTGAAGAACAACCTGTTGACCACGGTGAGCATGTATGACGATACTGCTGTGTTACTAGCTAGCGATGGTTTACACCGCGGTCCGACTAATGTGACCGTGATTTGGGAAACAGCTAACCTAATCAACTGGCCACAGCTACTTATTTATGGTGGCGCTGTTTTGTTGGTACTTGCCCTAATTATGAACTACATCGCGTTCAGACATATACGTAAACTTCGTGGCCCTAGAAGAAGAATTCCTAAGGCACCTAAAGGACCGAAGTATCGTCGCAGGGTTAGACCTGATGTTCCTCGCAAGGGCAGAAGATCTTCAAGAAGAAGAATGGTCATCGCACCGGCAGCACTGACAAGTCTTGTTCTTCTTGCTGGCTGCACATCTGCAGCTCCAACACAAAAGTCAACAGACAAGGCCAAGTTTGAACAGGTTTCAGTTGTTGTTACCGATAACCAGCTGCAGCGCATCGTTGGGGAAGTAGCATCAACAGTAAATCTTGCCGATAAAACTCGTGACGAGAAAGAGCTGATTACCAGAGTTGCAGGTTCTGCTTTGGAAATTAGAAAAGTTCAATACTTGCTTCAGGTCAAGAGTAAGAAGATTCCTAAGCTTCCTGAGTTAGTCGCTAACCCAGTTACCGTTGCACTACCTATGCAATTACCTGTTCAAACGCAACTTTGGCAACCAAGAACAATCATGGTTGTGACTAAATCTGATTCAACTAACCGAGCACCACAACTTATGGTTCTGCAGCAAGCAACCCCTAGAGAGAATTACAAGCTTTGGTACCTAATTGACTTACTACCAACAGCTAAGTTCCCTAAGGTTGCAGCTCAAGATACCGGTGCTCTCGCAGTTGATCTTGATAATGCATATCTTGCAACCACTTTGCAGAGTTTGCCGTTCAAATATGGCGACACGATAAATAAGGGTTTAGACAGTAAATTTGCAACTGAGTTTGATCTTGCTTCAGATAAGTTCTATGCCGCTTTGTCAGAATCACAAACCCAGCAGACTGCAGATCTGAAGAAAGCAAATGCAACCATTAGATTCCTGCACTCACTTGGTAATCCAAACATCATCGGTATGCTCACAGTCGAATCTGGTGGTCTAGTTGCTATCTCAATGAATGACACATCTTTGATTAGACCGAAGATTCGTGGCGTTGCTGTTTCAGTAACTCAGCTTGATCACAAGATTTTGCTTGATGCACCTGGTAGTGCTACCGGCTTGAAGATTGTCTACGGCAACATGCTCTTGTTCTATGTTCCAGTTGCTGGTTCTGAAGAGCAGATCAGACTGGTTGGAGCATCCCAAGGAATCCTGAGCGTAAAGGCACTGAATTGAGTGAAATGAATTCAGCTTTTAGAGGTGGCGTTGATTTATCTTCGTTAGCTAACAAGATCGTCAAAGAGAAGATTGAGCAAACCAGCGGCGTAAAGGTTGATACCCAGGACACCGTTAAGGTTCCTGCTCTTGCAGTTGAACTTCATGAAGCAATCCTTAGAAGTGTTATCCAGATTTCTTCGTTAGTTCCAGTAGTGGTTTGTTTCTATGAAACTACTAACCCTGAGAGCATTTCACTTACTCAAAAGCTAGAGAAGCTAGCCGATGCAGGTGAGGGTCGATGGTTATTGGGCAAGGTAGACATGATTGCTAACCCAGCTCTAACTGAAGCCTTCGGAGTCACAGAGTCTGCCACAGTTGCCATGATTCTCAAAGGTGAACCCAAGCCACTATTCCAAGGTGATCAGGAAGAAGAAGATCTAGCTGAGTTCCTAAGAAAGCTTGTTGAAGTAGCAGCTAGCCAGGGCATAGCCGGGCAGCTTGAAGTATCTGATGAAACTAATGAGACTGCCGAACCAAAACTATCGGAGTCAGAACAGAATGCTCTAGATGCTATGGATAAAGGTGATTTCAGCACTGCAGTGAAGATCTATGAAGCAGAACTGCAGAAGACCCCAAACAATGATCTGCTGATCGAAAGACTTGCTCAGGTCAAATTAGTTGAACGAACCTATGCCGGTGAAATCGAAAAAGAATTACAGGTAACTCCATCAAACATCGCTGAAGCTATGCGTAAGGCTGATTATCTATTAGCCATTGGTGATGCCGATAGCTCTTTCAATCTCCTCTTGGAATGGTTTGATAAAGCAACCACAGAAGAGCGATCAGCTATCTCTTCGCTATTACTTGAGCTATTCAACGTGGTTGGTAAGAACCATCCAAGCTCTATAGCTGCTCGTAAATTACTTGCCGTGAAGATGTTCTAAACATGACTGTTTATCTTGACTACGCTGCCACCACTCCCCTTCGCAAAGAAGTTTTTGAATGTTACGTCAGTTACCTTCAGCAACTAGGTAATCCTTCGTCAGTGCACAGTTCAGGTCAGAAGGTAAGAAGAGCATTAGAAGAAGCAAGAGAGTCTTTAGCTAGAAGCGTTGACTGCAATAGAAATGAAGTCATCTTCACCTCCGGTGGAACTGAAAGTGACAATCTGGCTATCAAAGGTCTTTATTGGCAGAGAAAAGCCGAAGATGACAAGAGAAACATCATCATCTCGGCTGGAACAGAGCACCATGCAGTTATCGATCCAATTGAATGGTTGGAAAAGCATGATGGTGCAGAAATACTTTGGTTACCAATCGATTCAGAGGGTGTTCTAGATCTAGAGTTCCTGTCAACTTTCTTAGCTGAACAGGGTGAGCGTGTTGCTCTGATTAGTTTGATGTGGGCTAACAATGAAACCGGTGTGATTACAGACATTCCAAGAATCACCGCAATGGCTAAACAATACGGAATCCCAGTTCACTCAGATGCCATCGCAGCTTTTGGTCACATGCCACTAAGTTTCAAAGATTCAGGGCTCGCCGCTATGAGTATCTCTGCTCACAAAATAGGTGGACCAGTAGGGGCTGGTGCCTTGCTAGTTTCAAGAGCCACCAAACTTGTTTCTCTTGTGCACGGTGGAGGCCAAGAGCGAGGTATGCGATCTGGAACCTTGAATGCCCCGGTAGCCAAGGCTTTTGCTTTAGCTGCTGAGATTGCTGTAGCTGAACTTGAATCAGAAATGCAAAGACTGGAAGAACTTCGTGACTACCTTGTCAGCCAAGTTCAAGCCATCACCAAAGTAGCCAAACACACTGGTAGTCGGGTGAAGCGCCTTCCAAATAATGCTCATTTCATCTTCGAGGGTTGCTCAGGCGATTCGCTTTTGTTCCTTTTGGATCAGCAAGGTATCTGCGTTTCAACCGGTTCGGCTTGTCAGGCTGGAGTTAGTGGCCCTTCCCACGTTCTTGTTGCCATGGGTAGATCCAGTAGAGATGCCAATGGTTGCCTTCGTATGACTCTGGGTCAGGAAACTACTAAAGCAGATATTGACATCTTCTTGAAAGCGTTACCTGCTGCTTTGGATGGTGCCCTCAAAGCTGGATTACCGAGTTAGTGGAGAATAGATAAGTGAAGGTTCTAGCAGCAATGAGTGGTGGCGTTGACAGCGCTGTCGCTGCCGCTAGAGCTGTTGAAGCAGGGCACGAAGTAGTTGGTGTTCATTTAGCTCTATCTAGAATGCCAGGCACACTAAGAACTGGCTCAAGAGGTTGCTGCACCATCGAGGACAGCATGGATGCTCAGCGGGCAGCCAACGTTATTGGTATTCCTTACTATGTCTGGGACTTCAGTGAAAGATTCAAAGCTGAAGTGGTTGATGATTTCATCTCTGAGTATCAATCAGGTAGAACGCCTAACCCTTGCATGAGATGCAATGAGCGAATCAAGTTCGCTGCTCTTTTAGAAAAGGGCTTAGCCCTTGGCTTCGATGCTGTTTGCACCGGTCACTATGCCAGCATCTTGACAGATGAAGAAGGCAACCTCGAACTACACAGATCTATGGCGCTGGCAAAAGATCAGAGCTATGTGCTTGGTGTCCTAACTGCAGATCAACTAAAGCACTCCATGTTTCCGCTAGGACATGAAGCAAGTAAAGACATCATCAGAGCAGAAGCGGCAGCCCGCGGTCTATCTGTTGCTGCTAAGCCAGATTCTTATGACATCTGTTTCATCCCAGAGGGAGACACTCAAGACTGGTTAGCAGATCGCCTAGGTTCCACCGCAGGTGAAATAGTTGACATGCAGGGCACTGTTCTGGGTAAGCATCAAGGTGCCCATGGTTTTACTGTTGGTCAACGTAAAGGTTTACAACTAGGTAAGCCAGCTGTTGATGGCAAGCCTAGATATGTTCTAGCTGTTGATGTGAACACCAACAAGGTAGTTGTTGGACCTCAGCAGGCCTTGGCCGTAGTTGAGTTATCGGGAGATAAGTTCACCTGGTGTGGGAAGCCTAAAG
>JBBAMM010000014.1:0-7463 GCA_040402475.1 Rhodoluna sp.
CCCTGTGGGGAGATATCTAGCCAGGCTGTGTATCCGATTGCATAAGACACAGAATGAAGTCCAACAGATTCAACTATTGCTAGAAAGTCATTCACATCTTGTTCCGGAGATAAAACAACAACTCGGGAAACTTCACCCTGCATAAGTTGATCTAACGGAGTCTCAATATTTTTACTGCCCAAAGCATATGCAGGAAAAGGTTTGTGAAAGCGATATGTTCCATCAATGTCCTCAACCGCGAAGTGAGCTTCTGGAAGTTTTTCAATTAGCTGACTCAAAACTGGCTTCGGATCAAAACCAATAATTTCACGAACTAGATAACCGTGTGGTTGGTTCTTATCAACTTCAACTGTTACTGCTCCGTTGGAACAAACAACATGCCCTTCTTCAATACCAACATCTCTAACAACAGGTATGGCATTAGCTGCAGCTCTACCGGTTGCAACAACAACGTGGTGACCTAGTTCTCTAACTCTTTGAACTTCTTTGATTACAACAGGAGATAGAAAACCATCGTCGTGCACTAACGTGCCATCGATGTCGATAGCTATCATCCAAGGTTCAAACATTAGTTCTTTAGTTTCTTAGGTTCGATAACTTCAGCGCCACCAAGATAAGGCCTAAGCGCAACAGGTATTCGCACTGAACCATCTTCTTGTTGGTGGTTCTCAAGAATTGCAACCAACCATCTAGTTGTTGCCAAGGTTCCATTAAGCGTTGCAACAGTTGCAGTCTTACCATCTTCTTTTCTGTAACGAACGTTAAGTCTTCTTGCTTGGAAAGTTGTGCAGTTAGAGGTTGAAGTGAGTTCACGATAAGCATCTTGAGTTGGCACCCAAGCTTCAGCATCAAATTTTCTTGCAGCACTTGAACCTAGATCTCCAGCTGCTGTGTCAATAACACGGTAAGGAAGTTCACACTTTCTTAGCATCTCTTCTTGCCAGGCTAGTAACTTCTGGTGTTCAGCTTCAGCATCCTCAGGAGCAACATAAGAGAACATCTCTAGTTTGTTGAACTGGTGAACTCTAAGAATTCCTCTGGTGTCTTTACCGTGGCTTCCAGCTTCACGTCTGTAACAAGTTGACCAACCTGCATAACGCAAAGGTCCATCACTTAGATCAACAATTTCATCACTGTGATATCCAGCAAGAGCAACTTCACTTGTTCCTGTTAAATACAGATCATCTGCAGGTAAGTAATAGATCTCATCAGCGTGCTGACCTAGGAAACCAGTACCTGCCATGACCTCTGGCTTTACCAGTGTTGGCGTAATCAAAGCAGTAAAGCCTGCGTTAGCAGCCTGATCTAAAGCCATATTCATAAGCGCTAGCTCTAGTCTTGCTCCCCAACCTTTGAGGAAGTAGAAACGTGAGCCAGAGATCTTCGCTCCTCGTTCAATGTCTATGACATCTAGTAGATCGCCAAGTGCTACGTGGTCTCTGGGCTCAAAGCTAAAGGTTGGCTTAGTGCCCTCTTCACGAATAACAACAAAGTCATCTTCGCCGCCGGCAGGAACACCATCAATAACAACGTTCTCTATTTTCCAGATAGCAGCATCTAAAACAACTTGAGCTTCGTTAGCTTTTTGTTCGGCAACTTTAACTTCAGCAGCAAGTGCTTGACCTTCAGCAATCAGAGCTGCTCTATCTTCTTTAGATGCACCTGCAACTAGTTTTGCTTTTGCATTTTGTTCAGCACGAAGTGTTTCAAATTCTGCTTGAGCTTTTCTCCAAGCAGCATCGGCGTTAGCAGCGTCATCAACTAACGATTCGCTAGCACCACGAGCACGTTGTGAAGCTTTGATAACTTCAGGGTTATCTCTTAGTAGGTTTGCGTCAATCATTATTTATTTACCTTTAGCGACCTGAACGAAGTTTCTTTAACCAGTTATCAGCAGAAGAGAACTCTTTATTTGAGTTGTTACCCTCATGCTCACTCTTTTGTTTATCTGCTCTCGGGTATGAACCTAGGAACACAATTCTTGGACTGAATCTGTGCAGACCCATAAGTGCTTCCGCCATTGCATCATCATCGATGTGTCCTTGAGCATCGATGTTGAAACGATATCTACCTAGTTGATCGCCAACTGGTCTTGATTCAATACGAGACAGGTTCACACCGCGTGCAGCAAACTGTTCCAACATCTCTAGCAGTGCACCAGGACGATCTGTTGGTAGTTCAACAATCACAGAAGTTTTGTCTTTACCTGAACGAGCAGTTGGTTTAGCAGCTAAACCAATTTCAATAAATCTGGTTTGTGCTTTCTTGTTATCACCAATGTTCTTAGCCAACACAGTTAGTTTGTAATGATCAGTGATGCTCTTAGCTGAGATAGCAGCATCTGCATTTGGATTAGCTTCAAGTAGCGAGACAGCAGCTTGCGCTGTTGATGTTGCAGGTAGATGTGAATGCTTAGGTAGGTTCTCCTGTAACCAACCACGGCACTGAGCATATGCAGTTGGATGAGTGGTAACCACCTTAACATCGGCTAGCTTGGTGCCTGGCTTTGCTACCAGGTTGAAAGTTACTGGAACTAGGTATTCACCGAAGATACGAATGTTTGTTGTGTTAGCAAGGGCGTCCAGGGTTGCTGAGACTCCACCTTCAATAGAGTTCTCAACTGGGACGATGGCTCTGGTGGCTTTACCTGAGATCACTGCATCGATGGCTTCGGTAACGGTTGAAACCGGAAGAGTCTTAGCGTTCTTAGCTGCTTTGACCTGGGCTAGAGCAAGCTCAGTAAAGGTACCCACAGGGCCTAAGAAGGCATACGTAGGTTGTCTGTTATTTACTGAATTAGCCATAGATAAAGGTTAGTTGAGTTATTAGTAGTTAGGCGCTGCTGGCAGACCAAAGAACTTCTCTAAGGTGTGAACATCATCGTCATGCATAACCCTTGCTAAACCAACACCGACGTATCTCAAATGCCAAGGTTCATACTGGTAGCCAGTGGTTGGGGTAGCAAAGTTTGGATACCTAATAATGAAGCCGTATTTGTAGGCATTAGCAGCTAGCCATAGACCTGCCTTGGTTTGACCAAAACACACTCTAATCTGACAACCCTGCCCTCTAGCTGAAACATCCATAGCCCAACCAGTTTGGTGCTCTGAGAAACCAGGTCTAGCGGCTAGGGCTTCCCCCGCTTTCTTGCCGTACCGCTTGACCTGACGATCATGAATAGTGCTCTGCTCTGAATAAGAGCGGTAAGCACTTTGAATAATAAGGCTGCCTTTACCGGCTGCTTTCATGGCTGTTGCCAGCTTGTATGCGGCGGTAGATGCTTCTTTTCTAAGCTTTCTGCCATAAGGGTTAGCGTTCAAACTGCCGAATTCAGGGGCAACCAGGTCTTTAGGGATGTATTTGATGGGATAAAGCGGTCTCTGCTTGTTCACAACAACCCAGGGAGATTCTGGCTCGGTTGTGGATTGCCAGGCTAGGGATGTGGCCTGGGCAGGTGTAAAATTAGTTACCGAGGGAAATAAAATAGAGGTAACTAGGGTTACTGAAATAAGTAACCGTTTCTTAGTTCCTCTGAGCATTTCTAAAGTCTAACTTTCACAAACAGAAAAGAGAACGCCTTGGCGCGTGCAGAACGTAAAGCAGCAGCAGCTGAATCAGCTAAAACGGGTGTAATGACCCACAGACAAATCATGTTCGTACTCTTCGGTCTTATGGCCGGGATGTTCCTATCTGCTCTAGATCAGAGCGTTGTTGGAACAGCTATGCGAACAATTGCAGATGACCTGAATGGTTTATCGGCACAGGCTTGGGTAACCACCGCTTACCTAATCACTTCAACTATCGCAACACCTATTTACGGCAAGCTTGGGGATATCTTCGGAAGAAGATATTTGTTCATCACAGCTATCTCCATCTTTATTGTTGGATCAGTTATCTCAGGTTTTGCTAACAGCATGTATGAGCTTGCTGCATTCAGAGCAATCCAAGGTGTTGGTGCTGGTGGTCTATTCGCTCTTGCGCTAACTATTCTTGCTGACATCGTTCCACCAAGAGATCGTGCAAAGTATCAAGGTATGTTCCTTGCCGTGTTTGGAACGTCATCAGTTCTTGGCCCACTAATCGGTGGTCTACTAGCTGGTGTAGATAGCTTCCTAGGTATTACCGGATGGCGTTGGATCTTCTTGATGAACCTACCTATTGGTCTTATCGCTTTGTTCCTAGTTATCTCATTCCTACACATTCCTCATCACGAGAGTAAGAGCAAGCGCATTGACTGGTGGGGTGTAGTTACCATCATCGTTGGTGTTGTTCCTATCCTGATTGTTGCTGAGCAAGGCCGCGAATGGGGTTGGGCTTCAGCTAACGCAATTGCTTCATACGTGATTGGTGTTCTAGGTATTGCAGCTTTCATCATGATCGAAAAGAAGATGGGTGAAGATGCTCTTCTTCCATTGCATCTATTCAAATCAAGCACTTTCACTCTGACAACTTTGTTAGGTGTAATCGTTGGTCTTGGAATGTTCGGTGGAATGATTTCACTTCCACTAGTTCTTCAGATTGTTTATGGAGCATCTCCGACTGAAGCTGGTTACCTGATGATCCCTATGGTTATGGGTCTGATGGTTTCATCTATTCTTAGCGGACGTATCACAAGCAAGACCGGTAAATACAAGATCTTTATGGTGCTAGGAACAGCAATGATGGGTCTGTCATATGTTTACCTTTCAACCCTTGTATACACCTGGCAGGTATGGCAGATCTCTATCGGAATGGTAGTGATGGGTCTAGGTCTAGGTCAGATGATGCAGACACTTACTATCGCTTCTCAAAACGCTGTTGAAGCCAAAGACATTGGTGTTGCAACATCTTCATCAACCTTCTTTAGACAAATGGGTGGAACTCTAGGTGTTGCAGTATTCCTATCTATCTTGTTCAACCAGTTGGCAGATAAAGGTGCAGAAATCGGTGCCAAGATCCAGGCAGCTATTCAAGCTAACCCTGCTCTCCTAGCTGACCCTCGTAACGCTGCTTTCACACAGGGAGGTGACCTAGGCTCAATGATCCAGAGTGACTCGTCATTCCTAAAGACCGCTAGCCCTGAACTTGCTAACCCAATCAAGCAGGCTTTTGCTGAGTCTGCTGGAAGCGTGTTCGTAGCAGCTGCAATTGTTGTTGCAGTGGCCTTTGCTCTGTCATGGTTCATCAAGGAGCTCGCTCTTAGAACCAAGTCCGGTGTTCAAGAAAAGGCTGACGCGGCAGCAGCTAGCGTTCACTAACTAACACTGATCTAAAGGCCTCAGCATGCATAAAGCGTGCTGAGGCCTTAGTCTTTAAACACACGGGAGTCCTTATTCAAGGACTGAGAAGAAGCGCAAAGCCTAAAACCGTCAAACCTGAACTGGGTAATGCCAGCGTAGGAAGGGAAAATGAAACGCATATCTATCGCACTAGCAACCGTTCTATTGCTTACTGGTTGCTCACCGGCAGCAGCTCCTAAAGAACCAGTAACACTTGTTGCCCATGATTCTTTTGTTATCAGTGATGAACTAAAGGTTGAGTTTGAATCAACTTCTGGTTATGAACTAAAGATAGTTAGAGCAGGTGATGCTGGCGCTATGACAAGCAAACTTGTTCTAACCAAAGATTCACCGATAGCTGATGTTGTTTTTGGAATTGATAACACCTTTGCTCCGGTTGCTAAAGAAAACAAAATTATCGATGGTGAACTAAAAGCAGTTGACTATGCAGATGTTTGTTTCAACATTGACACTGAATACTTCAAAGAGCATGATCTTGAGATTCCAACTGACTGGCGAGATCTGATCAAACCTAAATACAAAAACCTAACCGTGATTGAAAACCCGAACACCTCTTCGACCGGAATGGCATTCTTAGCTTCAACCTACGATGCATTCCCACCTGCAACAGCTGGTGTCTTTCCTTCAGCGGTTACCTGGTGGTTAGCACTTAGAGATAACGGTGTGAAAGTTGCTAGTGGTTGGGAAGATGCTTATTACACAGACTTCTCAGGTTCAGCAGGTAAGGGTAACTACCCTGTCGTGCTTTCATATTCTTCATCTCCTGCTGATGAATTAGATAGTCAGGGTAACCCTCGCACTCAAGCGATAAGAAAAGATTGCTTCAGACAAACTGAATACGTTGGTGTTCTAAAGAACACAACTAACAGTGAAGGAGCGAAGGCTTTAGTTAAGTTCATGCTTTCTAAGAACTTCCAGAAATCTCTTCCTAGTGCTATGTATGTTTACCCAATAGATCAGAGTGTTTCAATTCCAGATTCATGGCTTAGAAACGCAGCTCCTGCTATTACAACTATTGGTGGAGAACTGGATATCGCTAAGAAGCGCGAGTCTTGGTTAGGCGATTACAACTGGGTGTTCGACGTTGCGCCTTAAAGGATTTCTGCTGTGGGCAGCACCGCTAACTTTTGTTGCGGTTCTGTTTTACTGGCCATTACTTAGAGTTCTGCATTTAGGTTTTGGTTCACATCTAATTGGAACTATCCCAACTGAGATAAGTATTTGGCCGGTACTCTGGTTCACCGTATGGCAAGCGATACTCTCAACTCTTATCGCCCTTGTTCTTGGTATTCCGGGTGCGTATGTTCTTTATAGAAAGAACTTCAAAGGTGCATCGGTTCTGCGTTCTTTGATTACTATTCCGTTCATGTTGCCTAGCTTGGTGATAGCAATAGCAATTACTGAACTAGCAGCACTCTTTGGTGGTTTAGATCCTGTTGTTGCGATTATCTTGGCTAATGTATTTGCCAACTATGCGGTTGTAGTTCGAACAGTTGGTTCGCAGTGGCAGACCTTAGATACTCAGACAGATGAGGCAGCAGAAGTTGCTGGTGCAGGTAGATTCCGTTCAACACTCAAAGTCGCCCTTCCCCAGCTAAGAAGTTCCATTAGATCTTCAAGCGCCATCGTTGTTCTGTATTGTGCTAGCTCTTATGGAATTGTGCTCAGCCTTGGCGGTGGCAAGGTAAATACCTTAGAGACAGCTATCTCGGTATCCGTCCTACAAAGACTTGATTTGCAACATGGAGCAGCATTGGCTCTGTTGCAGATTGCTTTTTGTTTAGCTGCCTTCACAGCTAGCCGCTGGGGAGGCACTAACCCACTTAGCTTTGAACCAATGGCTTCCAAAGCAGCCAACTTAGATAAAAGAGATAAGCCAGCGGTCTTCTTTGTTCTTATTACCAGCGTCTTGCTGGTCTTCCTGCCTTTAGTTCTGGTCCTAGCTAAAGCGTTTATCTCTAATACTGGTGAATTTACTTTCACTAACTTCCTACTACTAAATAGCAAAGGTTCTAGAGATTTACTAAACATCACGCTCTTTGATGCGGGTATAAACAGCATTAGAAATATGTTGATTGCAACAGCTGTTTCTTTCCTTGTTGGAGCACTGGTTAGTTACCTTTTAGCAGAGCATTCCAGAAGACATGTTCGAACCAATAAGAGAACAGATGTTTTAGGAATAGG
>JBBAMM010000014.1:7563-9963 GCA_040402475.1 Rhodoluna sp.
CGTAAAAGACAAATATTCTTCTATGTCGATTTAGCGCTAGTGAAACCTGTTTTGAAAACAGCTATCGCTTTTAGTGCTTTGGTTTCCTTAGGTGAGTTTGGTGCAGCTAGTTTGCTTGCATATGGTGATCAATCAACAGTTCCGATGCTGATGTATCAATTGATTTCAAGACCAGGGAACCAGAACTATGGAATGGCTTTAGCTGTTGCCACTATTCTGACCATCATCACAACTCTTGTTGTGTTATTTGTTTCTAAAGAAACTAGTTCTCGAATGAAACAGGTAAAGAACTAAAACGTTCTTTCATAACTTGAATAGCCTCAGGGTTCTGATCTATCAAAATAAAGTTTCTATTTAGTGAAGATGCAGCATGTCCGGTTGTTCCAGAACCTGCAAAGAAGTCGAGAACGGTGTCACCTTCTTTGGAACTAGCTTGAATAATTCTTCTAAGAATTCCTAAAGGCTTTTGAGTTGGGTAACCGGTCTTTTCTTTACCAGTAGGTGAGACGATGGTATGCCACCAAACATCTGTTGGTAATTTACCTTTAGCGACCTTCTCAGGAGTGACTAACCCTGGTGCCATGTATGGTTCACGATCAACAGTTTCATTGTTGAAGTAATACTTATCTGGGTTCTTCACATAAACCAAGATGGTGTCATGTTTCGAAGGCCATCTAGATTTAGCTTTGCCTCCGTAGTCATAAGCCCAAATGATTTCATTGAGGAAACACTCTCTACCAAACAGTGCATCTAGTAAAACTTTGGCGTAGTGGGATTCTCTGTAATCAAGGTGGAGGTATAAGGTTCCTGTTTCATTCAAGATTCGCCAAGCTTCTTCAAGCCTTGGTTCTAGGAAAGACCAGTAGTCCTTGAACTCATCGTCATAGCTAAGTACTGTCTCTTTAACTATTTCATAGCGTTGGCCTTTGAAGCCAATGCGGTTACCCGTCTCTGTTCTAGTGGTGGTTGAAGACCCTCTTGATTGAACTCTTCCTGTATTGAAAGGAGGATCAACATATATCAGTTGAACACTCTCATCAGGAATAGACTGCAAAACAGCGAGGTTATCGCCTTGGATAACTCGGTAGTTTGAATTGTTCTGCACAGAAAGAGATTAACATCATGGACCCACATGTTTTACACAATCCAGAGTTAAGCCGTTATGAATTATGGCTAGGCGAGGAAAAGATAGGTCACGCAGACTACGTATTCGTAGGTGATGAGATGCAGTTTCCTCACACAGAAGTTGATCCTGCCCACCAAGGTAAGAACTATGCAGCCATCCTGATGAGAGAAGCTTTTGCTGACGTCAGAGAAAAGAATCTAGGTAAAGTCTGGCCAGTTTGCCCATACGTTGTTACCTATATGAAACGTCACCCTGAAACTCATGACCTGTTAGCTAGAGAGTTAGATTAAGCAACGTTAGCTTTGATAAATGCTAGAAGATCACGAATTACATCTTCTTTGTTTATCTCGTTATACATCTCATGTCTGCCATCGTGATAGATGATTGCAGTTACATTCTCAAGCCCACACTTGTTTCTATAGGTGTTAGCTAGCATCTGGTTGCCACGCTCAGCACCAATAGGGTCATCGCTACCTGCTTGCAGTAATAACGGTAGATCTGTTCTTATTCCACGTTTAGGTGTGAAGAACAATTGAATGGCATTAGGAACACCAAATACCTTGGCTGCTGCTGCATAGAAAGTGTGTGGGTCAGCGGCAAAAGCCTTGCCGACTTCTTTATCTCTGGAAAGCCATTCGTAACCAGTAGCACCTGGTTCTTTATCCCACTTCTTGTTAAAGCCACCGGCTCCTAGAACACCAGGAACTAGAAGTGATGAACCAGAAAGAATTGCAGCATCGTATTCATTTGAATACTGGTTGATAAGTTTCTGAGAAATAAATGAACCATAAGAGTGTCCGAAGAGAACCAACTTAACCCCTGGGTTCTCAGCTTTGATGATGTTGGTCATCTCATGAACTTGTTCAAAAGCAGCTTTGATGCCACCTTTACCTAAGTTACCCATGGTCTTAGTTGCACCACTAGCAACCTGCTTCTTACCGGTAACACCGTGACCTCTGTGATCATCTGCATAGACCGAGTAACCAGCCTTGTTAAGTGCATGGGCTAGGTGGTCATATCTTCTGGCGTGATCACCAAGTCCGTGAGCTATCTGAACGATGGCTTTAGGTTTCTCAACCGGCCACACATAAAAAGTGATTTCAACACCGAAAGAGTCGTTATAGGTTCTGATAATAGGTAGGTCAGTCATGGCTTTACCCTAGCGGTTTAAAGATGTTAACTAGCTCAGTTGAGATAGCTCCGAAGCGATGTTGCGTAATTGAGATGGATTGCTCGCGATAGAAGGCAAGCAAAGTTGCTCTTCCTGACTTGGT
>JBBAMM010000014.1:10063-28120 GCA_040402475.1 Rhodoluna sp.
CCACTTAGTAGAGCAGAGTGAATCACTCTAATGAATTCTTCAATAGTTGCATTTGAACTAACTCGAATGAGAATGTTCTTAGCAGGTAAGTATCGATGGTAGTTACCTTCCACCTCTAAATCACCACCATCAAGTTCTTTCACTTGATAAATGTTTTTGATCCAATAGTTATCGCTAAGACGTGCTTGGTCTAACCAATTCACTTTGTCTTCAGGCACGTTTTGTTTCATCATGTTTTCAAAACTTGAACTAGTGCTATCAGAGCTATGAGTGACATCACCTGAGTCTTCAAAGTGACCAAACTGAAGTAGATAATTTCTACCTCCGGCTTTGAGTCCGTAACCAACAGCTGATCTCTTGAAACCACCGAAAGGTTGTCTTTCAACTATTGCTCCAGTGATACCTCTATTCACATAAAGGTTTCCTGCATCGATTTCTTCTAACCATGTTTTTATCTCAGCTGTATTCAAAGAGTGAATGCCTGCAGTCAAACCATAGTCAGTTGCATTTTGTAATTCGAGAGCATGAGTTAAGTCCTTCGCTTGCATCAAAGCCAGCACTGGCCCAAATACTTCAGTTAGATGGAAGAAAGATTTAGGTTGAACACCAAGTTTGATACCTGGTCGCCATAGGCGTCCTGATTCATCTAGTTGTTTAGGCTCTAATAACCATGTTTCACCTGGCTCTAAAGTTGTCAACGCTCTGAGTAATTTAGGGCTAGGAAGCTCAATCAGTGGACCTACTGTTGCATCAGCTTGAGGCCCATAACCCACCTTCATTGATTCAACACAGTCAACCAGTTGCTTGAGGAACTGTTTGTTCTTATAAACAGAACCAACCAAGATACCGAGGCTCGCAGCAGAACACTTCTGGCCAGCATGACCAAAAGCACTCTTAGCTAAATCATTAGCTGCCAAATCAAGATCTGCAAAAGGGGTAATGACTATTGCATTCTTACCGCTGGTTTCAGCGGCAAGGTTCATCCTTGGCCGGTAGTTCTTGAATAACTGAGCTGTCTCAAAAGATCCAGTAAGAATTACTGAATCAACCTGAGGGTGCCCTACTAGCTGCAAGCCGAGTTCGTTATCTGGGACCAGAGCTATACGAAGGACATCTTTAGGAATACCTGCTCGCCAAAGAGTCTCCACCATAGCAATCACACAGTTCACGACCTGTGGTGCTGGCTTAATGATTACTGCAGCTCCTGCCGCCAGGGCAGCAAGAACTCCGCCAGCAGCAATAGCAACAGGGAAGTTCCATGGAGGTGTAACAACAACTAGCTTGTTAGGAATAAAAGTGACTCCATCTAACACTTCAGTTGTTGTAATCTCATCTATTGAATGAGCATAAAAGTTAGCAAAGTCAACTGCTTCACTTAGCTCTGAATCTGCTTCGGCAAAGGTTTTACCTGCTTCTGCAATCATCAGCTGAAGTAATGCTCCTCTGCTGTTGGCTAGTTCTGCTCCAACCTTTAGGAGAAGCTCTTTTCTTCTAGCAGGGTCCGTTGCCCAGCTCTCTCCTGCTTGTCTTGTTTGGCTAACTAGTTGCTCTATTTCATAGGTTTCTATTGCAGCTTTAGCAACGTGTGACTCATGAGTTTGTAATTTGCCTTCGAGTTGTTTAGCTGCTGCTAGAACCTGTCTGATCCAGTCTCTGTTATTAGGTAGCGCTGGATCTGTGTCAGCTGCATTAGTAAAAGTTTTGCTCTGTGTTGCTTTTTCAACAAGTCTGTTTTGAGTTCTGTTTTGTGATGGACCAAGTTCATCCATTCTTCTCAGTGAAGTTTCGAATCTCATGCGTTCACGATCAAAGACATCTTGGTTCGAAGTGATATCGAAAACACCAGACATGAAATTCTCTGGTGAACCATTCTCTTCAAGTCTTCTAGTTAGGTATGCAACAGCAACCTGGAATTCACTGGGTCTAACTACCGGCGTGTATAGCAGGAGTGAACCAACACTCTTTTTTACCTGAGCAGATAGGTGCTGCGCCATTCCTTGCAACATTTCAAACTCAACCCGATCAGATACTTCTCTAGCAACTGAAAGCTTGTGAGCAAAAGCTAAATCAAAGAGATTGTGTCCAGCGATACCAACGCGAAGAGCTTTGATGCGTTTAGCATCTAAGGCGTAATCGATAAGTCTTTTGTAATTCGCATCGCTATCAGCTTTAGTTGAATAAGTTGCTAGTTCCCAACCATGCCATTTCGCATCTACGATTTCCATTGCTAGGTTTGCACCTTTTACGATTCGAACCTTGATGCCAGCTCCACCGTTAGCAGTTCTAGTTTGAGCAAAGTCAGTTAGTTCTTTTAGTGCTTCAAATGAATCAGGAAGATATGCTTGCAAAACAATTCCGGCTTCAAGATTGTGAAGTTGTTCTTTAGATAAAAGTTTCTTGAAGACGAGCATGGTGAGACCAAGATCTCTATACTCTTCCATGTCTAAGTTAATAAACTTTGGAGTTGGTTGGCTAGCTGCATATTCATAAAGCGGTGTTAGCTTGTCGACCAATCTTTGAACTGTTTGTTCAAATCCCCACATCGATAACTGACTTGCAACAGCGGAGAGCTTGATTGAAACATAATCAACGTCTGGACGCGTGAGTAAGTTGAAAGTTTCTTCATATCTGTAGTTGGCTTCTGATTCACCTAGAACTGCTTCACCTAAAAGATTTAGATTCAGTTTGATGCCATCTGATTTAGATTTGGCGATATGTTTGGTTAGTTTGCCAGGTCTCGCATCAGCTATGAGGTGACCAACTAGTTGTCTAAGTCTTGCTTTAGCGGTTGGGATAACAATGAAGGAAAAGGGCTTTGCTAGTAAGCCACCGATGCGAATTGTGATTCGATCTAAGAAACTCAGGCTCTTTGGTAGATCTTTTGAGAGTCTGGCTAATTCAATGGCAGCAACTTTTATGTCACTTGGTCGGATAACCCGGTCAACGAACTTGAGGGTCCAGTCAAGACCTTTCTGGTCTTTGAGTATCTTGGCTAAGCGCTTCTCAGCTGGGGATCTAGCTCCAGCTTGCTTGGACTCTTCAAGCCACTGTTTTACTAGTTCAACAGCCTGATCCGCAATTAGTTCGCGTTCGTTCCTCTGCACCTAAAACACTCCAATTTCACGCAGGGCGGGGGTAATGCGCTGCCAAACGTCTTTGTTTTGTAAACATAGCAATCATCCCAGAGGTTTCAGTTAGTAGGCGACATTCAGCAAGCATTCAGGATTCATCCAGAATATCCCGCCAAACTTGAGGCATGACAAGCTTTGAAACCAACCCAACTAAGAGGCCTTTAGTGCTAGTTGAGCCGAACCCTAGGGTGAAGCTTGGCAAAGCCAAATGGCTAGGTATTCTTCGTGGTCAGGACCTTGTTGAATCTATTGGTTGGCTAAGCGTTCTGTGGGTGGTTTTCACCTTTCTTATCGACGGTGGCCTAACCGGGCTTACCGATCTCGCTGCTGTTCTAGGTGCAATTGATCGCCTGAGTGCTCTTGTCGCTACAGACTTACTTCTCATCCAAACTCTTTTGATTGCTCGTGTTCCTTGGTTAGACAAGTTATACGGACATGACCGTGCAACCCTTACCCATAAACGTCTTGGCAAGCCAATTCTTTATTTAGTAATTGCTCACTTCATTTCGGTTGTTTGGTCTTACGCCATAGCAGACTCAAAGAACGTGGTTGATGAGTTACTAACCATGCTGAACAGCATTCCTGATTTAGTAACCGGAACTATTGCTTTTGTTTTGATGATCATCGTTGTCGTTACTTCAATCAAAATCACTAGAAGCCGAATCAGTTACGAAGCTTGGTATTTAGTTCATCTACTTGCCTACGGTGCTGTGATGTTAGCTATACCTCATCAGATCAATGTTGGAACAGACATCGCTGGTAAACCCCTGGCTCAAATCTTTTGGATTGGTGCCTACCTTTTTGTTGGTCTAAACATTCTTTGGTTCAGATTACTTTCACCAATTGTTCTATCCGGTGTGCATGGACTTAAAGTTTCTGATGCAGTTACTGAATCAAGTGATGCAACATCTATTTACATTTCAGGTAGAAAACTTAAAAGCTTCCAAGCTAAATCAGGACAGTTCTTCATCGTTCGTTTAGTTACCCCTGGTCAGTGGTGGCGAGCACACCCGTTCTCACTATCTGCCGCACCTACCGATAACACTCTTAGGTTTACCGTTGGTAACCGTGGTGATGACACAGCGCTGATGCAAACCATTAAACCTGGCACCAGAGTAATTCTTGAAGGTCCCTACGGAGTCTTCACTGAAGATCGCAGAACACAAGAGAATGTTGTTCTAATCGCTGCTGGTATTGGTGCTCCACCAATTAGAGCTCTAGCTGAAAGCATTGCTGCAAGACCAGGCGATGTTTCTATTATTTACAGAATTAGAAACAAGAACGATGCAGCTCTTGCTGAAGAGCTTGCAGCAATCGCTAAGCACAGAGGTTTCTATCTACACATTCTTGAAGGTTCTCGCAAGTCTCCAACATCTTGGTTACCAGCAGGATCAGATGATCATCTTCCAGATGATGAGCGATTAGTGAACCTGTGTCCAAAGGTTGCTAAATCTGATGTTTATATTTGTGGTCCTGCTGCTTTTACTAAAGCAGTTGAAAAGTCTTTACACATTGCAGGAACACCTGTGAACCAAATACATGCAGAGGAGTTTGCCTGGTGAGAAAATCAAGCCAAGTTGTGATGGGAGCGGTCTCCCTTGCTTCTGTTGTCGTTGGATTTGAGTTAGGTGCTAACGCGTCAACTGGAAACTTCGTACCACACCCAACAGTCACCCCAACTGTTGATCCAACAACTCCAGGGCCAAAACCAACAACGCCGACACCTAAACCAACAACCCCGCCTCCGGTTGTAAAGGTTAGTCACACCAGCAGTCCTGTTTACTACCGCTTTGGAACAGTGCAGCTAACAGTTACTAAAAAGGGTTCAACAATCACAGACATCACTATGAACCAAGCTGGTGCGACCAATGGTCGTGGTGCATCGTTCCCTTACCTAATTACTTTGGCTAAGCAAGCACAGAGCGCTAACTTCGATACCTCGATGATGTCAGGGGCAACATATTCAACCGCTGCTTTCATGCAAGCACTTGGCGACGCTCTAGCGCAGTTCTAAAGATGACTGAAGTAAAGGGGTTCCGTCACACTGAATTCTGCATGGGCACAGTCTTCAGATTTGTTGGCAGAACTGATCTTGATACAAATAAAGCAATCGATGAAGCCGTTGCAATACTCCATGAAGCAGACAGTATCTTCAGTCTCTATAAACAAGATTCACAACTTAGCAAACTAGCTAGAGGTGAAACATCTGTTGCCGACTGTGATCCTGTTGTTAGTGACATTTGGGATTTATGTGAAAAGTGGACGGAAGAGACTGAAGGTTGGTTCACCGCTTTCACAGCTGAACATACTTTTGATCCATCAGGGGTAGTGAAGACTTGGGCAGCTAATCTTGCCGCTGAGAAATTAGAACAATTTGGAATTACAGACTTTGCAATGAATGCTGGTGGAGACATTCGTTTATCGAAAGCAATAACTCCAGGTTTTGCTATGCGTATCGGTATCTCAACTCCAGTAACTATTGCTTCAGCAGAAGCAGGGGTTCTCACTGTTGTTGACTTGAATGACAGTAACTATCGTGCTGTTGCTACCTCTGGAACAGCTGAACGTGGTGAGCATATCTGGAACCCAAAGACAAACTCTTGGGCTAACCAACTAGCTCAGGTAACTGTTGTTGCAGAAGAACTTGTAACTGCAGATGTCTGGGCAACAGCTTTATTTGCAGCAGGTGATCAAGCGCTTGCTTTGGCTGAACGCCATGGTGTTCAGGCTCTGTTTGTTGACCTTGAAGGAACGTTATCTTCAACCAAAGGTTTTACTGAATTACTTCGTCCAGTCTGATGGAGCTTGCTCTCTACCTTTAGGTAGGGCAACGGATGCATTCCACTGCGATACCCATTCAGGTAAGACTGGTTCTGCTCCAGGCCAACCACCAAGACGATCATTTACTTCATTAGGAGTTGGTGTTCCTTTAGGGGATTGTAGGAACCTAAGTTTCACAACAGCTTCTGCATAGATTTCACCTTTAACAACAAAGCGTTGACCTATGAAGAATGCTTGATTGTCCCAACCAAGTATTTTTGTTTCAACGTTGAAGCGAAGCCAAGGTGTTAGCGATTTTCTAAACGTAATAGTCTCTTGAACAACAACAGGATGAACCTTTTGCTTCTTAAGTTTCTGCCAAGCTCGCGCACGTTTCATTAGATCAAAGCGAGCTAGGTCCAACAGAGTTAGATAGATTCCATTATTCATATGCAAGAAAATATCTATGTCTGTTGGCCACACCATAAATTGACGAACGCCAACATCAGCGACAGTTGCTTTAGGACGCCAACGCCAACTTAGATGAGCCCATATTAGGCGTAACCAAAGTTTCATCTAGTTGTGTTTGTCTACCAGATTGAAACGCGCTTGGCAGGATCAAGCCACATTGAATCTTCATCTGTGACACCAAAAGCGTCATAGAAGGAATCAAAGTTACGAGCTACCTGGTTGCAACGGAATTCACTTGGTGAGTGTGGGTCAGTAGCTAGACGCTGAATAGCGATCTCATCTCTTGACTTACCTCTCCAAATCAAACCCCATGACAAGAAGAATCTCTGAGCACCGGTTAGGCCATCGATTACTGGAGGCTCTTCACCATTCAGGCTCATCAGGTATGCCTTGTATGCAATTGTGATTCCACCAAGGTCACCGATGTTCTCACCAATGGTTAGAGCACCATTGACTTTAAATTCATCTGAAAGACCATCAGGGGTTAGCTCGTCATACTGTTCGATAAGAATCTTTGTTCTCTCTTCGAATGCAGCTCTGTCATCTTCGGTCCACCATGAGATAAGTGCTCCGTCGCCGTCATACTTAGATCCCTGGTCATCAAAACCGTGACCGATTTCGTGTCCGATAACTCCACCGATACCACCGAAGTTAACAGCATCATCAGCATCCAAGCTAAAGAAAGGAGGCTGCAAGATGGCTGCTGGAAAAACGATTTCGTTGAAACCTGGGTTGTAATAAGCGTTCACTGTTTGAGGAGTCATGAACCACTCTTCACGATCTAGTGGAGCACCAATCTTGGCTGCTTCCTTATCTGCTTGCCATGCTGATGCACGACGTACGTTACCAACTAGGTCGTTACGGTCAATTGCAAGTGATGAGTAGTCCTTCCACTTGCTTGGGTAACCAATCTTTGGGTTGAACTTAGAAAGCTTAACTAGAGCCTTCTTCTTGGTGTCTTCAGTCATCCAGTCAAGGTTCTTGATTGACTCTTCGTAAGCCTTGATAAGCCACTTCACCAATTCATCCATGCGAGCTTTAGCTGCAGGTGGGAAATGCTTCTCTACGTAGATTTCACCAACAGCTTCACCGAGGGATCCTTCAACTAGCTGAACTCCACGCTTCCAACGTGCACGCATCTCTGGTTGACCAGTTAGCTTCTTGCCGTAGAAATCAAAACGAGTGTTAACAAATGCATCGCTTAGGTAAGGAGCGGTTGAGTTAATAACCTGCCACTGCAACCACAACTTAACTGCATCAATGTTGCCTTCGTTGTATACAGAATCAATTCCTTCAAAGAATGAAGGCATCATGACAACAGTTTCAAAAAGAATCTTTGAATCGAACTTCATGCCTTCAAGATATGAAGCCCAATCGAATGTTGGCATCATGTTCTTTAGGTGATCGAAAGTAATTAGGTTGTATGTCTTCTCTGCATCGCGAGATTCAACTACGCTCCAGTGCAACTTAGACAAACCAGTTTCAAACGCCATGATCACCGCAGCGTCTCTGTCAGCATCTGCTGCTGACCAACCTGCATGCTGCAACATCGAAGCGATGTATGGAACATATGCATCGCGGAACGCTGCATACTTCTCATCGTGGTAGTAAGACTCATCAGGTAGACCTAAACCACCCTGATACATGTTCACAAGATATCTCTCAGGGTTACCTGGGTCGTTGTTCACATAGAAACCGAACAAACCACTTGAACCAGTTCTTTCAAGTTCACCCATGATGCGGGTTAGCTCTGCGAAGTTAGCTTTTGAGATTCGCTCTAGGTCAGCTGCAATTGGAGCTGCGCCAAGTTCGTTAGCTCTTGCCTCATCTAGGAAAGATGCATACATGTCACCGATCTGCTGGCTCACACCTGGCTTCGGGTTTGCTTGAGCATCCTCAAGGATTGCTTTAACAGCATCCTCTGAGTCATCACGGAGCTTATAGAAAGAGCCGTGAACAGCCTGGTCGGCTGGGATCTCTTCGTTTTTCAGCCAGTCACCATTGGTGTGTCTGAAAAGGTCGTCTTGTGGGCGAATAGCTGAGTCAAAGCCAGCTTTGTTGATTCCTTGAATGTCAGTCATGGGCTTAATCCTAGGGCTGTTTTACCAAAGACAATATCCTTACAATTACAAGAGTGGAACTACAAAAAATCATCCTTTACTACGGCTTCACTCCCATCAGTGACCCTGAGGCCGTCAAGCTATGGCAGCAGAACCTCTGCGAGAGCCTAGGTCTAAAGGGCAGAATCCTTATTTCTAAGCACGGCATCAACGGCACCCTCGGTGGCGACATGTCAGCTCTAAAGAAATACGTAAAAACCACAAAGCAATACACCGGGTTCAAGAAGATCGACTTCAAGTGGTCTATGGGAACCGGTAATGACTTCCCAAGACTTAGAGTCCGTGTTCGTAATGAACTAGTTGCCTTCGATGCCCCAGATGCCATCACAGTAACTGAAAAAGGAATTATTAACGGCGGAAAGCACCTAAAACCAAAGGCAGTTGACCAGTTGGTAGCTGAACGTGGCGATGAAGTTGTTTTCTTCGATGGCAGAAATGCTTTTGAAGCTGAGATTGGCCGTTTCAAGAATGCAATCATTCCTGATGTCCAAACCACACATGACTTTGTTCAAGAAATCCAAAGCGGTAAGTACGACGACATTAAAGATCGTCCTATCGTCACATACTGCACCGGTGGTGTTCGCTGTGAGATTTTGAGTGCAATCATGATTGAGAACGGTTTCAAAGAGGTTTATCAGATTGATGGTGGCATTGTTCGTTACGGTGAAAGCCAAGGCGATAACTCGCTTTGGGAAGGTTCTCTCTACGTCTTCGACGACAGATTGAACATCAACTTCACCGAAGATGCAAAGACGATTGGTAAATGTGAGAAGTGTGCTGCACCAACATCACACTTTAGAAACTGCACATCTCTTGGTTGCAGAGATTTAATCCTGTTATGCGATGATTGCGCAGCAGTTCCTTCGAACCTAGGTTGCTCACCTAAACACACCAGAGGTAAACGTCGCCAAAGCGTTGGTTAGAACTTAAAGATGAAACCCCAGGTGTAAACACCTGGGGTTTATCCATTTAACCAGAGAGGAGATACTACTTAGTTGGAGGTGCAACAGTGATGCTTTGTGTTGAAGCAACGCTGATTAGAGACACTTTGTATTCACCTGGGTGAGGCAAGTTCAAAGTGATGGTTTGTGATCCAGTGCCAGTGACATCAACTGTGAAGCTGTGATCTGGGCGAACAGGAGCACCAGCTGGAGGAGTTGGAGCGTTAGCTGGCTTTACCTCTGTTACTAGAAGTTTGTATGTGCCAGTAGCTGGAACATCGACAGTCACGGTCTGAGTGATTGGAGCACCATGTCCCTTAGGGCCGTGTCCTTTGCCATGGCGTCCATCACGATCACCTGGACCACCAAAAGCTGGAGGTGTTGGTTGGGTGCTTGGGGTTGGGGTGGCAGTAACAGACTTGTTTGTGCTTTTAGGTGCTGGCTGACCTGGGTTCTTGTGAGCTAAAGCAGGGGACGCAAGTAATAGTGCAGAAGCTGCGATTACCGAGGTGGTAACTAGTACTGCTTTGTTCTTTAGGTTCATGAGTTCTTCTTTCAGTTATTCTGACAAGTTCAAAGATACGAAGAAGTTGGTTTTCACCTGACGAATTTCAGGTTCAATCAACCTAATTAGCAGGTATCTATCAGTTTTATAGATACCTAGCCACTTATTCACATGCTTGACCTTAAACTTGACCCAAAGCGAGTGAAGGATAAAGTTTTGGGTTTTGTAGAGAACTTTGAGCGTCGCCTTGAACGATTTGTTAATGGTGCTTTTTCTAAGGCATTCAAATCGCAGTTGCAGCCAGTTGAGATTAGTGCTGCTATCAAGGCCAAGATGGATAAAGGTGCGGCTGTTGTTGACCGTGACCGTATCCTCGCTCCCAATGCTTATACCGTGAGGCTCTCTCAAGCAGATTTTGCAAGACTAAAACCAATGGGTGAGAGCCTGGTCTCTGAAATTAGCAAACAGGTTTCAGCGCACTCGAAGAAACAGCGCTACCAATTCAGTTCTGAATTGCAGATCGCTATCGAAGCCTCTGCTTCGTTAGCGGTAGGGCAAATCCAGGTAAGTGCTGCTGGAGCTAAAGCTCCTGAGGTCGCTAACGTGGCCTGGACTCCAGCACTTGATTTTGGTGGCAAGAGATACCTATTAGCTAAGAGTCGAACAACAGTTGGTCGAGACTCTTCAGCAGATCTAGCTGTCAATGATGCTGGTTTATCTAGAACACACTTTGCAATTAACTGGGACGGCTCGAGCGCAACGATTGAGGACCTTGGTTCTACTAACGGAACGAAGGTTGCCGGAAGAAGCATAAAGTCGCAGAGCATTTCAGCTGACACAGTTATTGAAGCTGGCCGAACCGATTTTGTTTTTAGAATCATCGCCAAGAATGTTGATGAGAATAAATGAGTGAACTAGCGCTATTTATCGTTAGAGCAGGTTTGCTGCTTGTGCTCTGGTTATTTATCTTGAGCATCATTGCAATTATTCGTGCTGATCTCTTTAGCGAACGAGTGTTATCTCGAGTAGTTGAAAAGAATTTACCTGAATCAGTTTCATCTCCAACAACAGGGCTTACCAACGTTAGTGATTTCTCGGCAGCTCCAGGTTCTGCAACTGTTGTCTCAGCTATGAATGCTGTGCAAACAACTTTGGTTGTTATCGATGGGCCATTGCAAGGATTAGAGCTTGTTTTAGATCGAAAAGAAATCCGTATTGGACGAGCACCTAACAGTGACTTCGTTATTGAAGATGACTATGTTTCATCACAACATGCCCGTATTCAGAGAAACGATGATGGCTGGCAGATCCAAGATCTGAACTCAACTAACGGCACTTACGTTGATGGGCAGCGCATTGGTGCGCCGGTAAACATAACTGCAGATATGCAGATACGTATTGGTAAAACCATATTCGAGTTGAGGGGCTAGCAATGGCTCTGAAGATTGTCAGCGTATCTAAAAGCGATAAGGGAAAAGTTCGTTCCAGTAACCAAGACAGTGGTTATTCAGGCGTTAACTTGTTTGTGGTTGCTGACGGTATGGGTGGACATGCTGGTGGAGATATCGCTTCTGCAATAGCAACACAGCACGTTGCCAAAGTTGATGATGTTTATGAAGATGGCGAACTAGCTATCGGTGCGCTGCTAAACGCAATGCGTGAAGCAAATGAAAAACTAACTGAAACGGTTTCTAAATTTAATTATCTTGCTGGTATGGGAACCACAATGGATGCTGTTCTCATCACTGAGAACTTAGCGAACATAGCTCACATCGGTGACTCAAGAGTTTATTTACTTAGAAATAACGTAATGACTCAAATTACAAAAGATCACACTTTTGTTCAGAAGCTGGTTGATTCAGGAAAGATAACTGAAGAAGAGGCTCTATATCACCCACGCAGAAATGTTTTGATGCGAGTTCTAGGTGACGCTTCTGAAGAACCTGAATTTGATATTCATCAATTGGAATTACAAGCAGGAGATCGACTGCTGCTTTGCTCTGATGGTTTGTGTAGCTATGTGCCAGGTCAGATCATTGAAGAGAATCTGAAAGTTACGAATCTCGATGAAGCAATTGACTTGCTAATTGATGAAGCTAAAGAATACGGAGCTCCCGATAACGTCACCGTTTTGCTGCTTGATGTTCGTGAAGCAACAGAAACAAATGAAGTTACCCAAGGCATCACCTGGCTAGGTTCAGCTGCTAATGAAGTGGTTATCAAATCCAATAGCGCTGGTCGTATCTTGGAGATCTTTAGCCCAGTGCGCTGGTTGGAGTCCTTTAGAGATTCAGCCAGTAAAGAGGAGTTCTTCTCAGAGAAAGACCCTGCTCTAGCCAAGGCAATCAACGAGTTTGGTGGCAAGGTTAGGAACTGGAAGCTCAGAGGAGCTGCCCTATTTATTGCCCTTGCCATCCTCTCTGGAGCAAGCCTCTGGGGTATCTATTCATACACCCAGAGCAGATACTACCTAGGTGTTCAGGATGGCAAGATAGCCATCTACCAGGGCATCAAAGAATCTTTCGCTGGTTTTGGTTTCTCACATCTTTATCAGCAATCAACCGTTGAGGTTGCTACCTTGCCTGATTTCCAACAAGAACTACTATCCAGAACCATCTCTGCTGACAGTTTGGCTGATGCAAAGAAGAAGTTAAAGCAAATAACTGAAAGCGCTAAGAATGGCTAGCGGAGTTCGAGTGATGCCTAAAAAGCGCAACCTCGAACTATTTATGTTGCTCTTTGGTTTTGGTTTATACGCATTTGAATTAGCACAGGTTCAACTGGCAACAATATTTATTCTCAGACCTGATGCCTGGTTCTTCTGGTCGCTTCCTGTTGTTGCAGCTCTCGCATTTCACTTGGTGCTTAGATCCAGAGCCAGCGATGCTGATCCTTTAATACTTCCAATTACCTTTCTATTGAACTCACTAGGGATAGTAATTATTTATCGTCTGGATCTCGTGAAATCTATTTCTTCACTTGATAGGACTGTTGGTGAACGACAAGTTGTTTGGACTGTAGTTGCAATTGTTCTAGCAGCTCTTGTTCTCTTTCTAGTGAGATCACATTTGTCATTCCGTAGATACATATACATCTCAATGGCTTTTGGCGTTGTGTTACTTATCCTTCCGCTATTACCGGTGATTGGTAAAACAGTTAGCGGAGCACACCTTTGGGTAAACCTTGGTCCCCTAAGTTTCCAGCCAGGAGAACTTGCCAAGATTGCTCTAACTATTTTCTTTGCTGGATATCTAACTTCAAGAAGAGAAGCTTTAGCTGTTGTTGGCAGAAAGACTTTTGGTTTAAGAATTCCGCCAGCTCGAGAACTAGGCCCAATAGTTTTTATCTGGTTGGCTAGCCTTGCAGTTTTGGTTTTGCAAAGAGACCTAGGGACTTCGTTACTTTATTTTGGTTTGTTCCTTGTTTTGATTTATGTTGCTACCGGAAGAGTGTTTTACGTTCTTGTAGGTCTTGTTATGTTTATCGCAGGAGCTTTAGTTGCATCAAGACTTATGAGTTATGTTGGTGGTCGACTGGATGGTTGGTTAGATCCACTCAACGAAGCTAACTATTCTGCTGCCGGTGGTTCATACCAAATAGTTCAATCCATGTTTGGGTTAGCTCACGGTGGATTATTTGGAACTGGTTTAGGTGGCGGCTTGCCATCTATTGTTCCTTTAGCTCAGAGTGATTTCATCATCTCTGCTATCGGTGAAGAACTTGGTTTAGTTGGTTTGTTTGCAGTTCTTGCAATGTATATGGTTCTAGTCTCTCGTGCTCTTCGCATAGCGAATGCTCACGCTGATGATTTCAGTAAGTTACTGGCAGTTGGTTTAGGTTTTGTTATTGCACTGCAGTGCTTCATAGTTATCGGTGGTGTGTTGCGAGTTGTTCCACTAACCGGACTCACAACTCCTTGGCTTGCCGCCGGTGGATCTTCATTGGTTGCCAACTGGATCATCGTTGCGTTACTGCTTCGTCTTTCAGATACTCTCCCTAAAGCTGGGACGGTGAGCGAATGACACCTGAAATCAAAAGAGTTGCCAATGTCATTCTCTTGATGTTCTTATCTTTGTTTGTTGCAGCTAGCGCTATGCAGGTAGTCAACGCTGACTCTTTGAATAATGATTCAAGAAATCAGCGTGCTGTTTATGACGGTTATAAAACTCAACGTGGTGCGATTCTGATAAATAACAAACCAATCGCTGAATCTATAAAGACAAATGATGCATATCATTACCTGCGTCAATACACTGGGGAGCAATACAGTGCACTAACTGGTTTCTATTCGCTGTATCAAGGTAGAACTGGTTTGGAGAACTTCCTCGATAGCTCTCTTCGTGGTGATAACTCAGCACAATTCTTTGAGCAGTTAAATGCTCTGTTCTCTGGTAACCCGGTAACTGGAGCCTCCGTTGAACTAAGCATTGATGAGAAAGTCCAACAGGTTGCGTGGGATGCTCTAGGGAACAAGAAGGGTGCTGTCATAGCAATAGAGCCAAGCACCGGAAGAATCATTGCCTTGGTCTCTAAGCCTGGCTTTGACCCGAACTTGCTCTCAACACACAACACAGCCGATGCTTCAGCGAATTACAAGAAACTGCTTACCGATAAAGGTGCTCCTCTTATCAACCGAGCTATCGGTGGTGGACTCTATGCGCCAGGATCGGTATTCAAACTGGTAGTTGCCTCTGCTGCCTTTGAATCAGGTAATTACACCCCACAATCTCTGTTACCTAACCCAAGGACCTATACCCTGCCTGGTACAACTACCAAGATTACGAACTCAGGTGAGAGTAGTTGCGGTGGAGCTAAGACTGTCTCCATTGCCACAGCACTCAAGCTCTCCTGCAACATTCCGTTTGCTCAGTTAGGTATTGCTCTAGGGCAAGAAGCTATTGCCAAGCAAGCAAAGGCTTTTGGTTTTGGTGAATCAATAAACATTCCACTCAAATCAACAGCAAGTGTTTATCCGGAGAACATGGATGCCGCTCAAACTGGTTTATCTTCTTTTGGTCAGTTTGATGTTCGAGTTAGCCCATTACAGATGGTGATGATTAGCGCAGCTATCGCTAATGCTGGTGTTGAGATGAAGCCTTATTTAGTTGATCAGATCTTTACCTCTAACCTCACTTTGCTTGAAGAAGCAAAGCCAACTGAACTTAGAAGATCTATTACCACCAGCACAGCCGAAAGAATCAAACAGATGATGGTGGTTGCTGTTTCATCTGGTGTTAGTTCTAATGCTCAGATACCTGGCATCAAGGTTGCTGGTAAAACAGGAACTGCTGAAAATGGACTTGGTCAGCCATACACACTTTGGTTCACCGGTTTTGCTCCAGCTGATAATCCTCAGGTAGCGGTTGCAGTTGTTATTGAAGATGGTGGCGGTCAAGGACAATCAGGTCGGGGTAATACTTTGGCAGCTCCTATCGCTAAGAAAGTTATGCAGGCGGTGTTGCAAAAGTGAAACCAGAAGAAGGAAAACTTTACGGCGGAAGATACCGTTTGATTTCACGTATCGCCACCGGCGGTATGGGTGAAGTTTGGCAAGCTCAAGATGAAGTTATCTTGCGTAAGGTTGCTATCAAGATTTTGAAACAGCAATACATGGGTGATCCTGATTTTGTTGAGCGATTTAGAACTGAAGCTAAACATGCAGCGATGATCAACCATGACGGTATCGCTAACGTCTATGACTACGGTGAAGATGACGGTAGTGCTTTCCTGGTTATGGAATTAGTTCCAGGTGAATCACTGTCATCAATTCTTGAAAGAGAAAAAACTCTTCCACAACAACAAGTTATTTCAATCATCGCTCAAACGGCTTTAGCTCTTGACGCTGCTCACCGTGAAGGTTTAGTGCACAGAGATATCAAGCCAGGTAATTTACTTATCTCTCCTGAAGGTCATGTGAAGATAACTGACTTTGGTATTGCTAGATCTGCAAACCAAGTTTCTCTAACCCAAACAGGTCAAGTGATGGGAACCGTTCAGTATCTAGCTCCGGAACAAGCTACCGGTAAAGCAGCAACTGCTGCAGGAGATATTTACTCACTGGGCATCGTTGCCTATGAAGCCCTTGCTGGTAAACGTCCTTTCAAAGGTGATAGTCAGATGGCTATTGCTATGGCTCAGATAAATGAAGTTCCACCGGCATTGCCAGAACACATTGATCACAAGCTAGCCAAACTAATCATGGACTGCATGGCTAAGAAACCAGAGCAAAGACCTAGTTCTGCTTTAGCTCTTGCTGCTAGAGCAGAAGCATTGCTCGCTGATGCACCAGCACATATTCCAGTGAACACTGTTGTTCCACCCGCTGTTCGTGAGGTCAGTGATGAGACCACAGTTATTAACACTGACACCAAGCCAACTGAAACTGTTCCAGCTATCTGGCCTTGGGTTGCTCTCATTGTTGTGTTACTTGCAACTATTGCTGCTGTTGTCTGGGCAGGACTAGTAGCTCCTAAGAAGACCATCGATCCAAGCCCATCCCCATCCCAGAGTCAGACTGAAACAACAGAACCAACTCCAACCCCAACAGCTGAAACAGTAACTGTCTTCAAGTCTGACTATGCAGGTCTTGATGTATCACTGGTGGTGCCTAAACTAACTGAACTGGGTCTAGTGGTTGAACCTATAGCTGGAACCTCTGTTCCTGCTGATGACCCTCGTATTTCGCAGGTCTATGACTTATCCCCGCTTGGAAGAATTACTGTTGGCAGCACCATTCAGGTCTATTACTACCAACAGTTAGTTGATCCAAACACGGAAAATAACTAACAGCGAACACTAAGTTTTATTAGCGGTTAGCAAAGATAAACTTTGAGCAGTTGAACAACTTTTGAATTGGAGCGGTGCATGACTGAACACAGCAAGATCATTGCTGGCCGCTATGAACTAGGTGAACTTATTGGTCGTGGTGGAATGGCTGAGGTTTACTCAGGAATTGATACCCGCCTTGGTAGGACTGTTGCTATCAAGTTGCTCAAAGCAGATCTAGCTGCCGATTCAAGTTTTGAAATTCGTTTTCGTCAAGAGGCCCAGGCTTCGGCTCGTATGGCTCACCCAACTATTGTCCGCGTCTATGACGCAGGTGATGAAGTCACCATGGATGCCAATGGTGTTGAAAGACACCTGCCATACATAGTCATGGAACTAGTTCGCGGTGAAGTTCTTCGAGAGATTCTTCGCTCAAGAAAGCTAACCCAACAGGAAGCTATCGCTTACGCAACCGGCGTTCTAACCGCTCTTGAGTTCTCACATGCGGCAGGGGTTGTTCACAGGGACATCAAGCCAGCAAACGTAATGATTACTGATTCAAATGCAGTTAAGGTCATGGACTTCGGTATTGCTAGAGCAGTTAGTGACTCTTCAGCAACACTTGCTCACACCAATGGAATTGTTGGGACTGCTCAATACTTCTCGCCGGAACAAGCGAGAGGCGAAACTGTTGATCTAAGAAGTGATCTTTACTCAACCGGCGTATTACTTTATGAGATGCTAACCGGTCGTCCACCTTTCACAGGCGAAACAGCTGTTTCAGTTGCATACCAACACGTCAGTGAAGTTGCTCCTGCACCTTCAACTATTAATCCAAACATTTCTAGAGCTATCGACTCTGTTGTTATGAAAGCCTTGGCCAAAGATAGGGCTGCCCGCTTCCAATCAGCAAGTGAATTCCGCACAGCTCTAGTAGCAAGCGTGAGTGGTCAATCAGTTGAAGCTTTCGATGATGGAGCACAACCAGCAACTGCACCTATGCAACCTATCGATCAGGAAGTTTTAGAACCAACAACTGTTCAACCAGTGCTTCCTGATAGTGATCCATTCGCTGAATTACTAGCTAGCGCTAACGAAGAAGCAACCGGAACTATTGTTGCTGCACCAGAGCCTGTGACAGAACTTATTGAAGATGATGCTTTTAGCCAGTTAGGTTTTGAAACTGGTAGCACTCAGGTTATGACCACAACAATCAAGAAAAAGAACAGCAGTGATAAACCATCTGCTGGATTGATGTGGGGATTCGGTAGCGGTGCTGGTGTTTTAGTTATTGGTTTAGTTATCTGGTTGATTGCTGGTGGAGCTGCGCTTCTAAACTTCGGTGGTGGCGGTGGTGGCAAGAT
>JBBAMM010000014.1:28220-31601 GCA_040402475.1 Rhodoluna sp.
GCAACAGTTGCACTTAACTTAGTTATCTCTTCAGATCCAGCAGCTAACAAGAGCATTCCAGCTGGAACAATTGTGAATCTTGTTATTTCAACTGGAATGGTAACTGTTCCTAATGTTGTGAACCTAGATCAAGCAGATGCAATTGCTCAACTATCTGCACCACAGGTTGGTTATACCGTTCAATCAATTGTTGATTCGTGTGGCACAGGAACACCAGGAACCACTGTTATCGCGCAATCGATATTGCCAGGTTCGCAACCTCAGTTGCAGACAATTATTTTGACGCTGTCCTGTATTAACTAATTACAGATTAACTAAAGGGTTTAGACCCTTAGCTTTTTCTGCTGCACCTTTAAGGCCAATTGACTCTAACCAGTTACCGAGCATTTGATAACCACCTTGAGTGAGCACTGACTCAGGATGGAATTGAACTCCATAAATTGGCAATGATTTGTGTTGCAAGCCCATGATGACTCCACCCTGGGTCTTGCTAGTGACAATTAGATCCTCAGGAACAGTTTCAGCAACAACAGCTAGTGAGTGATACCTGGTTGCTGTGAAAGGTTCTGGAACATCTTTATAGATCAAGCTGCCATCATGAAAGACCTGACTGGTCTTACCGTGCATGAGTTCCTCAGCACCTCTAACAGTTGCTCCCATGGCTTCAGCAATGGCCTGATGCCCTAGGCAAACACCAAAGATAGGTTGACCAGACTTGAGAGCAAGCTTTACGGTTGGAATGCTTAAACCAGCATCAAAAGGGGTGCCAGGTCCAGGGGATATCAAAACTGCATCGTATTTAGCCAGTAATTCTGGTAATTCACCTTCAGATACCACGTCATTGCGAAGCACCTCTGTCTGTGCTCCTAGCTGCTGAAGGTAGCCGTTGAGCGTATAAACAAAGGAATCGTAGTTATCTAGAACAAGAATCTTGACCATTAGGTTTTAAGCCTAACTGGGTTTTACGCCCTTGTATTAGAATTGCCCCATGTCTGAAAACGAAAAGAAAACCATCAAGTTACTAAAGCGTCCAGCGAAGCCAGCTGTTCCTGACTCAGTCAAGGCTAAGAAGGCTAATGGTGGCAACCCTGCTTGGTTCCTACCAGTGACACTGACACTAATGATTGTTGGTCTTCTTTGGATCATGGTTTATTACATCAGCCAGACTCTTTACCCACTAGGTTCAGGTTCACCTATCGACCTAGGTGCAGGAAACATCGTCGTAGGCTTCGGTCTGATGATGGTTGGTTTTGGCTTCCTAACCCGCTGGAAGTAATTACAAAGTTATTGCTGGAACTAAAGAGTTCCCGAATACCCAAAGCCCTATAAGAATTACAAGAACGAGTCCTAAACCGATTAGTTGCAAATTCTTCTGTTCGCGCTTTCTTGTGTATGCAAGAACAAAAGCTGTTGCACCACCGGCAATCAATCCACCAACGTGAGCTTCCCAAGCAATGCCTGGAAGGAAGCCTAGAACTAAGTTAATTCCAATGATGATATACATCTGACCAGCATTTAGTTTCAAAGCTCTCAAGAAGATTAGATACGCAGCCATCAAACCGAAGATAGCTCCGCTAGCTCCAACCACACTTGTTCCCCACGGAGCCATAAACAAAACTCCGATAGCACCAGCAAACATTGATGCGAAATACAAAACCAGAAAACGAAGTTTGCCAATCATTGGCTCGATAACAGTTCCTAAAACAAACAAGGAATACATGTTGAACAGGATGTGTGTGATCTGAGTATTTGAGTGACTAAACCCTGAGGTGAATACTCGCATGATGCTTCCGTATTCTGTGTTACTGCCTATGTTGGCGTAAGCCAAAGAATCAATTAGCGCTGGGTAGAGCTGCTGAGCCACATAAACTAAAACATTTATTGCAATAAGTCCAAACGTTACTGGAGCTGCTTGTAGTGGGGATTTCTGAAAACCTGCTCGACTGATCTTTACTCGATCACTTGCATCTTCTGGACATAGAAAACCCACTGCGCCAGGGGTGGCGCAATCAGTGCAGATATATCTGTCACAACGTTGACAAGACACCCCGGTCTCGCGATCGGGGTGTCTGTAACAAGTTGTTGTGATATCCACTAAGCCGAAACCTTTTCGATGGTGATCGATTCGATGATTACATCATCAAGTGGCTTATCCATTGGCCCAGTTGGAACTGCTGCAATGTTGTCTACTACTTCACGTGAAGCTGCATCAGCTACCTCACCAAATACGGTGTGCTTGCCATATAGCCATCCAGTTTCAGCAACAGTAATGAAGAACTGTGAACCGTTAGTACCAGGCCCTGCGTTGGCCATAGCTAGCATGTATGGCTCTTGGAAGTTGTGTTCGCTGATCTCGTCATTGAAGGTGTAACCAGGACCACCCATACCTGTTCCAGTTGGGTCCCCACCTTGGATCATGAAGTTAGGAATGATGCGGTGGAAGATAACGCCGTTGTATAGCGGCTTATTGGTGTTCTTCTCACCGGTACGAGGATGGGTCCACTCTTTAGTGCCATCAGCTAGCCCAACGAAGTTTGCTACTGTTACCGGCGCTGCTAGGCCAAAGAGGTTTACTTTGATAGCTCCGTGGTTGGTATTTAGTGTTGCTACGTGTGTATGTAATGTCATGTATCTATTCTCTCATGGCGGTAAATAGAACATTTGTGCATGGATTTGCGAGAAAACCCCTCGATTTGCGAGAAATGTCGGTGGTTCTATCTACAATGTTTGAGATGTTCCCTATTGGGAATATTCCCGTCCACTACCGTTCCGGGAGCAACATGCAGATAGAAATACTAGCCACAAGAGGCGAAACCGTGACCTCGCTCGAGTTCCCTGAGCCAGGACGTATGCGCGTCATAGTTCAGATGGGGACCCCATCTGAAGAGATTGCTGCTGTTTGTAGGCCAGCACTAACTCCTGAGGTTCTTACCCACGTTATTAGGCTGTGGGCTGATCCAGACCACTGCCGAGAGTTTGAAGAAAAAGGTCGGAACTTACTTATCCGCGATTGCGCTTAGGTTTAGCTGGCCAACCTAAAGCTCCAACGGCCTTTAGAAGTTCTTCTGGGGACACCTTTAGCTCTAAACACAGTTTTCCAACTGTTCCTGATGGGATCTCGCGTTCCAGGTGGAAATAGCGGCTAAGGCTTGATTTCTGCATTCCTGTCGCAATGGCGAACTGGTTTAAGGACTTGAAGCCCTGTTTTTCATACTTAGAAACGAACCAGTTCCAAGCCGATTCGATGTGCTCTGCACTCTGCTTCTGTACCATTTTTCTTACTTACCTGACTTATTTAAAGCCCCATGCACTTGCATCCGAAATCAACTTTATACCGATAATCGGGAACATGCTGAAACTGTCAACAGTTTCGCAGGAATG
>JBBAMM010000015.1:0-6359 GCA_040402475.1 Rhodoluna sp.
GAGGAACTACTCGTCGTCATGACTGATGTTGTGCTCTTCGTCAATCTCTTTATGGATTTCCTTGCGGAGCCTTGGCAGGATCATTTTCTTCCAGACAGTCCCATACAAGAGCCAGATAAGAACTACATCCTGGATTAGGGTCCAACCGAGTTCAGCAATGATGTGACTTGGATCAGAAAATATTGACCAAGCTTCGCCCCATAGCCCATCTGATGAAGATGCTTCTGCTGCAAATTGAATAAGGTGCATTGTTGCCTCCAAGTTTTACCTATTGAGGCAACACTACTCTTATTGATAATGAATATCAATAAGTTTTAGTAGTCAGAGAAGCTAGATAAGTCGGCTCCAGAACCAATTAGTGCAACAATCGCAACGATGTAGATGGCGATGAAAATGAAGGTTAGACCAGTAAACACCCAACCACAAATCATTCCGGCTTTTGCAAGGCCGATGTTGGCTGAGCTGATCTTTCCCTGACGCATTTGGCTTAGCGCTACGTGACCCAGGATTGCTCCAACTAGTGGTGCCACGAAGGCAAAGACTAGGGCTAGGACAGGTAGTGGGCTGTCTGCGTTTGACTGGTTGTTTTGTGGTGTGTATTCACTCATGGTTTCCTTCTTTCCTTCCCCCTGCGGGAACTATTTATTAATCTAGCAAAAGTGCAGGTTCTTCGATAACCGAAGCAACGTCCTGCACAAAGCGGCTGGCAACATCTCCATCGACCACTCTGTGGTCGAAGGTTGCTCCAATAGTAGTTACCTGACGAACCAAAATCTCGTTGTCAACAACCCAAGGCTTAGGTCTAATTGAGCCAAGAGCAACGATGCCGACTTCGCCTGGATTCAAAATAGGAGTTCCGGTGTCAACACCAAAGACACCGATGTTGGTGATGGTGATGGTTCCGTTTTGCATATCCTGTGGTGTTGTTTTACCTTCACGAGCAGTAGCAGCAAGTTTTTCTAAAGCCATCGCAAGTTCAAGCATTGACATTTGGTCTGCATCTTTGATGTTTGGCACGATAAGACCTCTAGGTGTTGCAGCTGCAACACCAAAGTTCACGAAGTTGTGAACAATGATTTCTGTGTCAGTCCAAGTTGAGTTAACCATTGGGTTTCTTCTAACTGCCCAGATCATTGCCTTAGCCATGATCAACAGAGGAGTTACTTTTACTCCAGCGAAATCTGCACTAGCTTTCAAACGCTTAACGTATTCCATGGTTCTAGTTGCATCAACGTCAACAAAGATGCTTACGTGCGGTGCTGTGAAAGCTGACTGTACCATTGCAGATGCAATTGCTTTACGAACACCTTTGACAGGAATTCTTTCTTCACGTTCAGTTTTAGCTTCAGGTGTTGTCTGGTTTTTGAAAACACTCGCAACCTGAGCTGCGGCCATGACATCTTCTCTAGTTACTTCACCAGATAAACCGGTTGGTTTTACTTTAGAGATATCAACATTCATATCTTTAGCAAGTTTGCGAATAGGTGGCTTAGCTAAAACTGCATCACCGGAAGGAACAACTGCAATCAGATCTGTTGCAGGAGCGGCACTACTGACAACAGCTTGAACTGCACCAGTAGCAACAACACCAGCAGCTGCTCTTCTTCTGCGACTAGGAGCAGCAGATGAAACTCCATAACCAACAAGATTAGGTTGAGGTTTTTCTTCAACACTTGAAGCTGCAACATCGCTAACAGTTTGAATTGCTTCAGTAACAACAGCGTTGCTAGCAACTGCTTCATGTAATGAAGTTGCAGCTGCAACAGCGGCTGTTGCTTCGCTAACTGTCACGGCGATGATTGGGCTGCCAACATTAACTGTGTCGCCTTCACCTGCCATGAGTTGAGCAACAGTTCCAGCAAAAGGGCAAGGAAGTTCAACTAAAGATTTCGCTGTTTCAATTTCAACAATGATTTGGTTCACAGAAACCTGATCGCCAACTTTTACTTTCCAAGTAACAATTTCGGCTTCAGTTAAACCTTCGCCGACATCTGGCAAATCAAAATATGCAAGTTGAGACATTCTTCATTCCGCCTTAGTAAGCCAACACTCGATCGACAGCTTCCATCAAGCGGTCGGCATCTGGCAAATATAGTTCTTCAAGTTTTGCTGCAGGGTAAGGAACATCGAAGCCACCAACTCTAAGCACAGGTGCCTCCAGGTGATAGAAACAAAGTTCAGCGATCTTCGCAGCAATCTCAGATGAAATGCTCACGAAGGTTCCTGCTTCGTGAGTCACAATCAAGCGTCCAGTTCGCTTGACTGATTCAACGATGTGACCGAAATCAATAGGTGACATTGACCTGATGTCGATGACCTCAATGTTTATGCCTTCGCTAGCCGCTAATTCAGCTGCCTGCAAAGCAGTGACAACCATAGGGCCGTAGGTAGCAATGGTGACATCGTTGCCCTGGCGCAGGGTTGCGGCTGAATGAAGTGACTGAGGAGCTTGATCTAGATTGACCATGCCCTTCTGCCAGTATCGACGCTTAGGTTCAAAGAACATCACTGGGTCTTTAGAAGTAATAGCTTGCTGGATCATCCAGTAAGCATCGTTAGCGTTGCTAGGGCTAACAACACGAAGACCCGCAGTGTGTGCGAAATATGCTTCAGGAGATTCACTGTGATGTTCAACAGCACCAATGCCACCACCGTAAGGAACACGAATAACAACCGGCATCTCTAAGAAACCTTCAGAGCGATTAGTAAGTTTTGCTAACTGACTAACGATCTGGTTGAACGCAGGATAAATAAAACCATCGAACTGAATTTCGGCGATAGGTCTAAAACCACGCATAGCTAAACCAATAGCAGTTCCAACAATTCCTGATTCAGCGATAGGTGAGTTAAAAATTCTCTTCTCACCAAATTCATCTAACAAACCTTCAGTGACTCTAAAAACACCACCGAGTCTTGCAACGTCTTCTCCAAAAACTAAAACTTTTTCATCTTCTTGCATTGCTTTTCGCATACCAGCGTTAATTGCCTTTGCAATTGATAGCTCAACGGAATTACTCATTAGCGAGAACCTCCGTAACTTGGTGCGTCATCGCCATCGTTAGGTGGCGTGTGGCCACCTAACGATTCTTCATAACCCTGAAGCCAGGCACGTTGTTCTTCAATTACTGGATGTGGTTCAGAGTAAACATGATCGAACATCAATTCAAGATCTGGTTCCTTCAGAGCAAATGTTGCTTCGCGAAGTTCAGCAGCTAGTTGAATACCAGCTTGTTCAACTTCATCGAAGAAATCTTGACCGACGCCTTGCTTTCGCAAGAACTTTTCAAAACGTGTAATTGGATCTTTAGCTTGCCAATGAGCTAGTTCTTCTGGATCACGATACTTAGAAGGATCATCGCTAGTGGTGTGTGCACCCATGCGATATGTGAGAGCTTCAATAAGGGTTGGACCTAGACCCGCTCTAGCATCATCCATGTGTTTCTTTGTAACTGCGTAACAAGCAAGAACATCGTTACCGTCAACGCGAACACCAGGAACACCAAAACCTTCACCACGTTTGAAAAGTGGAACTGTAGTTTGAGTTCCAACCGGTGATGAGATAGCCCACTGGTTGTTCTGACAGAAAAATACCTGAGGTGTTTTATGTGTTGCAGCAAACAAGAATGATTCGCTGATGTCTCCCTCAGCTGTTGCTCCATCACCGAAGTATGTAATAACGGCAAGATCGTTTCCTGGAATACCGGTTCCAACTTTGCCTTCAAAGTTCAAACCCATTGCATAACCAGTTGCATGCAGAGCTTGGGTTCCTAAAACAATTGCATATAAATGGAATCTAGTTTCGTGAGGATTCCAACCACCGTGGTTTACACCTCTAAACATTTTCACAATTGACATCAAGTCAACGCCGTGAGTGATTGCAACTCCATGCTCACGGTATGAAGGGAATATGTGGTCGTTAGGACCAACGCCGTAACCAGATCCGATTTGGGCTGCCTCTTGGCCAACGGCTGGAACCCAGAGACCCATCTGACCTTGGCGCTGCAAAGCGGTGGCTTCGTTGTCGAAGCGACGGATACGAGCCATGTCTCGATAGAACTTCAGGAAGTCAGCTTCTCTAAGATCTCTTACAAATTCGGCATAGCCAGCGTGCTCTTTAGGAACACTGAAATCGCCATCAACCGATAACAGCTGCACCATAGGAATATCTGTTGATTGGGCAGTCACATAGACCAATTTACTTCAGTAGTGGCACAATCGAACCATGAAACGTTTTCTGGTCTCAACAGTCATCAACGGATTAGGCCTCTGGTTGGTCTCAGCAATCATCCCAGGCGTCCAGTTGCACCCATATGGCGGCAATGAAATCTGGCAGTTAGTAATCACTTTGTTGGTTATTGGAGCGATTTTCGGTCTAATTAACTCGATTATTGCCCCAGTTATCAAAGTAATTGCGATTCCGCTATACATTCTGACCTTTGGGTTGATCTCATTTGTCATAAATGGTGCTTTATTGCTTTTGGTTGCCTGGATCAGCCAGCAGCTAAGCCCAACAACTTTCACCATCGATGGTTTCACTTCAGCTGGCCTGACTGTCACATCGCTTGGTTGGGCTATTTTGGCAGCTCTAGTTATGAGCATCTGTTCCTTCATCGGACGCGGCCTCTTCAAAGCGCTAAAGATTCTCTAAACAGCCATCTGGTAAACATTCACTTCACCGCTTATGGAGGTGCTGTGTTGTTCCATAGCCTTGGCATCAGGAATTACAAGTTCTTCGCCTCTTTGACCGACATACAAAACCTGGTCTGAGTCAAAAACTCTGTTTTTGATAAAGCCTTCTAACTTCTCGTCAACTGGGTTTGGGAAGGTGTAGCTATTTATGACCGCCCAGTCCTGATCTTTAGGTAAATAGAACCAATGTGAGGTGTCACCGTTAGCTAGCTGGTAAGCCTCATGCCTGATCAAGCTCTGGTTAGACCAAGTAGTCTCCTGAAATCTTTGTTGAATGATGTCAACACTTGTTGGAGGCATGATGCTAACCGGCGGGACATGCTGAGTGAAACCAAGAGGCAAGTCTTTGAGTGGTGATAGTTCAACAGCCCAAGAACTGAATTCTTGTAAGAGTTTTGGAACATCGATTGTCTCAATTACTGTTTGCAGCATTGTCTCTGTCTGCATATAGGAATGTGCTGAAGTGATTATTCCCTGTTGCAAGTGCCAGAGCTTAGCGAGGATGAAAGGTAGTTCGACAGTAAACAGTCCCGCCGCCCAAGGTGCAGTGGCAAATTTGTCCGGAGTGAGTTCTGTTAGCAAGCTAACTGCCACTGCCCAAAGATCTCTCGCACTTCTAACTAGTTCTTCGTGAGAGGCAACAACAACTACCGGCGTAACTATTGGTGTGCATATTTGATTGTTCATGGGATCAACCCCAGTAACTGCATCTGCCACATCAAAGACTTAAGTTGATGTGAGAGTTTCTGCATTTCGAGACGACAAGTATCTGCCGCGGCACCTTGCCAGAGGTGCGGACTAGGTTGCGCGTGCTGGAGCAAGGCAACAGTGATTGCTAAGTGATTATTGAATATGTTCATTGCAATAATCTGCCCAAACTTCTCTAACAACATTGGCTAAGTAGCAGTTTCTGTGCATAAATCAGGGCAATATAGATATGTGAGCAAACTTTCAAATCAACCACTAAGCCCTCTCGATGGGCGCTACCAAGCAGCTGTTTCAAGCCTTGGTTTGCACCTGAGTGAAGCTGGTTTGAACAGGGCTCGAATCCTGGTTGAAGTTGAATGGCTTATTTTCCTAGCCAACCGTGACCTCCTAGGCACTAACACCCCAGTAGATAACGTTGCGATGCAGCAACTTAGAGACCTGGTTGCAAACTTCAGTGACGACGATGTTGTTGAGCTTGCAACAACAGAAGCTCAAACCAAGCACGATGTTAAAGCAATCGAATACTTCATTAGAAACCGTCTAACCAGTTTTGGTAGAGAAGATCTGCTTGAGCTAACTCACTTTGGTTGCACCAGCGAAGACATTAACAATCTTTCTTATGCGATCACGATTCATGATGCAATCGAAGATGTCTGGCTACCTAAGGCTAGAAACCTAGTCGAGACAATTAGAGCTTTAGCTGTTAAGTATCAAGACGCAGCAATGCTTGCCAGAACTCATGGTCAACCAGCAACCCCGACAACCATGGGTAAAGAACTTGCTGTGTTTGTTCACAGACTTGAACGTCAGATTCAACGCATTGAAAAAACTGAATACATGGGCAAGTTCTCTGGCGCTACCGGCACCTGGTCTGCACACTTGGCTGCTGCACCTGATGTTGACTGGTTCAACGAATCAAAAGCTTTTGTTGAATCCTTAGGTTTGAAGTTCAACCCACTAAC
>JBBAMM010000015.1:6459-8124 GCA_040402475.1 Rhodoluna sp.
GCTGTTTTAGAAGCAGATTTAGCTGAGAACTGGGAAGTCCTGGCCGAAGCAATTCAGACTGTTATTAGAGCTGAAGTAGCTGCCGGTAAGAGCGACATCACTGACCCTTACCAGCTTCTCAAAGAGCTGACTCGAGGTCGTCGAATTGGAAGTGAAGACTTAATAAGTTTTGTGAATGGTCTTAACATTAGCCAGGAGGCTAAAGATCGTCTTATCTTGCTAAAGCCAAATACATATACTGGCTTGGCTTCAGAACTCGTAAAAATTATTACCAAAACTACTTAAGTCTTGGTTCTCCAGGCTTCACATTCTCATCTTTAGCCAGTGCATTCATAGCTAAGAATCCGATAGAAACAATTAGAAAAGCCGCACCCGCAACAATCAAAGTCTTGTTCAAATCACGAAGTGCTCCCCAAGCAATGAATCCTGAAAACACTCCAGCTACTAAACCCAGTGCTGCCATGTTTAGTAACGAAGTTCCTGACTTTGCTTTAGCCAATTTACTGTTCTTTCTTTTTCATCGGAGCAGCTGCCCAGATCGCTCTCTGCACAGCTGACACACTCAAGTATGCGCTAAGAAAACCAACAGCGTTAAGGGCATCTAGTGGAGCAAGCCAAAATACGAAAGCCGTAAGTAAACCAAGTGCACTTGAGATTCGAAGTTCTAACTTGTCACCTTCAACTGCTTGGCGAGAGAAAACAAATTCAGCTATAGCTGTTCCTCCTGCAAGGATTGCTACCAACCCGGTGAACACAGCAAGATTTGATTCATCAGTTCCACCAGAGCTGAAGACAAAAGTTAGACCAAGCACAAATGCTGCAATGGTTGCAGGAGCAATAATCAAACTGCGCTTAGTGCTAGTTTCAGTTTTGATTAAGACGAGGCCACCAAAAGCGATTCCTGCAGTTACGAACTGTAAGACAGTTGTTCCAACTGTTATTGAGTGATCTTGATTGAAAATAAGAAATGCTGCTGCGATTGCAAAGATACTTGCACGAAGAATATTTGCTGAGCGCACTTACTTATTCCTTAGGGTTTACGAATCGAGAATATTGTCCTTGGAACAATACTGTCGCGGAACCGGTAGGTCCGTTACGTTGCTTCGCAAGAATAAGTTCAGCTTCGCCTGGTCGTGCTTGCTCTCCACCAGATAGATCACGGTGAATCAAAACAACTACGTCAGCATCTTGCTCAAGAGATCCAGATTCACGTAGCTGAGAAAGTTCAGGACGTTTATTAGTTCCATCTTCTGATTTTCTGTTGAGCTGTGAAAGTGCAATAACCGGAACCTTAAGTTCTTTAGCTAGTAGCTTTAGTGATCTTGAGAACTCAGAAACTTCTTGCTGACGGTTTTCAACTTTCTTACCTGAAGTCATCAACTGGATATAATCGATAACTACAAGTTTCAAATCAAATTCTTTTAGCATCCGGCGACACTTCGCTCTGATCTCAACAATGTTGAGGTTAGGACTGTCATCAATAACTAGTGGAGCAGCACCAATGTTGCTTCTACGCTCAGCCATGATCGCCCACTCGTTATCAGTGATGCTTCCCTTGCGCATGTTCTGCAACAGAATTCCTGTTTCAGCAGAAAGTAATCGCATCGCAATTTCTGTTGAGTTCATTTCCAGAGAGAAAACAGCAGTTGCATGCTTTTTGTTGAT
>JBBAMM010000015.1:8224-11338 GCA_040402475.1 Rhodoluna sp.
GCGTAGAAGGTAGCGCTAGCTGCAGTTGGAACGATCGAAGTTAATTCGTGAAGGTATTCAGCTCCACCAATAGTTGCAAGCTTGCCAAGTTTTACTAACTCAGCGTTGACTGTAATAACGTCTGTTGGTTCACCGTGATTAGCAAGAGCCATAATGGCGCTGAAAATGATCTCGTGCTTAGGTGCATAAAAGTCTCTAGGGTTTACTTTGCTATCAGCCAGGATTGAATGAACTACGTCTGATGAGAGCAGCATGCCGCCGATGGTGCTCTGTTCAGCGTTTAGATCATGAGGTAGCAAGCGATCTTCTGATCTGAAGGCCTTGCCGGTAGGTGCGATAGACATGTATTTCTTTCCTTGGTGTTACTAAAACTATGGAATCTTATGTGTAGCATCCACCATAGACATCCCGTGAACAAGTGGGGTTGTTATCTATTTTGTGGATAACTTAGGCAACACGCCGACTGATATGTGGATAACTTGTGGATAACCCCGTGCATAACTGGGACTTTCGGGCCTATATCCCTGTGTTTATAAGGGATGTAGGCTATTTCTTGTCATTTTTATAAAACTCTAAACCTGTGCATTAAGGTTGTGAAACAAGCGGCTTTTTCATTCAATTTTCACTACTTATCCACAAGTTATCCACAGCCTACGGCGTGTCGGGCTTAAAGCAAGAAGGCGGGCTCGAAAGCCCGCCTTCTTTACCTAAAAACTTACTTCTTAGCGACAACCTGTAGCTTCAAAGTTGCGGTCAAGTCTGAGTGCAACTTGACGGTAGCTTCGAAGTTTCCGGTGGTGCGGATTGGTGCAAAGAAGGCAACCTTACGCTTGTCGATCTCGCCTAGGCCAGCTGCTGCAACTGCTGCTGCAACGTCACCGGTCTTGACTGCACCGAACAAACGGCCACCAACGCCAGCCTTGACGGTTAGCTTGATTGGGTTTGCCTGGAGGCGATCCTTCAGGGTCTGTGCCTCTTCAACAGATGCCATCGCACGAGCGTCACGAGCAGCTTTGATTGATGCAACCTGCTTCTCGCCACCCTTGCTCCAGATAACTGCAAAGCCACGAGGTAGTAGGTAGTTGCGAGCGTAACCGTTCTTAACTTCAACGACGTCGCCTGCTGAACCTAGACCTGATACTTCATTAGTCAGAATTACTTTAGACATTTTTCAGTCCCTCCTAGCGGCCAGCGCCTGCGTAAGGAAGCAAAGCAACCTCACGAGCGTTCTTTACAGCCTTGGAAATAAGACGCTGTTCCTGAACAGAAACACCGGTGATGCGACGTGAACGAATCTTGCCGCGATCTGAGACGAACTTACGTAGCGTCGCAATATCTTTGTAATCAATTACGCCGACCTTGATTGGCTTAGCCGGAGCTAGCTTCAAGTTCTTAGCGTTGCGAGAGCCCTTCTTGACTCTGTCGCTGTTAATTTTTGCTGCCATTTGTTTCTCCTATGAATTCTTAGAACGGAGTGCTGTCGCCAGCGGCAAAGCCACCGTCTGCAGCACCAGGGTTGGCCCACGCGTCACCAGTTGCAGCTGGAGCTGCAGTGGTCTGCGGAGCGTTGTTCCATGGGTTTGAGTCAACTGCGCCCTGACCTTCGCGTGCTCTGCGAGTAACAGCTGCAGTTGCATAGCGTAGGGATGGACCAATTTCTTCGATCTCAATTTCAATTGAGGCGCGAGCTTCACCAGTGTTTGACTGGTAAGCCGATGCTGGCTTCAGTCTTCCGGTGACGATAACGCGAGTTCCTTTAGTAAGTGAACGAGCTACGTTCTCAGCGACTTCACGCCAAGCGGTGCAGCGCACCCAAACGGTCTCGCCATCTTCCCAAGTTGAAGTGGTTCTGTTGTATGTGCGTGGAGTTGATGCCACGTTCAAACCAACAAAAGCAATTCCACTGTTTGTGTTGCGTAACTCAGGGTCGTTAGCAAGGTTGCCAACAACGGTGATAGAAAGTTCGCCGGCCATTTGAATTACTCTGCAGACTTAGCAGCAACAGGCTTCTTAGCCCTAGCTGGCTTCTCGTCAGCAGCCTTCTCAGCAGCAGTAACTTCAGGAACAACAACTGCATTGATTCTGAAAACAGCATCTTCAGCACGCAAAACCTTGGTGCGAACTACTGCTTCAGATAGCTTCAGTTGACGATCCAACTCAAGAACTTCAGCTGGCTTACAGGTCAGGTATAGAACCGCGTAGAACCCTTCAGTTTTCTTGTTGATTTCATAAGCGAAACGACGGCGACCCCAAATGTCAACGCTGTCAACGGTGCCTCCACCGTTGCGAATTACGTTGAGGAATTTGTCAAGGCTTGAACCGATGGTTTTCTCTTCGATTTCAGAGTCAAGAATGACCATGACTTCGTATTTATGCATGACTAACCCACCTCCTTTGGACTAGAACGGTCACGGCGTTTCCGTGACAGGAGGGTAAATGCAAGGTTGTCCTTGATGAGAAGCACAGGGTCTTCTGCAGGACAACTTCACTACTCTACCTTGAAGACCACCAGGCAAGCAAGCGTGATTTTGCTTCATCCGGTCCCAATGGCCCTTCATCCAGACGCAATTCCATGAGGAACTTATAGGCCTTACCAACTTCGGGGCTCGGAGTAATACCTAGAATCTCCATAATCTCTTCGCCAGTCAGATCAGGTCTAATCGCGTTGAGCTGCTCCTGCTCAGACAGTAGAACGATGCGCTGCTCTAGATCGTCATAGGCATGAGCTAACCGGTCAGCCTTCTTCTGATTTCTGGTTGTCACATCGGCTCTGGTTAATACGTGCAAACGCTTGATTTGATCATCTGCATCGCGAACATATCTTCTGATCGCTGAATCGCTCCAAGCTTGATCGCTGTAACCAAAGAACCTTAGATGTAATTCGATAAGTCTTGAAACTGCTTTGACAGTGTCATTGTCATACCTAAGTTCTTTAAGTCGCCTAGTAGCTAGCTTTGCTCCGACAACATCATGGTGATAAAAGGTAACCCCACCATTACCTTCAAGTTTTCTGGTGGCAGGTTTACCGATGTCATGCATTAGAGCGGCTAGTCGAAGAACTAAATCTTTTTGTAATTCGTATTCAGCTTCATAGCTAATTGCTTGCTCAACAAC
>JBBAMM010000015.1:11438-17717 GCA_040402475.1 Rhodoluna sp.
TGCAAACCTAGCTGCTCGCATAATTCTCAGTGGGTCATCGCTGAAACTATCTTCTGGCTTACCAGGGGTTCTGATAACTCCATCAACTAAATCTTGTAATCCGTTAAACGGATCAACGAAAACACCCTCAGGTAAACGTAGTGCCATCGCATTGATAGTGAAGTCTCTTCTGAAGAGGTCATCATTTAGATCTTTACCAAAAGCAACAACAGGTTTGCGTGACTGCTCGTCATAGCTTTCTGCTCGATAGGTTGTGATTTCGACCATGTCATTGCCGATACGTGCACCGATAGTGCCATATTCGCGACCGATGTCCCAGTGGGCATCGACATTACCTTTAAGGACTTCAAGAATCTCATCAGGTGTGGCGGAGGTGGTGAAGTCTAAATCTGTGGTTTCTCTACCTAAAAAGGCATCCCTAACCGGTCCTCCCACCAGAGCCAGTTCAAAGCCTGCCTTAGTGAATAGTTCCCCGAGTTTGCGAAGGAGCGGACTTTCACTGGTCCGCTGAAGGTTGGCTAACGCCTCAACCATTGTTCGCATGGATTTAAGTATGCCCGTCAAATGCTTGCCGTTAGGCTTAATGGATGAACTCTCGGCCGAAACCTCGCGTCGAGGAGATGTCAGCTGGGGGCTTTGTTTTAGCAGCTGATGGGTCTCCCCGTATCGCTGTGATCGGACGCCGCAACCGCGGTGGCCGTATCGACTGGTGCGTACCCAAGGGTCACCCTGAAGGTAATGAAACTATTGCCGAGGCTGCTCTTCGTGAAATAGCTGAAGAGACTGGGTTAGTAGCAGAGATTATTGAACCTTTAGGTTCCATCCACTACGAGTTCTCAACCCCAACAGCAATCATCAGTAAAACTGTTCACCATTTCCTAATGAAACAAACCGGTGGGGAACTAACAATAGAAAATGACCCAGACCATGAAGCAGTTGATATTCGCTGGATCTCCATTGACCTTTTAGCTGACGAACTGGCCCATGAGAATGAGCGACGACTTGCTTTGATTGTTCAAGAGTGGGTGGCTAAGAATGACTAAGTTCTTCACCAAACTTTTTCTAGCTGTCTTAGTTCTAGCCTCAGTTGGAACAGCAGCTAATGCTGCTTTGCCACCGGCACAAGTTTTCATTGTCACAGGTTCTGATATCAATATGGTTTCCCGTGAATCTAAAGTCCCGGTAAGTGTGCAAAACAATTACGACAGAGCAGTTCGAATTAGAGTGCATGCACGTTCGACTAATGCTCAACTAAATGTTCAAGACTATGTCTCACTAACTGTTCCAGCTAACTCTCGTAAAGATGCATTGATTCCTATCAGTGTTATCTCTAATGGAGAATTCAAAGTTAAGGTTTGGGTAACAACCTTCACAGATATTCGAATTGGTAAGACCACAGATTTGAACCTCACTGCTAACCCTGATATCGAGCTATACATTCTTTTTGGCTTCGGTGCCCTCATAGTCGTCTTGGTTGGTTTGGGTGCTTCAAGAATGATTAGAAGAAATAAGTCAGGAGCTAGCGCATGAGCGTCTTACGTTCCTCACTGATCATGGCTAGTGGAACTGTGTTCTCTAGATTCTTAGGAATCATTCGAGCCATCATGCTGGCTGCAACTATTGGTGTTACCACCAACGCTGCCGATGCCTTTGGTGTTGCCAACCAACTACCTAATAACGTCTATGCCATCATCGTCGGTGGTGTTCTGAATGCTGTTCTAGTTCCACAAATTGTCAGGGCAAGAAGCCATGTTGATGGTGGTAAGGCATACATTGATCGATTGCTGACCATGTCGATAGTTGTCTTTGGTGGCATCACTGTTATCACTACTTTGACTGCACCTTTGTTGGTGTCTGTTTATACCAATGGTTGGAGCTCAGCCCAGTTAGCTCTTGCAACAGCATTCGCTTACTGGTGTTTACCGCAGCTGTTCTTCTACGGTCTATACACATTGCTCGGTGAAGTGCTTAACGCTAGAAGTAAGTTCGGGCCATTTATGTGGGCTCCAGTATTGAACAACATTGTTGCGATTTTAGGTATGGGTGCTTTCATTTGGCAGTTTGGTTTAGACCCAACTGGTCAACGAACAGTCGAAGAGTGGAACCAATCGCAAATAGCTCTGCTCGCTGGAACTGCCACGTTAGGTGTTGCATCTCAAGCTCTAATTCTTTTTGTCTTCTGGAAGAAGATGGGTCTTGGTTTTAGCCTGAACTTCAATTGGCGTGGAGTTGGTTTAGCACCAGCTATGAGAACAGCTTCTTGGACTCTTGGAATGCTATTGATAACCCAAATCGGTGGCATCGTTCAGACCGCCGTTGCATCTAAAGCCATTGGTGGTCGTGAGTTCTTAGCTGATAACGGAATAGCCATCGCATCGGTTGCAGCTATGAGTATTGCCTGGTTGATATTTATGTTGCCTCACTCTGTGGCAACTGTGTCTATCGCAACGGCATACTTCACTCGTATGTCTACCCATGCCATGGAGAAAAAGTTTGATGAACTCAAAACAGATCTCTCCGATGGTCTTCGAACGATAGCAATGATCAGCGTTCTGGCTACAGCAGGACTTATTGTTTTGGCTTACCCAATTTCTCGTGTCTTCGTTGGTGAAATACCTAGCGCTATCGCCCTAGGAAATGTTGTTATCGCAATGGTTGTTGGGCTTTTGCCATTTAGCTATGTCTTTATGATTCAACGTGCCTTCTACTCGCTGGAAGATACCAGAACACCTTTCATGTTCACTCTGGTGCAAACCATCCTGAATGTGATTGGTTCAGTTTTTGTTGCGATTTACGTGGAACATATCTGGATTGTTGTGTCGCTATCGCTTGTTACCAGCGGCAGCATTTTGATCCAGTCTGTGCTGGCTTTCCTGATGTTCAAGCGTCGCTTTGGTTCACTTGGCCATGCTCATCTAACCCTGGCAACAGCTAAGTTTGCTGGAGCCGCTGTGGTGGCTGGGTTAGTTGGCTTTGGGATCCTGCAAGCCATGGGTGGAGCTAACCCCGGAGCATTCCCTGTCTTATCGATTCTGGCCTCAACTCTCACCTGTGCTCTTATCGGTTCAGTGATGGCTCTGGTCTATATCGTCATCTTGAAGCTACTAAAAGTGAAAGAAATTGAAACTCTTACCAAACCGCTTATGCGCTTGCTGGGTCGCTCATAGAGCATAGATAAACTGATACTTCAGTCACCTCGACTTTTACCCAAAATCTGGAGTTACCGTGCGCGAAGTCATCATCATCGGATCAGGTCCTGCTGGATATACCGCAGGTATATACACAGCTCGTGCTGGATTAAACCCACTGCTAATCGCTTCATCTGTTGAAGCCGGTGGTGAACTTATGAAGACCACAGAGGTTGAAAACTACCCTGGTTTTCCTAACGGTTTGCAAGGACCAGAGCTGATGGATTCTTTCCGTCAGCAAGCAGAGCGTTTCGGAACAGAAGTTTTACTCGATGACGTAATCGAAGTTGATCTAACTGGCACCACAAAAATAGTTAAGACCGGTAATGGTAAAACCTTCGAAGCTAAGACAGTAATCTTGGCAACCGGTGCTGCCTATCGTGAACTTGGTTTGCCTAGAGAAAAAGAACTTAGCGGTTACGGAATTTCTTGGTGCGCCACCTGTGATGGTTTCTTCTTCAGAGAAAAAACTATTGCTGTTGTTGGCGGTGGCGATTCAGCGATGGAAGAAGCAACCTTCCTAACTCGCTTTGCTAGCAAGGTTTATTTGATTCACAGACGTGACTCTTTCAAGGCTTCAAAGATCATGCAAGAGCGTGCCCTTGCTAACCCAAAGATTGAAGTTATTTGGAACACAGAAATTGCTGAGCTTCTAGGTGAAGGCAAGTTAACTGGAGTTACCACCAGAAACCTTGTTGATGGCACAGAGAAACAACTTGACCTTGATGGTCTATTTATTGCTATCGGTAATGACCCAAGAGTTTGGTTGGTAGAGAATCAACTAGAACTAACAGCAGAGAAGTTCATCAAAGTCGATGGAAGATCATCTAAGACAACTCTGCCCGGCGTCTTCGCAGCAGGAGATGTCATCGACCCGACATACCGTCAAGCAATCACTGCAGCAGGTTCTGGCTGTGTCGCAGCTTTAGATGCAGAACACTACTTAACCAATCTAAAATAGTTTTATAAACAAGGAGAAAATCATGGCAGCTAAGCACGTAACAACAGATTCATTTCAAGCAGATGTCCTTTCATCGGACAAGCCTGTATTAGTAGATTTCTGGGCCGAATGGTGTGGCCCATGTCGTCAGGTTTCACCGATCTTGGATGAGATCTCAGCTGAGCACGGCGACAAGCTAACCATCGTCAAGGTTAACGTTGACGAAGAACCAGCTTTGGCTCAGAAGTATGGCATCACTTCAATTCCTGCTCTGCACGTATTCCAGGGTGGCGAAGTTGTGAAGGCAATTGTTGGAGCAAAACCAAAGCCTGCTCTTTTGTCAGACTTGAGCGCATTCATCAACTAAATTAGTTTCTAAGCAAAACGGCTATGGGGCCTTCGCCCTATGGCCGTTTTCTTTAACCTCGAAGCTAGGAATCAAGATGGCAAAAGACTTATGGTCTGACAACTACGCGTCACGTGCGAACGGGCTCTCAGCCTCTGAAGTTCGAGCGTTGTTTGCCGTTGTGTCACGTCCTGAAGTTGTCTCGCTTGCCGGTGGTATGCCGTTTGTGCCAGCTCTGCCTAAAGAGCGAATGATCGAGAGTTTTAATTCTTTGATGAAGGATCGTTCAAATATTGCTCTGCAATATTCAGGTGGTCAGGGTGATCCAACTCTTCGTGAACATGTTAGAGAAATCATGGCTCTCGAAGGAATCAAGAGCGATATCGAGAACATAGTCATCACTACAGGTTCACAACATGGACTCGACTTAGTTTCTTCCCTATTCCTAGATCCAGGTGATGTAGTTCTAGCGGAAGGCCCAAGTTATGTTGGTGCTCTGGGAGTCTTTAGAGCTAGACAAGCTCATATCGAACATGTCTACACAGATCTTGAAGGCATCTCCCCCGAAGCTCTTTCAGCAACTATTGAACGAGTAAAGGCTGCTGGTAAAACAATCAAGTTCTTGTATTTGGTTCCTAACTTTGCAAACCCAAGCGGTGTCACCTTGAGCGCTGATAGAAGAGCCAAGGTATTAGAGATCTGCCGGAAGCATCACATCTTGGTGTTGGAAGATAACGTCTACGGTTTGCTTTACTTCGAAGACCGAGCACCTGATGCACTTAGATCTTTAGATGAAGATGGCGTCATCTATTTAGGCTCTTTCTCAAAGATTCTTGTTCCTGGCTTCAGAGTTGGCTATGTTTTAGCGCCACCTTCGATACGAGAGAAGCTAGTACTTGCAAACGAGTCAGCAGTGCTCTGCCCAAGCGAGTTCAGTCAGCTAATGATCTCCGAATACCTCTCCACGAACGACTGGAAGGCACAGATAGCCGTGTTCCGAGCAGAATACAAGGCTAGAAGAGATGCCGCTCTTGCAGCAATGAACGAGTTCTTGCCTGATCTCACCACCACAAAGCCTGGTGGCGGTTTTTATCTTTGGGTAGACCTACCAAAGGGCGTTAATTCCAAGGCAATGCTTCCTAGAGCGGTCGATAACCTCGTTGCCTACACGCCTGGAACAGCTTTTTATGGAAATGGAACCGGACAGGAGTTCCTAAGAATCTCATACTCATACCCAACACCTGAAAACATCAGAGTTGGCGTTGAGAGATTAGCTAAAACCATCAACGAGGAACTAGATTCTTAGGGCTGTGGAAAACTTATCCACAGGTTTTTGTCCAGTTTCTGTGGATAACTATGTGGATAACCTGTGTAAAACTTGTGGATAGTTATCCACAGTTAAATTAGAACTTTGTGTCTTGACCCAGTTCGGTAAGAATTCTCTTCATGTCGTCGACGCTTGCAAAATCAATCTCAATTGTGCCTTTTTTAAGACCAAGTTTGATTCGGACCGAAGTGTTCAAAGTATTACCTAGCTGATCGGCAAGAGATTTGAGCGCTTCTTGACGAGAACCGGCCTTAATTTTGCCTCGCTTGGCAGGTTTCTTCAAAAGTTCTTCGGTTGCTCGAACTGAGAGCCCTAAATTAATGATTTTGTCTGCGATTTCAACCATGCGTTCTGGATCATCGATGGACAAAATGGCCCTGGCGTGACCGGCACTTAAAACACCCCCCGCAACTTTGGTCTGAATTGATGTTGGGAGACGCAGCAGACGAATTGTGTTGGTGATCTGTGGTCTTGAACG
>JBBAMM010000015.1:17817-20525 GCA_040402475.1 Rhodoluna sp.
TTGGTTGAGCCACCAAAGAAAACGCTGATTGGATTTCCGTCAGCTGGACGCTCCATGCGATCTTGCCCAGCTGAAGTTGGGATTAATGCACCAATTCCCCTACCTAGTCCGCCTTTTTTCTCAGCCATGGTTCACTCCTCTTTGGGCTAGTTCAATTGCAGCTTCCATGTATGAAATGGCTCCGTTTGAAGATCTGTCGTAGTTAATAACTGATTGCCCGTAGCTAGGCGCTTCCGCAACGCCGATTTGACGGGGGATAAGCGTTTGCAAAGTTTGCGTAGGGAAGTGTGCCCTAACATCCTCAACTACAGCCATGTTTAGCTTGGTTCTGGAGTCAAACATGGTCAAAAGAATGGTTGAAAGAGCCAATGTTGGGTTGAGCTGGGTTTTGATCAGTTCGATGGTGCGCTTTAGCTGGGTTAGGCCTTCCAGAGCGTAGTACTCACACTGAATAGGGATCAGAACCTCTGTAGCTGCTGTAAAGGCGTTCACGGTCAATAAGCCAAGGCTTGGTGGGCAGTCAATGAAAATGTAGTCCGGTCTCACATCTGAATTGGCCAGATATTCGGCAATAGCAGTCTTGAGCCTGTGCTCACGAGCCATCATAGAAACTAGGTCTAATTCAGCCGTGGCAAGGTCAATAGTTGCTGGGACGCAACGAACTCTAGGGGACTCAGGGCTAACGTGAACCACCTGAGAGAGTGGCACGTTAGAGACCAGCACTTGATAAATAGATTCGATTCCGGTGTGGTGTTCAATACCCAAAGCGGTTGAAGCGTTGCCTTGAGGATCAAGGTCAATTACTAGCACTTCCATGCCTTTATCTGCCAAAGCAACGGCTACGTTCACGGCTGTAGTTGTCTTACCAACTCCACCTTTTTGGTTTGAAATGGCAAAGATTCTGGTGTGTTCCGGCTTGTCTAAAACAGCGCCTCGAACGGCTGCCATTCGCCTAGTGCTTTCGTTTAGCTCAGCAGCTAGAGGGGCGTCTTTAAATGCCCCGGCTTGACCGAATTCATCTGGATGTTTCACGTGAAACCTGCTTCTCGATATGGGTTATATCCCTTGTAAATACTAGCCAACCGGTTGGTTCTGGGCTTGTTGCTTCTCGACCGTTAGGATAACCCAACCCGCTGACAACAACAGGTTTTGCGACGGCTGTTTGTTCAGCCAGAGGCAGGTTTCTGTCGGTTTCGGTCAAAATATCTCCGTGACTTAGGTTCTTAGAGTAGCGTAACTCGAACAATCGTAGTCGGCTCAGTTAGAAGATTATCCCCCGCAGTCACAATCTCAAAACTGGCTAGTTTTAGCTTCTTTAGTAGGGGTTTAGATTCGGCAATTTCATCCGCTGCTTTAGATCCTTTTAGAGCCAAAATAGTGCCGCCTGGGACGACAAGGGGAGCTAGCATTCTGAGCAATTTCGGAAGTGCTGAGACAGCTCTGGCAGTTGCAACGTCGTAGTTTGCCAGCGGAGCTTCTTCGGCCCTGCCTCGAAGTACTTTTACGTTGGTTAGCCCAAGCTCTGGAACTACTGTTTCAGCGAGCCATTTCGATCTACGTTCCATTGGTTCAATGAGAACGAAGTTCGCGTTTGGCTTCAGGATTGCCATTGGGATTCCGGGTAGTCCAGCGCCTGAACCAACGTCAGCGACGGTCTGGCCGTCAACAACATATTCAGCAACAACTGCTGAGTTTAGGATGTGCCTCGACCATAGTTTTGGCAATTCTCTAGGTCCAATGAGGCCTAAAAGGTCTCCGTCTCGAGCTAGTAGTTCAGCATATTTTTGAGCCAGGGGGAGTCTGTCGCCGAACACTTTGGCAGCTTCGGAGGGCTCTTTTTCGAGGTGGAATACCTCAGCGCTTTTTTCTGACATCTCTAAGTCCAATCATGCACCTAAAACAAAAAGCCAGGGCTTAGGCCCTGGCTAAATGTTTCACGTGAAACTATTCAGCTGGCTTAGCCACGATGTGGCGTTCTTTGCCTTCGCCTTCAGACTCAGAAATAAGACCTGCTTCAGCGATTAGATCGTGGGCAATCTTTCTCTCATAAGAAGACATTGGCTTCATTGCAACAGGTGCGTTGGTCTCTTTTACCTTGGCAATGATGCGGTTAACTATCTTGGCTAGTGAGTCAAGCTTTGCCTGACGAGAACCAGCAATGTCCAAGATTAGACGGCTGAAGGACTGGGTTTTGGTCTGCACAGCAATGCGGGTTAGCTCCTGCAAAGCCTCTACAGTCTCAGGGTTCGAGATTAGTCGAAGGTTGCTTTCCTCATCAGCGGTGATTTCCAAATAGGCACGGCCCTGACGAACATCTATGTTGATGTCACCGTCAAGGTCAAAGATGTCCAGCAGTTCTTCTAGGTAGTCTGCTGCTACTTCGCCCTCTTCTTCAAGGTCTTTTACTGATGAAGCTTCTTTGGTTTCGGTTACTTCTTCTAAAACTTCTGGGGTTTCTGTTTGTTCTGACATTTGTCCTATTTCTTGCCGTTTGGCTTTTTCTTGGCTCTGGCCTTAGATACTGGCTGAACGCGCTGAGGTTGTTGGGGAGCTTCTACCTCTGCAACAGGGGTTTCGCTCTTTGGTAGTTTGCCTTTTTTCTCTAGGCGGGCTTGGCGCTCATTGTGGGCTTGTGAGCCCGGGGTAGGCATACGACGGATCACGTAGTACTGCTGACCCATGGTCCAGAAGTTAGAGACAAGCCAGTA
>JBBAMM010000015.1:20625-26602 GCA_040402475.1 Rhodoluna sp.
GATGAGAACGGGCTTGAGCCGTGCTTCTTGTATAGCTCCATCTGCTCTTTAGCCATGCGCTCACGAGAGTCACGGTCTGACTTGCCCTTGTATTTCTTTTGAATCTTTTGCAGATCTGGCTGCAACAAATACATGCTGCGTTGAGATTTGATCTGCTTCACAAATAGAGGAATTAGGGCAGCTCTAACAACTAGAACCAAACCAACAATCGAGGCTACCCATGTGTAGCCTTCGTTCTCACCCATACCGAGGGTTGTGAATACAGAGTGAAAGGTAACCAGAATTGCTTCCAAAACCCATTTGAACGGCCAGAGAATTGCACCAAGAATGTCCATTTATTTTTCCTTTTCAACCAAAGCAGTTTCCTGCTTTGCATATACAAAACCATTTTTAGTCAAGCTAAGCCATTTAGGCCCAGGCTTGACTTCGTCAACGCCACCCTTAGCAAACGGGTTGCAACGAAGTATTCTCCATGTTGTCAAAAGCGACCCATAGATCACACCGTGCTGCTGTATTGAGCCTAGACCGTAAGCCGAGCAGGTTGGGTAATAACGGCAAACATCTCCATAAAGTGGCGAGATGAATTTGCGCCAGCCCACAATAAAAAGAACTAAACCGTTTCTAGGTAAGACCCAGAGGTTCAAAGCTAGTTCTCTCATTTGTTAACCTTATTAACAGATTTCTAGTTACTCAATTTGTTCAAGCAGTAATCCAGTTCAGCACCGAATTCCTGCCAATCCAATTCTGCTGATCCAGGTAGAGCTCTAATCACTACCATTTCTCCAGAATTGAATTTTTGAAGTCGTTCCCTGATCGCAGATCTTGCTCTACGTTTCACAAGATTTCTTTTGACGGCAACTCCAACAGTTTTACCCACAACAAAACCAAACCGGGCCTGAGTTTGTGACCCATCCCGGTTTAGATATACGACCATGTGGTCAGCGACAGCCTTTCGACCAGTTCTCATGGTCGAGCGAAAATCATCAGCTGAGCGCAGCCGGTTCTCGCGAGCCAGCAAAGTAGATTATGCCGATAGTTCGCTGCGACCCTTGCGGCGACGAGCAGCAAGGATGGCGCGGCCAGCACGAGTCTTCATACGAAGACGGAAACCGTGGGTCTTAGCGCGACGACGGGTGTTCGGTTGAAAAGTACGCTTGCTCATTTGGTGTTACTCCAAAGCTTCTAGTGAGTTCAAGTCAAAAGTGTTTTCATGGTTGCCAGCGAACCCAAAGCTGATCAACCTGTTAAACTTACGCCAATAGTGCCCTGCTGGTCAAGTTTTTTGGGATATTTTTTACTTTATTTCTGAGTGCATTGGCATTCGCTTTTCATAACATTTTTGAGATTTTGGCAAAAAAGCCCCGTCTCGATTTGCAATTTCATCTACTTAGGCACTTGAATACATTAGTAAAGTTATCCACAGACCCAAATTTGAGTTTTTGAGTTATCCACAAGGTGTCCACAGCCCTTAATGCACCTAGGATAGTCTGTGGAAAACTACCTGAAACCCGCAAGTTTATTGAACATCGAGAGTATCTAATGGCAGAAGTAGCTGGAATCACCACTGAACAGTGGGATGCAGTTATCTCTCACCTCAAGGAAGATGGTCAGATCTCCTCTCAAAACCTGGGTTTTGTAAAACTAGTTTCGATCCAAGGAATCCTGGGCGAAACCCTGTATTTGCAAGTTGCCAACGAAATGACCCGTGGAATTATCGAGACTCGCATCAAAGATGAACTCTTGGATGCTTTGCAGCAGATTGGTCTTAGCCCATCACCTACCAACATTGGAATTGTGGTTAACCCAGAACTCGCTGAAAGCTTCAGTGCTAGCCAACAAAGTGGTCTAGTGGCTGAAGAACCAGTAGCTGAGGTCCCGGTTTATACCTCCCAAGAGAGCGTTGGTCCGGTTGAGGGATCTTCACGTCTAAACCCTAGATACACCTTCGAAAGTTTTGTGCAGGGAAACTCAAACAGATTTGCTTATGCCGCAGCTTTTGCTGTCGCGGAAGTGCCAGCTAAGGCATACAACCCTTTGTTTATCTATGGAAACTCAGGTTTGGGTAAAACCCACCTTTTGCATGCCATTGGTAACTATGTTCTCGAATACTGGCCTGGCAAGAAGGTTCGATACGTATCAAGTGAGGTTTTCACCAACGATTTCATAAATGCGATCCAAACCAACACCAGCTTCAAGTTCCAAGCAAAGTACCGCCAAGTAGATGTTCTGCTAATTGACGATATTCAGTTCTTACAAGGTAAGAAAGAGACCCAAGAGTCATTCTTTGCTACTTTCAACGCTCTGCATGAGCAGGGCAAGCAGGTAGTTATTACAAGTGACGTGTCGCCGAAGCTCCTAAACAGCTTTGATGAGCGCATGCGCAGTCGCTTTGAATGGGGTCTAATGACCGATATTCAAGCTCCGGAACTAGAAACCCGTATAGCCATTCTTCGTAAGAAGGCTGAAAACGACAAAATCCGAGTTAGCGACGAGATCCTGGACTACATGGCAGCCCGTATTTCATCAAATATCCGTGAACTTGAGGGTGCTCTAATCCGTGTTACCGCTTTTGCGGCATTGAATAGAACTCAGATCGATATGCCTTTGGTTCAAGCAGTTCTAAAGGATGTTGTCCCATTGGGTGAAGATGCCAACAGTATTGCTCCAATGGAGATAGTCAGGGCTGTTGCTGAGTATTTCAAGCTCACCCAGGAAGAACTCTTTGGTAAGTCAAGATCTCAAGCAATTGTTATAGCTCGACAGATTGCCATGTATTTATGTCGTGAGAAGACCACAATGTCATTACCTAAGATTGGCGCTCTGTTCGGTGGACGAGACCACACCACAGTGATGTATGCGATCAAGAAAGTTGGCGACCTAATGAAGGAACGCCGCTACATCTACAACCAAGTCACTGACATCATGGCTGGTTTGAAGTAAAAACTTCTCAACATATCCTGTTTATAAGGTGTGGAAAATGGCCTCAAATCTGTGTATTACTCCAATTAGCCTGTTAGTCCTAAATTATTAATTCACAAACTATTGAGTTATCCACATTTTTATCCCCAACTGTGTATACAACTTTCACGCTTGTTATTCAGGATGATTTATTGGTGATTAGCTAGTTATCCACATTTTCCACAGACGTTAATACTGCTATTAAAGATTTAAAGAAAGATTGAAAAGCCCATAACTTTTAGGTTTGAGTGAACTGTGCCTAACTAGCTTGGATTATGTGCCAAGATTAACTGACCCCATCCACGAAAGGTGAACTGTGAAGTTCCAGGTAAATCGCGACGTTCTAGCCGATGCCGTTTCTTTCGCTGCAAGAATGCTTCAATCCAAGCCAACCTCTCAGATCTTGTCAGGTATGAGGTTGGTTGCAGATGCTAACTCACTACAGATTTCTGTTTTTGATCATGATGTTTCAGCTCAGACAGATTTGGTTGCAAATGTTGAACAATCTGGAACAGCGCTAGTCTCTGGTCGTTTACTAAATGAAATTGTTGGTCGACTTCCAAACCAACCAGTGAACATAGTTATTGATGGAACTAAAGCAGTTTTAACTTGTGGCACATCAAAGTTTGAATTAGCAACGCTTCCAATTGAGCAATACCCAACTCTTCCACCAATTCCTCCAGTAACCGGAACTATTGATGGCGAAGCTTTTATTGCGGCTATTAGAAGAGTTGGAGTTGCTTCAGCTAAAGATTCAACTCGTCCTTTCCAAAAAGGTATTCAAATCAAAGCGAACGACACATCAGTTATGTTTACTGCTGCTGATCCAAACCGTATCGCTCGTTGCCAGGTGCCATGGTTGGGTAAGAGTGTTGCAGAGGACACATCAGCTGTTGTCTTAACGAAGACAATGCAGGACATTGAAAAGACTTTTGCAAACCTGGGTGAGATTAATATCTCAATTGCCAGCGAAGGTGAAAGAGGGATGGTTGCTTTCCAAGCTAAGAACAGAGTGGTTACCACAATCGTTCTTAACATTGAAAACTATCCAGATATTGATCAGTACTTCCCTACCAACCTAGAAGAATCAGCAATTGTTAATAAACAAGATTTGATTGATGCAACTAGACGTGTTGAGTTGGTTGTCAATGAATCTGAAGACACTATTCGTTATTCATTTGAAGAAGGTTCTGTAAACCTTGAGTCAACAAGTTCTGAAAACAATGCGACCGAAAGTGTTGAAGCAACACTGAACGGTAATCCAACAAGCTTGCGCTTTAAGCCATGGTTATTCCACGATGGTTTGGCGCAGATCACAAGTGAATTTGTTAAAATTGAATTCACTAAGAACCAGAGGGACCCATCACGTCCTGGCCCTATCATCATGTCAAGCCAAACCTCCAAAGATGCAGCTTCGCCTGACAGCTATCGCTATTTGCTAAACCCAAACATGCTAAAGCGCTAAGCGTTAAGTTAACGAATCGAAAGGCACCACAATGCACATTGGACTAATTGGACTCGGAAAAATGGGTGGCAACATGCGCACTCGTCTTCGCAACAAAGGTATTGAAGTTACCGGCTATGCGAGAAGCAAAGACGTATCTGACGTTGACAGCATTGAAGAAATGACTGCGGCACTGCCATCACCAAAAATTGTTTGGATTATGGTTCCACATGGTCAACCAACTGATGATGTCATCAACGAAGTTGAGAAGCATTTATCTGCTGGAGATCTAATCATCGAAGGTGGAAACTCACGCTTCAGCGAAGACATTCGTCACGCTGCTCAGCTAGCTCCTAAGGGTATTGGTTACCTGGACTGTGGTGTTTCTGGTGGAGTTTGGGGTCTTCAGAATGGTTACGGCCTAATGGTTGGTGGCGATGAGAAGTTAGTTGCTCAGGCTATGCCAATCTTCGATGCACTGCGTCCTGAAGGTGAAAGAGCTGAAGGCTTTGTGCACGTAGGTGATGTTGGTGCAGGTCACTACGCCAAGATGGTTCACAACGGAATTGAATACGCCATGATGCAAGCTTTTGCTGAAGGCTATGAGCTTTTAGAGAAGAAGGACATCATCAAAGATGTTCACGGCACCTTTGCTGCTTGGCAGCGTGGAACAGTTGTTCGTTCTTGGTTGCTAGATCTTCTAGTTCTAGCTCTTGAAGAAGATCCAAACCTAAGCAAGATTAAGGGTTACGTAGAAGACTCAGGTGAAGGTCGCTGGACAGTTGAAGAAGGAATTGCTAACGCTGTTCCGATGCCAGCAATCACCGCTTCGCTATTTGCTCGTTTCACAAGCAGACAAGATGATTCACCTGCGATGAAAGCCGTAGCTGCACTTCGTAACCAATTCGGTGGTCACGCGGTTAAAAAGGCGGAGTAGGTTTTATAGATGCACGTTAAGCATCTGACTCTTTCTAATTTTCGCAATTACACAACTGCAGAATTACCGCTTAACCTTGGCGTCAATTTATTGGTCGGTAAAAACGGCCAAGGTAAAACAAATCTTGCTGAAGCTATCTTTTATTGCGCAACTTTAACTTCACATAGAGTCAGTGGCTACTTGCCTTTGATAAGGCAATCTAAAACTCAAGCAATCATCAGATTGTTAGCGGGTTTCGAAGATCGTGAAAATCTTTTAGAGCTAGAACTTAACACCGATGGTGCTAATCGTGCTCGAGTTAATAAAAGTGACGTCAGTCGAATCAGAGATGTGCTCGGCTATGTCAACGCAGTTATCTTCTCCCCCGAAGATCTAGATATCGTCAAACGTGATCCAGCTAACCGCAGAGCATTTATTGATGAACTCTTGATTCAACTAACACCTCGCCTAGCCGGTGTTTACAGTGATTACGAAAGAGTCTTGAAGCAAAGAAATACATTGCTTAGAACTTCTAAGAATCTGCCAGCTAACTCACCAGGTTTATCAACTTTAGATTCCTGGGATGAGTCGTTAGTAAAAATCGGTTCCGAGATTATTGCTAGTAGACATGAAATTATTCAGCGCATGATTCCACATCT
>JBBAMM010000015.1:26702-30376 GCA_040402475.1 Rhodoluna sp.
CGACTAGCTAATTTGATAGCGGATAATGAACAGGTGATTATTACAGCAGCGGTAGCAGAGGATGTTCCTAGTGAACTTAAAGCCTCCCGCTTTGCTGTTTTAGCTGGAACCGTCGAGGGTCAAAATGACTGAAGACAAAGACGTAGCAGTTGAGTTTTATTACCGAATGAGAGCGGCTGTTACCGGTCGTAAAGACCGAGACACCATCAGGCGTGAAAAGGGTCAAAGACAAAGATCTAAGCCCTTTGATGTTGGGCGTCAACCTAAGACCGTGCTCTCCACCATCGATGGCCTCATTCAGAGTTTTGGCTGGCAGAGCAAGGTAGCCGAAGGCGACCTTTTTGCCAATTGGAAGGATTTGGTCGGGGTTCAGGTAGCTGAAAACAGCTTCCCAGAGGACCTAAGCAAAGGTGTCCTAACAGTTAGATGCAAAAGCACCGCTTGGGCCACTCAGCTGCGGATCATGCAGGGCGATATTTTGACCAAAATCGAAGAGAGATTGCCTGAACTTAAGGTCAAAGAACTTCGGTTTATTGGTCCTCAGGCACCTAGTTTTAAGCGCGGAATCAGGTCTGTCCCGGGCCGAGGTCCAAGGGACACTTTCGGGTAATAAGCCTATTTAGCTCTCCCCTGTAAATTATTGGCATATAGGCAGTTTTCCACAGGTAAAAACTGACCAAAATAACCCCCTTAAAAGAGCCTTTAAGGCCTTATTTAGGGCTGTAAAAAGGTAGAATTGACAGGTTAGTTACCCCGGATTTAAGTCGCCTTATTGAAGGCGCTGTCGTGTGGGCCTGACTCGATGATTTAGGAGCATTACCGCAATATGACCGATTCCAAAAAAGGCTACGATGCCTCAAATATCCAAGTTTTAGAAGGTCTAGAAGCGGTACGTAAACGCCCTGGAATGTACATCGGTTCTACTGGCCCTAGAGGCCTCCACCACCTGGTCTATGAGATTGTAGACAACGCTGTAGATGAGTCCCTAGCTGGCCACTGTAAGAACATTGACGTGGTTATTACTAAAGAGGGCTGGATCAAGGTTGCCGACGATGGCCGCGGTATCCCGGTCGATATGCACCCAACCGAAAAGAAGCCAGCTGTTGAGGTAGTTCTAACTGTCTTGCACGCTGGAGGTAAGTTCGGCGGCGGCGGTTATGCGGTGTCCGGTGGTCTGCACGGTGTTGGTGCTTCTGTTGTTAATGCTCTTTCAACCCAGCTAAACGTAATCATTGCCCGTGATGGTTTTATGTGGACTCAGACTTATTTGGCTGGTGTCCCCCAGGCTCCGCTTCTAAAAGGGAAGCCAGTTGATTTCACTGGAACAGTAATTGAGTTTGTTCCAAGTCCAGAGATTTTCGAGACAGTTGATTTTGATTACGAAACTCTAAGAGCTCGTTTCCAACAGATGGCTTTCTTGAACAAGGGTTTGAGCATTTCTCTATATGACGAGAGAAATGAACGTAGTGATAAATACATGTATGAACGCGGTCTTCAGGATTACGTTCACTACCTGAACACAACTAAGAAGATTGATCTAGTTCACGACGAGATCATCTCGTTTGAATCAGAAACCAAAGAGCGTTCAATGTCTCTTGAAGTTGCGATGCAGTGGACCAATGGATACAACGAAAGTGTTCACACTTACGCAAACACCATTAACACCCATGAAGGTGGAACTCACGAAGAAGGTTTTAGAACTGCACTAACTTTGCTGCTAAACAAATATTCTCGTGACAAAGGTTTGCTAAAAGAAAAAGACGAGAACCTAACCGGTGATGACGTTCGTGAGGGTTTGACTGCAGTTATTTCAATTAAGTTGAGCGAACCGCAATTCGAAGGTCAGACTAAAACAAAACTTGGTAACACTGAAGCAAAAGCTTTTGTTCAGAAGATTGTTAGCGAAAAACTTTCTGACTGGTTCGATCGCAATCCTTCAAGTGCTAAAGAAATCTGTCGCAAAGCAATTCAGGCTGCAACAGCTCGACTAGCTGCACGTAAAGCACGTGAAGCAACGCGTCGTAAAGGTTTGCTTGAGTCAACTGGTATGCCAGGAAAACTCAGAGACTGTTCATCACGCGATCCACGTCTGAGCGAAATCTATATCGTTGAGGGTGACTCTGCTGGTGGTTCGGCTATGCGTGGTCGTGATCCAGAAACTCAAGCTATCTTGCCACTGCGTGGAAAAGTTTTGAACGTAGAAAAAGCAAGACTTGATCGTGCATTAGCTAACAGTGAAGTGCAAGCACTTATTACTGCTTTTGGAACCGGTATCGGCGAAGAGTTCGATGTTTCAAAGATCAGATATCACAAGTGTGTTCTGATGGCTGACGCGGATGTTGATGGTCAGCACATTAGAACCTTGCTGCTTACTTTGCTCTACCGGTTCATGCGTCCATTGATTGAGTACGGATATGTTTACTTAGCGCAACCACCGTTGTATCGAATCAAGTGGGCTAACGCCGAACACGAATATGTTTTCAGCGATGCAGAGCGCGATGAGAAGCTAGCTTCTGGTCAAGCTGCTGGAAAGCGTATTCCTAAAGAGAATTCAATTCAGCGTTACAAGGGTCTCGGTGAAATGGACTACGACGAGCTTTGGGCAACAACAATGGATCCAGCTCGCCGAACACTTCTTCAAGTAACTCTTGATGACGCAGCACGTGCAGATGAAATTTTCTCAACTCTTATGGGTGACGATGTTGAGCTGCGCAGAACTTTTATTCAACAAAACGCTAAGGATGTTCGCTTCCTAGATATCTAGAGCGGGAGAAGACTATGACAGAAAATAATGAACCTGTAGTTGACAGAGTTGAACAGATCGACATCAATGTCGAAATGCAAAGGTCTTACCTCGACTATGCCATGAGCGTTATCGTTGGCCGTGCTCTACCGGATGTACGAGATGGTCTAAAGCCAGTTCACCGCAGAGTTATCTATGGAATGTTTGATGGTGGTTACAGACCAGACAAACAGTTCAGCAAGTGCTCACGTGTTGTCGGTGAAGTTATGGGTCAGTTCCACCCGCACGGTGATGGCGCTATCTATGACACCCTTGTCCGTCTAGTTCAGGAATGGAACCTCAGGTATCCATTGGTCAACGGCCAGGGTAACTTCGGATCTCCTGGTAACGATGGTGCTGCAGCTCCTCGTTACACAGAGTGTCGTATGGCTCCCCTAGCTCTTGAAATGGTTCGAGACATTGACGAAGACACCGTTAACTTCCAGGACAACTATGACGGTAGAACTCAGGAACCAACAGTTCTACCTAGTCGTATTCCTAACCTCCTGATCAATGGTTCTATCGGTATCGCTGTTGCAATGGCAACAAACATTCCTCCACACAACCTTCGTGAAGTTGCTGAAGGTGCTCAGTGGGCGTTAGCTAATCCAGAAGCAACTCAGGCTGAACTTCTTGAAGCTTTGATGCAAAGAATCAAGGGTCCTGATTTCCCAACCGCTGCAACCATTCTTGGTTCACAGGGAATCAAAGATGCATACAGAACTGGTCGTGGTTCGATCACTATGCGTGCAGTTGTTAACGTGGAAGAACTTCAAGGTAGAACTTGTTTAGTTGTTACTGAACTTCCTTATCAAGTTAACCCAGACAACCTTGCGCTTAAGATTGCTGAACTAGTTAAGGAAGGACGCATCACTGGTATCGCAGATATTCG
>JBBAMM010000016.1:0-12419 GCA_040402475.1 Rhodoluna sp.
TCACGTGGTGAAGCTAAGAGCTATTCCAAGGACCGTTACTTCCAGGACGATGTTCTAAGAGAAGACAAGCTAGTTCCTGAAGGTATCGAAGGAAGAGTTCCTTACAGAGGAACAGTTGCTACCGTTGCGCATCAACTTATTGGTGGTCTTCGTGCTGCTATGGGTTATGTTGGCGCAGGCACAATTGAAGAATTACAGGCTAAAGGCAAGTTCGTAAGAATCACTCCTGCGGGACTAAAGGAATCACACCCGCACGATATTCAGATGACTGTCGAAGCACCGAATTACAACAACCGCTAGGAGATTACTGTGAGCGAAATAGAAATTGGTCGCGGTAAGCGCGGTAACCGTAGCTGGGCTTTTGATGACATTGCCGTTGTCCCTTCAAGAAGAACCCGTGACCCTAGAGATGTCTCAACTGCTTGGAACATCGACGCTTATAGCTTTGATCTACCAGTGCTTGGAGCTCCTATGGACTCAGTGGTATCTCCTGATACCGCTATCGCAATTGGCAAGCTAGGTGGCTTAGGTGTCTTAGATCTTGAAGGTCTTTGGACTAGGTATGAGGATCCTTCAAAGCAGTTAGCAGAGATAGCCAAGCTAAGCGATGCTGAAGCAACTGCACGAATGCAGCAGATCTATGCTGAGCCTATTAAGGCAGAGCTAATCAAAGAACGTCTGGCATACATTCGTAAATCAGGTGTGACCGTTGCCGCTGCTCTCTCACCACAGAAAACTGCTGAGTATGCCAAGGCTGTTATTGCAGCTGGTGTTGACATCTTCGTTATTCGCGGCACAACTGTTTCAGCTGAACATGTTTCTAAAACTCATGAAGCACTAAACCTAAAAGAGTTCATCTATGAACTAGATGTTCCTGTCATTGTTGGTGGAGCTGCCACATACACAGCAGCACTGCATCTGATGCGTACCGGTGCTGCCGGTGTTCTAGTTGGTTTTGGTGGCGGTAGAGCATCAACAACAAGAACTGTTTTGGGTATTCATGCACCAATGGCAACTGCAGTTGCAGATGTTGCTGGAGCAAGAAGAGATTACATGGATGAATCAGGTGGACGGTACGTCCACGTGATTGCTGATGGTGGTCTTGGAACTTCAGGAGATATCGTAAAAGCTATTGCCTGTGGTGCAGATGCAGTAATGCTTGGCTCTGTTCTTGCTCGCGCTGATGAAGCCCCTGGTCAAGGTTGGCACTGGGGAGCTGAAGCTTATAACCCAGAGTTACCTAGAGGTGAAAGAGTTCACGTTGGTAGAAGTGGATCTCTTGAGCAGATTCTTACCGGACCTTCAACTGCTGCTGATGGTAAGACAAACCTGATGGGTGCTCTTCGTCGTGCAATGTCAACAACTGGATACAGTGACCTCAAAGAGTTCCAAAGAGTTGACACTGTTGTTGCACCGTATAGCGCGTAATGCTAAAACTAGCTCTCACCGCTAAGTGGATTACCGCTTTAGTTCTATGTTTACTAATGGCTGTTGCCTTTGCTATATTGGCGCAGTGGCAAATCAACAGATCAGTTGTGCCTAATTCAGATAATGAAAATTGGACTGAAGTTCAATACGTAGCACTAGAAACAGTTGCTGAAGCTAACCAACCTTTCACCTTCAATGAGATTTCAAAAGATGGTTCAAATAAGGTTCTAACTCAGGTCACAACACGAGTAACACCTAACCCCGCTCATGCTGTTCTAATCGCTGACCGCGTTCAAGTTGATGGCACTAAAGGTTATTGGCTTGTTGTTCCAGCTTCGACTGTGAACGGTGAAATATTCATGGCCGTTGGTTTTATCTCTGATCTCAATTCAGCCAAGATAGCGCTAGGTCAAGCGCAGTTACTTTATGTGGCTCAAGCATTCCTACCGATAGCTGGAAGATACCTTCCTAGTGAAGCACCAGAGCCAGCGCTGGAAACAAACCTGTACCCAACCATGTCGGTATCCCAGCTGATCAACTTGAACCAGTTTGAGCTTCCTGCTTATGCCGGTTTCTTGGCAGTTACTAAATCAAATGCCTATACGAAGTTGCCAGGGGTTGAACCAATCACCATTGGCTTGGCTAAATCAGATAGCCAACTGAACTGGCTATCTGCTTTCTATGCCATCGAATGGACTGTTTTTGCAGGTTTTGCTGTGTTCATGTGGTGGCGTCTATTAGCTGATGCCTATAGAAAGCAGCAAGAAGCACTGTTAGATTCAGCCAAATAGCCTATTTTTCGGTTTCAGCCGGTAAATAATGCCTGTTTTTCAAAGATAACGATATTGGGATAATTGCCTGTTTTTGTCCGTTTCTGCCTGATTTAGCAGTTTTATACTGATAACTTTCCACATGGAGCGTGTTTATGCCTGTTTGCAGGAGCTCCTAATAGGAAAGCAGGAGAGTTGCCGAACATGCTGGCAGAAGAGCGTCGAATGCAGTTGGCCGAATGGTCGCGCATCGAGGGACGTATCGATGCCATTTCGGCTGCCGAGCGCCTAGACGTTGCCGTAGAGACTGTTCGCCGTGATCTCGAGGTTCTGCAACGCCGAGGGGTTGTTCGAAGAGTCCATGGTGGGGCTATCTCAACCGAACGTCTTGCCAAAGAATTTGATTTCAACGAACGTAAGCAAAGCAACCCAGGCCCTAAAAACGATATCGCCAAAGTTGCAGCAAAGTTCATCCCAGCTGCTGGCTGTGTATTCGTCGATGGGGGAAGCACCACTGAGTATTTGGCTGAAGCTCTCAAGAACAAACCAGACCTATTGGTTGTGACAGCAAGTCTTACTTTGGCTGCACAAATTGCTAGAACTGGAACACCGGTGAGCATGCTCGGTGGAAGAGTTCGTGGCACATCCCTTAGCTCAGTTGGACAGATCGCTGCTAAAGAGTTGGCGCAGTATCACGCCCAAGTTGCTTTCCTGGGAACCAATGGCATTTCTCTTGAGGCTGGATTTACTACAGCAGATCAAGACGAAGCTTTGGTCAAACGAATGATGATTGCAAACTCCACTGAAACTATTTTGCTTGCTGATCACAGCAAGTTCGGCTCTGCGTATCCTGCAGTATTTGCAAAGTTCAATGAAGTTGACCGCATCGTCACTGACATGGCAGCACCACAAGAGTATTTAGATGCTTTTGCAGCTAACGAAACTGAAGCGGTGCTGGCATGAAAATAAAGAATTCAATTGCAGTAAAGCAATTGAGAAAGAGTTCTGGAACCGAGAGGACTGCAATTCCTTTCGAGACTCGGTTACAGAACAGTAGTATCCCTATCCCCAACATGACTGCTACAGAGAGGTAGTTCATAAATGAGTAACATAATCGCAGGAGACGCCAACGCAACTGGCTGGCGCTCAGCAACGCAAAAGTTCGGTGGTTTCTTAGCCGGAATGGTGATCCCAAACATCGGTGCGTTCATCGCATGGGGTTTGTTGACCGCTCTATTTATCCCAACCGGTTGGCTTCCTAACGAGGAACTAGCCAAGATGGTTGGTCCAATGATTGTTAACCTGCTTCCTATCCTGATTGCTTACACAGGTGGTCGCATGGTGCACGGTCAGCGTGGTGCTGTTATTGGTGCCGTTACCGCTGTTGGTGTAATCGTTGGTACTTCAATCCCAATGTTCCTAGGTGCAATGATTGTTGGTCCTGCAGCAGCTTGGCTACTAAAGCGAGTTGACAAGGTTCTTGACCCAATCACCCCTCCAGGATTCGAGATGCTTATCGGTAACTTCTCGCTAGGTATTCTAGGTCTTGGAACTGCAATGGGTGCATTCGCTGGAGTTGGTCCAGCTGTTACTGCAATCTCAGATGTTCTAGGTAAGTTTGTTCAGACCTTGGTCGACCAGTCACTATTGCCTCTAGCATCTATCGTTATCGAACCAGCTAAGGTTCTATTCTTGAACAACGCAATTAACCACGGTGTTTTGGCTCCTCTTGGTGTTATCCAGGCAGAAGCAACCGGTAAGTCAATCTTGTTCATGCTTGAATCAAACCCTGGTCCAGGTCTAGGTATCTTGGTTGCATTCTGGTTGTTCGGTCCTAAGGTTCTTAGAGGATCAGCTCCAGGCGCGATCATCATCCACTTCCTTGGTGGAATCCACGAGATCTACTTCCCATACATCCTGATGCGTCCAGTAATGATTGTTGCTGCTATCGCCGGTGGTATGACAGGTGTTGCAACCTTCATGCTGCTCGGTGCAGGTCTAGTAGCTACACCGTCACCAGGTTCGATATTTGCTTACTTTGCAATGACTCCTAAGGATGGCTACGTCAGCATGCTTGCAGGTGTATTGCTTTCAGCAGTTGTATCGTTCCTAGTCGGTTCACTATTGCTACGTCTAAGCAAAGCTGGCGATGACGACCTAGAAGCAGCTACCGCTACTTCTAAGAAACTCAAGAAGGCATAAATAGGGAATGGCTAAAATTTCCGGAAGCGAAGTAACTCGCCTGATTATTGCCTGTGAGGCAGGAATGGGATCGAGCGTAATGGTTGCAGGGCAGGTCAAACGTGCTCTGAAAAAGACCAACGTTCATGTCTCGCACTCACCGGTAAACCTACTCAAAGACGAGAACCCAGATGTGGTGCTGTGTCAGCGTGGGCTAGCAGGACGAGCTAAACAAGCTGTGCCTAATGTGCCAGTGATTGCATTTGATATGTTCCTAGGTGATCCAGCGATTACCAGAACAATTGATGCGATCATCAATGGCACTGAGATTAGTGATGAGTAGTCCACTAATCCAGGCAGCCGGAATTCGTATTGCTGCTGCGGCCTCCTCGAGAGAGGAGGCCGTAGCACTATGCGGTCAAACACTGTTAGGCCTTGGTGCCGTCAGTTCCGAGTATTTACCAGCCATGTGGCAGCGAGAGCAAATCATCTCCAGCTACATGGGCGAGGGCGTAGCTATGCCTCATGGCACAGATGAAGCCCGCAAGTATGTAATTTTTGACCAACTAGTTTTTCTTAGATTTGATAAACCAATTGACTGGGACGGTGTTCCAGTTCAAGCCTGCATAGGCATAGCAGCTAATGGTGACCAGCATGGAGTTATCCTGGGTAACTTAGCTCATGTTTTGATTGACGACGATAAACGTGAAGAGCTTTTCTCAACAAATTCTGTTGAGCGTATTTTGCAACTACTAGAGACATCTGAAGAGGAATAGAAAAATGAAGGCAGCGATCTATCGTGGACCAGGGGACCTAAAGGTCGAACAAGTTGATGAACCTAATGCGAAAGCCGGGGAACTGAAACTTAAAATACATGCTTGTGCTACCTGCGGCACTGACGCCAAGATTTTTCATTCAGGACATCCACGTCTAACACCACCGCAGATCATCGGTCATGAGATTGCTGGTGAAGTAGTTGAAATGGGCGAAGGGGTAACAGGTTTCAAATTAGGAGACCGTGTTCAAGTTATCGCCGCTATTCCTTGTGGTGAATGCTGGGCCTGTCTTGAAGGCAGGATGACTGTTTGTCCTAACCAGTTATCCATGGGATACCAATTCCCTGGCGGTTTTGCTGAATACATGATTGTTCCTAAAGAAGTTCTCAAAGTTGATGGTGTGAATCTGATTCCGGAGAATGTTTCTTATATTGAAGCAGCAGTTGTTGAACCCTTTGCGTGTGTATTAAATGCACAACAGTTAGCCAAAGTTGGCGAAGGTGACACAGTCCTAGTAATGGGTGCAGGCCCGATCGGTTGTTTACATGTTCGACTAGCAAGATCACTTGGTGCTAAGCAAGTATTCCTAGCTGACATCAACGGTGACCGTCTAAAAATTTCAGCTGATGTTGTTAAGCCCGACGCTGCTATCGACATGTCAACTCTTGATTTAGCAACAGAGATAAAGAACCTCACTGGGGGCAAAGGTCCAACCGTAATCATTACCGCAGCACCTAGTGGTAAAGCTCAGGAGCAAGCCATCGAGATGGCAGCGCCTGGTGGAAGAATCAGTTTCTTCGGTGGTCTTCCTAAAGATAAGCCAATCATTGCTGCTGATAGCAATCTCATCCATTACAAAGAACTAACCATTCTCGGAGCTAACGGATCATCGCCATCACAAAACCGTCAAGCGCTTGGGCTAATTGCCAGCGGCGCTGTGAAGGTTGCTGATTTAGTAACTCACCAGGTTTCACTCGATGACGTCTCTAAAGCTATTGACTATGTGATTAGCGGAGAATCAATCAAGGTTGTCGTTCTGCCTAATGGAGCTAACTAAGTGATCACTAGAACCATTCCTGTTTTAGCAAAGGTTGGATTACATGCTCGACCTGTTGCGCTTCTGGCCAAACTCGCAACTGAACTTAACACTCAGGGCATAACCCTGAAGATTGGTCGAAACCCAGAGCAGTTAGTTTCGGCTACCTCTTCACTTCGAATGCTGACCCTGAAGATTGCTTCGGGCGAAGAAGTTCTAGTTGAACTAGGAACTGACGATGCTGTTCTAGCTGAAGGCATCTTCACTCAGGTGGCAGAAGCTCTCGCAGCAGACTAGCCTTTAAAACAATGGCCAATCAAGTAGTTAGTAATGCTCCACGGTATTCCGGTATTGGGGTGGGCGATGCTAGCGCTTGGGGTAAGGCATTTGTTTTAGCCAAGCGGCCAACTGCTCCAGCTGATGCTAAGTCCAATCTTGGAGCAGTTCAAGAAAGAGCAAGGCTACTGGAAGCCATTGCTTTTGTTGCAGAGTCTTTGAGGCTAAGTGCTGGTTCTGCTGATGAAACAACAGCTGAGATTCTCTTTGCTTTACTTTCCCTTATTGAAGATCCTGCTCTCATCGAAGAAGCTGATGTTCATCTAGAAGATGGTTGGAATGCTGAGACCAGTGTGATGAGAGCTATGAATAGCTTTACTGAACTCCTTGCCGGCGATGATCTCTTTGCTGAACGCATCGCAGACCTAAAAGATTTAGCTATCAGAGTTGTTGCAAAGCTAACCGGTCAAGACATGACTATCGCTATTCCTAAGGTTGGCCCAGTTGTTGTTGTTGCAGAAGATTTATCTCCTGCGGAAACAGCCTTGTTTACTGCTGCAGTCGTTGGAGTTATTACCTCTCATGGAGGTCCAACATCTCACACCGCTATCATCTGTCGGCAGAGGAACATCCCTGCACTGGTTGCAGTCAACGATGCCCTATCCATCCCGCAAGGATCAGGTGTTGTTGTTGATGCTTTCAAAGGTGAAGCGTATCTCGCCAATGATGCTTCGGGACAGATTTCAAATGCGGCTAGAAGAACTAGAACCGGGCAAGCGATAGCTGAAGTCAAAGGAAACGTTGGCTCAGTTTCAGATGCAATTACTTTAGCCGCAACAGAAGCATCAGGTATTGGACTTATGCGATCAGAGTTACTGTTCCTCTCAAGATCCTCAGCGCCAACTCTTGAAGAACAGACAGAACTTTATGCAGGTGTTCTAAATGCAGCTCCTAAGGGTGAAGTTATTTTTAGAACCCTTGACGCAGGAAGCGATAAACCTCTTCCATACCTAGGTATTGGTCAAGAGGAGAACCCATCACTTGGCGTTAGAGGTTTCAGAATCAATCAGGTTGATGAGAGCATTCTGGACACCCAACTAAAAGCTCTAAAAAACGCTCAGGACCAAACAGGTAGAAGTGTGTCAGTGATGGCTCCGATGATTGCGACCATTGAAGAAGCCCAAGAGTTTGCGGATCTTGCAAGAGCACATGGTTTAGTAACTGTTGGGGTGATGGTTGAGACACCTTCTATTTGCGTTCTATTGCCGGAACTTGCTGGGGTAGTTGATTTTGTGAGTATTGGAACAAATGACTTATCCCAGTATTTGTTTGCAGCTGACCGACAAAACTCAGGTGTTGCTAAATTGCTAAATCCTTGGCAACCAGGCTTACTCAAGACCATAGCTAGGGTTTGTGAGGATGCGCAGGTAGCTGGAATCAAGGTTGGTGTTTGTGGTGAGGCGGGTGCAGACCCCTTACTCGCAGTAGTTTTAGCTGGCCTTGGAGTTCAGTCAGTGAGCATGGCAGCACCTGCAGTTGAGAAATCTTTAGATTACTTATCTTCACTATCTTTAGACCAGGCTAAGGCTGTTGCAAAAGCTGCTTTGCGAGGTAAAACCCCGCTGGAGGCTAAAGAACTAGCCTTGGCAGAACTACCCAACTAGGTCTTAGTAAAATGGGGTAATGAACCCCACCGCTAAATCAGCCCTCTCCTTCTATAAGGTCTCATCCTTCATTACAGGTGTCTTCCTACTTCTTGTAGTTCTGGAGATGACCTTGAAGTATGCCTTTGGGCAGACCATCTGGTCAGGTGGAGATGTTGGTTTTATTGGGCTAGTGCCAAACCCAGTTGATGATGCAGGTTTGCCAAGCGATGGAGTTGACATCTCTAAGTTGTTACTTCAGATTCACGGTATTTTGTATGTGGTTTACCTGTTTGCTGATTTTAGAATCTGGCGCATGGCTGAACTCAAGTTCAAAGATTTCCTAATCATCGCTATGGGCGGAATTGTTCCACTAACCTCATTCTTCATTGAACGTGAATACACCAAGAAGGTTTCACTCATTCTCACTAAGGCTGGTGCTTCAAAATAAGCGATTCAACTAATAGACCAGTCCTAGTTGTTGACTTTGGTGCTCAGTATGCTCAGCTAATTGCTCGACGTGTTCGTGAAGCAGGGGTTTATAGCGAGATTGTTCATCACAATGTTTCAGCAAGTGATGTCAAAGCCAAGAACCCTTTGGCAATCATTCTCTCTGGGGGCCCATCAAGTGTTTATGAGCCTGGTTCACCGCAGCTAGATAAAGGCATTCTGGAACTAGGAATTCCAGTTCTCGGTATTTGCTACGGCTTCCAAGTTTTAGCTTCTAGTCTCGGTGGTCGAGTTGATAAGACTGGACTTAGAGAATATGGTGCAACAGATTTGACTGTTGTTGCTGGTGGCGAAATCCTGGCAGGACAGGCTTCAAATCAGATTTGTTGGATGAGTCACGGTGACCAGGTTATGGTTGCCCCTGATGGTTTTGAAGTCCTTGCAAGCACCGCAACAACACCGGTTGCAGCTTTTGCTAACTCTGCGATGAAGATTTATGGAGTGCAGTGGCACCCAGAGGTAAAGCATTCTCAGTTTGGTCAGAATGTTTTAGAAAACTTCTTACACAAAGCAGCAGGTATCCCGGCCGATTGGAATAGCGGCAACGTTATAGCCGATCAGGTTGAAAAGATCAGAAACCAGGTTGGAACAGACAGAGTTATCTGTGGCCTATCTGGTGGCGTTGATTCTGCTGTTGCAGCAGCCTTGGTTCACAAAGCTGTTGGTGACCAGTTGGTTTGTATTTTTGTGAACCACGGCTTGATGCGTGAAGGTGAAGTTGAACAGGTCGAGCGTGACTATGTTGCAGCTACCGGTATCAGGTTGGTAACCGTTGATGCCGAAGAGAAGTTCCTTACTGCTCTTGCAGGGGTAACCGATCCTGAAACCAAGCGCAAGATCATTGGTAGAGAGTTCATTAGAGCCTTTGAAGAAGCTCAGTTAGCTCTAATCGCTGAATCTAAGGCGGATAACCGTCCCATCAAGTTCCTAGTTCAAGGAACCCTATATCCAGATGTTGTTGAATCTGGTGGTGGTGTGACAGCTGGTATCAAATCTCATCACAACGTAGGTGGCTTACCTGATGATTTGCAGTTTGAGTTAGTAGAACCACTAAGAACACTGTTCAAAGATGAAGTTCGAGCAATTGGTTATGAACTAGGGCTACCTAAGGAAATAGTTGGCAGACAGCCATTCCCAGGCCCTGGCCTTGGTATTCGTATTGTTGGTGAAGTTACTAAAGATCGGCTAGACCTTCTTCGTAAAGCTGATGCCATTGTTAGAGCAGAGCTAACCGCAGCTGGTCTTGATGGTGAGATTTGGCAGTGTCCAGTAGTGCTTCTTGCCGATGTTAGATCTGTTGGTGTTCAAGGAGATGGCAGAAGTTATGGCCATCCAATTGTTCTTCGTCCTGTTTCAAGTGAAGATGCGATGACTGCTGACTGGTCAAGACTTCCTTATGACCTACTAGCAAAGATTTCTAACCGTATTACCAATGAGGTATCAGGAGTCAACAGAGTTGTCTTGGATGTGACCAGTAAGCCACCTGGCACCATTGAGTGGGAGTAAGCCTTAAATAAGAAAGCCGCCTAAGAAGTTCTTAGGCGGCTTTACTTTTAACTGCTAGCCCAGTGTGATGTATATCACTCTGGTCTGAGTGGTAATTGGTTTCTTGGTTTTCGCGTTGATTGGTAGGTAAGTGGTAGGGAACATTCTGTATCTAATGATTGTTACCTTCACATCTAGACCAACGTAGCCAGCCTTGAGAGCGTTGTATGCGGCTGTCTCAGTCTTAGCGTTACAGAATGGGGCAGAAGCCTTGAATGTCTTCTTAGCCATAGCAAGCTTGTACTGAGCGGGAGTCTTAGATGCCATTGCCTTCAAAATACCGAAGTCAACACTGCACTTATAAGCCTTACCAGCGATAGTGAATTCGCTAACCGCATTGATCTTTCCGATGAAAATACCGTAGGTTTCCACCTTTAGAGCAGCCAGTTTCTTGTCCCAACTAAAACCAACGTCACCAAAGTTGGTGAGCTTGCCACCAGCCAAAGATGTTGGGTGCAGAGGATCCCCATTGTCGACAACAGGGAGGCCGGCATCAGTTGCGATATCGAATTCCATCTTCGTCGCTGCAATAGCGGCAAAGCGAGCATCACCAGGCTGAGTAATTGTTAGTTCACAGCGACCAGCCTTCAGGCCTGTGACGTGTCCATCGTCTGTTACATCACAGATCAGTGGGGTAGCGCTAACGAATGCTGGCACAAGCCCTGAACTTGCTGTGACATCCAAATCAAAACCATCGGAGGCGTCTGTTGGCTTGGTCGGCTGAACAACGTTTAGAGTCTGTGCAGTCTTGGTTAGAACAACCGAAACAGTTGCGCTTGTTGAAGCATTGAAAGCAGCTGTCGCGGCAGTTGTAGCTCCAACGGTACAAGTTCCAGCTGAAATAAAGGTCAGCTGATTTCCTGCAACTACACAAACAGCAGTTGTCTTAGATGAGTAAACAACAGGCATAACTACTTCGCCGGAAACTCCAGTTGCAGTGATGCTTGAGGTTAGAGTTCTAGCGCTTTCACCTGCACCTCCAGTTAATTCCCCAGCATCAACAACAATTACTGGAGTTACTTTGCCTGGACCTGTGTAGGTAAATGTTCCAGCATCTATAGTTCCCTGGCCATAGACCAAGCTAACTGGTACTACTCCTGTTGTTCCGTTAGGAACCTCAAGGGTTATCAGGGTTGCAGTCTTGGTGAACTTGACTGTCTTTCCACCAATAATTGCGTTAGTAACTAGATCTAGGTTCACACCACCAACTGTGATCTTGGTTCCAGCAGGAACTGTGTTTGTCGCAAAGCCCACTGCGGGAACGGTCACGAAAGGCGCAGGAGCAATAGTTCCTGAGTAAGCCTGGCTGAATGCCCCGGCTGAGTTGTAAGCACTAACTGTAAATGCATACTTACCAACACCTGTTGGAGTTCCAGTGATCGCACCGGTAGCTTCATCAAGAGTCAAACCAGCAGGTAGATCTCCAGCTGAGATTGTGTATGTCACAGCAGGGAAACCAACAGCAGTTAGTTGGTCTTCAAAGACCTTTCCTGTCTGAAGTGGATTGATCGTTGTCTTGTTGAATGCGGTAGGTGCTTTGTTGACTACGAAGTTAGCATCTTCACCAGATACTTCATTGTTAGCAAGATCTGAATCAGGGGTCGCAGAACTTAGAGTTGCTGCACCACCATCGGTGTATTCACCGCCAACTAGGGAACCTGCAAGAGCCACAGGGATTGTGAATCGAACTGAACCATCAACGTCAAGCACCTTGTTTGTTGAACAAGTTACTTCGGTGCTGCTAGTTAGAACACAACCTGCACCTAGAGGAGCAACAGCTGTTACTCCGGTTGGGAGGGTGTACTCAACAGTCGCGCCAGCAGCCTTAGCAGGTCCGTTGTTAGTGACAGTAAGGTCAATCGCACCCTTACCTCCAGCGACAGTCTTGCCAGCGCTTGAAACTGTTACAGATAGGTCTGTTTTAGCACTGCCAACTGTCAATGTGTGAGTGAGAGCCGTAGAAGCTAGGAATGCGTAGTCACTTTCTCTAGTTACTTTGAACTGACAGGTTCCAGCAGCAATTGAAGTTACGTTTACACGTTGACCAGCAAGGGCCACAGAACAAACAGTTGGAGTTAGACCAACCAAAGTCAAAGCACCGTAACCATCGCCACCTGTGATGATGATTTGGGTTGTGGACTTACCGTTCCAAAGTGGGACCTGAAGTTCACCAGGAGCAACCTTAGCAATCAGCGAATCTTGCTCTGACTTTGCAATGGTGATGCTTACTGATGCAGTAGCCGCATTGAAGTAA
>JBBAMM010000016.1:12519-19057 GCA_040402475.1 Rhodoluna sp.
GTAACAGCGCCTGTTCCAGAGCCACCAACTGCTGTGATTGTTGATGTCACAACTGCGTTAGCTGCATAAGTCAAAGCATTCGGCGATGCTGTGGCATTTAAAGCTGCTTGCTTGGTTTTCAGAATTGTGATTGTTACAGAAGTTGAGTAGTTGTTAAAGCCAGCATCTCCAGCCTTGGTGATGTTAATTAGACAGTCACCAACACGGAGTGCGGTCATGGTGATCTTGTTTCCAGCTACAGCCACAGAACAGTTACCTGCACTTGATGCATCAACTGTTGCAGTGATGACGCTATTTGCAACACCACCGGTTACTGTGATGACATCAGTTGCAGCAGGAGTTGCAAAGTAAACAGAAGGAGTAGCAGGGGTTACAACCACATTGGTCTGGTTACCCTTGACGATTGTCAAAACAACAATTGAGCTGGATGCAATCAATGTTCCATCTGGAGCCCTCGAAACGTTGATTGCAAGAACTGTACAAGTACCTTGCCCCAAAGTTGTGACCTGAGCCGTAGAACCATTACCCGCAACTGAACATACATTCTTGCTGGCAGAGTCAACTGAGTAGCTGATGATGTCGCCTTCTAGAGAGCCGTCCACTGTTACGGTGGTTGCAACTCCAGGAGCAGCAACATAACCAACTGTTGTGTCTGGCACGCTGGCACTAATCTGGGTGCCAGGCTGAGCAATGCGAACTGTTGCAGTTGCAGTTGCGTCGGCGAAGTTCTTATCTCCAGCCTTTGTAGCTGTTACGACACAGTAACCAAAGTAGTTAGCTGTAATAGATGCCACACCATTGGTGACATCAAGCGTACAAACGCTTGAGCTACCTGGATCAAGTGTGTAACTAACTGCCCCAGTTCCTGTTCCACCTGCAAGGTTGAGAACAGTTGTGGCTTTAGGTGACTCAACAAACTTTAGGAATGGCGACACCGGAGTCAAAGTCAACTTAGCTTGAGCCACCTTGTTAATGGTGATTGAAAGCTTTCCAGTAGCAACGTTGAACAAGGCATCTGCAGCCTTAGTTGCAGTCAGTTCACACTTTCCAGCTTGCAGGGCGGTAATCGCTCCAGTGACTGAGTTGTATGAACAAATAGCCGTTGAACCAGAGTCAACAGCCACTGTCACAGCACCGCTACCCGAACCACCAGTGACGGTAATTGTAGAAGTTGCCTTAGGGCTGGCAGCATATGTCAACACTGCAGGGGAAGCGCTCACATTGAGGTTTGATTGAGTTCCCTTTGTTATTGAGACAGTGATCTGAGCTGAAGTTACCTGAGAATATCCAGGTGATGCAGCCTTCACAACTGTGAGCAGACAGTTTCCAACACCAAGTGTCTTGACTGTAAGCACACCATTAGCAACAGTCGCATCAGCACAAATTGCTGCCGAGGCCGCGTTAATTGAAACACTGGCTGCTCCAGTACCTGAACCACCAGTCACTGCGACGGTAAAGGTGTTTGCAGGCGCACCGAAGTAGGTAAGGGTTGACTTAGAAGCAGTTGCAGTAAGAGTTGCCTGAGCAATCTTTCCTATCCAGAATGAAACTGCAACCTCATTTGAATTGTCCCAGGCAGTTCCACCTGACTTGTAAACCTTTACCTTACATTCGCCATCACCAAGCGCTGAGACAATAATCTGGTTCGGATAGCCAGGTCGAATCTTTGCTGTTGCACAAATAGCAGCCGATGAAGGATCGATTGAGTAAACAAGGTCACCTGAACCAGTACCACCATTAGTCACTAAGTAGTTAATCTGGTCTGTGCTTGAGTTGAATGAAACAGGGTTTGCCTGGGTACCAATGCCATTGTTGGTTAGGTACCACCAAGCAGCAGTAAATGTACTCTGCGTACCCTTGGTAACAGTTAGTTTGATTGTTGCTGTAGCAGCGTTGTAGTTGCTATCAGCAGCTTTAGTAACTGTGATGTTACAGTCGCCTGCTCCGAGACCTGTGACAGTTGTTCCAGAGATTGAACAGACAGTTGAACTGTTTGCGTCGACGACATAAGTCACCGCGCCAGTTCCACTCCCTCCTGTAGTAGATAACGTGGTTGTGTCTAACGCAGAGGTTGTGGCGCGCAGTGCTACCTTACCTGCTGTTACTCCAAGAGTGCTTTGGTCAATCTTTGTAAAAGTAATTGTTACTTGCTTGACGACTGATTCAAGATAGTCACCGTCGGAAATGCGCTTGACATTGATGACACAAACTCCTGCAGTTACATCTGTAACAACACCTGTTGTTGCATTGCTTGTGCAGATACCAGTACTTGCGGCATCAACTATGTAATTGAATATTCCAGTTCCAGAACCACCTGCGCCAAGAATAGTTGCAGTTGCTTTAGGTGAAGAAACAAACGGCATCGATGCTGAGCCAACTGTGATGCTGGCAGTTATGTCAGCTTGCGTTGCCTTGTTTATTACAAAGCTTGCCTGATAACTATTTGCAACGTTGAAGTTGGTATCACCAAGTTTTGTGTAAATCAAAGTACAAGTACCGTCATCAAGTGCTGTAACAGTAATAGATGGTGTTGCTGTAGCGGTGAAGGTCGGTGGATTCAAAGTGCTGTCGCCACCACCTGTGATTGTACAAACCGCTGGGGTAAGGCTAGCAATCTTGGTGAAGTTACCAGTACCCGTATATGCAAGACCAAAGGTTAGCGAGGATGTGGCCTTGTTAGCTCCAGGAGCAAACTTGAAGTCAGCATTCGGAGTCAAAGTTACTAGGCCCTGGTTGATCTTGGATATGGTGAGGCTAATAACTACAGAATTAGAAGCCTGAACGTTGTCATCCCCATCCCTAGAGACAGTTATCTTACAGGTACCAATATTTGGTGAAGTAACATTTCCAGTCATCTGGTCAACAGAACAGTTGCTTGTGCTGTTAGCGCTGTCAACAACAAAACGAGTAACTCCAGTGCCAGCCTGCCCGGTTACGTTGATTGTGGTAGCAGCTGTTGGCGATTCTTTGAAATAAGGCTGCAATCCCATTGAAGACGAGGCACCGATGGTTTGAACCATCTTTGTGATGGTGAGTCCCATGAAGGCTCGTTGTTCAAGGTAGTTCACATCTGCTGCGTGAACCACAGTAATCAAACAAAGACCAGCAAGGTTTCCATTTACTAGAACTCTTGTTGCCTGGACAGTGCTGATTGAACAGTAATCCTCAGTCATTGGGTCAACATAGAAAACGAATTCCCCAGTTGATGAAGATCCACCAGATACTGTCACCCAAGTTTGGTTTTTGCTTGCAGCTGTTGTGTATGCAATAGAAGCGGGAGCTGCAGACAAAGAAATAGCTGCTGGGTTGATCTTGGTGAACTCGACAGTAACCGTGTCAGTTGCGACGTTGTAATTAGTGTCAGCTGCCTTGGTCACAGTAATTACACAAGTGCCTGCAGTGATGTCAGTAATTAGACCGTTGCTTGCATTTACTGAACATACTGTGGTGCTGCCGCTAGCGACAGCATAAGTCACGGCACCAGTGCCAGAACCACCGTTGGTAGTGATCTGGCTGGTTGCTTTCGGTGACCACGTGAAAGCTTTAGTTGAATCCGCCGGGTTAGCAACAAGTTCAGACTGGTTTAGCTTGTTGAAGGTAACGGTGGCAGTAGTTGTTTGAACTAAGTAGTTTAAGTCTGCAGCCTTGGTGATGTTGACCACACAAGTACCGGCAGTTTTGTCTGTGATCAAACCATTGGCGTCAACGGAACAAACAGATGTGCTTCCGGCTGCTACTGCATAGGTAACTGCTCCTGTTCCAAGACCACCAGTAACACTAATTTGTGTCTTAGCTGCAGTTGCAGCATCTGTAAGAGTCGAAGGTACAAAGTCAATGCTTGTGCTACCTGGAGTAGCTACTAAGGAGTTCTGTGGGCCTTGAGGAATGTAGAACTGGAAGTTAGTTGTTTGGGCCGCATAGTTCACGTCACCATTTTTTGTAATGGCGATTGTGCACCAGCCAACACCGTTACCCGTTGGAGCTGCAGTGATGTAAGCGATAGGGCCTGCTCCTGACACCACACACCCTGAAGTGTTAGAGGCAACATAGGTATAAGAACCAGTACCCGCTCCACCAGTAACAGTAATAACTGCTAAAACTGCTGGATCTGCAACATACTGAACGCTTGAAGAGTTGTAGGGGATGTTCACACCAGCCTGAGTAGCACCAGTTGCACTTAGGGCTGGTTGATAAATCTGGTTAATAGTCCATGTAACAGCAGCTGAGGTCATCGGCTTGTAGTTGATGTCACCGGCTTTAGTAGCGGTGACGATACAAGAACCCGCGCTCTTTGCGGTTAGCACGTTATTAACCAATGAACAAACAGCAGCACTAGTTGGGTCGAGGGTGTAAGTAACTGCACCAGTTCCTTGACCGCCACCTGTCGATAGCGTTCTGCTTGGTGGGGTAGTGCCATTCCAGTTGGCATCTGCTGGTTGCCCGATATAGAGTCCAGTGATTTGACCTTTATCAATCTGGATTGTGAATTGCGTAGTCTGGGGCAGGAAGTAGGCGTCTCCAGCCTTTGTTACGTTGAATTTACAAGTACCAGCAGATGAGAAGGCTACGTAATAGTTGTTACCGCTAGGGGTACCAGCAGTACAGACAGAAGAGGTGCTCGGATCTACGCTGAAAGTAATTGCACCTGTTCCATTACCACCAGTGGCTCTAAGCCAAGTCGAGCTACCACCATAAATAAGTGGGCTGCTATCTGCCGTTGTTACGATTGTGGCGGTTTGCGCTGCCTTGTTTATAAAGACAGTTACTGATGCTTTTGCAGCTGCAAAGCCTCCATCAGCGGCCTTCACGCCGTTGATGACGCAGTTTCCAGCGGCTAGAACAGTCATAGTAGCTGTGGTTGCAGTCGCTGATGTCACAGAACAAATAGCACTCGATGCAGGATCGACACTGAAGCTGTAAGCGCCACTACCTGAGCCGCCAGAAGCAGTAATAGTTGCAGTAACAGTTGTGTTTTGAACGATGGTTACAGCATTCTTATCTGAAGAAAGCGCAAAGCCAGCAGGTGCTTTAGAGGCAATAGCCATGTGCACGAATTCAAGCGAACTTCCAAGCGAGTTGCTTGCCTTAATTGCAAACACATATGCACCAACTTTGGTTGGGGTTCCACTCAAGGTTGCAGTTGTGGCATTGAATGTTAAGCCATCTGGAAGTCCTAGAGTTTCAAAACTGTTCGCACAGTTGGGAGCAACGCCACAGGCAGGGATAGTTGTGCTGTCTGTCTTGAGTTCAAATGTCGCTGCAGGGTAGGACGCGGCTGTGAAAACGAAGTTTGCAAGAGCAGCACCAACACGAATTGGATTGCTGAATCGCGTTACAGATTCAAGAACAGAGTCATCGCTAGTAAACACTGGTGATTTACCAACAACAAGAGTCAGTTCAACTGTTTCATCTGATCCCGCTTCGTTGGTTGCCTTTACCTTGTATGTAAAGGTGCCAGTTGCAGTTGGAGTACCAGAAAGAACACCAGTTGATGAATTCAATGTCATTCCAGCCGGAAGTGCGCCTGCGCTAACTGTGTATACATTGCGGTATCCACTTGCAACGAATGTGTAAGGAGTTGAAGCAACGTTCAGGACTGTGCTAGTTCCAGGAGTCTCAGCGGTGAATGCAGGCACATCAGTGATTTGAAGTGAGGCTGCTGAACCATAAGTAATTGTGTTACCGCTATCCGTCGCATCTTCAGCGAAGCGAACATACTTGCTAGCATCTGATGCTTTGATTGTGTAGTTCCCAGTTGCCAGTGGACTGATGTCTGTGAAGGTAATGCCATCAGTTGAGATTTGCCAACGTCTGTTTGAAATTGTGACTGCGCCAGCTGATGGAACGAAAGTTCCATCTACTGGAGTGAGTACCTGGCCAACCTTTGCAGAGGTGTTAGTTGTGAAGCTGGGCAAAGTAGAGGCTGAAGGACCATTAGGCCAGCTAATAGTGATAGATCCATTACCAGAGTTCACATTTGATGTGACTGTCGCGGCAGGTGCTTGTGGGAAAGATCTACCAGACACACCTCCGCCACCAGCAGGGTTCCAGCCATCATAGGCTGCTGCGCCACCAATACCGCCTGTGTAACCAGCACCGCCGCCGCCGCCGCCGGCGCCATCGCCGCCACCGACAGTTCCACCATTTGCTCCGTTTGTGGTTGCTGATTGAGTGCCCGTGTCGGCAATCGCATTAACTCCTGGTGCGTTGATGTTGGCACCACCACCACCAGCTCCACCTCCGGCAACAGCGATTACTCCAGATTTATCCCCAGTTGAAAGAACTGATGCTGCTCCACCACCAGCTCCACCACCCGAAGATCCTTGACAACCTGCGTATCCACCAGTTCCACCAGCATAGGCTGCCCAGAAGTTAGCGCCTCCAGCGCCTTGACCGTTACAAGATCCACCGCTTCCATTGCTACCTGCGTTACCAGGGTATAGATATAAAGGAGAGACTGTTGAAGGGGTGTATTGGAAAACCACTCGAGAACCGAGTAAACCGGTACCACCAGCACCACCAGCGTCACCACCACCAC
>JBBAMM010000016.1:19157-21472 GCA_040402475.1 Rhodoluna sp.
AAGGAATATCTTCGGAAAGGCGAATAAATGAGCAAGCCATTAGTCATTGCTCATCGTGGCGCTTGCGGATATCGACCTGAAAACACCTTGGAGTCTTTCGAACTCGGCATTCAGCAGGGAGCTGACGGCATTGAGTTTGATTTGGTTAACACCTCTGATCAACAGTTGATTATTAGACATGAGAACACCCTCGGTGAGACCACAGACATCGCAAGTAAATCAGAATTTAGGGAATTCAAGCGTGCTGGGTTAGTCGAAGGCATTGAAGTTAGTGATTGGTTCACTGAGGATTTGGATTTGGGGCAGATAAAGACTCTTCGCGCCGTTGAGCGATTAGGGGAGCTTAGACCAGGCAGCGCTAAGTTCAATGGTCAGTTTCAGATTCCAACCTTCAACGAGATATTGAATGCTTCATTTATTGAAGGGAAAATAATTGTTTGCGAGATCAAACAAGGAACACACATAAATGTCTTGTCAAACCAAATTGGAAAACTTGTTGCAGATGAAATATTCAAGAGCCCGGTTCAACAAAGAAACGTAAAACTCGTTATTGAATCATTTAGTTTTGAACTCTTGCTTGAAGCTAAAGATGAACTTCAGAAACTCAAAGTTCCAGCCAAATACTTCTTTGCCGTTGATGAGGCGGAACCAGACCCTGCTTGGTTAGAGGAACTTTCAACTCAAGTGGATGGACTCTCTATCTCTACTCATTTACTGTTCTCCGAATCGAACTGGGTTGAGGCAGCACATTCAGTGGGTCTTGCCATCTGGGTCTTCACGGCAAGGGCTGAAAGGGCAGAAACTTCTATAGATGAGTACTACGAGCAGTTCATAGCCTCAGGTGTTGATGGTATCTTTGCTGACCAACCAGACCTGCTTCGGCGAGTATTAGCCGACCGTGGCTGAACTGTCGCTAGTGCGACTTAGGATTACTTGGTTATGAACACCTTTTTAGAGCCAATCGGTTCCCCAGACCTGCTTGAAGGATTGAATCCTCAGCAGCGGGAGGCTGTTCTATATAGAGGCCCAGCATTGCTAATTGTTGCTGGTGCTGGTTCTGGTAAGACCAGAGTTTTGACTCATCGCATAGCTCATCTGTTAGCAAATAAAGAGGCCTGGCCATCGCAGATACTTGCCATCACATTTACTAATAAGGCAGCTAACGAAATGCGTGAACGTATCAGGCATTTGGTTGGCGATCCTGAGGGAATGTGGATTAGAACTTTCCACTCTGCCTGTTTACAAATCTTGAGAAGAGAAGCAGAGAAGCTAGGACATAACTCCAACTTCACTGTTTATGACACTGGGGATACCAGGGCTTTACTGAAGCGGCTAATCAAAGCTGGTGGCTATGACATCGATAGCTTGAAGGCTCAATCTGTTGCAGCTGTTATCAGTAAGGCTAAGAACGAATTACAAACTGCAGAAGATTTTGCAGGCAACATCGATACGAAGAATCCAAAGTCTTCAGCCATGGCTGAGATTTTTATTGCCTATGAAGCTGAGAAGCGTCGCAACAATGCTTTTGATTTTGATGACCTTATCGGTGAAACAGTTTATTTACTCAGAGCTTTCCCTGAGGTGGCTGCTAACTACCAACGTAAGTTCAGACATGTTCTAGTTGATGAGTATCAAGACACTAACCATGCTCAATACGCTTTGATTCGAGAACTAACTAAAGGAATCGACCCTAAGTTTGCTCAACCAGATCAGCGAACAGGTGAACTGTTAGGACCTGCTTCTTTGACTGTTGTTGGTGACAGCGACCAGTCAATCTATGCATTCCGTGGAGCAGATATTAGGAACATCTCTGAATTCTCCAAAGACTTCAGAGGTGCACACACCATCCTGTTGGAGCAGAACTATCGTTCAACTCAAAACATCCTCTCTGCAGCTAATGCTGTTATCTCTAAGAACTTTGATAGACCAGAGAAAAACCTTTGGACCGATGCCGGGGCAGGGGAGAAGATTGTTCAGTTCACCGCTGTTGATGAAAGACATGAAGCTGGGTTCATCGTTGATCAGATTCAAGAACACCACGGTGAGGGCATTGCTTATTCGCAGATGGCAATTCTTTATAGAACTAACGCGCTAACTCCAAGCATTGAAGCTGAACTCAAATCACAGCGAGTCCCTTATGCGGTTATCGGTGGTTTGAAGTTCTACGAGCGTAAAGAAATCAAAGACGCTCTTGCTTATCTAACAGCTGTTTCTAATGGAAGAAACGATGAGGCAGTTAGAAGAGTTCTAAACGAGCCGGGTCGTGGCATTGGTGATAAGACCGAGCTGAAGATTGCTGAATTTGCTAGAAGAAA
>JBBAMM010000016.1:21572-26244 GCA_040402475.1 Rhodoluna sp.
GAGTATCAACTACGTAATCAGGAAGCCACTCTTGCTGACTATCTAGCTGAGATCACCTTGTCTGCTGCAGCAGATGAGATTGATGATGGCTCAGGTCAAGTTTCTTTGATGACTCTGCATACCGCTAAAGGTCTTGAGTATCCGGTGGTCTTTATTGCAGGTCTTGAGCAGGGCACACTTCCGCACATGCGTTCATTTGAAGAAGTTGGCGGCTTGGCTGAAGAACGAAGACTTTTCTATGTTGGTATCACCCGTGCTATGAAGCAGTTGTATTTGACGCTGGCTTTGCAGAGAACACTGTTTGGTCAGATGAACTCAACCATGCCTTCTAACTTTCTTTTGGATATCCCAGTTGAGCTCGTGGATCAGAGGGGGGCTGAACGTGAGGCACCTAGGTATCAGCCAAGGGCTGTTGGTTCTGGTAGTTATGACAGAGCGCCTAAGGAGAAGAAGGTCTGGAATAACGCCATTAGCCAGGTTAGAAACAATGAGGGTTTGGTGTTGGCCGTTGGGGACAAGGTCAAGCATGATGATTTTGGTAATGGCACCGTGGTGGCAACCACCGGTGAGGGTGCTCGCCAGACTGCTGAAATCAGGTTTGAACGGGTTGGAACTAAGCGCCTCATGGTGCGAGTTGCACCTATCGAGAGGCTCTAAACTTATCTCTGGTGCACGTTCTGAGTGCCCTTTTTTGTTGAATGGAATCATAAGTGGACTTATTTGAATATCAAGCTCGCGACATGTTTGAGAGCTATGGCGTACCAGTACTTCAAGGCCTAATCGCAGATACCCCTGAGGAAGCAGCAGCAGCTGCAGCCAAGATCGGTGGCACAGTTGTGGTCAAGGCTCAGGTTAAAGCTGGTGGTCGAGGTAAAGCCGGCGGTGTGAAGCTTGCTCACACACCTGAAGAGGCAGCAACAGCTGCTGAAGCTATCTTGAAACTAACTATCAAGGGCCTACCAGTCAATCGTGTGATGATTGCCCAGGGTGCTGCCATTGATAAGGAGTATTACTTCTCTGTTTTGCTAGATAGAAGTAACAGAACTTTCCTTTCTCTTTGCAGTGTTGAAGGTGGAATGGAAATCGAGCAGCTTGCTGAAGAACGTCCTGAAGCTCTAGCCAAGATTGCTGTTGATGCCATTACTGGTATTGATCTAGCCAAGGCAACCGAGATTGCTCTTGCTGGTGGCTTTGATGCAGAGATTGCTGCCAAGGTTGCCCCAGTGTTTGTGAAGCTCTACGAAGTCTTCGTCAAAGAAGATGCGACTCTGGTTGAGGTGAACCCACTTATTCTTTCTAAGTCAGGCGAGATCATTGCACTCGATGGCAAGGTATCGCTCGATGACAACGCTGAGTTCAGACATGAACGTGCAGCAATGGAAAGAGATCAACTAGACCCACTAGAAGCTAAAGCTAAAGAGTCGGACCTGAACTACGTGAAGCTAGATGGTGAAGTTGGAATCATCGGTAACGGTGCAGGTTTGGTTATGTCAACACTTGACGTTGTTGCTTATGCAGGTGAGCGTCAAGGTGGAGTGAAGCCAGCTAACTTCCTTGACATCGGTGGTGGTGCTTCAGCTGAAGTTATGGCTGCCGGTCTCGATGTGATTCTTGGTGACCCTCAGGTGAAGAGCGTTTTCGTAAACGTCTTCGGAGGTATTACTGCTTGTGATGCTGTTGCTAATGGAATCGTTGGAGCGCTTGACAAGTTAGGTTCATCAGCTATCAAGCCACTGGTTGTTCGCCTTGATGGTAACAACGTAGCTGAAGGTAGAAAGATTTTGGCTGATGCAAATCATCCACTGGTAACAGTTGTTGACACTATGGACGAAGCTGCTGATAAAGCTGCTGAGCTCGCGAATAAGTAAGAGAGATTTTAGATGTCTATTTTTCTAGATAAGAACAGCAAGATTATTGTTCAGGGTATGACTGGCTCTGAAGGTATGAAACACACCAAGCGTATGCTTGCAGGTGGATCAAACATCGTCGGTGGAGTGAACCCTCGTAAGGCTGGCGAATCAGTTGATGTTGATGGCACCATGTTGCCAGTATTCGGAACTGTTGCTGAAGCTATGAGCGCGACCGGCGCAAACGTTTCAGTTATCTTCGTGCCACCTGCTTTTGCTAAGTCTGCAGTGATGGAAGCTATCGATGCTGAGATTGGTTTAGCTGTTGTTATTACTGAAGGTATTCCAGTTCACGACAGTGCTTCATTCTGGGCATACAGCAACTCAAAGGGTAACAAGACCAGAATCATTGGTCCTAACTGCCCAGGTATCATCAGCCCAGGAAAATCTAACGCTGGCATTACCCCTTGGAACATTTCAGGAGCAGGACCTATCGGTCTAGTTTCTAAGTCAGGTACTCTGACTTACCAGATGATGTTCGAGCTTCGTGAGATTGGGATCTCAACTGCTATCGGTATTGGTGGAGACCCAATCATCGGAACCACACACATCGATGCTCTGGCTGCTTTTGAAGCTGATCCTGAAACCAAGGCAATTGTTCTCATTGGTGAAATCGGTGGTGACTCTGAGGAGAAAGCTGCTGCCTATATCAAGGACAACGTTTCTAAGCCAGTGGTTGCCTATGTTGCAGGCTTTACTGCACCTGAAGGTAAGACCATGGGTCACGCTGGAGCGATTGTTTCTGGTTCTGCTGGAACCGCTCAGGCTAAGAAAGAAGCGTTTGAAGCCGTTGGTGTTAAGGTGGGCAAAACTCCAAGTGAGACTGCTGCCTTGATGCGCGGAGTTATCGCTAGCCTTTAGTCCATGCGCATAAAGGCAATCGGTCAAGGAGCTTTACAAGCTTCGTTCGTCATTGCCGTCGGGTTTGTTGGCATCTTTGTGCTAAACCTCTTGGTTTGGTTAGTTGAGCAAACCCATGGTTCCTCTTTCAAGACTGTTACTCAAACTTCTGCCAGGATCTGGCTTAATGCTCATGGTGTTCCACTGCATTTTGCTGCAGGTAAGGTTGCCGGTTTACAGGTACCTGAATATGTCTTCGATCTGATTCCTCTAGGTTTTGCTGTAGTTATTGGTTGGAGCATGTTCCGTGCTGGCAGAAGACTAAGCGGTGAAACTTATCTAGGGTCTGCTTGGACTGGTGCGATCGCTGTTTACCTCGGCTTAGCAACGGCAATAACCAGTGCTTCTTATGCAAAGTCAATTCATGTCTTGGATTGGCAAGGAGTATTCATTCCAACCGCGCTGTTTACTGCTTTGCTGATTATTGGATCTGTTGTTGGTGAACCGCTTGGCTTTACTGATCAAAGCGGTAGTCAATTTAGAGATCGAGTTAGAGATTTCTTTATTAGAACTGCAGATAGATTGCCTTGGGCTATCAAGCCTCTAGTTGCTCCAGCACTTAGAGCAGGAACCGGTGTTGTCTTAGCTATGAGCGCTGTTAGTGCTGTCCTGGTTTCAATGATGCTGCTATTGAACTGGGTTGAAGTTATTCGGTTGTATCAGTCACTGCAGTTGTCTCTGTTTGGAACTATAACTGTGAGCTTTGGTCAATTAGCTTTGATGCCTAACGTTATTGCATTGACTAACTCTTGGCTTACCGGTGTTGGTTTTGCGGTTGGAGATGGCTCCATGGTTTCTCCTCTTGGCACAGAGCTTGGACCACTTCCTGCTATTCCGATGTTGGCAGCATTGCCAGTTGGCTCAAACAGTTTTGGCATTGTGTTCATCTTGGTTCCGTTGCTGTGTGCATTTGGAGCAACTTTGCTCATCAAGTCACACACCGCAGATCTTCGTTTCAGCTATGCCTCAGCCACATCTGCCGCTATTGCTCTAGGTGTTGCAATTGGTTTTGTGGCTGCTGTTGAGATGTGGATTTTGGCAGATTTCTCGGGTGGCTCGATTGGACCAGGTCGGATGAGCGTGGTTGGGGCAAACCCTTGGCTCTTAGCTGGAGTTACCTTCATAGAGGTTACTGTTGCATCGGTCTTAGCTGCCTTCTTCAGCGCTAGACCAGATGCAGCTGATACTGAACTTATTCAAAGAACACGCAGGATAAAATAGTTAGATGCTCTCTGTTGTCGTACTCATCTCAGGCAGCGGATCAAACCTTTTAGCGCTGCTAAAAGCAGCTGAGAATCCGCTATTTCCAGCCAAAATTGTTGCTGTTGGCTCAGATAAAGACGCACCTGGTTTAGAGCATGCCGAGCTTTATGAAGTAGACACCTTCGTAGTTGAACCGTCACGTTTTAGCTCTAAAGATGAATGGGCGGAGAAGTTATTAGCCAGTGTCCAGCACCACCAACCAGATTTGGTAGTGCTAGCAGGCTTTATGAGAATCCTGCCAGCTAACTTTGTTGCTGCTCTAAAGGGCAAACTTATAAATACTCATCCTTCTCTGCTACCTGAATTCAAAGGTGCCCATGCGGTTAGAGATGCTTTGGCTGCCGGTGCTACTAAGACCGGTGTCACCATTCACTATGTTGACGAAGGTGTCGACACAGGGGAAATCATTGTTCAAAGTGAAATAGAGATTCTCCCGCAAGAAACCGAGCATGCATTGCACGAACGCATCAAAACCGTTGAACGAGCATTGCTTGTTAAAACTGTTGAGAAGTTTGCTCTAAAGCAAAAAGATTTAGCCAAGGCATAACCAAAGGAAATATATTGTCAGCTCAAAACGAATACACACCTGCCGACTATCGTCA
>JBBAMM010000016.1:26344-29773 GCA_040402475.1 Rhodoluna sp.
TAAACCATGAGGAGCAACTAAAGCAACTCGAGATTGAACCTTTCGAGCTTGTTGTTGTGAACCTTTATCCGTTTGTGAAAACTGTTGCCTCAGGAGCTAAAGGCGATGCTGTTGTTGAGCAGATCGACATCGGGGGACCTGCGATGGTTAGAGGCGCTGCAAAGAACTTTGCGAATGTTGCCATTGTTGTTGATCCGGGTAAATACGCCGAGGTAATTGAAGCTATCAATGCTGGTGGAACTACCTTGGCTGAAAGGCGCGAACTTGCAGCTTTAGCTTTTGCTCATACCTCTCGCTATGACACAGCTGTTGCTAACTGGTTTGCTAATGAAGTTGAAACTAGAGCTTTGCCTAACCAAACCATTCTCACTTCACATAAGAACCCTGGCTTCCCGCAAAGAATTGAGTTAGAAGCAGAGTTACTCAATGTTCTCCGTTACGGGGAGAACGCTCACCAGTCAGCTGCTATTTATAGGAATAGTGCTCCGCAGGCTGTTTCAGGTATAGCTCAGGCTAAATTGCATGCCGGTAAAGAGATGTCTTATAACAACTACGTTGACGCTGATGCAGCAGTTAGAACTGCTTACGACTTCTCAGAGCCAGCGGTAGCTATCATCAAGCACGCTAATCCTTGCGGCATTGCTATAGCTCCGACCGGTGTTGATGACCCTATTGCCCATGCTCACTCAGCTGCATACCTCTGTGATCCAGTGAGTGCTTTTGGTGGAGTGGTAGCAGCTAATAGAACTGTGACCATGGGGATGGCTCAGAACCTGCTAGAGATTTTCACTGAGGTAATCATTGCTCCTGGCTATGAACTGGAAGCTTTACGCCTTCTGATTGAGAAGAAAAAGAACCTGAGAATTCTTGAACTACCTAAAAACTATTCTCGTGAGACCAATGAGATTAGGCAGGTCTCCGGAGGTTTCTTAGTTCAAGAGGCAGATAACTTTGCTAGCTTCACTTCAACTAACTGGAAGTTAGTCTCTGGCGCTAAACCAGATCAAGCAACCCTTACAGATCTAGAGTTTGCTTGGCGTGCAGTTAGGGCTGTGAAATCTAATGCGATTTTGTTAGCTAAAGAAGGTGCATCTATCGGTGTTGGTATGGGTCAAGTTAACCGAGTTGACTCATGTAAGTTGGCGGTAACCAGGGGAGACCTAAGAGTAAACGGCTCAGTTGCAGCTAGCGATGCGTTCTTCCCATTCGCTGATGGATTACAAGTACTAATCGATGCAGGGGTTAAAGCTGTTGTTCAGCCTGGTGGCTCAGTAAGAGATGAAGAAGTTATTGCTGCAGCTAAAGCGGCGAACCTCACCATGTTCTTTACTGGTGAGCGCCACTTCTATCACTAGAGGTTAGCGATATCTGCTTGCTTAGCTCTAACTGCTTCTGCAGCAACCTTCAGTGCTTCTAGTTCAGTTGCATCAAGAGGAGTTTCAACTACCTGCTTGATTCCACCTTTACCTAGTTTTGCTTCAACACCGAGGTAAACACCTGAGATACCAAATTCACCATCAACCCAAGCACAAACAGGGAATACTGCACCCGAATCTTCGTGCACAGCTTTAGCCATACGAGCAACAGCTGCTGATGGGGCATAGTAAGCAGAACCGGTCTTAAGTAATGCAACGATCTCTGCTCCACCGTTACGAGTTCTATCAACTAGTTCAGCAACTTTTTCAGCACCAAGAACTTCAGTGATTGTTTTACCGTTCACAGTTGAAACAGATGGAACAGGAACCATGGTTTCACCATGTGAACCAAGAGTTAGCGTCTTCACATCAGAAACATGAGCACCGGTAGCTTCTGCGACAAAGTTAGTAAAGCGTGCAGTGTCCAAAACACCGGCTTGACCGATTACACGCTCCTTAGGAAAACCAGAAGCCTTCTGAGTAAGAGCAGTCATTTCATCCAGTGGATTAGAAACAACCAAGATCACAGCGTTAGGAGCATGCTTAGCTATGTTTTTAGCTACACCGCCAACAATGCCTGCGTTAACTTCTAGTAGATCCATGCGGCTCATGCCAGGCTTACGTGGCAGACCTGCAGTGATGATGACGATGTCGCTATCGGCAATAGCTTCATAACCTTGACCATCAACAGTTGTGGTGGCACCAACAACCTTGGTCTCAAAGCCTTCAATAGATCTGGACTGGTTGATATCTAGTGCCACACCTTCTGGCTTGCCTTCAAGAATGTCAGTCAAGACAACAGTCTCAAAAATGTCATATTCAGCTAGTCGTTGAGCTGTTGTTGTTCCGTAGAAACCAGAACCGATTACCGAGACTTTACCGTGACGGGCCATGTTACATTTACTCCTTGTGGGATGAAATAGGTGTGTTTTAGGGGTTTAACCGCTTCTAGCCTACCTGTTTCAGATAGACTGAAAGGCTTTGCAGCACAAGCCAAACCACCTATGTGGTTTGCAACTTTTATGAGATTTAGGTTTGATTCAAAGATGAAGAAAATGGGTACCGTAGGCACTCTTTTGCGCATATTCCCTTATGCCAAGAGCGCTTTACCTCGGGTAATGCTTGGCACCGTAGCTGCACTCTTAGGGCATTTGTTTGCCTTGGCTATTCCAAGATATTTGCAAGGTCTGATCAACAACTTAGCTAAGACAGAGACCTTTGAAGCTCTGCTGATTGCAGTCCTAACCGTGCTCGGCATGGGTCTATTAGAAGCCACCATGGTCTTGCTGCGTAGATGGCTAGTGCTTACTCCAGGTACCCACGTTGAAGCTGGTTTGAGAAGAACCCTTTATGCCAAGCTGCAGGATCTGCCAGTGGCATTCCATGACAAGTGGCCTAGCGGACAGTTACTATCTCGTGTCACAGGTGACCTGAGCATGATTAGACGTTGGCTATCTTTCGGTCTAGTGCTTTTGGTAGCTAACCTTTTGACCATCATTGTTGGCTTTGCAGTGCTCTACTCATACAACGCAATCTTGGCAACCATATTCCTAGTAATCATGTCTCCGCTTTGGGTGCTTGGTTTCAGATTTGAAAAGGAATATCACGTCACCGCCAGAATGAGCCAAGACCAAGCTGGAGATCTAGCTACTGCGGTTGAAGAAAGCGTTCACGGTATTCGTGTTCTAAAAGCTTTCGGTAGAGGTTCATTCATGACCGAGAAGTTTGCTAAAGATGCCATGAACCTAAGAGGCACAGAACTAAAGAAAGCCAAAATGGTTTCTAGACTCTGGTTCTTCTTCTCAACTATTCCTGATGTTGCTCTAGGTGTTTGTTTGATTATTGGTATCGGACAGATTGTTAATGGCGATCTAACTATCGGTGCCCTAAGTGCTTTCATCTTGACTACTCGTGTTCTGCACTGGCCAATCGACTCAATTGGTTTCTTGTTGTCGATGACCATCGATGCAAGAACTGCTGTTGAGCGTTTCTTTGAAGTTATTGATACCAAGGT
>JBBAMM010000017.1:0-2386 GCA_040402475.1 Rhodoluna sp.
TTAGCCATGGACTTGTGATCTTCATTACTGATTCTTGAAACACAGGGTGCTGAACACTTGCCGATATCTGCAAGCAAACATGGTCGATTAGATGATTTAGCTCTGTTATAGACACCAGTTGAGCAAGACCTTATTGGATAGACCTTCAGGAGTGTGTCTAAAGTTTCTCTAACAGCCCAGGCTTGTGTGTAAGGGCCAAAGTATTTAGCTCCTTTGATCTCACGATTACGGGTTATGAAAACTCTTGGAACCGAATCAGACATGGTTATGGCTAGGTATGGATAACTCTTGTCATCTTTGAACCTGACATTGAAAGGTGGGTTGAATTCTTTAATCCAAGTGAACTCAAGCTGCAGGGCTTCAAACTCGGTCTTTACTATTGTCCAGTTAACATCTGCTGCACTTTGCACCATGCGACGTGTCTTTTCTTGCAGAGTGCTTAGTGGTGCAAAGTATGAGCTAAGCCTTGCCCTTAGGTTCTTGGCCTTACCTACATAAAGAACTCGACCTGTTTCATCAAGGAATCGATAGACACCTGGATCAGTTGGGATCTCTGAGGTTTTAGGTCTAAAAGAAACATCGTTAGCCATAGCTAGCCAAGTATCTCTTTGAGGAACTTTCCAGTGTGAGACTTCACGTTCTTAGCTAGATCCTCAGGGGTTCCTACACCAACAATCTCGCCACCACGAGAACCACCCTCAGGACCAATGTCAACCAACCAGTCAGCGCTTTTTATAACATCGAGGTTGTGCTCAATAACGAGAACGGTATTACCTTTATCAACTAATCCATTGAGGACAAGAAGAAGTTTTCTAACGTCTTCGAAGTGCAGACCAGTTGTTGGTTCATCTAGAACATATATGCTTCGACCGTTGGATCTCTTCTGTAATTCAGTAGCTAGCTTGACACGCTGAGCTTCACCACCTGAGAGAGTTGTTGCTGACTGACCTAAGCGAACATAGCCAAGTCCAACTTCTACCAACGTATCTAAATACCTAGAGATAGCTGTAATGGCAGCAAAGAACTCAGCTGCTTCAGAGATAGGCATTTCAAGCACTTCAGCAATTGACTTGCCCTTGTATTTAACCTGCAAAGTTTCTCTGTTGTATCGAGCACCGTGACACACCTCACAGGAGACATAAACATCAGGTAAGAAGTTCATCTCAATCTTTAGAGTTCCATCACCGCTACAAGCCTCACAACGCCCGCCCTTCACGTTGAAAGAGAATCGACCCTGTTGGTAGCCACGAGCTTTAGATTCTTGGGTGTCAGCGAAAAGCTTTCTGATGTGATCAAAAACACCGGTATAAGTTGCAGGGTTAGACCTAGGTGTTCTACCAATAGGGTTCTGATCAACGTGAACAACCTTGTCAAGCTGTTCTAGGCCTTCAACTCGAGTGTGTTTACCTGCAACTCCTTTGGCACCATTTAGTTTGTTGGCTAAAACTTCATAGAGCACATCGTTCACTAAGGAGGATTTACCTGAACCGCTAACACCGGTAACGGCTGTGAAGGTTCCTAGTGGGAAGCTAACATCGACGCTCTTTAGGTTGTTCTCTCTAGCTCCAACGACCTTAATCTGACGCTTAGGATCAATTGGGCGACGCTTCTTAGGAGTTGCAATTGACTCTCTACCGCTTAGGAATGCTCCTGTAATTGATTCTTTGTTGGTGAGTATTTGCTTATAGCTACCTGAGTGAACTACTTCACCACCGTGAACACCAGCTCCAGGACCAATGTCAACTAACCAGTCAGCAGCCATGATGGTGTCGTGATCATGCTCAACAACTATCAAGGTGTTACCTAGGTCGCGGAGTTTGATCAAAGTGTCAATGAGTCTGCGGTTATCTCTCTGGTGCAGACCAATGCTTGGTTCATCTAGAACATAAAGAACACCGGTAAGACCAGCACCAATTTGAGTTGCTAGACGAATACGTTGAGCCTCACCACCTGAGAGTGTTGCAGCCGCTCTTTCTAGGCTTAGGTAATCAAGACCAACAGCAATTAGGAAATCTAGGCGAGATCTAATCTCTCTAAGTACTTGAGCTGCAATCTTTTCGTCACGCTTATCGAGTTTTAGCTTGTCGAAGAACTGCATTGATTCGCCAAGGCTCATTGAACAAACATCAGCAATAGAGGTCTTGGCCACCTTCACAGCCAGAACTTCAGGACGTAATCTTGCACCTTTGCAATCAGGGCATGGTGTCTCCCGAAGATACTCAGCCCAACGTCCTCTACCCCAGTCATTATCTGCTTCAAGGTATTTACGCTCGATATAGTTCAATGCACCTTCAAAGCCTGTGGTGTATCGAAGTTCTCTACCGTAACGGTTCTTCCACTTCATCTGAACATCGAAGTTATTGCCATACAAGACAGCTTCTTGAAT
>JBBAMM010000017.1:2486-3836 GCA_040402475.1 Rhodoluna sp.
TCAATCTCGGTGAGCGCTAGCGGGTGCTCGTTAGGGCATGACATCTTCTCGCTGTAGTTGCGGTATTTACCTTCACCCTCAACATCAACTAGATCAACAGTTAGTCGACCATTGGCAACCTTTAGGGCTGTTTCAACTGAATCGGTAAGACGTTGAGTGATATCAGCTTTAGCAACTAGTCGGTCAATAACAACAGAAATGTCGTGCTTGTATGTTTTGCGAAGTGGTTTAGCTTCAGCAAGCTGGATTACTTCCCCATCGACCACAGCTCTTGCAAAACCCTGACTGATGAGTTCTCGGAACAGATCAGAGAATTCACCTTTCTTCTGATCAACAACCTGAGCAAGTATCTGATACTTAGTACCAGCTTTGAGTTGCATGATTTGATCAACAATTTGCTGCGTGGTCTGCTTAGTAATCAACTCACCACATTCAGCACAGTGTGGAACTCCAATACGAGCCCACAGCAACCTTAGGTAATCGTGGATCTCTGTAATGGTACCTACGGTTGATCTAGGGTTTCGGTTGGTTGATTTCTGATCGATCGAAACAGCAGGAGATAAACCTTCAATAAAGTCAACATCAGGTCTATCAACTTGGCCTAAGAACTGTCTGGCATAAGCACTGAGTGACTCAACGTAACGGCGCTGACCCTCAGCAAAAATTGTGTCGAAAGCTAAAGAAGACTTACCCGAACCACTCAAGCCGGTGAAAACCACCATGGCGTTTTTGGGTATCTCTAAGGTGATGTTCTTTAGGTTGTGGACCCTGGCACCCTTAATAACGAGCTTTTCTTTGGTGGGTATGGAGATTAAGGGCATCTCACAAGTTTAACCCTCAGGAGAGGCTCTAAACCTTATCTATCTGCCTCAGAGTGTATTTAAGCTCACTTATTTCATCTCGAAGCCTTGCTGCCAGTTCAAACTTTAGCTCGGCAGCGGCTGCCTTCATCTGCTGGTCCAGGTCAACTACTAGATCCAGTAGCTCGTCATAGCTAGCGTTCTGGTTTGGCCTTGATCTAACAGGGGTTATCCCCTTGCCGTCTCTGTTTCGCTTGGACTTTGATTTCTCAAGCAGTTCAGCAGTGTCTTGTTCCTCTCGAAGAATGCTGTCTGTGATGTCAGCTATCTTCTTACGGAGTGGTTGTGGGTCAACACCCTTTTCGAGGTTGTATGCCACCTGCTTTTCACGTCTGCGATTAGTCTCATCGATAGCTCTTGCCATTGAGTCAGTGATCCTGTCTGCATACATGTGGACCTCTCCACTGACGTTTCTAGCAGCACGACCAATGGTCTGAATCAATGATGTTGTTGAACGTAGGAAACCTTCTTTATCAGCATCCAGAATGCT
>JBBAMM010000017.1:3936-15345 GCA_040402475.1 Rhodoluna sp.
TCATCAATCTGTCCCTTGATAGGTTTGACCACAATCTTTGGATCAACTAGACCGGTAGGACGAATAATCTGCTCAACCACATCGGTTGTGACACCCAGCTCATACTTTCCAGGGGTAGCTGAAAGATAGACGGTTTGTCCAACACGTTCTAAGAACTCCGTCCACTTAAGTGGTCTGTTATCCATAGCGGAAGGCAATCTAAAGCCGTGCTCAACCAAGGTTCGTTTACGAGATGAGTCACCTTCATACATCGCACCTATCTGCGGAACCGTAACGTGAGACTCATCGATAACAGTTAAGAAGTCATCTGGGAAGTAATCAAGTAAGCATGAAGGTGATGAACCTGGTTCTCGCCCATCTAGATGTCTTGAATAGTTCTCGATACCGCTGCAGAAACCCAGCTCCCTAATCATTTCAAGATCAAAGGTTGTCCTCATTTTGATGCGTTGAGCTTCAAGCAGCTTGCCCTGTGTTTCAAACTCTTTAACTCTGGCTACCATCTCTTCTTCAATGGCTTCAAGAGCTAACCCCATACGCTCAGGTGATGTTACGTAGTAACTAGCTGGGAAGACAGAGATGGTATCTATGGCTCGAACCACTTCACCGGTTAGTGGATGTAACTGATAGATGTTTTCAATCTCATCGCCGAATAGCTCTAGACGAATTGCTAACTCGTCATAGACGGGAATGATCTCAATAGTGTCACCCTTGACTCTAAAGTTTCCTCTCGAGAAGTCATAGTCGTTGCGCTGATACTGCATAGCAACGAATTCACGAATAAGAGCATCACGGTCAATGTTCTGCCCCTTATGTAGCGGGATAGACATGTCTAGATATTCACTAGGGGCTCCTAGTCCATAAATGCATGAAACCGTAGAGACAACTACAACATCTCTCCTACTCAATAAGCTCATGGTTGCTGAGTAACGAAGTCTTTCAACTTCCTCATTGATTGAGGAGTCTTTCTCAATAAAGGTATCTGTCTGAGGGACGTAAGCTTCGGGCTGGTAATAGTCGTAGTAACTCACGAAATATTCAACGGCGTTATTTGGTAGCAGCTCTCTGAACTCATTTACTAACTGAGCTGCAAGAGTCTTGTTATGGGCAAGCACCAAGGTTGGTCGTTGTAGCTTTTCAATAAGCCAAGCCGTGGTTGCTGATTTACCAGTACCGGTAGCACCGAGTAGTACAACGTCTTTCTCTCCTGCGTTGATTCGTTGCGTTAGATCGGCGATTGCAGTTGGCTGGTCACCTGAAGGGACATAGTCGCTAATGACTTCAAAAGGCGCAAATGTTCTAGTTGGCTCTTTCATTAAGGCTTAGCCTCATTAGCCAACACAAACTTTTGGAATAGCACTTCGGCGTCATGAAGTAACAGTGCAAGGGATTGATTGGAACTTAGAATGTGATCTGCTCTAGCAGCTCGCTCCAAAGGCGACGCCTGAGCTTTAATGCGGCTTAGAGCCTCAGCCTCAGTCATTCCTCTGGTTTTGACAAGTCTTCTTACCCGCTCATCCTCAGGAGCCTCAACGGTAACAACAGCATCAAAAGGTAGTTCAACCTGGGCTTCAACAAGTAGAGGAACTGTGTATACAACTATGGAGTTCTCTGGAACGGCAGCGATTAACTCTTTTGCTCGTTGCTTGACAAGCGGGTGCACGATTGATTCAAGTTCCGTTAGTTTCTCTGGCTCGGTGAAGACTAATTGACCTAGCTTCCTTCGATCTAGTTCACCATCACTGAAATATTCAGATCCAAATGCGGTTTCAACTTGTTTAGCTCCTGGAGTCCCCTGGGCCACTACTTCGCGAGCTAAAACATCAGCATCGATTTCGATGGCACCGAGTTTAACCCAATGCTCAGCCACGGCAGACTTGCCGGCTGCTATGCCACCAGTTAGACCTATCAAGAACACCAGTCAAGCCTAACTCTTAGTTAAATGTTTGAAGGGTTGGACCAATGGCCCAACCCTTCAAAACTAGTTCTATTACTCTGCTTGGTTTAGCTTGTCGCGAAGAGCACTAAGTGACTCATCAGCTGACAAGGTTCCTGCAGATTCCTCTGCACCTTCAGATGAAGATGAAGTGGTGGTGCTTGCAGTTTCTGGCTTAGCGTCTGGAAGAGATGCTGCTAGTTCGTTAGCAATAGCAACCTGCTTCTTGTGCTCTTCCCAACGGGCGTGAGCTTCAGCGTATTCCTTCTCCCACTTAGCCTTAGCGTCCTCGAAGCCAGGCTTCCATTCGCTTGTAGCTGCATCGAAGCCTTCTGGGTACTTGTAGTTACCCTGTTCATCGAAGTCGGTAGCTAGACCGTATAGAGCTGGGTTGAAGTCAGTTCCCTCAGGGTTAACTTCTTCAGTAGCCTGCTTCAATGAAAGTGAGATACGACGACGATCTAGATCGATGTCGATAACCTTCACGAATACATCCTGGTTAACTGTGACAACCTGGCTAGCAAGATCAATGTGCTTAGCTGAAAGCTCGCTGATGTGAACTAGACCTTCGATGCCATCTGCAACACGTACGAATGCACCGAACGGAACGATCTTGGTGACCTTACCTGGTGCGTACTGACCGATAGCGTGAGTTCTTGCGAATACCTGCCATGGGTCTTCCTGAGTTGCCTTGAGAGAAAGTGAAACGCGCTCGCGCTCCTGATCAACTTCAAGAACCTCAACGGTAACTTCCTGACCAATCTCTACAACTTCAGATGCGTGTTCGATGTGCTTCCATGAAAGCTCACTAACGTGAACTAGACCGTCAACTCCACCAAGGTCAATGAATGCACCGAAGTTCACGATAGATGAAACAACACCGGTACGAATCTGACCCTTAGCAAGATCTGCAAGGAAGGTTGTGCGGTTTGCTGACTGTGACTCTTCAAGAAGAGCACGGCGTGAAAGGACAACGTTGTTGCGGTTCTTGTCTAGCTCAAGAATCTTGGCGTCAATTTTCTGACCAAGGTAAGGAGTTAGATCACGAACGCGACGTAGTTCGATAAGAGATGCTGGAAGGAATCCACGAAGACCAATGTCAACGATTAGACCACCCTTAACAACTTCGATAACCAAACCGGTAACGACGCCATCAGATTCTTTAACCTTCTCGACATCGCCCCATGCGCGTTCGTACTGTGCGCGCTTCTTGGAAAGAATTAGACGACCCTCTTTGTCTTCTTTCTGAAGAACGAGAGCCTCGATTGAATCCCCAACAGTAACAATGTCACTTGGGTCTGCATCGTGGCGAATAGATAATTCGCGTGAAGGGATAACACCTTCAGTTTTGTAACCGACGTCGACTAGAACTTCGTCGCGGTCAATCTTCACTACGATTCCAGCGATTAGATCGCCATCGTTGAAGAATTTTAGGGTTTTTTCGACTTCTGCTAGGAACTCTTCTGCGGTTCCCATGTCATTGATTGCAACCTGCTTAGGTGCTTTTGCGGTGCTACTTGTCATAGAGAGGATATCTCGATCTTGTTTTTACTCGGGCCTTGCAGCAATAACACTTAGATTTACGTGCTAAAACCACTTGGCGTGGACGGGGTTTTGGCTCAAAAATGAACCTTCGCTAGTCTACCTGCTTAGTCAGTTGCTAACAACGTGGCTGAGAGTCTCCAAAACTGCTACCTCATCAGGACCTGATACCTCGATGACCAATTCCTCACCCTGTTTAGCTCCAAGGGCCAAAATAGCCAAGATACTGAGCCCAGAAGCTCTTTTGCCAAGCCGGTTGACCACGAAAACCTCATGTTTACTAAGGGTTGCTGCTCTGACGAAATCAGCCGCTGGACGGGCATGTAAACCCACCTGAGCACCAACAGTCACGCTTCCTTTGACCACTAGTGAGCAGCCTCATCCCAGCTCTTACCAATGCCAATGTTCACTTCAAGTGGGACATCGAGCTTGGCAGCACTGTTCATGCCCTTTGTTACGAGCTCTTTGACTTTGTCCAGTTCGCCTGGCGCAACCTCGATTACTAATTCATCATGAACCTGAAGCAAGATACGACTCTTAACCTTGGCTTGGGTTAGAGCCTTATCAACTTCGATCATGGCTATCTTCATGATGTCGGCCGCAGTTCCCTGAATTGGAGCGTTTAGGGCTGCTCTTCTGGCGTTCTCGCGGATAGTGAAGATCTTGCTGTTGAGATCTGTAAAAGGTCTTCTTCTGCCATAAATAGTTGTCGTGTATTCATTGAGTTTGGCATCATCTACCACTCTGCTCAAATACTTTCTTACTCCACCAAAACGGGCAAAGTAATCTGCCATCAGTTGCTTGGCATCTGCATTTGAAATACGCAGCTGTTTAGCTAAACCGTATTCGCTTAGCCCATACACCAATCCATAGGACATTGCCTTGACTTTAGATCGCATTGCGCTTGTCACATCTTTAGGCTCAACGCCATAGATTCGAGAGCCAACAAATCTATGCAGGTCTTCACCAGATCTAAAAGCTTCAATCAAACCTTCATCACCACTAAGGTGAGCCAGTATTCGCATTTCAATCTGTGAGTAGTCAGCAGTCAATAGAGTTTCAAAACCTTCCCCTACGATAAACGCATCGCGGATTAGGCGACCACGTTCGCTCCTAACGGGAATGTTTTGCAAGTTAGGGTTCTCAGAAGAAAGTCGACCAGTTGATGTTCCAGTTTGAACATAGGTTGTGTGAATTCGACCATCAGCTTGAACCGCTTTAGAGATGGTCTCAACAATCTGTCTAATCTTGGTAACTTCACGGTGCTTCAAAAGGTTTTCTAAGAAAGGATGACCGTTCTGTTCAAACAAGGTGGTTAGGGCTTCAGCATTAGTTGAGAAACCGGTCTTTACTTTGCTGGTACCAGTCATACCTAGATCTTCAAACAGAACAGTTTGTAACTGCTTAGGCGAAGCTAGGTTTATCTCTTTCCCGATGATTTCGAAACAGGTGGCTGCAATGTCTGTTATCTCTTTGTCTAGCTTCTTGACCAACTTAGCTAAAGCTTTTTCATCAACTGAAATACCAGTGATTTCCATCTTCGCTAGTGGGTGTGAAGAAGCTAGTTCAACTTCACGGTAAACATCTGCTTGCTTAGACGAGGCAAGAGTTGCTTGCAATTTGCTAGTGAGTTGAGAGTTATACCAAGCAAGCGCAGACAAGTCGCGTCCTTCTTGAATAAGTTCATCGCTACCTTCAACACCAATGGCTACACCCAGATACTCTTCAACCAGATCTTCAATTTCGAAACCTCTGCGCAATGGGTTATCAATGTATGCCATCAGCAGTGGGTCATCGACTACCCCAGTAAACGCTACCTTGTTCTGAGCAAGCGCTCGCTCTGCGGCCTTCGAGTCAAAGACACTCTTAGGTTTCGGTGAACTTAGCCAACTCATAAATTCTTTATCGAAAGCTTTACTTGTCAAAATTGTTCTGATTGAACCAACTGCTAGACCAACTCCAAGGATTGATTCATCCCCGTGGTCAAAGTAAACGCTCACCGAATCCTTTGTTGCATAGATCTTTGCCAAGGCTACGCTTGCATCCTTAGCCTCCTTAGGTAGATCAAGGACAACTTGCGGAGCACTTTCAACAACCGCTGCACTCTCCTCAGCAACTGTTTCAGTAACAACTGGCTTGGTTCCTTGAGCAACACCTAATCCCTTAAGGACTCGTTCAAGCAGAGAACGGAAGTGTAGCTTGGCAAAGTTCTCTCTAACTCTTGCCTCATCAACTGGTTTCATCGCAAAGGCATCAAAGGTATAACCGATGTCTAAATCTCGTACCAGGTGGTTCAGTCTTCTGTTGCGGATGGCTAGTTCACGGTGTTCACGAAGTGACTCTCCCACCTTGCCAGGGATGTCGTTCTCAGCTGCCAGAACTGATTGCAGGTCACCATATTGCTGTAACCACTTAGCTGCTGTCTTAGGACCGACTCCTGGAATGCCGGGAAGGTTATCTGAAGTTTCACCAACTAGCGCAGCGAGATCTGGATACTGCTTGGCGTGAATACCGTATTTCTCAAGAACTGCTTCATCGTTCATACGTGCAAGATTCATGACACCTTTGACTGGATAGAGAATCGTCACGTCATCTTGAATTAGTTGGAAGGTATCTCTATCTCCTGAAACCAATAGAACTCGATAACCTGCAGCACAACCTTGGTCAGCAAGGCTTGCAAGAATATCATCAGCTTCATAGTTTTCTCTAGTGAGAGTAATGATTCCCATAGCTTCAAGAGCTGATCTCAAAAGTTCAGTTTGACCATTGAACTCGGGAGGAGTCTCCCCGCGCGTTCCTTTGTATTCCGGATATTCTTCGGTTCTGAACGAACTTCTAGAAAGATCGAACGCAACTGCTAGATGTGTTGGCTTCTCGTTCTGGAGGATATTCAACATCATGGAAATGAAGCCATGGACAGCGTTTGTGTGTTGACCATCAGGTGTCATGAAGGAATCAGGTGAAAGAGCGTAGAAAGCTCTAAAAGCTAAAGAGTGACCATCAATTAGCAAAAGAGTAGGCTTGGTTTTGGTCATGGATAAAGCCTAACTGGGCACCTTAGAAAGACCCCTCAAGAACAGTAAGGGATTTAGATGTCAGAGCCAACCGCCGCCGAGATTGCCGCTTGGGTTGCCGAACGAGGTCTAGGCGAACTTGCCGATACCATGGGCATCAAAATAATTTCTCTGTCAGGTGTTGCTGGTGTTGCAACTATGCCAGCTGAGGGCAATAGACAACCGCTTGGAATAGTTCACGGTGGGGCTTACGTTGTAATCGCTGAGACCCTAGGAAGTATGTGTGCCACACTGGCAGCCGGTCCTGGCCGTCACGCGGTTGGTATTGAAATAAATGCTTCACATACCAAGAGCTGTAAATCAGGTTTGATTACCGCTACCTGCAAGGCAGTGAATATCGGTAAAAACTTAGCAACCCATGAGATTCAGGTAACTGATGATCAGGGCAACAGACTTTCAACTGTCCGCATCACAAACTTTTTGAGAGGTAACCGCTAAAGGTTACTTATCTGCTAACTGTTCAATGACAGTGATAGCAACCTGCTTCATGGTGAGCCTTCTGTCCATGGAAGCCTTTTGGATCCACCTGAACGCTTCAGGTTCATTCAATTTCATCTTCTCGGTAAGTAGTCCCTTAGCTCGGTCAACCAGTTTTCTAGTTTCGAGTTTTTCAGTTACATCTTCAACCTCTTGAACTTGAGCTGAAATTCTTTCGTGAAGAGATAGTGCGATCCGTAGAGCTGGGATTAGATTGCTTGGATTGAAAGGTTTTACAACGTAGTTGTAGACACCGGCAGCACTAGCTCTATCAACTAAATCTGGTGAGCTGAAGGCGGTAAGTAACACCACTGGAATCTTATGTTCGGAGAGGATCTCAGCTGCCTGCAAGCCATCAGTGCCTGGCATCTTGATGTCCATTAGAACGAGATTTGGCTTCAGTTCTAGTGCCAATCGGACAGCCTCTGCCCCATCGCCTGCCTGAGCTACAACATCAAATCCGGCTTCGGTAAGAGTCTCGACGATGTCCAACCGGATAATAGCCTCGTCCTCGGCAACGACTATTCGAGGCTTGATTTGCTCTGGACTGTTCATGCTTTTACCCTAGCGGGCAAACATAGGTATCGCGGATGGTTTAGACTTTTTTCGTTACAAGCCGAAGTGGCGAAATGGCAGACGCGGAGCACTCAAAATGCTTTGCCGCAAGGCGTGTGGGTTCGACTCCCACCTTCGGCACCAAAAAGAATAGACCCCCGAAATTCGAGGGTCTTTTTCTTTTACTTGGCGTAAGCCGGAGCAGCTCCGTTTATCGCATCGCCAACTCTGTGAACTCTTAGCGAGTTGGTTGAGCCTGGGATGCCTGGAGGGGAACCCGCAACGACAACAACTTCATCGCCAATCTTCGCCAGGTTCTTACCGAGCAGAATCTCATCGACCTGATGCATCATTTCGTCAGTGTGGGTAACCGGTGTCACCAAGTGAACATTTGATCCCCAGACCAAAGATAGACGACGCTGAGTTTCCTCTGAAGGAGTAAACGCAATGGTTGGAATCAGATGACGTAGACGTGAAACTCTTCTAAGTGAATCACCGGATTCGGTAAAGACACAGATGTATTTAGAACCAAGCAGTTCAGCAATCTCAGCAGCAGCAAGAGTTACTGCACCACCATGGGTGTGAGGCTTGGTGCCAAGAGCAGGAATACGGTGCAGACCATTATCTTCAGTTGATTCGATGATGCTAGCCATCGCCGCAACAGTTTCAACTGGGAATTCTCCAACAGAAGTCTCACCAGAGAGCATCAGACAGTCAGCGCCATCCAAGACTGCGTTAGCTACGTCGCTTGCTTCAGCTCTCGTTGGTCTCGAAGCAGTAATCATGGACTCAAGCATTTGGGTTGCAACAATAACTGGCTTAGCCCAACGACGCGAAAGTTCAACTGCACGCTTCTGAACTAGTGGAACTTCCCAGAATGGCAGTTCAACACCCAAGTCACCACGAGCAACCATTACACCATCAAAGGCGTCAATGATTTCTTCTAGAGCAGCAACTGCTTGAGGTTTTTCAATCTTTGCGATAACTGGAAGGAACTTACCCTCTTCGCGCATAATCTCGTGAACACGAACAATGTCAGATGCGTTTCTAACGAAAGAAAGTGCAATCATGTCAACACCGAGACGAATGCCCCAACGAAGATCGTCTTCATCTTTTTCGCTAAGTGCAGGAACGTTTACAGCAACGCCTGGCAAGTTAATTCCCTTGTTGTTGCTGACAGCTCCTGGTACTTCAACAACGGTGGTAACTGTTCTATCGTCAACAGCTGTTGCACGAAGTCCAACTTTGCCATCGTCGATTAGAAGAACATCCCCTACCTTCACATCGCCTGGTAGGCCTTTGAAGGTTGTTGAACACATGTTGACATCACCTTGGATGTCATCGATAGTGATTTTGAAAGTTGCGCCTTTTTCAAGCATTACTGGGCCATCAGAGAATCGTCCTAGACGAATCTTTGGACCTTGCAGGTCAACGAAGATTCCAACTGGCTTGTTTAGATCTGCGGCTACCTGTCGAACTGTTTTATAGATACCTTCGTGCACGTCGTAGCTACCGTGGCTAAGGTTCATTCTTGCGACGTCAACGCCAGCTTCGATAATGGCTTTGATGGACTCATAGGTTGATACTGCAGGGCCTAGTGTCGCAATGATTTTGGCGCGTCTCATATTTTCCTTTTGCTTGTCATGCAGATAACAGCCTACCGAGTGGTTAGGCGTGCATTCCGATGTCTGATGGTTTCACTGGAGCAGGCAACATGGTGGTGCCCTCTAAATACTCGTCAATTGCCGCTGCGGCTGCTCTACCTTCGGCGATAGCCCAAACAATCAGGCTCTGACCACGACCGGCATCGCCGGCTACGAAGACTCCATCTATGTTGGTGGCGTACTTGTCGCTTCTGGCAATGTTTGTCTTCGCATCTCGCTCAACGCGAGCCTCACCGATCTCGATTTCACCTTCAGGGCCTGTAAAACCAAGGGCTAATAGAACTAGGTCTGCTTCAAGAATCTGCTCGGTGCCTGCCTTAGCAACACGTCTGCCGTCGATAATTTCTGTTTCAGCGACCTCAACACCTGTCACCTTGCCGTCTTTGCCAACGAATCTAACTGTGTTAGCTAAATACTTTCGCTCACCGAATTCCTCGTGAGCACTAGCTACCTCAAACAGAGTTGGGAAAGTGGGCCATGGCTGGTCTTCTCTTCGCTCTGCCGGAGGCTGGAAGCCGATAGCAAGGGTTGTTACTGATACAGCGCCTTGTCTAGTTGCGGTTCCTAGACAGTCAGCTCCCGTATCGCCACCACCGAGGATGATTACCTTTTTACCGCTCGCAACAATCTGATCAACTACTGAATCCCCTGCAACAACCTTGTTTGATTGGGTTAGGTAATCCATCGCGAAGTGAACTCCTTCGAGCTCTCTTCCTTCAATATTTAGATCTCTAGGTCTAGAAGAACCAGTTGCGATAAGAACAGCTTCATACCTTCTAAACAGTTCATCCCAGCTAAGTTCAGTTCCGATGGCAACTCCTGGGCGGAATCTGGTTCCCTCTGCAGACATCTGTTCAAGTCTTCTATCGAGGTGATACTTCTCCATTTTGAAATCTGGAATGCCGTAACGGAGTAGTCCACCGATTCGGTCATCCTTTTCATAAACGGCAACAGTGTGCCCCGCACGGGTTAGTTGCTGAGCAGCTGCAAGACCAGCTGGGCCTGAACCAACAACTGCAACAGTCTTGCCAGTCATACGCTCTGGTGCGTGCGCCTCAACCCAGCCTCTATCAAAAGCTTGATCAATAATCGATGCTTCAATTTCTTTGATAGTCACCGGTGGCTGGTTGATACCAAGCACACAAGAACTCTCACATGGTGCAGGACAAAGCTTTCCAGTGAACTCAGGGAAGTTATTGGTAGCATGCAATCTCTCAATAGCTGCTCTGCCGTCTTGACGCCAGGTTAGATCGTTCCATTCAGGAATCAAGTTACCTAACGGACAACCCTGGTGACAGAAAGCAATGCCACAGTCCATACAACGGCCAGCCTGCTGCTTTAGAACTGCAGGGTCACGATCTTCATAAACTTCACGCCAATCCTTGATACGAACCTCAATCGGACGACGTTTCGCTGTTTCCCTCTCGGTAACATTTAGAAATCCACGTGGATCAGCCACGAGCACTCACCTCCAGAATTCGAGACCAAATTTTTGGTGAATCCAAGGCCTCACCTGCGAGGGTGGCCTGACGCTGGATTTCAAGGACAGCTGCATAATCTCTTGGCAGTACCTTGGTGAAATCTTTCACGCTGCTCTCAAAGTTTTCCAAAAGCTTCTTAGCCAGCTTTGAACCAGTTTCCTGCGCGTGCGTTTCAAGTAAAACCTTAAGAGAAATAGCATCAGCATCACTAAGAGGCATGAGATCAACTTCCCCATCACTTAGAGCACTGTGGTTAACGTGGTCAGCTCGAAGTTTATAGATGAAGGCATGGCCACCAGACATACCAGCAGCAAGGTTTCGTCCAGTCTTACCAAGAATTACTGCAACACCACCGGTCATGTATTCAAGAGCGTGATCGCCAACACCTTCAACAACAGCGGTTGCTCCAGAGTTTCTAACTAGGAATCTCTCCCCGACGATGCCGCTGATGAACATAGAACCACTTGTCGCACCATATCCAATTACGTTTCCGGCGATAACGTTCTGCTCAGCTGGATAGACCGAGCTGTCAGCAGGCTTCACAACGATGTATCCACCGGATAGACCCTTACCGACGTAGTCGTTTGAGTCTCCAGACAGGGTTAGCTTGATTCCCTTAGGAACGAAGGCTCCGAATGATTGACCCGCAGCACCGGCGACATGGATGTCGATAGTTCCCTCAG
>JBBAMM010000017.1:15445-26744 GCA_040402475.1 Rhodoluna sp.
TCAACGTGTTCAGCTTGACCGGTGTATCTTGCACGAAGATCTGGGTTCTGCGTTGCAACTCCAACTGGGCAGGTGTCTAGATGACAAACCCTCATCATTACGCAACCAGATACAACTAGCGGTGCTGTTGCAAATCCAAATTCTTCTGCACCTAACAGTGCAGCAATCATCACATCTCGTCCAGTCTTCATTTGACCGTCAACCTGCACTGAGACACGATCGCGAAGACCATTCACCATAAGAGTTTGTTGAGCTTCTGCTAGTCCTAGCTCCCAAGGAGTTCCAGCGTGCTTGAGAGAGTTCAGCGGTGAAGCTCCAGTGCCACCATCGTGACCTGAAACTAAGATGACATCCGCCTTGGCTTTAGCAACACCTGCTGCAACAGTTCCGATGCCTACCTGGCTTACTAGCTTGACGTGAATTCTTGCTTTTGAATTAGCTCGCTTCAAGTCGAAGATTAGTTGCTTTAGGTCCTCAATTGAATAGATGTCGTGATGGGGAGGTGGCGAAATCAAACCAACACCAGGAGTTGAGTGTCTAGTTAAAGCAATCCACGGATAAACCTTATTCGGTGGAAGTTGACCACCTTCACCAGGCTTAGCTCCCTGCGCCATCTTGATCTGAATGTCATCAGCGTGAGTTAAATACATGCTGGTAACACCGAAACGTCCAGAGGCAACTTGCTTGATAGAAGATCGTCTAGCTGGGTCTAGTAATCTCTCGACATCTTCCCCACCCTCACCAGTATTTGATTTAGCACCGAGGTTGTTCATGGCTATTGCCAAGGTTTCATGTGCCTCAGGAGAAATAGATCCATAGGACATAGCTCCAGTTGAGAAGCGCTTAACTATTTCACTTGCCGGTTCAACTTCACTTAGAGAAACTGGTGGTCTAACACCCTCACGAAGCATGAACAAACCACGCAGAGTCATCAACCGCTCTGCTTGATCATCAACTAATTTTGTGTATTCACGGAAGATGTCAAAACGCTTCGTTCTAGTTGCATGCTGCAACTTGAATACTGTCTCAGGGTTGAACAGGTGTGGTGGACCTTCACGACGCCACTGATATTCGCCACCGACTTCTAATTCCTCATGTGGACGAGTTGCTCGTTCAACTGGGTAAGCACTTGAGTGACGTGCAGCAATTTCTGCTGCAATAACTTCCATACCGATTCCGCCAAGTTGACTTGTGGTGCCAGTGAAGTAAGCGTCAACAAACTCTTGAGATAAACCAATGGCTTCAAAACATTGTGCACCTGAGTAAGAAGATACTGTCGAGATACCCATCTTCGACATAATCTTTAGGACACCTTTACCAAGACCCTTGATGAGGTTCTTGGTAGCTGTTTCAACTGTGATGCCTTGAATGGTTCCGTTGCGAACCATGAGCTCGACTGATTCCATCGCAAGATACGGGTTGATTGCGGCTGCACCGTAACCGATTAGAGCTGCTACATGGTGAACCTCACGCACGTCACCTGCTTCAACAACCAAGCCAACCTTGGTTCTGTTACCTGACCTAATTAGATGATGGTGAACAGATGAAGTAAGAAGCAAAGAAGGAATAGGAGCAAGTTCACGGTTGCTGTCGCGATCTGAAACAACAATGAAGTTGCAACCAGCGGCAACAGCTTCGTCTAACTCTAGACAAATCTCTCTTAGTCGCTCTGCTAGTGCTTCTTCGCCTTCGTCAACTCTGTAAAGGCCTCTAACAACATGAGACTTACCAATACCGGCGTCCTCGGAGTATTTGATCTTAGAAAGTTCATCGTTTGAGATAACTGGGAAATCCAAGATGACCATACGAGCGTGCTCAGGGGTTGCTTCAAGGAGGTTCTGTTCAGGTCCGATGCCAACGCTCAGAGAGGTGACAATCTCTTCGCGAATTGAATCAAGCGGAGGGTTAGTTACCTGGGCGAACTGTTGCACAAAGTAGTCAAAGAGCAACCTAGGTTTTGTGCTCAATGCCGCAATAGGTGTATCAGAACCCATGGCACCTAGGGGTTCAGCTCCAGCTCTCGCCATTGGAGCAATCAACATGCGAAGGTCTTCTTCGGTGTATCCGAAGGTTCGTTGTCTTCTACTTACTGAGTTCTTTGTGTGCGCAACATGCTCACGGTCAGGAAGATCTTTTAGGTTGATGCGGTTATCTTTGAGCCACTGTCCCCAAGGTTCACTCGCTGCAATTTCTGCCTTGATTTCTTCATCATCAATTAGACGACCACTAGCAGTGTCAGCTAAGAACATGCGTCCTGGTTGCAGTCTTCCCTTGCGGACAATTCGACTTGGATCAATGTCAACCACACCAATTTCAGATGCAAGAATTACCAAGCCATCTTCGGTGACGATGTAACGACCAGGTCTTAGACCATTTCTATCCAATGTTGCACCAACAAGTGAGCCATCAGTGAAGATAACCGCAGCTGGACCGTCCCAAGGTTCCATCAGCATCGAGTGGTACTCGTAGAACTCTCTTAGCTGAGGTGACATGTCTGTTTGCTTTTCCCAAGCTTCGGGAATCATCATCATCATGGCATGTGGCAGAGATCTACCTGAGAGCACTAGTAGCTCCAACACTTCATCGAATGATGCTGAGTCGCTTCCACCTGGCGTGATAACAGGCTTTAGTGCCTCTAAATCTTGATGTAATGCAGATGCCAGTCTCGCTTCTCTTGCGCGCATCCAGTTTCTGTTTCCCTTAACGGTGTTAATCTCACCGTTGTGAGCAATCATTCGATAAGGGTGAGCTAGCGGCCATGACGGGAAAGTGTTAGTTGAAAAACGTGAGTGGACTAGAGCGAGTTTTGATTCGAATCTCTCATCACTCAGATCTGGATAGAAAGGCTCTAGTTGAAGAGTTGTGACCATACCCTTGTAGACGATTGTTCGTGCTGACAAAGAAGGATGGTAAACCTTTAGCTCACGCTCAGACTTTCTACGCAATAGATACAGCGCTCGTTCAAAATCATCACCTGTTAGTCCATTTGATGATTCAACGAATACCTGAACAATCTGAGGCATAGCTGCTTTGGCAAGATCTCCAAGAACCGAATCATCTGTTGGAACAGTTCTAATTCCCAAAAGTTTTAGGGATAGCTGCTCTGCCAACTTTGCAAATGAAGCTTCGAATGATCTTGAGTCGCCATCTACTTCCAAGAACACAAGTCCTGCACCATAAGTTCCAGCGCTAGGCAATTCGAAGTCTGTTACCGCTCTTAGGAACCGGTCAGGCATCTGGGTGATGATTCCAGCACCGTCACCTGTTCCTTCGTCTGAGCCAACAGCGCCACGGTGTTCCAAGTTTCTAAGTGCAGTTAGCGCTGTGTCGATAATGTCGTGACCTGCGGTTCCGCGCAAGGTTGCAACCATGGCTAAACCACAGGCGTCCTTGTCGCGAGCTGGATCGTATAAACCAGACGCAGCAGGAGCGGTGTTAAACCGCTCAAACGGCGAAAGATTCGACATGTCGAACTCCATTCATTAATTGCTAAATGGGGACGACAATGGCCCGCTAATAGGGATTTAGAGTATTTACTCTTGGTCTGAAGACTCTTTAGATTCTACCTCAGGGGTAGCTTTCTTAGAAGCCTTTACAGGCTGAGGCCTGGCGCTGCGACCTGGCAGATAGCCAGTCTCTTCAACGCCAGTGTGCCTTGCATACTGGATTCTAAGGAGCGCTAGCCCTATTAGGAAGGCTATAACTGCTGACCACTGGTTAGTTCTAAGGCCTAGGAAGACATCGCTTGGATCTAGGCGGATACCTTCAATGAAGAAGCGTCCTAGTGAGTACCACATTAGGTAAGCGGCAAACATGCGACCCCATCTGAGGTTAAATCTGCTCTCCAGTAACAGCAATACGGCAATGCCTAGTAGTGACCAAAGAGATTCGTATAGGAAAGTTGGGTGGAACAGAATTCCCTCAGGAAGTCCATTCGGATAGTTTGGGTTCGCCCATGGAATCTCTAAACCCCAAGGCAAATCTGTTGGTTCACCAAAAAGTTCGTTGTTGAAGAAGTTACCCCAACGTCCCAAAGCCTGCGCTGCAAGGAGCCCAGGAACTAAAGCATCGGCAAAGCTTAGAAATCTAATACCAGCTGAAGTAATACGAAGCTTTTTAAGATCAACCTGACATGCAATGTAAGCGCCTAAAGTACCAAAGATTAAAGCGCCATAGATGGCAAGGCCACCTTCCCAGAGCTTGAACATTGAAGTCCAATCCCTACCTGGACCAAAGTAATCGTTGACGTGAGTGAACACGTGGAATAGGCGTCCACCAACAATTCCAAAAGGAACAGCCCAGATTGCGATGTCTATTGCAAGGCCAGCTTCCATGCCTCGGGCTTTCATACGGCCTGAGGTCACTATGGTCGCTACAACAATTCCAGCCAGGATGAATAAAGCGTAGAAGTGAATGGTTACTGGTCCAAGCTCAAAGGAACTAACCGTTGGTGACGGGATTGAATTGATGAAGTTCATGGTTCTACTTACCAGCTTTCAGTTCATGGACAACTTTGCGCAAAGCATCTATACCGCCATCGCGGTAGGCCTTTATAAACACACTTCCAACGATAGCCCCATCAGCATATGAGTTGACCTCATTTACCTGGTCAGAAGTTGAAATACCTATTCCAACGCAGACAGGAACCTTTGTTCCAGTGGCTTTCACACCGGAAACAACAGCTCTCGCCTTAGCATCTAGGTCTTCCCTAGCTCCTGTTATACCCATGGTTGAAACTGCATAGATGAAACCTCTTGAAACATCAGCCACTTGCTCTAGTCTCTTAGCCGAAGATGAAGGAGTCGCTAAGAAAACACGCTCTAATTCAAGTTCATCTGAGATGGCTAGCCAGTCACTCGCTTCATCTGGAATCAAATCAGGAGTGATTAAGCCTGAAGCACCAGCAGCTTTTAGATCTTCTGCGAAACGTCTCACGCCATATTGCAGGATTGGGTTCCAATAACTCATAACTAGAACTGGTGTTGAAACCTGAGAAGTAATTGCCTTAAGAGTGTCGAAGAAATTACTCAGTTTGAAACCATTAGCCAGAGCTTGTTCAGTTGCGACCTGAATAACCAAACCATCCATCACTGGATCTGAGTAAGGCACTCCAAGTTCCAAAACATCGATACCTTCGTCACACATTGCAACACATGCTGCCACTGACTCTGCGCCAGTTGGATAGCCTGCTGGGAAGTAACCAACCAATGCTGCTTCATTGCGGCTAGCAAGGTCAGTTAGAACTGCTTGAGCACTCATTTGTCTGACCCTAAGAAGCCAAAGTATTTGCCAACAGTTTCCATGTCTTTATCGCCACGACCGCTTAGGTTAATCAAGATAGAGCTACCGCTAGGTAGTTCTGAGCCATGTTTGATGACACCTGCTAATGCGTGTGCAGTTTCGATCGCAGGGATAATTCCCTCAGTTTGTGATAGCGCCTTCAGTGCCTGCATAGCCTCATCATCAGAGATACCGAAGTATTGTGCTCTGTTAAGGTCCTTTAGCCAAGAGTGCTCTGGTCCAACGCCAGGGTAATCAAGACCTGCCGAGATTGAATGCGATTCAACTGTCTGGCCGTCTTCGTCTTGAAGCATGTAACTCTTCGCTCCATGCAAGACGCCAACTCTACCTTTGCTCAAGGTGGCAGCGTGCTTGAGGGTATTCATACCTTCGCCGGCAGCCTCGAAGCCCCAGAGTTTTACTGCATCATCATCTAAGAATGCGTGGAAAAGCCCGATCGCGTTTGAACCTCCACCAACACATGCTGCAACAACGTCAGGTAAGAAGCCATAGTCAGAAAGCATTTGCTCTCTAGCTTCAGATCCGATCACAGAGTGGAAATCACGAACCATGGTCGGGAAAGGGTGTGGTCCAGCTACTGTTCCAAGCAGGTAATGAGTGTTCTCTACGTTGGTAACCCAATCGCGCAAAGCTTCATTGATGGCGTCTTTCAATGTTCTAGACCCTGTTGTCACAGGAATAACTTCTGCGCCTAACAGTTTCATTCTTGCTACGTTAAGTGCTTGACGCTCTGTGTCGACTTCACCCATGTAGACAACACATTCAAGTCCGAATAGAGCTGCAGCAGTAGCACTGGCAACGCCGTGCTGACCTGCTCCTGTTTCTGCGATGATGCGAGTCTTACCCATGCGCTTGGCTAAGAGTGCTTGCCCAATAACGTTATTGATTTTGTGAGAACCAGTGTGATTAAGATCTTCTCGCTTTAGGAAAACTCTGATGTCTCCTGCAAGAGCCGCAAACTTTGGAACTTCAGTAATGATTGAAGGCCTACCAACATAGCTCTTGTTAAGTTCGTCTAACTCTTTGATGAAAGAAGGATCGGCTTTAGCAGTGTTATAGGTTGCTTCCAACTCATCTAGAGCCGCAATTAGAGACTCAGGCACGAAGCGACCACCATACTCACCGAAGTATGGGCCGTTCTGGGCTTTGAGAGAGTTATTTTCAGACATTATCTAAAGTCTAATCTTTGTAACAGCTGTAAATTCACTAAGCAGTTGCGCTGCATCCCCAGTTACCAGGGCTTCACCTACCAGAACGCAGTCTGCACCTGCCTTGGCGTAGGCAATCACATCATCGAGGTTTCTAACAGCGGACTCAGCGACAGCTATTGCATCTCTTGGAAGCAGGTCAACCAGGGTTGCGAAAAGTTCACGATCGGTTTCGAAGGTTGAAAGGTCTCTGGCATTGATTCCAATCATGTTTGCACCGGTATCGATTGCTCTAAGAACCTCATCTTTGTTATGTGTCTCAACAAATGGAGTCATACCTAGCGAATCAACAAATCTCACCAGATGCTGCAAAGTGGATTGATCAAGGCCAGCAACAATCAGAAGCACGATATCAGCTCCCGCTACCCTGGCTTCCAGGACTTGCTGTTCGATTGCTATGAAGTCTTTACGCAGGATTGGAACGGAGACAGCTTGCCTAACCTGAGCAAGGTCACTGAGGTTTCCCTTGAACTTGCGTTCCTCAGTTAGCACACTGATAGCAGCAGCCCCTGCTACTTCATAAGTTCTAGCCAATTCTGCCGGGTCAGCTATTTCAGCCAGGAAGCCTTTTGAAGGACTTGCACGCTTAATTTCTGCGATGACGTTGATTGTATTGCCAGCTGAAAGCAGTCTGATCGCGTCCAGCGCTGGTGCTTGAGCTTCTGCCGCTAGTGCTAGATCAGCTAATGAGTATTTAGCGAGACGAGATTCTGCGTCGGATAACGCGCCGGCGTAGAGATCTTCAAGCATTTATTTGCTTGATGTGGATTTGCCTGCAACACCATAGCCAAGCTTGGCTAGGACTGGGCCTAGGAAAATAGAAACAACTGTTACGGCGGCACCAACCATGGTCATTGTGTTATCCGCGATGCAATAGCCGAGGGTCAGCAAGGTAACACCGACAATTGCAACAATTACAGCAGACCAAGCCGCTACTGAGTGGCCGTGGCCTGGTTCGTTTTCGTGGGTAGACATTTGAAGCCTTTCTCTGCCTTAATCTTAACTGGCTATTTAACTAGAAGAGCCGATAAACGCTAATGATTGCTAAAAAGTGCGTTTGCCTGGGCTATGGCAGCTATGACAGCCCCAGTTTTATTGACTGTCTCTTGGTATTCAGACTCTGGCACGGAGTCAAGAACGATTCCAGCTCCAGCCTGAACTCTGCCGACACCATCTCTAATGAAGGCGGTACGAATTGAGATCGCAAGATCGGCATTGCCAGCAAAGTCGAAATAACCAACAACACCCCCAAAAATGCCTCGGTTAGCTGGCTCTAGCTCATCGATTATTTCTAAAGCCCTAGGTTTAGGCGCTCCTGAAAGAGTTCCCGCTGGGAAGGTAGCCGTAAACACATCAACCGCAGTCTTGTCCGAAACTAGTTCACCTTCCACAGTTGAGACTAGGTGCATGATGTGACTAAAGCGTTCAATCTTCATAAACTGTGTGACATTGACTGAACTCGGCTCACAAACTTTAAGAAGATCGTTTCGAGCAAGGTCAACAAGCATTAGATGCTCGGCACGTTCCTTTTTATCCTCGATCAGAGATTCAGCAAGCTTTTCGTCCTCAATCGCATCTGCACTTCGAGGTCTTGAACCTGCAATTGGATGCATAATAACTTCTTTGCCAGTGACCTTCACCAACGCTTCAGGTGACGAGCCAACTACTGAGTACTCTCCATGTTCATCTGCATAATTCAACAAATACATGTATGGACTTGGGTTTAGAGATCTAAGTATTCGATAGACGTCGATTGGTCTTGCTGTCACATCAATATCAAACCTTTGGCTGATAACAACTTGGAAGACATCTCCTGCAACAACATATTCCTTAGCCTTCTCAATGGATGCAAGGAAATCTGCATTCTCGGTTCGGTGTCTAAGTTGAGGCGCTGAGTAACTCTCCAACACAGACAATGTTGGTGCCACAGAACTGCTTAGTAGCTCCAGAAGAGCAGTGATTCGTTCAACAGCCTCGTCATAGGCGTCTGCGTAATCCACCTGTGAATCGCAATAGATGTTGGATACCAAGAGGAGACTGCTAGTTTTGTGATCCATCACGATGATGTCCTGCACCATCTCTAAGTGAATGTTCGGGTGCTCGTAGTCCTTAGTTGGAACTAGAGGTAAGTTCTCTATTTCTCGAATGACATCCCAGCTGAATAGACCAACAAGTCCAGAAGTTAATGGTGGAAGATCTGGTTGGTCAGATATTTGCCATGACGATTGCACAAGTTTGATAGCTTCAAGAGGCGAACTCGGTAATGCGCCGCCATCTGGAAGTGCTAACTCAGGCTTTGATACTTTTAGTTCACCTGTTCCTTGAATGAAACTTGCTCTGCTGCTAACTCCAATGAAGCTAAATCTCGACCAAACCCCTTGCTCCGCTGATTCAAGAAGAAAGGTCCCTGATTTACTAGCGGAAACCTTTTCGTATATTCCAACAGGAGTTTCATTACCGCCGAAAACCTTCAGGAAGATTGGTACGACTAACCCAGGCTTCGCAAGCGCAGTAAAGCTCGTCTTGTCTAGATTGAAGGAAGTAGTCATCAACTCAGCCTAGTTTGAAAGCTCGTCTGTCTTGGCGTCAAAGCATGACACTGCTCCAGTGTGACAAGCAGGTCCCTTCGGTGTTACCGATATAAGCAGCGCATCAGAGTCACAGTCAAATTGAATTGAGTCCACGGCCATGTGGTTAGCGCTGGTAGCGCCTTTGTGCCAAATCTCGTTCCTACTTCTAGAGAAGAAGTGGCATGTGCCCAATTCCTTAGTAAGTTCTAACGACTCGCTATTCATGTAAGCAAGCATCAGGACTTGCTTTGTGGTGCTGTCTTGCAGAATGGCTGGAATTAGCCCGTTGGCATCAAATTTTGGCTGTTCAATCATGCTTATAACCTGACCTGTAATCCTTGTTCTCTCATAGCCATCTTAACTTCACGGATGGAAAGCTGACCCGAGTGGAAGACGCTTGCTGCAAGAACGGCGTTAGCGCCAGCCTTAGCTGCTTGAACAAAATCGTCTGCTATGCCTGCCCCACCACTGATTATTAGTGGTAAATCTGAGACGTCTTGCATTCGGCTAAGCAATTGAAGGTCGAACCCACCTCTAGTGCCATCTGAATCCATGCTGTTGATAAGTAACTCACCTATGCCTCGACCTTGATTCTTGGATACCCATTCGAGTGCATCCAATCCAGTGTCCTTAGTCCCACCGTGACTAGTTAGTTCAAAACCTGAGGAGCACTTGTCTGAACGTTTGATATCCAGCGATACAACGAGAACTTGGTCTCCATAGATACTTGCCACTTCATCAAGTAACGAAGGGTTTTGAGTGGCAGCTGAACCAACGGAAACTTTATCTGCACCTGCTCGCAAAAGGTCAGCCACATCAGTAATTGTTCTAACACCGCCACCAACAGTCAATGGAATGAAAACTGAGTCGGCAGTTTTCTCAACAATCGAAAGTATTGCTGATCTGCCCTCGATACTTGCTGACACATCGAGAAAGGTTAGTTCATCCGCTCCTTCTGTGTTGTATCGAGTAGCTAATTCAACTGGATCGCCAATATCCTGCAAGCCTTGAAAGTTAACACCCTTAACCACTCGCCCATCACGAACATCGAGACAGGGAATAACTCGGATTGAAAGGCTCATTATTAGATTCGTGCAGCGTGGATAGCGCTAACCAAAATGGCTCGCGCACCTAAGTCGTAGAGTTCATCCATTTTTGAATTGGTATCTTCGCGTTTTACTAGCGCTCTAACAGCTACCCAGTCCGCATCCTTGGTAGGTGAAACAGTTGGAGATTCAATACCTGGAGTGATAACGCTAGCTTTCTCAAGAAGAGCAGTTGGACAGTCATAATCGAAGATTACATATTCACGAGCAACAACTACTCCGTTTAGTCTTCTAAGTAATCCAGCTGCCTTATCCACGCTTCGCTCATTCGCAATTAGGTAAGCCGATGATTCAAGAATTACTGGACCAAAGATCTCGAGTCCTGCTTGAAGCAAAGTATTTCCAGTTGAAACAACATCAGCAACAGCGTCAGCCACGCCTAAACTTACGGCGGTTTCAACCGCTCCATCTAGCTTGATGATTGTTGCACTAACGCCAACAGAAGCAAGGTAGTCCTCAATGATGCTTGGGTAGGCACTTGCAATTCGCTTGCCAGAGAGTTCTTGCACAATCTTGAACGCACCTGCAGGAGCAGCTAGTCGGAACGTCGACTTTCCAAAGTTGAGATCAGCCACACGGATTGCTTGAGAGCGACTATCTGCAAGTAGATCTAAGCCGGTTAGGCCCAAATCGAGTGCACCTGTGCCAACATAGGTGGCTATGTCTCTTGGGCGAAGGTAAAAGAATTCGATCTCGTGTTCTGCATCTAAGACACGAAGTGTTTTAGTATCTCTGCGAACCGCGTAGCCTGCTTCTTCAAGCATTGCTGTTGCGAATTCAGAGAGGATGCCTTTATTAGGTACGGCTACTCTTAGCATGATTTCTTCCTAAAATTTTGCTTGGATGTCTTCGATGCTGACGCCTTTGGCAACCATCAAAACTTGTAGGTGGTAAATAAGTTGACTAATCTCTAGTGCCAGATCATCTTTGCTCTGGTACTCAGCAGCCATCCAGACCTCAGCTGCCTCTTCAACTACCTTCTTACCAATCTCATGGACTCCAGCTTCTAGAAGCTGAGCAGTATTTGAGGTCGATGGGCTCGCGTCAGTCTTGGTTAGGATTTCCGCGTAAAGCGATTCGAAGGTCTTCATCAAGCCATTTTACTGGACTTGGC
>JBBAMM010000018.1:0-23551 GCA_040402475.1 Rhodoluna sp.
ATCCTGCTAGATAGCATGCTGGAGGCTGGTTTTACTGAGTTTGCTTTGGTCTCAGGTGGGACCACTGATCTCTCTTTCAAGGCTCTAGGCAACTAAACTAGAACTACAAAGGCGTGTTTTTAGGGCTTGTAAGCCACAATCAATAATCATATTTAGGAGAACCATGTCCATCATCGATGCTGTCGGCGCAAGAGAAATTCTTGACTCAAGAGGAAACCCAACCATTGAGGTTGAAGTTCTGCTATCAGATGGTGCTTTCGGTAGAGCAGCCGTTCCTTCAGGTGCTTCAACCGGTGCTTTCGAAGCTCACGAATCTCGTGATGGCGACAAGAAGCGCTACATGGGTAAAGGTGTTCTAAACGCTGTAAAAGCTGTCATCGATCAAATCGGTCACGATGAGACTGGTCTTATTGACTTTGATGCACTAGACCAGAGACTTGTTGATGCTGCTCTTATTCGTCTTGATGGCACAGCAACCAAGTCTCACCTAGGTGCTAACGCAATCCTTGGTGTTTCTCTTGCTAACGCTAGAGCAGCTGCTGAATCAACCGGTCAGCCTCTCTACCGTTACCTTGGTGGACCTAACGCTTACACACTTCCTGTTCCTTTGATGAACATCATCAACGGTGGTTCACACGCTGACAACGGAGTGGATATCCAAGAGTTCATGATTGTTCCAATTGGTTTCGATTCCTTCTCAGAAGCACTTCGTGCCGGCACTGAGGTTTATCACTCACTAAAGGCTCTGCTTAATTCAAAGAACCTAGCTACTGGTCTTGGTGATGAAGGTGGTTTTGCTCCTGATCTCCCAACTAACCGTGCAGCTCTAGAACTAATCTCTGAGGCTATTGGTCAATCAGGTTATGTTCTCGGTAAGCACTTCGGTCTTGCTCTAGATGTTGCTGCCACAGAGTTCTATGACGAGAAGACTGAAAGATACAGCTTTGAAGGTAAAGAACTTACTCGTGAAGAAATGATCAATTACTACGAAGTTCTAGTAAACGACTTCCCGCTAGTTTCTATTGAAGACCCACTAGCTGAAGACGACTGGGCTGGTTGGACTCAGATCACTGCAGTTCTAGGAGACAAGGTTCAGCTCGTTGGAGATGACCTTTATGTGACTAACCCATCTCGTCTTCAAAAAGGTATTGACCTAAAGGCTGGTAACGCCATTTTGGTAAAGGTAAACCAGATCGGTACATTGACTGAGACTCTAGATGCAGTGGCTCTAGCGCAGCGTTCAGGTATGAAGGCAATCATCTCGCACCGTTCAGGTGAGACTGAAGATACCTTCATTGCTGACCTTGCTGTTGCTACTAACGCTGGACAGATTAAGACTGGTGCTCCAGCTCGAAGCGAGAGAGTGGCTAAATACAACCAGCTACTTCGTATCGAAGAAGAGCTTCAAGATGCTGCTTACTACCCAGGTGCAGCTGCCTTCCCACGTTTTAAGGCTTAGTCGTTAGAGACTAGTCCCATGGCTAGATATGGTTCAAAGAAGAAGAGCACACGCAGTGTGGCAGCTCGCCCACAGTCAAAAGTAGGCACTGTTCGCGAACGCGTTGGCACACGATTTTCTTGGACCCCATCAACAATGATCACTGTTGGCCTTATGGTCTTTAGTGTTTTTACTCTTGCTCCTAAAATCGGTGAGTATTTCACCATGCAAACCCAGATAGCTCAACTGCAAGCAAAGATTGATAAAGCTAAGCAGAATCTAGAAGACATTACAGCTGAGAAAAAGCGTTGGGATGACCCGGTATACATTCGGGCTCAAGCTAGAGACAGATTGTTTTATGTTGTGCCAGGGGAGATCAGCTACTTAGTTTTAGATGCTGATGGTTTGAATCTTTCAGATACCAGTGGCACGGTTGGTGCAATGCTGGCTGCTAAAAAGAACAGTGGTGACTTCTCACAAAGCATTGGTACAACCAAGAAAGACTGGGCTAAAGGTTTACTGCAGTCAGTCATTCAGTCTGGGTTAGATCAACCGGTCAGCAAAGACAAATCAACAGCTACTAACTAATGCCTATTACTCCTGCAACTGAAAAAGATCTTGCTGAGATGCAGATTCAACTAGGTCGTCCTATGCGCGATGTTCTAGGGATAGCAGCTAGATGTGTTTGCGGTAAACCTATGGTGGTTCAAACATCTCCCAGGCTCTCGCACGGTGAACCGTTCCCTACCTTCTACTACCTAACTCATCCAGCAACATCAGGACTGCTTAGTGGTCTTGAAGCAGAAGGCTTTATGGCTGAACTTCAGGAAAGACTAACTGCAGATCCAGAGCTAGCGAAGGCATATCTATTGGCCCATGAGTCTTACCTAGCGGAAAGAGAAGCCCTAGGGCATGTCGAGGAACTGGTTGGAATTAGTGCCGGTGGGATGCCTAACAGGGTCAAATGCTTGCATGCTCTAGCTGCTCATTCACTGGCTAAAGGCCCTGGGGTGAACCCAATAGGAGATTTGAGCCTAGAAGCCATAGGTTTTGACCCGAACACGTGCACCTGCAAGGTTGCAACCCAGTAAAATCAAGAGTGCGCATAGTTGCGCAATCACTTATAAAGCCCAAACCTTAGGAAATCCCAGCATGCAGAAAATCTTGATCGTCGGTGGTGGCTATGCCGGTTTTTATACCGCATTCAAACTAGAGAAGCTACTTCGTAAGGGTGAGGCCGAGGTAACCCTAGTTGACCCACTGCCATACATGACTTACCAGCCGTTCCTTCCTGAAGTTGTTGCTGGTTCCATCGAGGCCCGTCACACTGTTGTCTCCCACCGCAGACACCTAAAGAGCACCAACATGATTAACGGCAAGATGACCAAGATTGATCACTCTAAGAAAGTGGCAACTCTTGATGTTCCAGGTCTTGGTGAAATCCAACACTCTTACGATCAGTTGATTCTTACCGCTGGTGCTGTGTCAAGAACATTCCCTATCGCAGGTGTTGCAGATAACGCAATTGGTCTAAAGAGCGTTGAAGAAGCAATTGAAATTCGTAACCACATTCTTACTAACTTCGATAAGGCAGCCAACATGCCGGCAGGGGCAGCAAGGGATCGCCTGCTAACTTTCGTTGTTGTTGGTGGTGGTTTCGCTGGTATTGAAGTTTTCGCTGAGATGCGTAACCTCGCTTCTTACCTGCTTCGTTACTACCCAACTCTTGAATTCAAAGATGTTCACTTCCACCTGATTGAAGCTATGGGCAGAATTATGCCTGAGGTTTCTCAAAAGACTTCAGAGTGGGTTTTGGAAGACCTTGATCGTCGTGGTGCAAAGGTTCACCTAAACACTCAGCTATCTTCAGCTGTTGACGGTGTTGTTGAATTGTCTACCGGTGAAAAGTTTGAGAGCGATGTAATCGTTTGGACTGCTGGTGTGATGGCATCTCCTTTTGTGAAGAACACAGATCTTCCAATGGATGAGCGTGGCAGAATCATTGCTCTTCCAACTCTGCAAATCAATAAGGACGGAAATGCTCTTAGCGGAGCGTGGACTGCGGGAGACGTTGCAGCTGTTCCAGATCTAACCGGTGGCGGTGTTGGTGGTTTCTGTGTTCCTAACGCTCAGCACGCTGTTCGTCAGGGCAAGCTACTTGCTAAGAACATTGTTGCTACTTTGCGTAATGAAGGAATTGTTGAATACAAGCACAAGAACCTAGGAGCTGTTGCAGGTCTTGGTCTATACAACGGTGTCTTCCAGTCAGGGAACATTGTTCTCAAAGGCTTCCTAGCTTGGTGTGCTCACCGTGGCTACCATGGTCTAGCTATGCCTACCTGGGAGCGAAAGATTCGTGTAATTCTAGGTTGGGTAGCCAGCCTGTTCCTAAGTAGGGACATCGTTTCAATTTCGGCAACCAAGGATCCTCGATTATCTTTCGAGACCTGGGCGTCGCGTCCTAAGGCCTAAGAACCTTCTACGTGAATCGGCACCCAGTAAAAAGGTGCCGATTCGCTTATATAACTAAATAAGGTGCGCCCCCATAGCCCAATGGCAGAGGCAGACGACTTAAAATCGTTCCAGTGTGGGTTCGAGTCCCACTGGGGGCACCAGTTTATAGTTCGCTGAGAGATTACTTAGACCCTTAGGTTTCTCTCTATTTTGACCTTAGGCTAGTCCTGTTCAGGTAATTCAAACAAGGAGAAAAATGGACTTCGTAGGCGTTCTGTTGGTTTTGGTAGTTGTTCTAGTGCTAGCTGGTATTTGGTTTGTCAGCATGCGAAACGGTTTGGTCCGTTTGAACGTTCGTGTTGATGAAGCATGGAGCGATATCACTGTTCAGCTAAAAAGAAGAGCTGATCTGATTCCTAACCTGATTGAAACTGTTAAGGGTTACGCCAAGCACGAAGCTGGCGTTTTTGAAAACGTTACTAAGGCAAGAGCTGCAACCATTGCTGGTCCTGCTCTAGCAGATCCTTCTAAAGCTGCAGCTGCTGAGAACATGTTCCAGTCAGCAATGAAATCTTTGTTTGCTGTTGCCGAGGCTTACCCTCAACTACAGGCTTCACAAAACTTCCTAGGCCTTCAGTCAGAACTATCTGACACTGAAGACAAGATCATGGCAGCACGTCGCTTCTATAACGGTGGCGTTCGTGAACTAAACACCAAGATCAAGATCTGGCCTAACTCATTCTTTGCTAAGGGCCTTGGCTTCTCAGAGCGCACATTCTTTGAAGTTGCTGATGCAGCAGCTATCCAGAACGCTCCTGAAGTTAAGTTCTAATCTTTATCCAAGGTAAGTAAATGTATTCGGCTATCGCCGCTAATAAGCGCAACACTATTTTCATAGTTGTTTTCTTTGTTCTAATAATCGGTGGTCTTGCTACCTACGCTGGCTACGCTACCGGTTATGGTTCATCGGCTTTCTTTATTATCGGTTTTGTTGCTATCTATGCTCTGATTCAATATTTTGCAGCAGGTGCTTTTGCTGTTGCAGCATCAGGTGCTGTTCAGATCACTAAGCAAGATAACCCGAGACTGTGGCGAACAGTTGAAAACATTTCTATCTCCCAAGGCATGCCTATGCCTAAGGTTTATATGATCCAGGATGAAGCTCCTAATGCTTTTGCATCAGGTAGAGATCCTCAGCATGCCGTAGTGGCTGCAACAACAGGATTACTTGCCATCATGGACGACCAAGAACTTGAAGGTGTCATGGCTCATGAGATGAGCCACGTAAAGAACTACGACATCAGAGTTTCAACTATCGTCTTTGGTTTAGTCAGTGCTGTTGGTATCTTGGCTGACTTCTTCCTAAGAATGGCTTTCTATTCAGGTCACTCCAGAAGCAAAGACAGTGGTCAGCTAGCACTTATCCTCATGGCTTTCGGAGTTGTTGCCTGGATTATTGCTTCTCTTATTGGTCCTATCGTAAGTGCTGCTGTTTCAAGACAAAGAGAATATTTAGCTGACGCTTCAGGAGCAGAGATCACCCGTTTCCCTGATGGTCTAGCCTCTGCCTTAGACAAGCTAAAGCAGTACGGTAGACCAATGCGAAGAGCCTCTAGCTCTATGGCTCACATGTATATCAGTGATCCTGTAAAGCCTTCTGTTGCAGAGAGATTGTTCTCAACTCACCCTCCGCTAGATAAGCGAATCGCTCGCCTAAATGAGATTGGTGCGAAGTTCTAAGGCTAGATTGCCTTTCTTCTTCACTTCAAGATCTTCAAGCTTCTGCCACTTCTGTATATCTTTCATGTGTTTAGCAACAGGCTTGCTGTATTGAGTTACTTCTTTTGCAGATAAGTCTTTTTCATGCCAAGCAGATTGAACCAACAAGGTTTTATTCTGTCTATCTGACTTGAGGTCAATTCGAGCTATCAACTTATCTTTGTGAAGAGTCGGCAAGCTGTAATAACCATAGATTCGCTTCGGCTCTGGAGTGTAAATCTCGATTTTGTAATCGAAGTTGAAGATTCTTAGAGCTCTTTCTCTTTGCCAGGTTAGCGGGTCAAAGGGGGAGAGTACTGTGGTGAGACTTGGTTTGATTTGTTTGAAATCAAAGTCCAGGAAATCTTTGTGAAGATAAGCCTTTTCTTTCCAACCCTCAACAGTTACCTCTTTGACTATGCCTAGTTGAACAAGGTCAGCAACAATCGGTTTAGCATCTGATGGATAAATACAGTAAACATTTGCAATGTCTCTTACTGTTCCAACACCCATAAGCTTTGCTGCATTTCCAAACAACTTCATTTGGGCAGTGTGATGATCAACAGATTTGTTCAATATCTTCTTAGGTAAAACTTGTTCCGGTAGTGCATAGATTCTGCTGAAGTTAGTTCTACCAGCTGCTATTAGTTCACCTTGGAAGATCATTCGCTCTAAGGATCTCTTCACGTTACTCCAGCCCCACCAAGAACCTTTTCTAGTGTTCTCTTCATGTTCAAACTGACTAGATGTCATAGGACCGTTAGCTCTAAGTTCTGCTTTGATCCAGTCAATCAGTTTCTTGTTTTCTTTTTCAAAACTGTCTGGTTTAGCTGCTCTATCTCGATACCACTGCATGCGCCAGTCAAAGAGGGGAAAGTCTTCAGTTTTGATAAAGCTAGCTTGGTGAGCCCAATACTCAATCAGGGTGGGGTTCTTACCTCCGGTAAGAGAATCAAGTTCGTTCTTGTCAAAGGCACCGAGTCTTGAGAATAGGGGCATGTAATGAGCTCGTTCAAAGACATTGACGCTGTCGATCTGGAGCATGCCAAAGCGTGTGATGACATCTAGGACGCTCTTGTCCTGTCTGCTATCTAAACCACAGGCATAGAGGGCCAGCAGCCTGGCTTCTTTAGCGCTCAGGGAATCGGTCAATGTGCTCTCAACTCTCGTATCTCAAACTAAACTCTAATAAATAGTCAAGTGAGGTTTTTGTGCCAAATACAACTCCGGTGGTGACACCGACCCTAGAAGATTTTGAAGTTGCGGAAGCTAATGTTTCGGTGATTATCAAGGAAACTCCGCTATTACACAGCAGTTACCTATCTGAACTAACCGGTGGTCAGGTCTATCTAAAGGCTGAAAACCTTCAAAGAACTGGTGCTTATAAGGTTCGTGGTGCCTATAACCGCATGTCTAAGCTCAGCGCTCCAGAGCGTAAGCGTGGTGTTGTTGCAGCAAGTGCTGGTAACCATGCTCAGGGCGTTGCATTAGCTGCATCAAAACTTGGCATCAAAGCAACGATCTTTATGCCGATTGGTGCATCTCTACCTAAGGTCCAAGCAACTAAGGGTTATGGGGCAGAAGTTGTTCTAACCGGTGCTACCTTCGCTGAATGTTTGAAAGCTGCTCAAGAGTTCTCAGCTAAGAAGAATGCTGTCTTTATTCCACCGTTTGATCACATCGATGTTGTCATCGGTCAGGGAACTGTTGGTTTAGAGATCATGAAAGAAATGCCTGATGTTGACAACATTATTGTTGCTATCGGCGGTGGTGGACTAGCTGCTGGTGTTGCTGTTGCAGCTAAGTTATCAGCCAAGGCTAACGGTAGAAAAGTTAAGGTTTATGGTGTTCAGTCAGAGCATGCTGCTCCTTATGTTGTTTCTCTTAAAAAGGGAAAGCTAACTGAAGTTGCCATTACCCCAACTATCGCTGATGGTATTGCTGTTTCTAAACCAGGTCGTGTTCCTTTTGAACTAATCAAGAAGCACATGGACAAGGTTGTTACTGTTTCGGAAAACGAAATTGCTAAAGCAATTCTTGTTTTGCTTGAAAGAGCTAAACAGGTTGTTGAGCCTGCAGGTGCTGTTGGTGTTGCTGCATTGATTTCCGAGAAGCTGAAACTAAAGGGTAAGACTGTTGTCATTCTCTCTGGTGGAAACATGGATCCATTGTTGCTGCAGAGAGTAGTAAGACATGGTCTTGCTGCTGCTGAACGTTACACAACCATCTCTGTGATGCTTCCTGACCGCCCAGGTCAGCTAGCTCTAACTGCAGCTGTTATTGCTAAGGCAAATGCAAACGTTGTTGAGGTATTGCATACTCGTCATGGTCTTGGGCTCAAAATCTCAGAAGTTGAACTTAATCTTTCAGTTGAAACTTCTGGCCATGAACACACACTAGAAGTTCTAAAAGCTCTAACCGATGCAGGTTTGAAGCCAAGAATTATTGAGGCTCGCGAAGACTAACCATCGAAGTGTGTAACAGCGACAATCTTGACTGTTAGAACTTTGCCGGTTGGTGCTGTGTATGAAACAGTGTCACCAATCTTGGCTCCCATGATTGCATTACCCATTGGGCTATCTGGGGAGTAAACAGTCAACTCTGTGTTCTCTGCCATTTCAGCAGAACCTAGAAGGAATTCCATTTTCTTCTCACCTAGTTCAATGGTGATGACCATACCTTGGGCAACTGTGTCACTTGAAGCAGGAGCTTCGCCAACAACAGAGTTAGCCAGGATCTGGTTTAGTCTTGCAATTCTGGCTTCGATGGTGCCCTGCTGGTCTTTGGCTGCGTGGTAACCACCGTTTTCTTTGAGGTCACCTTCTTCACGGGCTTCCTGAATCTTCTTAGCAATAGCCTGACGCTCAACGTTCAGAAGTTGATCTAGCTCAGCCTTGAGGCGGTCATAGGCCTCTTGGGTTAGCCAGGTAGGGCTGTTATTCATAATGCTCCGTAGATAATAAAAAAGTGCTCGGTCTTAGACCGAGCCTTGAGTTATCCCTAATTCTAGTAAAACCAGCAGTTATCAACCAGCCCTGTTACGGCTAGTTCTGTGGTCCTCAGGTTGGCTTTCCAGTTCAAATCGACTAAATCAGAGCCGTAGGAGTCTCCTGAAGCAAAAGCCACCTCTTGGTAAGCAACTATGCCGTAATCCTGTTTTAGGGCCTTTATGGCGCAGATTACATTGGTATTTACTGGTTTTGTGACCACGAATGTGACTGAAATATGGGAGTCATCAACGATCTCAAAAGCAGTGGTTTTGAACACCGGTTTGGCCACCCCAGTTAGGTTTGCCCAGAGCACCCAAATGACAAAAAGTAGGGTAAAACCAGCAGCTGCCAAGATGACGCCTAAACGGCGTTTTCTTAGCTGGCTGGGAGATCTCCCATATCTATTGGCAATTTCAGCAGGTAACTCATTCATCAGGTTAAGGTTAACTCATGAACTTGCTTGCTTTGATTACTAAGACCGCCACAGATGAACCAACCGCTGTTTCAACCAGCCCTGGAACTCTAGGTTGGGTCTTCACCTTCTCCCTAGCTGTTGCCGCTCTGGTGCTTATCTGGGACATGGTTAGAAGAATTAGAAAGATGCGTTACCGCGCTGAAATTCAAGAAGAGATCTCTGAAGAAGAAGCTGCTATCGAAGAGGCAGCTGAACTAGCTCGTGAACGAGCAGAGCGAGATAAGAAATAACTTTAGAGTCCTAAGGATCCCGACAAAGGATTCATACAGACCAGTAGTGCTGCCACCCAGTGACAGATAAAAGCAATCACTGTTAGTGAATGAAATATTTCATGGAAACCGAAATGACCAGGAAAAGGATTCGGTTTCTTTATTCCATAGATAACGGCTCCTGCTGTGTAACAAAGTCCACCGGCAAGAATTAAAGTCATCGCTGTTGCATTGAATGCAAAGAAGTCAGCAACATAAAACATAGCTGCCCAACCTAAACCAACATACAAAGGAACATAGAGCCACCTAGGTGCATTAATCCAGAACACTCTGAAGAAGACACCAACCAGAGCACCAACCCAAACAGTTATCAGTAACACTGTTCCTTCACCAGCAGGCAAAGCCATCATGGCCATTGGCGTATAGCTTCCAGCTATCAGTAAAAATATGTTTGCGTGATCAATGCGCTTTAGTGTTACTCGCATCTTTGGCTTCCAGTTGAAGCGGTGATACAAAGCAGAGTTACCAAATAACAAGAATGAGCTAGCAAAGAAGATTGCAGCACCAACTTTTGGAATGACCCCATTAGCTAAGACCAAGAGCACAATGCCACCAGCGATGACTATTGGCATAACCCCGGTGTGTATCCAGCCTCGCCAAGATGGCTTTGGATCTAAGGCTGTTTCAGGAACAGTCTCAGTTACAGGTAAATAGAGGGGATCTGGGGTTTCTTGGGTCATGACTAAACCCTACTTCCCGTCATGGAACGTACCTACCAAAAGGTAACCTTAATAGGTGCGCAAGTTGATTTATTCGCTCTATGAGCGTCAGATTCTGGGAGATCTCAGTAATGCTGACCTGCCTAAGCATGTTGCTGTCATGCTCGATGGCAATAGACGTTGGGCTGAGCGAAACTTTGGAGCTAAAGCTCAAGTTGGTCACACTGCAGGCGGCAAGAAGATCCATGAGTTCCTAGGTTGGTGTGATGACCTAGAGATTCCTGTTGTTACTTTGTATATGCTCTCCATCGAGAATCTAACTAAAAGATCTAATGATGAACTAGATGCATTGCTTCGAATCATTGGTGATGTTGCAACAGAGCTAGCTGAAGCTAAGAAGTGGCGAGTGAGGCTAGTGGGTGATAGAGACTCACTACCAGTGCAACTTAGAGAACGAATTGAAATAGCAGAGAAAGCAACAGCAGATCTTGATGGTTTACATGTGAACTTGGCTGTCGCTTACGGAGGCCGCAATGAGATTGCTGAAGCCATGAAGAATATTATTAGAAAACATTCTGAAGCAGGAACCAAGATCGAAGATCTTGCAGAGCTACTATCACCAGAACTTATTACTGAGCATTTATATACCGGTGGTCAACCAGATCCTGATCTGATTATTAGAACTTCAGGTGAACAAAGACTCAGTGGTTTCTTACTTTGGCAATCAAGTAACTCTGAACTTTACTTCGAAGAAGCACTGTGGCCTGATTTCCGCAGGGTTGACTTCCTCCGAGCCCTCAGAGCTTTTGGTAAACGTAACCGCCGCTTCGGTGCCTAAAAAGTTAACATCTGATTACAGCCCACGCTCTCGGGCGTGTTGAAACTCTGTTCTTACAACCCTTAGGCGTAATCTCAAATCAACATAAAGGCTACCCAGGAGTGTTAATGGCCACTAATAGCAGCGCATCAACTAAGACATCAAAATCAACTGCTAAGGCCAAACCAGTCAAGCCGGATACGAAGATAAAAACCTTCGTCATAGACACCTCAGTTTTACTAGCTGACCCTAGAGCTATCTTCAGGTTCAAAGAACACGAGGTTGTAATTCCAATCATTGTTATCAATGAACTTGAGAAGAAAAGACATGACCCAGAGATTGGGTACTTCGCTAGACAAGCTCTTCGTCATCTAGATGATCTCAGAATGGAACACGAGAGATTAGATTTCCCAGTTGAAGTTGGCGATGGTGGAACGCTACGAGTTGAACTAAACCACATCGACCCAAACATCTTGCCGGTTGGTTTTCAGCTAGGCGATAACGATTCAAGAATCTTGGCAGTAGCGGCAAACCTAGCCAACGAAGGCTTTGAAGTAACAGTCGTCTCTAAAGACCTGCCACTGAGAGTAAAAGCCTCAGCACTTGGACTAACCGCTGATGAATACCGTGCAGAGATGGCGGTTGACTCTGGCTATACCGGTATTCATGAAATAGCTATGAGTGCAGATCAAATGAGCGATTTCTACGATGCTGAAACATTTGAGCATTCAGAGGTAAAGAACCTACCGGTGAACTGTGGTCTGGTTATCACCAGTGAAAGAGGCTCTGCGCTAGGACGAGTTACCGCAGATAAGAAGATCAAGCTAGTTAGAGGAGATAGAGATGTCTTCGGCGTTCATGGTAGATCTGCTGAGCAAAGACTTGCCATTGATGTTCTATTAGATCCTGAAATCGGAATTGTGTCCCTTGGTGGTAGAGCTGGTACTGGTAAATCAGCATTAGCGTTATGTGCTGGTTTAGAAGCAGTACTAGAGCGCAGAGCACACAAGAAAATCATGGTCTTTAGACCGCTCTATGCAGTTGGTGGTCAAGAACTAGGTTACCTACCTGGTTCTGAGGCAGAGAAGATGAACCCTTGGGCTCAAGCAGTCTTTGACACCCTAGGTCCACTGGTCTCCAAAGAAGTGTTAGAGCACGTCACAGACCGAGGAATCTTAGAGGTTCTTCCTCTGACACACATCAGAGGTAGATCACTTCATGACACCTTCGTGATTGTTGATGAGGCTCAATCACTCGAGAGAAACGTTTTACTAACAGTGCTCTCACGTATTGGCCAGAACTCAAGAGTTATCTTGACTCACGATGTTGCTCAAAGAGATAACCTCCGAGTCGGTAGACACGATGGAGTTGCATCAGTGATTGAAGCTCTCAAAGGACAGTCACTCTTTGCTCACCTGACTCTAACCAGAAGCGAACGTTCACCAATTGCAGATATGGTTACCTCTCTCCTCGACACCTAGAGCTGTGTATAACTTGAGCACCAAAAACAGTTTCTAACTAACTTTGGGCTGTGCCCAGTTTTCCTGAAACCTTAGCTCTAATACCCGCTCTGTATTTGCTAGTGGTGGCATGGCCACTCACAGCAATTGATCTCAGAGAGCATCGCTTGCCCAACAGGTTAGTCCTGCCTGTATTTCCGATAGCTCTTGTATCTCAGTTGTGTGCCACCATGATTTCAGGAGACTGGGCACGCCAACTATTTGCAATCCTCATCGCAGTAATAGTCATGGCAATAGGAATAGCAGCTAATTACTTTGATGTTCTAGGCATGGGGGATGTGAAGCTAGCTTCAGCCATTTGCCTAATAGTTGCTTACTTCAATCTCTACTTACCAGTAATCGCGATAGGAACAGCATTCGTCTTAGCCTTTGCTGTTGTCCTGGTTTTGTTATTCAGAGGTAAAGCAAAACTAGGTTCAAGTATCCCGCTAGGGCCTTACCTATTGCTTAGCTTTGTTTGTTCTTTAGGCTTTGATGTTTTTATGAACTAGGTCTAGTCATAGACAAGACATCGAGAGCCTTATCTAGCTGTTCCATGGTTAGCTTCTCGCCATCGACATAGCCAAGTTCAATGGTTGCTTCACGAATAGTGATGGCTTTAGCAACAGCATGTTTAGCGATCTTGGCTGCTGCTTCGTAGCCGATATATTTATTTAGTGGAGTCACGATTGAAGGCGAGGATTCAGCTAGTGCTCTAGCTCTTTCCACATTTGCCTCTAGACCTGTAACAGTCTTATCGGCAAGAAGTCTTAGCGAGTTAGTTAGCAATCTGATTGATTCTAGAAGGGCATTACCCATAACTGGAATAGCTACGTTTAGTTCAAAGTTACCTGAGGCTCCTGCCCAAGCAACTGTTGCATCGTTACCTATAACTCTGGCAACAACCATCATCACTGCTTCTGGAATGACTGGGTTGACCTTGCCAGGCATGATTGATGAACCTGGTTGCAGATCAGGGATAGAGATTTCACCGATACCTGCGTTAGGACCTGATCCCATCCAACGAAGATCATTAGCAATCTTGGTAACACCAACAACAAGAGTTCTAAGAGCACCGGATGCTTCAACTAGTGAATCTCTAGCTCCTTGAGCTTCGAAGTGATCTCTAGCTTCGGTTATAGGAAGTTTGGTTTCTGTTGAAAGTAAACGAATAACTTCCTGAGGGAAACCTTTTGGAGTGTTAATGCCTGTGCCAACTGCAGTTCCACCAAGTGGCACTTCAGCAACGCGAGGTAGTGCTGCATTGACTCTTTCAATGCCATATCTAATCTGTGCTGCATAGCCACCGAACTCTTGACCAAGGGTTACCGGTGTTGCATCCATTAGATGTGTTCTACCAGCTTTGACTACTGTTGCCCAGTCCTTAGCTTTTACTTCTAGTGCTTTAGCCAGATGGTCAAGGGAAGGTAGTAAGTCATGGATAAGGGCAGCTGTTACAGCTACGTGCACTGAGGTTGGGAAAACATCGTTCGAAGACTGTGAAGCGTTCACGTGATCGTTAGGGTGAACTTTGCTACCAAGTTTGTTAGTTGCAAGAGTTGCTAGCACTTCGTTCATGTTCATGTTTGAAGAAGTTCCGGAACCGGTCTGGAATATATCTACCGGGAATTCACCATCGTGTTTACCTGCGATAACTTCATCAGCAGCCCAAGCAATGGCATCAGCAATGTTCTTATCTAAGACACCAAGAGAAGCGTTAGCAAGAGCGGCAGACTTCTTGATCTGGGCTAAAGCGGCGATGTGTGCTCGCTCTAAGGTAGTTCCACTGATAGGGAAGTTCTCAACTGCACGTGCAGTCTGAGCTGCGTATAGGGCGTTTACAGGGACTTTGACTTCACCCATGGTGTCGTGTTCAATGCGGTATTCCATTTAGCTGCCTAACTAGTTGATATTGCCAAAGACCACGATTTCGTGAACTTCACCGAGGGTCAGTTTGTAATTTGCGCCAACAACTGCCAATTTACCCGATTCGATGCGCTCTGCGATTAGGGCTGACCGGCCAATCATTTCGTTGATGGTATCCCTTACGTGAAGGTCAGTAATCTCATCGATGTGATGCATGCCATGGGCCTGTGCCTCTTTGACGGTGGGGGTGATTCGTTCAACCAGGTTATGGATGAATTCACCCTGAGCAAGCATCTTGCCCTCGGTTGCATCAATGGTTGCCCTGATAGCCCCACACTCATCGTGACCTAGTACCAAGATCAGAGGAACACCTAAAACTTCAACTGCATACTCTAGGGACCCAAGAATAGTCTCTGCAATAACCTGACCTGCGTTACGAACAACAAACAGGTCTCCCAAACCAACATCAAAAATGATTTCAGCAGAAAGTCTTGAATCAGCACAACCAAACAAAGCAGCAAAAGGCTTTTGAGCTTGGGCAAGGGCCTCACGTCTATCGATGTCCTGACCTGGGTGAGCAAGATCACCTGAGACGAATCTGGCATTACCTTCAACAATTGCAGCCCAGGCTTCAGCCGGAGTCTGTGGTCTAGTTGGTTCAGTCAATTTGGGTAACACCTCTTAGTCGGTCTTCTATTTCGTTAGCGAAGGTTTCGAATTCTTTGGTCTCAGCTACGCCATAAAGAAAGACATGTTCGTTCTTTTGGTTATTGAGCACCATCATGTAATCCATGGTCTTAGCTGGATTGTTTTGAACAACTGATTTATAGATCTGCCAGGTGTATTTACCCGAAGAGTATTCACCGGTTAGAACTTTGCCATTTAGTTTTAGCGCTAGCCAAGTTGGGTTAGTTTCGAAGGCTTGGGTGTAACCAATGTATTTCACATCAGATCCAACAAAACCTGCTTTGAAAGTCTGAACCGCATCTATTGGAGCTAGGTTGAACGCAGCACTGTTGCACCACCAGTTAGCCGGTGGGTTGATGGTGATGATGTTGAATTTGTATGTTGCCTTTGCAGTTCTAGAGATTGTTGCATAGTCAACAGCTTTGATTCGGTTTGAATCATCTCTAGGGACGATAAGAACGATGGTGACTACCAATGCGATACAGGCAGCTAAGGCTAAACAAAGGTTGATGATTGTTTGGCGAGCTCTATGTCTTGCTGCTGAATCACTCAAAGGGTTTTAGTCTTTCTTTTTCAGAACTGCATCTAGTTTGGCTCTTGCACCGCTTAGCCACTGCTCACACTTTTGGGCTAAAACTTCACCACGTTGCCAGAGAGCCATTGACTGATCCAAGGTCACACTGCCTTGTTCTAGCTGGTTCAGGACCTTGGTTAGCTCATCACGAGCCTGCTCATAGGTCATCTCAGCAACATCGGCGTTAGGGTTCTTCTCAGTCATCGTCTCTCCAGTTTAATCGTTAGTTGGCGGTTGCTTCTAGGTCGCCCTTGGCAACCCTTAGTTTTAGGGCTTGTCCGGTCTTTACCTTGGCAGGGTCGGTAATAACCTGCCCAGATTCGTCTCTAACTACCGCATAGCCACGGTCCAGTGTGCTCTGCGGAGATAGCGACCTAAGAAGGGATCTCTTGTTGGTTAGATCTGTTGCTTGTCTTTCAAGCTTTGAATCCATTTCATCTCTTAGTTCACCAAGAGCTCTGAGTAAGTCATCTGCTCTTTGGTCAAGATAAGCGTGTGGGTCTTTTAGTAATGGATGCTGTCTTATCTGGTTGATAAGAGTTGCTTGAGTTGAAACATAGTTACCGATGATGGATTTCATTCTCTCTAGAGATTCAGAAATCCTTCTTCTTTCATCCACAACATCTGGAACAACTCGTTTAGCAGCATCAGTTGGAGTTGATGCTCTTAGGTCTGCAACATCATCAATGATTGGTCGGTCGTTCTCGTGACCAATAGCTGAGATAACAGGAGTCTTACAAGCAGCAACTGCTCTAACCAATGCTTCATCGCTAAAACCAACTAGATCTAAGAAACCACCACCACCTCTAGTAATGATGATTACTTCAACCTCAGGGTCTTCATCCATCTTCTTCAGAGCTGCAATAACACTCGGAGCGCACTCAGCACCTTGAACAGATACGTTAGCTGTTCTAATAACGGCTTCCGGCCAACGTAATAGAACATTCTGTTTGACATCTTTTTCTGCATCAGAGTTCTCTGCAGTGATAAGACCAATAACACCGGGTAAGAAAGGTAGTTTCTGTTTCTTAGCTGGATCTGCTAAACCTTCGGCAATAATCTTTGCTCTTCTGGCTTCAATCTCAGCCATCAGAACACCGATACCAACTTTTCTAATGGTGGTCACTCGAAGTGACAGAGTTCCTCTAGCAACATAGAAGTCCATGTTTCCTGAAACTAGGACACGGTCACCATCTTGGAATTCTTCACCAGCTGAAACCAACACATTATTGAAAATCACTAAAGAGAGCTGAGCTCCGGTAGTTAGGTCTCTAAGTTGGGGATAGGCGTGCCCTCCAGCTTTAGCTTGGAACTTGATAAGTTCACCCTCAACCCAGGCATTACCCCAGCCTTTGACAGCATTGGCTACCCGTTCACTTAGTTGTTGAACGGTGAACGGGTGGTCTGGGTCTTTACCCGTGTCCACTACTTCGTTCATTGCCTATACCCATCTGACTTCGCTTAGAATTGCGAAGTGGCCGACTTCCAGAATACTTCCGTCTTAGGACAAACCCAGACCGCTAAGCGAGTGCTGCTTGCAGCCCCTAGAGGTTACTGCGCAGGCGTAGACAGGGCTGTTATAGCCGTCGAAAAGGCCTTAGATCTGCATGGAACACCGGTTTATGTCCGTAAGGAGATTGTTCATAACAAGCACGTGGTGTCCTCTCTTGAGCGCCGTGGAGCTATTTTCGTGGACGAGGTTGATGAGGTTCCAGAAGGCAGCATCCTGGTCTTTTCAGCCCATGGTGTCTCACCTGCTGTTGTGAAGGCTGCTGGGGAAAGAGGCTTGAACACTATTGATGCAACCTGCCCACTGGTTACCAAAGTTCACCGAGAAGTGCAGAGATTTGCAAGCGAAGACTATGACATCTTGCTCATCGGTCACGAAGGTCACGAAGAAGTTGAAGGAACAGCAGGAGAAGCTCCTGAGCATGTTCAGCTAGTTGACGGAAGACACGGCATCTTGAATGTCACTGTTCGAGATCCTGAGAAAGTTATCTGGCTATCGCAAACAACTCTTTCAGTTGATGAGACTTATGAAACAGTAAATGCTTTGCGTGAGAAGTTCCCGACTTTGCAGAACCCACCAAGCGATGACATTTGCTATGCAACTCAGAACAGACAGGTCGCTATCAAGAAGGTAGCTCAAGAAAGCGATCTAGTTATTGTTGTTGGTTCTGCTAACTCATCTAACACTGTTCGTTTAGTTGAAGTTGCATTGGAAGCAGGAGCTAAAGCGTCTTACCGAGTCGACTTTGCAACTGAGATAAAAGAAGAGTGGTTCGACGGTGTGAGTACCGTTGGTGTTTCTTCCGGTGCCAGCGTTCCAGAGATCCTGGTTGATGAAGTTCTTGAATATCTTGCTAAGCGAGGTTTTGGTGATGTTGATATTGTTCAGACAGCTGAAGAAGATGTTCAGTTCTCATTACCTAAAGAACTTAGAAAAGACATGAAAGCAGCTGGTGAAGAAACCAGTAACAAGCAGAAGCGAAACTCAGATACACATTAGTGAAACTAACTAAAGTTAGTTTCTTTTACTAGTTTTCCTTCTCGGTCAAAGGTCTTCCAAATACCGATTTGTTTGCCATTATCAAAAGAACCAGATCTCATAAGCGTTCCATCTTTTCTAAAGAATTCCCAGAAGCCATGCATTTCATTGTTCTGATAGGAACCTTTGAAACGGGGATTCCCGTTCTCGTAAAAAGGGTCTATCTGGTTCAACTACAGACTCATAGATTTTGAAGCAGAACCAAGTTCCTGGGTAGCAAGAACAACACGCTTAGCCATAGCTGCTTCTGCTGTCTTACCCCAACCACGTGGGTCATAAGCCTTCTTGTCACCAACATCGCCATCTACTTTGAGTACCTTGTCGTAGTTAGCGAACATGTGACCTGCAATTGATCTGGTGAAAGCGTATTGAGTGTCAGTGTCGATGTTCATCTTCACAACACCAAAGCGAACTGCATCTGCAATCTCTTGAGGAGTTGAACCTGAACCACCGTGGAAGACCAAATCAAACGGCATGTCTTTGCCATACTTATCGCCAACAGCACGTTGAATATCACTTAGTAGTTCTGGGCGAAGCACTACGTTGCCGGCTTTGTATACACCGTGCACGTTGCCGAAAGTTAGAGCGGTTAGGTAGCGACCATTTTCGCCAAGACCTAGTGCTTCAGCGGTTAGCAGACCATCTTCGATGGTTGAGTAAAGGTGTTCACCTTCACCACCTTCAACGCCATCTTCTTCGCCACCAACAACACCGATCTCAACTTCCAAGATGATGCCTAGGTTCTTGGTCTGAGCCAACAGGTCCTTAGAGATCTGCAGGTTTTCAGTTAGCGACACAGCTGAGCCATCCCACATCTGTGAGTTGAATAAAGGGTCCTGGCCGTTACGAACGCGCTCTTTGCTTAGTTCTAATAGTGGAAGCAGGAAAGTCTCTAGGTGTGGCTTAGAGCAGTGGTCGGTGTGAATACCAACAGTGATTGGGTAGTTCTTAGCAACTTCTCTAACGAACTGAGCCATAGCAGCAGCACCGGTTGCCATGTGCTTTACAGATGAACCTGACCAGTAGTCACCGCCACCTGTTGTTACCTGAAGAATGCCATCTGAACCAGCTTCGGTTAGACCTTGCAAAACAGCGTTGACTGTCTGAGAAGAAGAAACGTTGATAGCAGGATATGCAAAGCCACCTTTTTTAGCGCGGTCGATCATTTCTGCATATTGATCTGGTGATGCTACTGGCACTTGGAACTCCTAAGGTTTGGCTATTTCTTCTAATGGAACATCTAAGTTTGGGTTTGAGTCGACAGTCGCGCTTGGCATGTTATCTAGATTCGCAAGCCCTGAAGTTGGTTGAGTAACTGCAATAGCTCCCCAACGAACAGCTGTTTGAACACCCAGTGGGACATTGAAGCCAACACCGTAATCTTCTTCACCTTCTGCAACAGGATTAGAAACAACAGCAGATAGGAAACCAGCAAGGGTTGCATCTCCAGCACCAACAGTGTTAATGACTTTCACTGGCGGGGTTCTAGCGGCCCAGTTACCAGTCTTGGTAACTGCAATCATGCCATCAGCACCCATTGAAGCTAGAACAACTTCAATGCCGTGCTGGCAAAGTTCACGAGCAGCATCAACAACATCACCAACAGTTGTTAGATCTCTGCCAACAGCTGAAGCTAGTTCTTCAGCATTTGGCTTGATGACGTTAGCGCAGCCTTTACGAGCCCAATAGGACAGTGGTTCACCTGAAGTATCAAGAGCAACTTTCACTCCAAGTAACTTCATGGCATCAAAGATTGGTTGCAGATCAACATAAACACCGGTTGATTTGTATGTTGGCAATGCACCAGCGATAACTAACCACTTAGCTCCAGTGTTTTTGACTTCCTGTTCGGTTAGGTCAATAACTTTTTGCCAGTCTTCTTCAGATAGAGATCTAGGTGATTCATTTACCTTGGTGGTTGTTCCGTGCTTGTCAACGATGGTGGTTGAAACACGAAGGTTACCTTCAACCCAAAGTGGAACAAGGAAAGATGAACCAGTTCTTTCAAGAACTGAAGTATCCGCATCACCGATAGGAACAACTCCTGGAGCGTGGACGTTAGCCAAGGTAAGACCACGGGATACGTTGATACCTTTACCAGCTAGCTCTTCACGAACATCATCAGCACGGTTAACGCCACCTGGGTGCAGGTTATTTACGTAATAAGTGCGGTCAAGGGTTGGAGCAGGAGTCAAAGTGACTACCGGAGCACCGAAATGGCCCTGCGACATGTGTTTCTCCTACTACTAAAAAAGGTTTCATCGCCAAAGAAATATTCTGGCGGATAAGAGCAAACGACTTTGTCGGCTAACTCCAAAAGTATAGCCAAAATAAGGGTTTTAGGCTTGTTGAGTACTCTCAGGAACCAGGTTTTTGAGGGTGTGATTGGTCAATTTAGCTAGTTCTTCAAGGCTAGAAACACCATGCCGCTTAGACATATGGATCACAATCCGAGCACAAGCATCGCTATCGGCTAGGGCATCATGGTGGTCAAATTCCTCATGCCCTATGGCATAGGCGACTTGGTTCAACCTATAGCTTTCTAAGTTATACGTCTTTCTAGCCATAATCAGGCTGCAGCCATAGCGCAGGGCAGGAATCTGCCCATCGATGAGTTCGATGCTTGATTTCAGGACTCCCATGTCAAAGCCAGCATTGTGGGCAATCAGGTCATCTCCGGCTATGAACTCAAGCATCTGCTCTAAGGCTTGAGCCCAACTAGGAGCTGAAACCACATCTTCAGGTCTAATCCCATGGACTTTGATGTTTCCTGTTGCAAACCAGTCATTTGGATAGGGCGGCTGAATCAGAGTTGAAAAGGTATCAACAATCTTGCCGTCAGCAACTTTCACCAACCCAACAGCGCAAGGACTAGCAGAAGACCCATTAGCGGTCTCAAAGTCGATGGCTGTGAAGTTCAGTGGCATGGTTCAATCTAAGCGTATGCAGAAGACAACTAAACTGACCTAATGGCTTTAACTATCGGTATCGTCGGACTACCTAATGTCGGCAAATCAACTCTTTTCAACGCATTGACTAAGAACAATGTCTTGGCGGCTAACTATCCGTTTGCCACCATTGAGCCAAACATTGGTGTTGTGAACCTGCCAGATGAGAGATTGAACAAGCTAGCTGAGATCTTTGGTTCAGAAAGACTGCTACCTGCTCCAGTATCTTTTGTTGATATTGCAGGAATTGTTAAAGGTGCATCGCTTGGTGAAGGTCTAGGTAATAAGTTCCTAGCCAACATCCGCGAAGCAGACGCTATCGCTCAGGTAGTTAGAGGGTTTGCTGATCCTGATGTTATTCACGTTGATGGCAAGGTTGATGCAGCAGGGGACATCGAAACCATCAACACTGAGCTAATCCTGGCTGATCTTGAAACTTTAGATAAAGCTCGTAACAGAATTGAAAAAGAAGTAAAGGGTAAGAAAGTTGAACCTTCAGTTCTTGTCACAGTTGACGAGGCTTTAGCCTGGCTAAATGCCGGTAAGCCACTGTCGGTATCTTCTATCGACATCACAGACATCAAAGAACTTGGCCTACTAACAGCTAAGCCAATCCTGTATGTATTCAACGTCGATGAATCAGTACTCAGTGATGCTGGTAAACGAAAGATTCTTGCTGACTTAGTTGCACCTGCTGAAGCAGTTTTCTTAGATGCCAAGGTTGAAAGTGAACTAATTGACCTGTCAGCTGAAGAAGCGAATGAACTTCTAGCTTCTCTTGGTCAAGAAGAATCAGGTTTAGATCAGCTAGCACGTATTGGTTTCAAGACTCTTGGTCTTCAGACTTATCTAACTGCTGGCCCTAAAGAAGCGAGAGCTTGGACTATTCGACAGGGCTGGACAGCCCCGCAAGCAGCAGGTGTTATTCACACCGACTTCCAAAGAGGTTTCATCAAAGCAGAAATAGTTTCCTATGAGGATTTAGTAGCAGCAGGTTCAATGAACGATGCTAAAGCTGCCGGTAAAGTCCGCATGGAAGGCAAAGACTACGTCATGCGTGATGGCGATGTCGTTGAGTTTAGGTTTAACGTTTAGGAACTTGAGCTAAATTTCAAGATACGAATGTTTCCAAAATGAAACATGACAGCAACCAGCTTTGGCTAACATTACATACATGAATAGTCAAAGTAACCCAATCTCCGGCTCTAAAATCTTTATCTTTTTCCTTTGCATGCTTGGACTGGTGTCTATCGTTCTAACTGGGTGGGATTTTGAAAACGGAATAAGTTCCTTCATTGACTCAGACATCAAAGACAAAGTTTGGCTACTAAGCGGCATCGTAGCTTTTATCGCACTGATGTTTACCAAGTCAAAATATAATTTTCTCTTCTTTTTAATGCTTGTCGGCCACGTTATCTTAGGAGGGTTCATTAGTGGCTTTAGGGCTCCTCTAGGCGGGGTAATCCAAGGTCCGGATTTTGCTAACAGCCCAGATTGGGGATTCGCACTGGGGGACTATTACACAAGTAACTTTCAATGGGTAGCGCTAGTGCTACTAGGGATATTGCATCTGATCACCGCAGTGGAGAGGGAGCAAACCATTGAACTGGCGCTAGAGAATGCCGGATTTGGCGACTCGGTTTCTGACTTAAATTTTTATTGGCAGGCGGAGCTACATCCCGAAAATAAGAAAAAGCAATCGATAGTGGTTTTCACCAAGAGTGAAATACTTCTAATTCCTTACTCGTCGGCAATTGGAGCGACTAAAGAAAGTGTCTCAGTCAAAGTCAAAGACGTTGAAAAGATTGAATATGGTTTAGTCCATAATCGGAGATGGGAAGGAAGAATCTACCACCCCGAAAAGTATCTTGGGATAGCTATTTACCTCAAGAACAATCAAAAGTACACGAGATTCATTTTTCTAGGCACGACTGAGGAACAAGTAAACGAGCATTTTCCTGCAAAAATCAGTCAACTCAAATCCTTAAACAAAGGCCTGCAGCTCAAGAAACGCGATGATAAGGAAACCGAGACGGGGCGAAAACTCATAGGAATTGGCGGAGTTGTCTTCGACAGTTGGGACTAGCAACCAGATTGGCGACTCTCCGTTTTGCTGATCCAAATGCTTGGCTTGTGTGTGGCCCTTTAGTGAGAACACGAGCATTTTCTAAGATCCTTCGGAAAGAAAAAACCTTTTTATAGCCTTGCGGGTATTTAACTCAAACTATGGCTAAATTGCCCCAACTATCTCCAAAACGGCATTTCGAGCACTGAACTTAGTCTTGCGTTAGTCTTTTTGACGGTAAAAACATGGAGAGAAAGAACTCACAGATGCGTGGATTGCTTTATACCGTTGAGAGAGATTATCCAGTAATCATTGAAAAGCTTTGGAATGCCTGGGTTGACCCTAATGCTTTAGAGATTTGGTATAGCCCGGTTGAACTCTCTGTCAAAGCGGGGACTGTTGCTAATGAAGCAGTTGTTGGAGGAGTTTGGACTGTTGGAGTCGATGTTCCAATGAATAACATGGTTGCTCTGTTCTTTGGTGTTTACACAGAAGTCAAAGAAC
>JBBAMM010000019.1:0-3947 GCA_040402475.1 Rhodoluna sp.
AGTCTGATTGTTCTCTGGTCTTCTGCATCCTTGGTTGCATCTATCTCAGTAATGTCGATCGATCTCACCTGGGGGTTGCTGGTAGCTAATCTGGCAAACTCTCTTAGCTGGTATGCACTAATGCCACCGGGAGCACTTGCTGGACAAGCTGGAACAAAGCTTCTGTCGCAAACATCAACATCAAAATCAACGTGGATTGGGCCTGTCCCGATGACTTCAAAAGCTTCAGCAAGAATGTTTGTTGCTGTTAGTTTTTCAATATCTGCTCGGGTAATCACATGAATGCCATACTCCTTGGCACGCTTAGAGTATTCAGGTGAGTTAGAGAAATCGTTGACACCTATTTGAACAATCTTGTTGCCAGGTAAGCCTGCTTCAATAAGTCTTCTAACTGGAGAGCCATTACTGATGCCTTCACGAATATCATGATGAGCATCAAAAGTGATCAGTCCACCACCAGAGCTCAAAGTTGCTTTAGCCACGGCATAGGTAACAGAGTTATCGCCACCGAGAGCGATAGCTAGTTTTGCTTGATTTAATACCTGTTGGGTTAGTGCCTGTGTTCTTGCTTCACCTTCAGGACTATCTGGTTCAGAGACATCACCAAAATCAAAAGCACTTAATGTTCCAAGGTCACCCGCTGCTGAGTTCAGGGAATACCTCGTTAGAGCTGCTCTTATGGCTTGAGGGGTGTGGTTAGCTCCAGTTGGGGAGATGCTGGTTAGGTGAGCTGGAACTCCAAAAACCCCTAAATCGCAGGCTTCTGCGCTAGCTGGGCTAAGCCAAGCACTGGCTCTAGGCCAAAGGATGTCTTCACTGCTCATGGGTTCAGTTTGGCAGAGCGAGTCAGTTTGCGCCAATGGTGTTTCTAAGGTGATATTGACCTATGAGCAATGAAGCCCACTTCCCGCTGCATGCAGCCACCGGTTCAACTATTACTGCAAAGGGGTGGGCTCAAGAAGCAGCAATACGTATGCTGCATAACAACCTTGATCCTGCTGTTGCTGAACATCCAGAAAACCTTGTTGTTTACGGTGGAACCGGTAAAGCTGCTCGTAACTGGGCTTCCTTTGATGCCATCGTAAAAACCCTTACCCAACTAAAAGGTGATGAAACTCTTCTAGTTCAATCCGGTAAACCGGTTGGTGTTTTTCAAACACATGAGTGGGCTCCTCGAGTTCTTATTGCCAACTCAAACTTGGTAGGGGATTGGGCTAACTGGCCTGAGTTTAGAAGATTAGAACAAATGGGCCTGACCATGTATGGGCAGATGACTGCAGGTTCTTGGATCTATATCGGAACTCAAGGAATCTTGCAGGGAACTTATGAAACCTTTGCTGCTATTGCAGCTAAAAGATTTGGTGGCACTCTAGCTGGAACCCTAACTGTCACTGCTGGTTGCGGTGGTATGGGAGGTGCTCAACCACTGGCTGTAACGATGAACGAGGGAACTTGTTTGATTGTTGATGTTGATGAATCAAGGCTTAGAAGAAGACTGCAAGATAGATACCTTGATGAGATAGCAGACAATCTTGATGATGCAATCGAAAAAGCCCTAACTGCCAAAGCAGCTAGAAGAGCAATCTCTATTGGTCTTGTTGGCAACATGGCACACATTCTTCCTGAAATGCTAAAGCGTGATGTTGCCATCGATATTGTTACTGACCAAACCTCAGCGCATGATCCTCTTGCTTATCTACCAGATGGTGTTGACCTAAATGACTCGGTCGCTCTCGCTGCTAAGAGCCCTGAGGATTACACCAAGCGTGCTGAAGAATCTATGGCTAAGCATGTTGAGGCAATGGTTGGATACATGTCTAAAGGTGCTGAAGTATTCGATTACGGTAACTCAATTAGAGATGAAGCTCGTAAGGGTGGCTATAAAGATGCCTTCAAGTTCCCTGGCTTTATTCCTGCATATATTCGTCCACTGTTCTGCGAAGGTAAAGGACCCTTTAGATGGGTTGCTTTATCCGGAGATAAGAAAGACATTTATCGAACCGATAAAGCCATCCTTGAACTATTCCCAGAAAATGATCACCTTCGTCGTTGGATCACCATGGCTCAAGATCGAGTTCAGTTCCAAGGCTTACCTGCACGTATCTGCTGGTTAGGTTATGGCGAAAGAGATAAAGCCGGAGCGGTATTCAACGACCTTGTTGCTAAGGGCGAAGTTAGTGCTCCGATAGTTATTGGTAGAGACCACTTGGACTGTGGTTCGGTTGCCTCTCCTTATCGAGAGACTGAGTCAATGCTGGATGGTTCAGATGCTATTGCTGACTGGCCGTTACTAAATGCCATGGTGAATATTGCCTCTGGTGCTTCTTGGGTTTCTATTCACCACGGTGGTGGGGTTGGCATTGGAAGGTCCATCCATGCCGGTCAAGTATCAGTTGCAGATGGAACCGAACTAGCCGCACAGAAACTCCAAAGGGTATTAACCAATGACCCAGGCATGGGAGTTATAAGACACGTGGATGCTGGATACCCAGAGGCAGTTGAGGTTGCTCGTCATAAGCATGTTCATGTGCCAATGTTAGACACCGAGTAATTCATGGCAACACTTTATTCAGGCATCGAATCCCTAGTCACCAATGATCTAGCTCTTGATAAAGGAATACTAGGTGAATTAGAGCAAGCAGCTTTCATTGAACAAGATGGACAGATTGTTTGGGTAGGGGCATCAAAGGATGCTCCTGATGCTGATACTGAAGTAAACCTTGAAGGTAAATCGGTAATCCCAGGCTTTGTTGATTCTCATGCTCACCTAGTGTTTGCAGGGGATAGGGCTAAAGAATTCGAAGCCAGAATGTCAGGAAAGAACTACTCAGCTTCTGGCATTATGACTACAGTTCATGCAACCAGAGCTGCCTCGGATGAACAACTTGATGAAAATATTGCAACTCGCGCTATCGAGATGTATCGATCTGGAATAACAACTTTTGAGACTAAGAGCGGTTACGGACTAAATGTTGCTGATGAACTTAGGTCAGTAAGACTTGCTGTCCAACACACAGAAGATGTCACCTTCATGGGAGCCCATGTTGTCCCAGAAGAGTTTAAGAATAAAAGAGATGAATATGTTTCTCTTGTAATGGGCGAAATGCTTGAATCATGTGCTCCGTATTCAAGATGGATAGATGTCTTTTGTGATCAAGGTGCTTTTGATTATGAAGAATCAAAAGCAATCCTTGAAGCAGGAATTGCTCAGGGTTTACTACCTAGAATCCATGCCAATCAGTTAGCCCAAGGCAGAGGTGTTGAGCTAGCAGTTGAACTGGGCTGTGCCAGTGCTGACCACTGCACACATCTTTCCGCTAAAGACATAGAGCTACTAGCTTCAAGTAATACTGTCGCAACTTTGTTACCCGGTGCAGAGTTCTCAACTAGAGCAGAGTATCCAGATGCTAAAAGACTCTGGGATGCAGGGGTAAGCGTTGCACTAGCTACTGATTGCAACCCTGGTTCCAGTTACACAACTTCCATGCCGTTCTGTATCGCTGTTGCAGTAAGAGACATGCATTTCACACCTGAGCAGGCTCTGTGGAGTGCAACCATGGGTGGCGCTAAAGCTTTGCAAAGAGAAGACGTTGGCATGCTTGCTGTTGGTAAGTCAGCTGACTTTGTGATTTTAGATGCACCGTCTTTTAGGCATATTGCCTATCGGCCAGGTGTTGATTTGATTCAAGAAACTGTTATCTCAGGAACCTCTATATACAGGAGCAATAAGTGAAGACCGTAAGTATTAACTCCTCAGGCATTACCTTTGCCGATGTCATAGCTATTGCTCGTGAGAATGCCAAGGTTGAGATCTCTTCCGAAGCGTTAGCTCGTATGCAGATTAGCCGTGACCAAGTTGAAGCTCTTGCTCAAGGTGAGTTGGCAGTTTATGGAATCTCAACTGGCTTTGGTGCTTTAGCTAATAGGCACATTGATCCAGCAGATCG
>JBBAMM010000019.1:4047-10173 GCA_040402475.1 Rhodoluna sp.
CTTATGGGTGAGGGCAGAGCACTAGGTCCTGATGGTAGTGAAGAACCTGTTACAGAACTGCTAGCTCAAGCTGGCATTATTCCAGTTGAACTAAAAGAAAAAGAAGGACTAGCTCTAATCAATGGCACCGATGGCATGCTAGGCATGCTCATCTTGGCTATTACTGATTTGGAGAAGCTGCTTGATTACTCAGATGTTATTGCAGCTATGAGTATCGAAGGATTGATGGGAACTGATCAGGTACTTCGTGCCGAATTACACGAACCTCTAAGACCACACCCTGGTCAAGCTCAATCAGCTAAGAACATGTTTGAGGCTCTTATCGGTTCTGAAATTGTTGCATCACACAGACATGGTGATAACCGAGTTCAAGATGCTTATTCGCTGCGTTGTGCTCCGCAGGTCTCTGGTGCAGTTAGAGATACCGTGACCTACGCCAAGCAGGTGGCAACCAGAGAGTTAGCAGCAACTATCGATAACCCTGTTGTTTTAGAGTCAGGGGAAGTCACCTCTAACGGTAACTTCCATGGAGCACCGGTAGGTTATGTTCTTGACTTCCTAGCAATAGCAGCAACAGATCTTGGTTCTATCAGCGAGCGTAGAACTGACCGCATGTTGGATAAGAACAGAAACCAAGACTTACCACCATTTCTCGCAGGTGATGCCGGTGTTGACTCTGGTTTGATGATTGCCCAATACACAGCAGCTGGTTTAGTTAGCGACTCTAAACGCTTAGCAGTTCCAGCAAGCGTTGACTCAATACCTTCATCTGCGATGCAAGAGGACCATGTTTCTATGGGTTGGCATGCAGGAAGAAAGCTACGCAAGGTAGTGGACAACCTTAGAAATATTCTGGCTATTGAACTAGTTGGTGCAGCGAGATGTATTGAACTTAGAGCACCACTAAAGCCTGCTCCGGTTACAGGAAAGCTTTATGCAGAACTTAGGACTGTTGTCCCTGGGTTTGGACCAGATCGCTTCCTAGCTCCTGAACTAGAAGCAGCAGCTAACTTACTTAGAAGTTAGTTCCTCTTTGCCATAGTCCTTACCATGCTTGAGAACAGCAGGGCCTAGGACGGCAAGAATAATCGCTCCGATTACACCTGCTCCAACAAAGGTATTTCTAACTCCAAAAGCTTCAATTGCTATTCCAGCTAATGCTGTGCTGGTGACTGTTCCAACAGTAATAACAGCACCGAAGGTTGCCATCACTCTGGCTCGAACCGATTCTTCAGTTCTGTTCTGAATAATTCCATTGCCATAAGAGTTAAGTAGTGCCATACAAACTCCACCGATATATCCAAAGGTCATCACAACCCACCAGTGATGAGCTCTAGCAATAGTGATAACAACAACTATCACCATCAGGATTGCCGCTGTGACTATTCTCATGTGATAGCGCAGTGGAACTTTTGTAAGAACGGTGAAAACACCACCAGATACTGCTCCGAAGGCAAACACCGCTCCAGCTAATCCATAGATGAAAGTTGTGGCGTGAAGTTCATCAATCAAAAGGAATACTTCGCCAACTTGAATTACACCTAAGGAGATGATCAACACGGTAATCAAGATAACTATGGAACGAATTAGTTTGTCTTGAAAAACAAACTTCAGTCCAGCTAGGGCTTTTAGAGATCCCTCTTCATGACCTGTTGATCCTTGACGGTCAACTTTCAACAACAGAATTACAACGGTTAGGACAATGAAAGAAACTCCATCGATGATGAAAGGCCAGAAGTAACCAGTAGTGCTAACTAGGATTCCACCAAGAGCGGGAGCAAGCAGAGAACCTAGAGCTGTATAGGTGGTATTCATTCCGTTGGCACGGGTGACATCTTCTTTAGCAGCAAGACTTGGAATCAAAGCATTGAAAGATGCATTCACACCGGTGTTAGCACTAGCTGAGATAAGTAGGGCGATGTATGACCACCATGAAGGCAAACCAAGAGCAAGGCTGAAACTGGCAAGGCTCATCACTATTAGTAGTGGTGGCATCAGTTTTCTGGTGCTATACCGATCAGCTAGTAACCCAGCCCAAGGCGATAAGAACACTGCAGGAACAAGCATGCAGAGAAACAGTAAAGAAACCCCAGGAGCACCAGCTGCATCTTTATCCCTAAGCACAACAGCAAAGGTAGTCATCGCACTACCTAGGAAAGAGATGCCAGAGGCCGCAGAGAGTATCTGTAATTTGAACCATTGCGTTTTTATCATCAGATTGCCTCCCTCCCTATAATTTACTTGTAAGTGGGGATTTGTGCTCAGGAAAGGGGAAACAAGCATGTCTAAACTTCAGGAAATATCAAGACTCGAATCGCTTAGAACAACATCTTTGGTTGTGATGGGGATTTCCATTGCTGCCTGCATTCTTGGCTGGGTAGCCGCAGTTATAAATGGGCTGGCTTTGGCTGGTTGCCGTTTTATGGAAAGTTATTCGAGTCAAAATTGTGAAACGGGACCTACCGATATTGCTGGAGCTTTCGCACTATTCACAGCGGTAGTCGCACTTATCGCGGGGATAACTGCAATTGTCCTTACCTCGCAAATAAGTGCTCTTCGAAAAATAAAGAACTAGTTCTTCACATTCGGATGTCTGAAAAGTTCGGCAACTGTTCTGTGTAACACAGAGTTAGTTGCTAGAACGCTTGAAGAATTAATTGTTAGGTCACCATCTAGATCTGTGATTGTTCCACCGGCTTGTTCAATGATTGGAACAAGGGCAGCGATGTCATAGATGGCAAGGTTGTGCTCAGTTGTTATTTCAAGTGCACCTTCAGCTAAGAGCATGTATGCCCAGAAGTCTCCATAAGCTCTGGTTCGCCAAACTTTTCTAGTTAGGGTCATCAGCTGATCTAGTCGGCCAGTCTCATCCCAGAGCTTCAAACTGTTATAGCTAAGCGATGCATGCTCAAGATCTGAGATCTTAGAAACTTGAATATCAGTAACTCTTCCATCGATGTGTCTGGTGTGTGCGCCTGATCCTGGTGCTGCCCACCACCTTCTGCCCATGGCAGGAGCACTTACTACTCCAACTACTGGTTTGCCATCAACTGCAAGAGCGATGAGCGTTGCCCAAACTGGAACTCCACGCATGAAGTTAGCAGTTCCATCGATAGGGTCAATAATCCAAGTTCTGCTTCCTGCACCGTGCAGGTTCTCACCGGTAGTTCCATACTCTTCACCAATAAGTGAATCGTTAGGGCGAGAATCTTTAAGCTTTGCCTTCAGAGCAGCTTCAACACTTCTATCCGCATCGGTAACTGGGGTGGCGTCAGGTTTGGTTTCAACTACTAGATCTTGAGAGTAAAAACGTTCAAGGGATATCGCATCAGCGATATCAGCAAGCTCAATAGCTAGAGCTAGGTCTTGGGAGTAATCCATTAGATAACTTTATTCGCTGGCGGTGTTAGCCAGTGAACCCATAAGTCTTCTTAGAGAATCAACTCGGGCGGCAGGAAGTGTTCCATTGGTTATGGCTTCATCTAGAAGACAGTCAGGGGAGTCTGCTAGGTGTGAACAATCTCTAGGGCAGTTACTAGCTACCGACCAAAGGTCTTCAAAGCTCTTGAGTAGGTTCTCAAGTTTGATATGCCCTAGACCAAATGACCTAACTCCAGGGGTATCAATGATCCAAGTACTGGCATCTAGTGGGATGGCTCTAACTGAGCTGCTGGTATGCCTACCTCTACCTGTGACGGTGTTCACTCCACCGGTTGAACGAAGAGCATCTGGGGCTAGAGCATTAACCAAGGTGGATTTACCAACACCGCTGTGACCTACGACCACAGTTGTTTCGTTGGCTAGGAACTCATTGAGTTCACTAATGCTTGGACTATCTTTTCTGTTGAGAATCACCGGAACTGAAAGACCTGCAAAGTTACTCAGGAACTCGGTTGGGTCAGCAAGATCTACTTTGGTAATACAAAGAGCAGGTCTTAGTCCTGCATCAAAGGCTGCAGCTAGATACCTATCAATAAGTCTGGTTCTAGGTTCTGGATTACTAATAGCAACAACAATCAGCATCTGGGTTGCATTAGCAACAATTACTCGCTCAACCTGATCGGTATCATCAGCGCTTCTTCTAAGTAGAGTAGTTCTAGGTTCAACTCTTACTATTCGTGATAGCGCTCCAACAGTTTCTGAGGTATCTCCAGCTAGTGCAACAAGGTCACCAACTGCAACGCCTTCTTTACGAAGTTCTTTACCTAGAGTTCCAATGATTTCTTTACCATCCAAGATAATGGTGTATCGACCTTTATCAACTTGAATAACCATTCCAATAGGAGCATCGGCATAGCTCGGCCTGTTCTTAGTTCTAGGTTTATTGCCTTTAGGGTTTGGACGTACTCGAACATCACTCTCATCGAGATCATGTTCACCAGGTTCTGGTTCGTATAACCAACTCAAGCTTTAGGCTCCAAGAGCTCACTCCATAGTTCAACAAAGTTAGGCATAGTCTTAGCTACAACGTTAATGTCTTCAATCTCAATACCAGGTACGCGCAACCCAATAATTGCTCCTGCAGTTGCCATCCGGTGATCTTCATAGGTTTGCCATAAACCACCATGCACGTTAGCGCTAGGAACTATTTCAATTCCATCCTCTAATTCTTTAGCGTTACCGCCAATGCTATTTATCTCATTGGTTAGAGCAGCAAGTCGGTCAGTCTCATGACCTCTGAGATGAGCAATACCTGTAATTCTCGAAGGACCATCGGCTAAGACAGCTAAAGCAATAATCACTGGAGCTAGTTCACCACCAATAGATAAATCAACATCGATGCCCTTAATTGAACCTGTGCCAGTAATGACAAGATCAGTTCCTGCTGTCTTCACAGCAGCACCCATCTGAGTTAGCAGTTCTACAAAATGCTTACCAACCTGAGTGGTGTGCTGTGGCCAGTCTGAGATAGTTACAGTTCCACCGGTTACCAAAGCTGCAGCCAGGAAAGGACCAGCGTTAGATAGATCTGGCTCGATTAGTTTCTCACCACCGGAAATAGGACCAGGCAATACTTTCCAGAGGGTTGGCTCAGGTTGAGAAACGCTGACACCACGTTCTCTTAGGCATTCCAAGGTCATTTCAATGTGAGGAAGACTCGGTAGGTGCTCCCCAACATGTCTAAGCTCTAGACCTTTAGTAAACCTTGGAGCCGCTAGCAGTAAGCCTGAAACGAACTGGGATGAGGCTGAGGCATCTATCTCTAGATAGCCACCCTCGATAACTCCAGAGCTAGTGATAGTAAAAGGTAGCCCCTCAGAATCACTGACATTGACCCCAAGAGCCCTAAGGGAGTCGATTGTGGTCTGCATAGGCCTTCTTCGGGCTGCTTCATCGCCATCAAAGACGATTGTTCCCTCAAATAGGGCTGCCATAGGGGGCACAAACCTCATGACTGTGCCAGCTAAACCGCAGTCAATTGTGGTGTTAAGTGAAATGTCAGTGGTTGGTGGGACTATTACTAGGTCGCCTCCTTCACCGTTGGTGATCTGGGTTCCTAGCCTTCTTAGGGACTCGATCATCAGCTGGGAATCCCTTGAATCTAGGGGTTTTCTCAGGTGAGTAGGGGACTGGGCTAAGGCAGATAGGACTAATTCTCGGTTAGTCAAAGACTTTGATCCAGGCAAAGAGACTGTGCCAGAGATGGCATGAGAAATTGTCGGGGCAAGCCAAAGTTTTTTGGCTTTTTGGGAATAAGTGTTGTCCGACATCTGTTAATAAGTCTATCGACATGCTTTTACAGGTGTCCAAACCTAAATCGGCTCAAAGGCGAGCCACCCGACCCGGAGGAAGATACTTATCACTAATCAACTAACCTTACAAAGCTCCACAAAGCGCCGCCATAGCTATGGCCCAACTGCTCGAGTTCGCAGCAGTCGCATGACACAATTACTAATCACTACAGAAATGAGCGCAGCCATCGATATTTCACCTGAACAAGCCCAAAAAGTTGCAGAGTTCGAATTAGTAGTTTCACCGTTCTACGACCAGATTCGTAGAGCATGTATTTCTAAAGCCCGCAACTTCGCTAAAGGTGAAGAATTGGCTCAAGAAGTAATTTTCAAGGCGTTCAAGTCTTGGGATAACTTCCAGGATCAAGGCAAGGGTGTTATGCCTTGGATCAAC
>JBBAMM010000019.1:10273-13229 GCA_040402475.1 Rhodoluna sp.
TCAACAGTTGGAACCAAAATTTTCCGTGGCCGTGCACTTTTGCGTAAGCTCCTGGTCGAGCAAGCGCAGCAGTACGGTATCGGTTTGAACCAAAAAAACAAGAAAAAGTAAAGGGTATATAAAAATGACGAACTTCAGTTGTGAAGAGACTCAGATGAGAGTTTTTGATTACTTATCAAACGAACTTGATGACAAGACCAAGCAAGAGGTTGTAAGTCACCTCTCTGAATGCTCAAAGTGTGAACTTGAGTTTGAAATAGAGCGAAAGATTTCGCGAATAGTTTCAAGCTCATCTTCAGACCCAGAGTCATCAGCCAGATTCTTCTCTCAGGTATCGGACAGGCTCCGATCCGAGGGATGACAAAAAAGAAACCCCGCTTTTTTAGGCGGGGTTTTCTTTATATCTCTTGTTCTGGAAGATCCAGCCAGCGATACCAGCCTTGGTTCAAAACTAACCATGCAATAAGACCGTGACCGAGTTGACCTGGTAGCCCTAGAACTGAGTTCTTTAGCTCCTCATTGAAGCCGGCGTGATCAACTAGCGGTCTGAAGCAATCAACAAAAGGCAAACTTCTTCTTGAGGCGACATCTTCAAAACCTGCAGAGAGATGCTCAATGTCATAGTTCAGCTGAGGGTTACGACTTGGAATAGGTGAGACAACAAAGCATTGAACACCTTTGCTGGCCGCAGTGTCCAAGATGTTAGCTAGGTTCAGTCTTGATCTAGACATTGTGATACCGGCATTGATGTCATTCGGGTTTAGGCAAATGATTAGACGGTTATCAGTATCAGCTGCGAATCGCTTAGAAGCTTCTTCAAGCCACTGTTCGCTCATGCCTGCTGTTGAGATCTCAGGGGTAGCCAAGGTATAGAAATCCACCCGAGGGTAATCGCTTTGAGTTTTAGCGATAACTCTGCCTACCCAACCTAGACCTTTAGGGTCGCCACCTGCACCAATCAGATCGTCACCGATGATGACGATTCTTATGTTGCGACGTGGCTCAACCATGGTTAGTTAAATGCTCTTTCAACTAGGTCTGCTTGCTCAACTGCGTGACGCTTAGCAGAACCAGTTGCAGGTGATGCGCTAGCTGGACGTGAGATCAACTTAGCAACCTGACCATTCATGTATTTAGGTAAGAACAGACCAATATATGTCCAAGGACCTTGGTTGGCTGGTTCATCCTGAACCCAGAACAGTTCAGCATTTGGATACTGGGCGTAGGTTGCTTTGATCTCATCAACCGGTGTTGGGTAAAGCTGCTCAACACGAACAATTGCTGTTGTGGTGTCACCGCGCTTTTCAGCCTCAGCCAAAAGATCCCAGTAAACCTTGCCTGAACAGAACAAGACTCTCTTTACGTTCTGCTTTGCCAAGCCACGCTCATCATCGATAACTGGTTTGAAAGAACCGGTAGTGAAATCCTCAACCTTAGATGAAGCTGCTTTTAGTCTCAGCATCGACTTAGGTGTGAAGACAATCAAAGGTCTTCTTGGACGAGCGTAAGCCTGACGGCGAAGCAAGTGGAAGTGGTTAGCCGGTGTTGAAGGCTGAGCAACTGTCATGTTGTTCTCAGCGCAAAGCTGCAGGTATCTTTCGATCCTTGCTGAAGAGTGATCAGGTCCTTGGCCTTCATAACCGTGAGGTAATAGGAGAACAAGTGAGGAGTGTTGTCCCCACTTCTGTTCTGCAGATGAAATGAATTCGTCAAGTATGGTTTGAGCGCCGTTAGCAAAATCTCCAAACTGCGCTTCCCAAAGAACTAGAGCATCTTTACGTTCAACCGAGTAACCATATTCGAATCCCATAGCTGCATATTCGCTAAGTAGTGAATCGTAGATATAGAACTTAGCCTGGTTGCTGGTTAGGTTTCTAAGTGGCATCCACTCTTGACCGTTCTCACGATCGTGGAAGACAGCGTGACGTTGAACGAATGTTCCACGTCTGGTGTCCTGACCCGACATACGAACATTCACGCCTTCAACTAGCAATGAACCAAGAGCTAGTAGTTCACCGAAGCCCCAGTCAATGCCACCTTCCTTAGACATTTCAACACGCTTGGCAAGTAGTTGCTGAAGCTTAGGGTGAACGCTGAAAGCTGGCGGTAGGTTGCTGTGCGCATTACCTATGAGTTCAACAACTTCTTTAGAAACCTTGGTTTCATGGTTGATCTCAGGGTGATCGCTAGCTGTTGTTCCAATACCTACTGGTCTTGAAACTAGTTCCACTGGCTTAGACATCGCTTCGTGAACTTCCACGAATGCGTTTTCAAGCTTCGCTTGGAAGTCGGCGTTAGATTGTTCGAATTCTTCGCGAGTGATATCTCCTCGACCTACGAGGGATTCAAGGTAAAGAGTTCTAACCGAGCGCTTAGCTTCAATCAAGTTATACATCAGTGGCTGAGTCATCGAAGGGTCATCACCTTCGTTGTGTCCACGACGGCGGTAACAGATTAGATCGATTACAGCATCTTTACTAAACGCCTGACGGTATTCGAAAGCCAACTGGGCAACTCGGAATACTGCTTCAGGGTCATCACCGTTAACGTGGAAGATAGGAACTTGGATTCCCTTAGCAACATCTGTTGAGTAAACAGTTGAACGAGACATGCTAGGTGGGGTAGTGAATCCAACCTGGTTGTTAATAACGATGTGAATAGTTCCACCGGTACGGTAACCACGAAGACTCATCATGTTTAGAGTCTCTGGAACAACACCTTGACCTGCGAAGGCAGCATCACCGTGAATAAGAACTGGTAGCACCGGGTTCTCTTCAGGAGATTTGTCCATGCGATCTAGTTTTGCTCGAACAATACCTTCAAGTACTGGGTTCACTGCCTCTAGATGAGAAGGGTTAGCTGCCAGGTAAACCTTGGTGGTGTTACCGGTTGCGGAAGTAAAGACACCTTCGGTTCCTAGGTGATACTTAACATCTCCAGAACCTTGAACAGTCTT
>JBBAMM010000019.1:13329-22404 GCA_040402475.1 Rhodoluna sp.
AAAGCTTCTGCTTCGTTTAGCTTTTCAAGAATACGAAGTTGCTGTTCACGAGAAGGCTTCTGGTAAGGCTGCTCAAGTTTTTCTTGCATCCATTTACGTTCAGCTGGGTTGTGAATATGCATGTATTCAACACCAACGGTGCGGCAGTAGCTGTCACGTAAAATCTTTAGAACATCTCGAACCATCATCTTTGACTTACCGCCAAAGCCTCCGGTCTTATAGGTTCTATCTAGATCCCAGAGGCTAAGGCCATGGGTTAACACATCAAGATCTGGGTGTGATCGTTGCTGATATTCCAATGGATCAATGTCAGCCATCAGGTGACCACGAACACGGTAAGCGTTGATTAGTTCTTGAACTCTAGTTTCTTTGCTTCTTGAATCAGCTTCAGTTTGTTCAAAGTCTGTTGCCCAACGAATCGGTTCGTAAGGGATTCGAAGATCTGCAAAAATCTCATCGTAGAAACCACGCTCACCTAGGAGCAGTTCATGGATCTTTCTAAGGAATTCACCGGAACCTGCACCCTGGATGACTCTGTGGTCATAGGTAGAGGTCAGAGTAATAATCTTGCTAATACCAAGCTTGGCTAAGTGCTCTTCGCTCATGCCTTGGAATTCAGCTGGGTAATCAAGAGCTCCTGCACCAACGATGCAGCCTTGACCCTTAGTAAGTCTTGGAACCGAGTGGACTGTTCCAATTCCACCAGGGTTAGTTAGCGATGCTGTTGTTCCAGCGAAATCTTCTGCGGTTAGCTTGTTATCTCTTGCGCGCTTTACTAAATCTTCATAAGCATTTAGATACTCAGCAAAGTTAAGTCGTTGCGCTTTCTTGATGTTAGGAACAAGCAGTGCACGTGTGCCATCAGGTTTAGGAATGTCAATTGCTAAACCAAAGTTGATGTTCGCAGGTGACACTGAAGCAGGTTTGCCATCTACTTCTTCGTAGTAAACATTTTGGCTAGGGAATTCTTTTAGGGCACGGATGATTGCGTAACCGATGATGTGTGTGAATGAAACTTTGCCACCACGGGTTCTACCCAGGTGAGAGTTGATCACAATACGGTTATCAATCAAAAGTTTGGCTGGTATTGCTCTAACGCTGGTAGCGGTAGGAATAGTAAGAGAAGCATCCATGTTGGCAGCCAAAGTCTTTGACATACCTTTGAGAATGTTGACCTGGTCTTCGGTTGCTTCTTCAACTGTCTCGGCAACTGATCCGATAGTTGGAGCTTGAGCAGGAATTGGTTGTGGCTTCGCTTCAACTCTTGTAGTTCTGGCAACTAGCGGAACTGATCCGGTAGCGGTTGATTCAACTACTGCAGCTGCAGTTACAGGAGTTACTGGTGTGCCAAGTTTTAGTTGGTGGTAGCGCTCAAGGATGGGTTGCCATTCTTTGTCTACTGATTCTGGATTTCCTAGCCATTGACTATACATTTCGTCCACTAACCACTCGTTAGCGCCGAATTCTTGACTAGATTGTGAGTTGTCGTCGGACAACAGATCACCTCATACTTCCGCCTGTTTACTGCCAAATAAGCCTACCTTGCCTACCCCTGTCGAGTTTTCAGCCCTGTTTATGGCTAGCAGGGGCTAATGAGGCTTAGGTATGCTTATACAGTTATGGACTCAGACCATCCCGACCCGTGCCCGAATAAAGGGCTAACCCTATGAACGAGTGGTATTTACTCGGCCTGGGGGTCTTACTCACCATAGGCACAGGAATCTTTGTTGCCAGTGAGTTCTCACTTATCAATCTTGAAAGAACTGACCTTGAGGCTCGTCAAGAACGTGGTGAGCGTGGTCTAGCAGCGAGCATTAGGGCTTTGAAGCGAACCAGCACCCATCTTTCCGGTGCTCAACTGGGTATCACCATAACCACTATGTTGACCGGTTTCCTAGCTGAGCCATCTTTAGCAACTCTTTTGGAACCAACCCTTGAACCTTTAGGACTATCGACTACTAGCGTTCACGCAACAGCACTGACCATTGCCCTTATTATTGCGACCTTGTTCTCAACACTGGTGGGGGAGCTTATCCCTAAGAAGTTAGCTCTGACTTTGCCACTAGGGGTCAATAAAGCTGTTGTTCGTTTTCAACTTATATTCACCTGGGTTTTTGGTTGGCTGATTTGGTTACTAAATAAAACAGGTAATGCCATAGTTCGTTCTCTTGGTATTGAACCTAAAGAGGAACTAAGTTCTTCAAGAACAGCTGATGAGTTATCTTCACTGGTTCAAAGATCAGCAAGCCTTGGAGCTCTAGAGCAGAGCACAGCAGATTTGATTACTAAGACGTTAGCGCTTTCGCAATTAGTTGCAGCCGATGTGATGACCCCTAGAACCAAACTGACATCTTTAGATGCTGCCCTCACTGTTCAAGATGTGATTGACCTATCTCATAACACCGGGTTCTCAAGATTCCCTGTGTTTACCGGTTCAACCGATGACGTGGTTGGTGTTGTTCACGTAAAAGCAGCAGCATCGGTTCCACGAGAGAAAAGAAATTCAGTTCCAGTAACAGCTTTGATGGTTGAACCGTTTAGAGTTCCGGAAACCATTTCTTTAGAGAAACTCATGGGTGTTCTTCGCTCTAAAGGTTTGCAGTTGGCAATCGTCGTTGATGAGTATGGTGGCACAGCCGGAATTGTGACACTTGAAGATCTTGTTGAGGAACTTGTTGGTGAACTAGGCGATGAACACGATAGAGCAAAGCTTGAGATCACCGGTGGCAAAGACAAGTCTTTCTCATTCCCAGGTATGTTCCGTCCCGATGAACTGTTAGAGAAGTTAGCCATCAAAGTTCCAGTTGATGGTGCTTATGAAACAGTTGCTGGTTATCTCATGTCTGTTTTAGGTCGAGTTGCCTCTGTTGGTGATGAGGTAAGAATCGAAGATGGCTTACTAAGAGTTGAACGTATGGATGGTCGTCGAGTTGACCGCATCCGTTTCATTCCAGATGAGATTCCGTCAGGGGGTGAGAGTAATGACTGATGCTTGGACTGGAATATTTGCCTTCCTAGGACTTTTGATAGCTAATGGGTTCTTTGTTGCTGCCGAGTTTGCTGTTATCTCTGCTCGTCGTGCTCAGATCGAACCTCGTGCTGAAGCCGGATCAAAGCCTGCAAAGCTAACCATCAAGGGCATGGAGAACGTTAGCCTCATCCTTGCTACCTGTCAGCTAGGTGTGACTATTAGCGGACTTTTGATTCTCCTAGTTGCAGAGCCTGCCATCCATGAAATCCTCAAGGCTCCGCTAGGTTTGTTTGCTCTAGGGGAGGAACTTGAAACAATAGTTGCCTTTGCTATTACCTTGGTGCTGGTTTCTTTCTTGCATGTGTTAATCGGTGAGATGGTTCCTAAGAACATTTCATTCTCTATTCCTGAGCGCTCTGCACTGGTGCTGGTGCCTATGGTCTATGGATTAGCTGTGCTTATGAAACCAATTGTTTTTGCACTCAATGCAATAGCTAATGGAGCGCTTCGACTATTTGGTGTCAAACCTAAGAATGAAGCTAACACCGCATACACAATTGAGCAGGTTGAAGATATTGTTCAACACTCAACCCGTGAAGGTGTATTGAGTGATGAGACTGGTGCTATCACCAATACTTTTGAATTCACGGATAAGAAAGTTAAAGACGTTCTAGTTCCAGTTACTAACTTGATTACCGTTGACCTAACTGTTACACCAAGAGATATTGAACAAGCTGTTGCTAAGCATGGCTTTAGTAGATATGTTGTTTTCGATGCAGCTGGTGAACTAGAGGGTTACCTGCATCTCAAAGATGTGATCGATGCTGATGAAACAGAAGCAGATCTACCGGTGCAACGTAAGTTACTAAGAACAGTGAAATCTATTGGTGGCAGCGTTGAATTGGAAGATGCTCTTGCTCTAATGCAAAGAGATAGACAGCACCTTATGGCTAGCTACGACGATGAAGGCAAACTAGTTGGTTTGTTATTTCTTGAAGACATCTTGGAAGAACTTGTTGGTGAAGTTCAAGATGCAACTAGAAGAGACTAACTAGGGTATTTACCTCTTGAGTATTGGTTAGGCCAGTAGTCAACTTCAACGCCTAATTCATGGGCTGCACGAAGTGGCCAGTAAGGATCTCTTAGAGATACCCTGCCAATCATGATCACATCAATGTTTGTTGTTTGCAGAATCTCTTCAGCTTGTTTGGCATCAGTAATCTGACCGACAGTTGCTATTGGTGCGGTTACTTCTTCAGCCATCTCTTTAGCTAGCGGAACTTGGTAGCCAGGACCGGTTGGAATCTGAACACCGAGAACAATTCCACCGCTTGAGATATCAAATAGATCTGCTCCAGCTACTTCACACAACTTAGCTACCTCTGCACACTGCTCAAGCGTGAAACCATCGGCACGATAATCAGTTGCTGAGAAACGAACCAGGATTGGAACATCCTCGCCAACGGCTGCTCTAATGCCAGCAACTATTTCAACCAAATACTTAGCTCGATTAGCAACACTGCCACCAAACTCATCTGTTCTTTGATTAGTTAGTGGAGATAAGAACTGGTGCACCAAATAGCCGTGCGCTGCATGTATTTCTAAGACATCAAAGCCGGCAGCAACAGATCGTTTAGCTGCTTGAACCCAATCATCAATCGAGGCATAAACCTCTTCAGTTGATAGTTCCTTAGGAGTGTTATAGCCAGGGAAGGCTTCGCTCGTTGAAGATACCGGCTCCCAACCGCCATCAGATAAACCCATCGCACCGTCTCCTGACCAGGAACGGTAGATGCTGGCTTTGCGACCAGCGTGCGCTAACTGAATAGCTGAGAGCGCACCTGCTTCTCTAATGAAATTAGTAATCTCAACCCAGGCAGCAGCCTGCTCATCGTTCCAGATGCCGGTATCCCAGGGGCTGATGCGGCCATCTGGGTGAACTGCAGTGGCTTCACACATAACAAGTCCTGCACCACCTAGAGCTCTTGAACCTAGGTGCACTAAATGCCATTGATTAGGAACACCATCCTGGTGTTCACAGGAATACTGACACATCGGAGCAATCCAGATGCGGTTACGAGAGGTTTTACCTCTGATCGATATACTTTCGCAGAGCTTAGCCATGACACAAGCCTAACCAAGCCTTATCGCACCTGACGCATCTTAGACTTACGAAAGAGACGAACCATTAGGAGCACTTGGTTGATAGCAAAGTTACTGGCAAGAATTAGCCCACTGCCAAAGAAGTTCTGGTTTGTCCTATCAATTGGACTGTTAGCTCAGTTAACCCTTATCTGGCTTGGCACAGCTAGCGGTGATCCGCTAGGAGATGTTAGATACATCTATGACGCTTGGGTTAGCAACATGCTGCAAGGTCATTCCCTTCTTGGCATTAGAGATCCTTGGGTTTATCCATATATTGCTCAGGTGCCGCTATGGATAGCGCACTGGATTTATCCACCTGATTACATGACCGGTTGGTTGGTGTTGGTTGTGAATCTGAACATGCTACTTCTTGCTTATGTGCTGGGTTGGGGTAAGCGCATGGATAGAGCCAAAGCTGCCTGGTTCTTTATTGCCTGTGTGTTTTTAATTGGTCCAGTTGCTATCGGAAGACTTGAAGTATTCAGTCTTGCTTTGACAGTTTTTGCAGCGGTATCTTTCTTAGAAAAACGTGAATCAACTTCCATGCAGTTATTCAATGCTGCTACCTGGATCAAAGTTTCACCCATGGCTGGTTTGTTCTCAGGTTTTATTGTTTCTGAAAACCGCAAGCGATTCGTATTACACATTCTTATTGGAACAGCTGTGATTCTAGGTATCGGTTTATTACTTGGTGGCAACATGAACATGTTTAGCTTTATCACCATGCAGTCAGGTAGAGGTATTCAAGTTGAATCAACTATTGCCATCTTCTGGCTGATTCAAATACTGCTTGGTATTCCTGGTTCAAAGATTTACTACGACAACGAGATTGTCACATTCCAAATCACAGGCTTTGGAGTTACAGAAGTCGCCAGCATCATGACCCTGGTTCAGTTCGGCGCATTAGCGATCACTATCTTCTTAGGCTTTAGAGCTATGCGCGCAGGGGCAGATAGGAATACTGCTTTTGCTTGGATTTTCTTGACCGCAACTCTGGATCTCTTGGTATTCAACAAGGTTGGATCCCCTCAGTATGAACTCTGGGTCGTTGGGGCTGCCATCTTCGGAATCTTGGCTAAGACTGCTAACTGGAAGTTAGTGGTCTGGATAACGGTAATAACTTCAGGCTTGTCCTGGTTGATATTCCCAATTTTCTATGGTGACCTGCTAGCCAGTAATCCACTAGGTGTTTCTCTACTAGTACTTAGAAACCTCGGTGTGATTGTGATTCTGGTTTATGCCAACATGCAGTTGACCAAGCTTGGTGCTAAGCGCGTAAAAGCTTAGCTAGTAGAGGTCCGACCTTCTCATGTTCAATGAGGAAACCATCGTGACCATAACTACTTGAGATGGTGTGTAATTTGCCACCAATAAGAGGAACAGTTAGATGCTCGGCAATGAACTTCTGATTCTCAATAGGAAATAGTCGGTCACTATCAATACCAATAACTAAAGTCTTAGCCTTGATCTTGGCAAGAGCAGCTTTTGCTGACTTTCTGTTTCTTCCAACATCGTGAGAATTCATAGCTTCAACTAAAGCGATATATGTATTGGCATCAAATCTTCTAGTGAACTTATTGCCATGGAAATCCAAATAAGACACAACAGCGAATCTGCCACCATCACCTAGCGGGCTAACTTCAGATTGCCAGGCTCTGTCAAAGCGATCATTTAGTTCAGATGGGGAACGGTAGTTCAACAACGCCATTCTTCGAGCTAGTGCTAGTCCTGCGTGGGGACCAAGACCAGCTTTAGCGTCATAGTAGTTACCTTTAGCAAACTGTGGGTCTGCTCTGATTGCTTCTATTTGAACTGAGTTCAAAGCAATCTGATCAGCAGAGGTAACTGCAGGAGCTGCAATAACAGCAATGCGTTGAACTCTAGTTGGGTAGTCGATAGCCCACTCTAAGACGTGCATCCCACCCATGGATCCACCGATGATGGCATGCCAGGTCTTAATGCCAATCAGATCGCTAAAGGCAACCTGAGCTGATACCTGATCTCTAATGGTTAGGAAAGGAAATCTAGAACCGTATTCTCGACCAGTTTTATCTAGGGAAGAAGGTCCGGTTGAACCTTGGCAGCCACCAAGAATATTCGGCACCACCACAAAGTATTTGTTGGTATCGATAGCAAGGCCAGGACCGATTAGGTCGCTCCACCAACCTTCGGTTGGGTGTTCTTTGCTGGCTTTACCAACCGCATGAGAGTCACCGGTTAGCGCATGAAGAACAAGGACTGCATTTGATGCGTCTTGGTTTAGTGTTCCCCAAGTTTCATATGCAAGTTTTACTTGATGTAGTTCTTTACCTGATTCAAGGGTTAGGTTACCGATTGGTGCAAAGAGACGATCACCTTGAGGGTCACCATCCCGCCATGCTCCAGTTGCCTTGGGCTTACCAACTAATTGTCGGCTTAGCTCCTCGGTTATGAAATCTGACGGGACGGTGTCCTCAGGTGTTTGAAAATCCATAAAGGATCTTTTATCTTTCTTACTTGGCTGCTTCGAAACCAGTTTCTAGATCAGCGATGATGTCTTCAATTGACTCTAACCCAACAGATAGACGAACTAGCCCTGGGGTAACACCAGCAGAAAGCTGCTGCTCAGGAGATAGCTGTGAATGTGTTGTGCTGGCCGGGTGAATCACTAGAGATCTCACATCACCAATGTTGGCAACGTGCAAGAACAGGTTGAGCGATTCAACAAACTTAGAACCCTTCTCAACACCACCTTTGATTTCAAATGAAACGATTGCACCTGGTCCCTTAGGGGCATACTTCTTAGCTGCTTCATACCAAGGTGAGGTAGGAAGTGCTGCGTAGTTAACGCTTTCAACCTGAGGGTGCTTTGATAGGAACTCAGCAACCTTCTTAGCGTTTTCAACGTGACGTTCGACACGAAGGCTAAGAGTTTCAATACCTTGTAGTAACTGCCATGCACTAGTTGGAGCAATAGCTGAACCTAGGTCACGAAGCAGTTGCACGCGAGCCTTGATGATGTATGCAATGCCATCACCTAGAGCTGCTGTGTAGTTAACGCCGTGGTATGAAGGGTCTGGCTCGGTAAGTCCTGGGAACTTGTCGCTCTTAGACCAAGCAAACTTTCCACCATCAACGATTGCACCAGCAACAACAGTTCCATGTCCACCTAGGAACTTAGTTGCTGAGTGAACAACAATGTCAGCACCGAAATCAAGAGGCTTAATTAGGTATGGAGTTGCAACGGTGTTGTCAACGATAAGTGGAAGACCGTTCTTGTGTGCAACATCAGCAACACCTGAGATGTCCAAGATGCTTACCTTAGGGTTACCAATAGTTTCAGCGAAGAACAACTTGGTGTTTGGTTGAACAGCAGCAGCCCAAGCAGCAAGGTCATCCTGGTCTTCAACGAAAGTTGTTGTGATACCTAGCTTTGGCAAAGTGTATTTGAACAGGTTGTAAGTTCCACCATACAAAGTTGAAGATGCAACGATGTGATCTCCAGCCTGAGCGATGTTTAGGATTGCAAAAGTTTCAGCAGCCTGACCTGAAGATAGCAATAGGGCAGCAGTTCCACCTTCCAAAGCAGCAATGCGCTTTTCAGCAACATCCTGAGTTGGGTTCATGATGCGGGTATAGATGTTTCCAAACTCAGCAAGACCAAAAAGCTTGGCGGCATGCTCAGAAGAGTTGAAGACATAAGCGGTGGTGTTATAGATCGGGGTGGTTACCGAGTTGGTGGTTGGGTCAGGAGATTGACCGGCGTGAATCTGTGCGGTTTCAAATCCCCAGTTTGCTGGATCGTTACTCATTTTGTGTGCTTTCTAATAGTCAAAAGAAGGGTGTGCTTCTAAGGCTATGCAGATGTATGCAAGCAGACAAACATGACCTGAAACGAAGCGTAACTTTTCTAAATCCGAGCTTCGTTGGCCAGAGGTGCTGGATTACTTTCCAGCAGCCTCATCTAGAGTATCAAAGGC
>JBBAMM010000020.1:0-18759 GCA_040402475.1 Rhodoluna sp.
GCTGCATCAGTTTCGCGGTATTCACCTAGATCTTCATCACTGCTAGTTGGTGCTTCAATTCCAAAGCCTCCAGCGATAACTGAGATGAATGATCTGTTCATCGCCTTACACATGATGTATGAAAGGTAAGCACCGGAAGAACCAACTAGGGCACCGGTAACAATCAATAGATCATTGTTTAGCAAGAATCCAGCTGCAGCTGCTGCCCAACCTGAGTAACTGTTAAGCATTGAAACAACGACTGGCATATCTCCGCCACCGATGGAGGCAACCAAGTGCCAACCAAGAGCTAGAGCTAGGACTGTCACTGCAATCAACAGGCTGATCTCTGGTGTGATTACATACCAAACAGTTAGCACTAGGAATGCAACAAGGGCTCCAACGTTTAGGAAGTTCTTACCAGGAAGCATCAGTGGCTTAGATGAAATCTTTGCCGAGAGCTTTAGGTTTGCAACTATCGAACCAGTAAAGGTAACCGCACCGATGAAGACACCAATGAATACTTCTGCGTGGTGAACACCTAGAAGTTCTTCAGGAGTTCCAGTGTCAAATAGCGCACCGTTCCAACCAATCAGAACTGCTGCAACACCAACGAAGCTGTGCAGGATAGCAATCAACTCAGGCATGCCAGTCATCTCGACAACACGTGCACGCCAAAGACCGATAGATGCACCGATTACAAGACCAACAACAATGAAGATCAAACCAAGTTGAGCCGCTGGATCGTTCCAGCCAGAAGTAAGAGTCAGGAGAGTAGTTGCAACAAGTGCAAGGGCCATACCTGAGACACCGTAGATGATTCCACCCTTAGCGCTCTCATGTTTACTCAATCCTGCAAGGGAAAGAATAAACAGCAGTGATGAAACTATGTATGCAGCGGTAGCTAGCATTGGGGCAATAGTTAGAAGGGATTCCATTTATTTGCCTCCCTTCGAGAACATATTGAGCATTCGTCTGGTTACTGCAAAGCCACCAAAGATGTTGATGCTTGCCAAAGTGGTTGCAATTCCAGCCAAGATTTGAACGGCAAGGTTAGGAATAGTTAGCTGAAGTAAAGCTCCAACCACTATGATTCCTGAGATGGCGTTGGTAACGCTCATAAGAGGTGTGTGTAAGGCATGGTGCACTTTACCAATCACATAGAAACCAATCACCACTGAAAGAGTTAGCACTAAAAAGTGCTGAGGTAGTGGTGCTGGTGCAAAGGCACAGATCAAGAACAGTGCCGCAATACCAAAGGCAAACAATGCACCTCGTCTTTGCGGTGACATGGTCTTCTTCTCTTTAGGAGCAACAGCTTCAACTTTGGCAGCTTGCGGGGCTGCTGAAACTTGAACCGGTGGTGGTGGCCAAGTAATCGAACCATCTTTCACAACGGTTACTGAACGCTGAACGATATCTTCAAAATCAAGAGATAGAACACCATTCTTTTCAGGTGTTACCAACTTCAAGAGGTTTACCAGGTTGGTTCCGAAAAGCTGTGATGCTTGAGCAGGAAGACGACCAGGTAGATCGGTGTATCCAATGATGGTCACACCGTTACTGGTAACAACTTTTTGACCTGCAACAGAACCTTCGACGTTTCCACCTTGAGCTGCAGCCATGTCAACGATGACGCTGCCAGATTTCATGCTGGCAACATCTTTAGCGGTGATTAGCTTCGGAGCAGGGCGACCTGGAATAAGAGCTGTAGTGATGATGATGTCAACATCGGCTGCTTGCTCAGAATAAATCTCTGCTGCACGTTTGTCGTAATCTTCGCTGGTTGCTTTTGCATAGCCATCTGAAGATTCCATCTTCTCGGCAACTTCAACAGCAAGGTAAGTTCCACCAATTGATTTAACCTGGTCTGCTACCTCTGGTCTTGGATCTGTTGCTCTAACAATTGAGCCAAGTGAAGAAGCTGCACCGATAGCTGCAAGACCGGCAACACCAGCACCTGCAACGAGAACTTTTGCTGGTGGAACTTTTCCAGCTGCTGTTACCTGACCGGTAAAGAAACGACCGAACTCATGAGCTGCTTCAATAACTGCTCGGTAACCTGCAATGTTGGCCATTGAGCTAAGCACATCCATTGACTGTGCTCTAGAGATTCTAGGAACTGCATCAAGAGCTAGGGCAGTGATACCTCTGGTTGCAAGTGATTCAAGAAGTTCTGGACGTAAAGATGGAGTCATAAGGCTTACGACGATTGCGTTATCGCTTAGCTTTGCAATCTCTTCGGTAGTAGGCGCTGCTACCTTCAAGACAACTTGGCTGGAAAGAGCTTCTTCGTTAGAGCCGATAGTTGCTCCAGCTTGAATGTATGCAGAGTCTGGGAAGGTTGACAGGGTTCCTGCACCAGATTCAACTACTACCTGATAGCCAAGATCAATAATGGACTTGACGGTAGTTGGGGTAGCGGAGACACGAGTTTCACCAGCTATTTCTTTGATTACGCCTATTTTCATCATGCATCAATCTTGCCTTATATAGACGGTTGTCGAAGTAGGCTTTGGTCATGAAGGCATTCAGAAGGTTCATGTTTAGGGCTTTATTAGCCGGAATTTTGGCTTTTCTTATAGTTCCGTTCCTTATTCCGTTCAATTCCTCAGGAACCCTCACAGCCGCTCAGGCTGCACCAGGAGCTGAGTTTGTCCAGCTGAATGACCTAAGCGTCAGGGTGGAAAGAACTGCCTATTCAGGTAACTGTGGTTGCAAGGCACCGCTAATTGTTCTGATGCACGGCTTTGGGGCAAGCACATACAGTTGGCGTCATGTCCAAGAACCTTTGAGCAAGCTAGGCGAAGTTATCTCTTATGACCGACCAGGCTTTGGATTCACTGAACGCAAGAGCTCTTGGGAGGGAACCAACCCTTACGGTTTTGAAGGCAACTTCCAAATACTCGATGATCTAATTGCCAAGTTTGGCGAAGGTAGAAAGATTGTTTTGGTTGGTCATTCAGCAGGAGGGCAACTAGCTGCTGAGTTCACCAGACTAAATCCAGCTAAAGTGTCAGCTTTGATACTTGTTGATGCGGCGATTCTCACTACCGGTGGAGGTTCTAACGGTTTTGGTTGGTTCTTTGCTTTGCCTCAGATGCAGAAGATTGGTCCAATCTTGGTAAGTAGTATTGCCACCTCAGGCGATGACTTACTTCGCAAGAGTTACTACGACAAGAAGAAACTAACCCAAGATGTTTACGACGGCTATCACCAGCCACTAAAGATCAAAGGCTGGGAGCAAGCTTTCTGGTTCTTCTCAACTGCACCTAGAGAAAATCAATTAAAAGAAAACCTCTCAAGTTTGAATCTTCCAACCTTAGTAATCACAGGTAAATATGATGCAGTTGTTCCAGCCAAGGACGCACCTATCTTGCATAAGAAGATAGCCAACTCATCTTTGGAGATAATTCCTAAAACAACTCACTTACCGCAAGAAGAACAGCCAAAGTTATTTATGAATGCAGTTCTGAAACACTGGAAAGAACTAGCTAAGAACTAGAATCTAGAGAGTATTCAGTTGTTGACTTTTATATCGGGGGATAAGACATGTTTTTAGATAGCTTGGTTATTCTTGGGCAAGCATTTTCAATCACATTACCTATTTTGATTTCAGGTTTATTCTTTATTGCCAGCATGAAATTAGGTTGGCTTACCTTTCTAAATAAACCAATTGACATTGGACTAACGCTTGGCAAAGCACCGCTATTTGGTCCTAATAAGAATTGGCGGGGAGCTTTCTTCTATATCTTTGGCGGAACACTAGTAACAGTCCTGCTGCACTTAGCTCAACCTAGCCAACCTTGGATATCTGTTGTATTTAGCAATGAACCTTATTTGCTAGGGCTGTTAGCTTGCTCGGCTTATGTATTAGGTGAGCTAATCAATAGTTTTATCAAAAGAAGACTCAAGATTGCTCCTGGTAGTCAAGGAAATCTGATTCAGCGCTTCTTTGATAACACCGATGGTGCACTTGCTATGGGCTTTGTTCTTATCTTTGGATATGGAATGCAGCTAAGTCTGCTGTTGTTATCTTTTGCCATCTCACTGGTAATCCATGCCTCAACTGATGTGTTGATGCGCAGGTTAGAGCTAAAAAGCAAGTAGTAGTAAGGCTGTTGCAACTGGAACAGTTGCGTTATCGGTTCCTAGTGGTGAGAATCTCTCAACAAGAGTGACCACTAAGGCAGCTAACAAAATGTGTCCAAATTCCAATGAACTGTGCAGAGTCAAGATCAGCACTGCCACTAAGAAGAAGACCAAAGAGCCTTGAAGAACTTTGCTTGGCTTCCTGAGTAGGTCACTGGTGATACCGGCCAAGCTATCGGCAAAAGTCATAACCAAGATGCTGGCAATAAAGATCTCTGGTTTGTTATTGCAGATAAAGAATGTAAGCAGAGTTCCTACTGGAAGAAATAACTCGCCATAGGTCTTTCTAGCCACCGAGTGAATCGACGTGAACCAGCCATTGCGTTGCGAGAAGAACATGACAACGAGGGATATTGTGATCAGAGCAATAAACCAAGTTGTTGGAAGTAAAACAAAATCCAGGATTGTGTAAAGACCAGAGAAGATATGGATAACTCTTCTAGTGATATCTGAAGATACGTCTAGTTTTCTTCTAGCCAGCTCAATCAGCAAGACAACCGCAAGGTAAAGAGCTGAGAGCCCTACCGCCAAAAGAAACGTGTCCATCTCAACGCCTCCCAACGATGGCATAACTTGGTTTACTGTGTTTTAGTCTCTTCTTGATTGACTTACGACTTTCAGAGTTCAACCGCTTGGTTAGGAACTTACCGTTACTTCTAAGAATTGCTCCGAACAGTTTTGTTTCCTTAGCCTGCCAAGCGCTCTTCACGTATCTAATTAGAGCTTGGTCATAGGTTGCTAAAAGGTAGTTATCTCTACGAGCTGCCACCAACTGCATCAAAGCATTGAAGCCTTCAGGTGAGCGGTATTCAGGCTTTAGATAAACCATGCCAATTTCACTTAGGTTATTGGTTAGTTTTTCAATTGCAGCCCAACCAATTAGTTCTTGATCTTGATAGACCAGAGCTAAAGTCTCTGCTTTTGCAAGCTCTGTCAATCGTTCAATGCTTCTAGGAGTTAGTTCAGCTTGGGCAGAAGAAACTTCAAATATCTCTTTGACAATTGCTGGTATCTTTGCTGAATCTATTTTGAACGTGGCGGTTATAGCCATATGAGTGCGCCTAAACCTATAACAATTGAAACTGGAATCCAGAAGATTAGAACTCCGGTCTTACGAGTCTTTATTTGAGATAGCTGACCGATTGATAGTGCAATTAGAACGAATGCAACCAACCAGTCTGAGTAAGGCCATGAGGTGATCGGGAATACTTTTTCAGCAACAAATATCAATAGGGTTGCAAGGCTTAGGTGGCAGGTGACTATTCCTCGGTAATAGAGACGATCACCTTCGGCTGCATAGCCTTGAATGTTGAATGAGACTAAGCGAAGAACACCGAAGGCAAGGATGAAGAATCCGGTTACTAATCCAAGAGCATTTGGTAGTAATACTTGCGAGGTAACAAGGGCTGCAAGTAGTGAGTAGTTGATCAGATCAACCATGGAATCTAGTTGTCGACCAAACTCAGATGCTTTACCTAGTTTTCGGGCTAGGAAGCCATCCAAAGTATCTAGTTGGAACGCGATTGAAGCTAGCACGATGGCTAACTTTGTCTCTTGGTTGAGAAGGAAGGCAATGGCAGCCCAGGAAGCCAGCAAAGAGGCAAGGGACACCAGTCCCGCCCAACCAATGGTGCTAATAAGTGCTTTATACCGTTTCAAGTCTGATCATCCCCGTGTTTCCATTGATGGTGACAAGGTCACCAGTTTTTAGATCTTTGGTGGCATTAGGAGCTGCCACGATAGCTGGGATACCAATCTCTCTGGCAATAATTGCTGCGTGAGATAACGCGTTACCTCGTTCTGCAACGATGCCAGCAGCTTGGGTAAATAACAGTGTCCAGCCTGGGTCTATGTAATGAACGACTAAGACTTTGCCTCTGACATCAACTGATGCATCAAATTCTTTGACAACAATTACTTCAGCTTTTATTTCTCCTGGTGCGACACCTTTACCGGATATGTTGCCATCTTGGGAGGCAGGTTCAATGTTGACCTGATGCTTACCAGCGATACGACCGGTGCCATGAACAGCAAGTGCTTTATCCAGCTGCTCATACTTTTCAAACTGCATCTTGCGAAGGGCAACAATAGTTTTGCCATCTTGAATCGGAGCATGGCTATTTACGAGTTCATCGACTTCAGTATCGGTCAGCCAATAGATATCTCTGGCTTCAGCAAGTATGCCCTCAGCCACGAAAGCATCGCCGATAGCGTCGAATGCTTTGCGGGAGAGGTTAAATGTTTGAGCTCTGTTGAAACGGAAGCGTTCACGCCAGTCAATCGCTTTTCTGGTGTTCTTAGCGATATAAAGAATCAGTGGTCGCAATAGCGGTGACTGGTTAGTAGGCCAGTTATAGATTCTCTTGTCTGAGGTAGGGGAGCTATCAATACCTGAGTTTGCTGCCTTAAGCGCTAGTTCAAGAATGATAAACAATCTGTCAGTTAGTCTCTGATTTTCAAGTTTCAGTTCGCCTGGAGTTCTAGCTCCAAACTCGTTGATGTATTCCCCAGCAGCTGAAGTGATCTCTAACCAACTAGAAGTGTTCTCTAAATCGGTAACCTTGCTAACCTTTTCATTTTGCATAGCGGCTTCGACGATAAGCCCTAATTTAGATAATGCTTCAAGTGGTCTAATGCTTGCCTTGTCGTTGAGCCCTTGCATCAGGAGCATGTAATCATCTGGGTTTTCGCTCTTCTCATAGAGCTTTTTGAGAATGCCATGAAAGACCATGAGTCGAACATCATTCAAGATTGTGATGGCCCAGTCTTCAAGCATCTCCTGGCGGATCTTTTTACCCGATTGCATGATGGTGGCAGCGTTGATGTAATCGAAGTTGATGGCATCGTAGAAAGCTATTTTCTGAGCAATTCGCTTACTGAAGCTTCTAGATAACCGCTCTGATCGACTAATCAGAATCAGGAATCTTCCGATAGCCAGAATGGATTTTAGATCCATCTTGGCTTTGGCTGCTCCACCACGTTTCTTAACAGGGTTCAGCATGGCTTCGAAATACTCTTGGTTCGCTCTACCAGGAATGAGTTTGATGCCTTCATACCAGTTGGTGATGCGGTAGTAAACGTGACCGTCTAGGTAGCCAAGCATGTTGTGAGTTATTGGGGCTTTATCGGCAATATCTTTACTTGATGCGCCTAGCATCTTGAAGAAAGACAAATACACAGATCCATAGAACTGCCTGATTACTGAATAAGTAAGCGGCAGGGTAATACCTGGATAGTTCTCCGAGATATTGGTGCTGTCCCACTCAAAGGTGTAATCAAGCATTCGCTTTGTTATCGGCCTGAACTGGAGGAAGGTTAGGACTTGGTTGTCATAGGAGAACTCAACATCCAGTGGTCTTCCTATCTTTGCTTCAACAACCAGAGCTGCCTTGCATAGCTCTCTAATCTGCCAAGGCATTTTCTGAGTATCAATCTCAAGACGGTTCACTAATAACTCAGTGGCATCCTCACCTTCAACTACAGAGTTTCGCCAAGAGTGATTTAGGGCTATTTGTAATTCTCCAGAGCCGTTTTCAGTGAAGAGAACACCTGATGAATCGCCATAGAACATTTCTTGAACGATTAGTGAACCGCCAAGGCTGAAGTTGGTAACCCCTCGTTCTTTGACATAGCTGAGCACAGTTTGGCTAAGCATGGAACGAAAACAAGCTAAAGCATATTGATTAAAAGCTTCAGCGTTGAACTGGATGTCTAGAAAAGATTGATATTGGCCAGCAAATGAATCGTCAGCACCATCTTCTAGTGCAGCGGATGTCCTGAAGCTAACCGCATGCCAATCCATGGCTGTTACTTCTGCCACAATTTCATCAACCTTGGAGCTGACTAAAGTTATTTTGCTAAGTTCACTAGAAATCAGTTTGGTTGTTTCCACTAAATCGTACTTAGCGGCAAGAAAGTCATTTACCTTGCTGGTAAGAGAACTGGAAACTGAATCAAAGTTTTGGATTAGTTCATCAAAAGAATTAGCAACAAATGGTGGAACGTTTAGTTCGAACTCATTTTGCAAACGCAACAAGTTATCTGCTTTGGCACCTAATTTACTCATGCTAGGTAGATCACTATTCCTGTGGCTATAAACGACAGTGCAACTACAGCTCTAACCAAGTCATTCTTTTTTCTGATTATTATCAAGGAAATACCAGCAAATGAAGCAACACCTAGAAGCCAAGCTGAATTGAAGTAAGTGAATAGGACGATTGGCGATACCACGCTGATCAGATACATCAGCCAAAAGGCAGCTGATTTCCAAACTGCTAAGTAAGTATCTAAAACAACTTCACCTGCAGGGTTATAACGAAGCTCATACTTACGCATAATCTCCATGGCTGCCATGTATAGGACAAATATTGCTGAGCCAAGAAGTACTGCAAAATTGATTTGAGTTCCGAAGATGTTGAATACCCAAACTGGATACAAAACAAATATTCCCTGGTGCAAAATGAAATACAGATTGAAATGCTTGTCTAAGAACTTAGGTATGAAAAATTCAAAGCCAGTTAGCACCGAATAAGCAAAGATGAGTCCATAGAAAATTGGACTATCCGGGCTCTGCTGTAGTCCAGCTGCCGCAGATACGCTACTGAGTTCAATAATTAGAGAAATAACACCAATGTTCACCAAGGTGCTCTTCGTAATTAGTCCACGTTGGACTGGACGATCAGGATAGTTAGCACTATCGTGGGAAGCATCTTTGAATTCGTCGGTAACCCTCATTCGCAGCATAAAGAACAAGAAACTCAAAGCAATGGCAAGGGTGGTCAGAATATCGTTTATGTTTTTAGCTGATGGCGCTGCCAAGGCAACTAAGAACATGGCAGTTATGACCGAATGAACTCCGGTAACAGGTAACGGAAAACGTTCTTTTAGATAAGTAAGCAGATTCTTCATGTTCCCCCAATTCGTCTGCTCAGGTATCTAAATATTAGCATTTTGCTAATCGGTCAACTCTCACAGGAAATCTCAGCCAAATTGCCTTGCGCTGCCTTATTTCAGCAGGGAAGCCATCTGCTTATAGATCAGCTTGGCTGCATACAAAGGGTTCAACCTCGATAAGAAGTCCATAGTCTTGGCATCTTTACCTATGACAACTCTTGGAGTGTTCTTCTCAATGGCATCGACCATCAGCTTTGCTGCAACATCTGCTGCGGTTGTTGGGAAGGATGATTCACTGGCATCCTGAGCCATGTCTCCCATACCTGAGTTAGCTGCGATGTTGGTGGCAATAGCGCCAGGGAAAACAATGGTGACACCAACCTTGGTGCTAAGAAGCTCTGATCTAAGTCCTTCGGTAAAGAGCTTAATTGCGGCTTTAGATGCACCATAAACGCTTTGACCAGGAACTGGGGCATAAGCACCCATCGAAGATACGTTCAAGATATGAGCTGAGGGACGAGTTAGAAGCCCTGGTAAGAATGCTTTAGTGAGCATGAGGGGACCGGTGAAGTTCACATTCATTACGTGGTGAGCATCCTTGAGGCTTAGCTCATTCACTTTCACAAAGGGCTGGATAATTCCAGCATTGTTTACAAGGGCATCAGCTTCACCAAGTGATTTAGCTACTTGAACTGGAAGTGCTGCAACAGCCTTCTCATCAGAAACATCCAAGACATGAGAAGAACAACTGCCACCTAAAGCTTTGACAAGTGCAACTGTCTCTTCAAGAGTTTCCTTACGGAAATCAACTATGGCAACCTTAGCCTTGCGCTTAGTTAGTTCTAACGCGATCTCACGGCCCATGCCGCTGCCTGCGCCTGTTACAACTATTACTTTGCCTGCTAGTTCCATTTGTATTCTCCTTTAGATGTTCCCAATTTCAGACTAGACCTATTTGGGGTAACCTAAAGCCATGAGCCTAAATGAAATCGAACTTGTAACCCTTGATGGTAAAGAAACCACCTTTGCTGCCCTTGCTAAGAAAGTCACACTTGTTGTGAACGTTGCCTCTAGATGTGGGCTATCTCCTCAGTATGAGATTTTGGAAGCCATGCAGAAGAAGTATGGAGCTAAAGGGTTCACTGTTATCGGTGTTCCTTCAAACCAGTTCTTTCAAGAACTAAAATCTTCTGATGATATTTCAAGCTACTGCTCAACCACTTGGGGTGTTACCTTCCCTATGACTGAGAAAGCAAAGCTAAACGGTAAAGGTGCTCACCCGTTATACAAGGAACTAACCAAGGTTGAAGATGGTGAAGGCAAAGCAGGTAACGTGAAGTGGAACTTTGAGAAGTTCCTAATTTTGCATAACGGTGAAGTTCACAGATTTAGACCAACAACCAAACCTGATGCTCCAGAGATCATCGCTTTAATTGAAGCAAACCTCTAAAAACTAGTTCGGCGCATCAAATGTTATGTATGGAGTATTAGTCTTCCATTTTGCATAGGTAGCTAGCTTCTTGTAATTAGGACGAACATATCTCAAAGTAGCCGTGTTTGTGTTCTGATCAACTTCAAACACGTAACCGCCATCATCTCTAACAACCTTAAGTTTGATTTGATGTACACCTTTGAATGCATACGCAATAGCAGGACAGTCCAACACTCCATCTTTTATTGTGTAGCGATAGTTTCCCTTCAGACACTTTCTTATCTGCTTGGTTGCATTTTCAGCATCTTGAAAAGTGTTGTGCTTTTGATTATCAAGATAACTTCTAAGAGCAAGTCTCAAATATTCATTTGGCCCTCCGGTTACGATTTTGCAATCAGGGATAAGCCAGGACTGAAAAGAAAAAACAATCTCCCAGGTGACCTTACACTCATACCTTTCAAGTCGAACAAGGTAGCTAGACAGGTAATCTGAGCCGTCTGGAAAAAACTTACTTATTCTGGTTTGAGTGTTTTTTCCATCTATCCCGGTGAGTGTGAATTTCATGGAACCGTCCATACCTACGAATCTCTGGTAGTCAGGAGTGTTGGTGATAAGAGACTTGTCCCAACTTAGATATTGGGTTTCAACTGTGCGAGCACCCAGCTTTTTCTGCGCATCTAGTTCGGCCTGAAGTTTCTTGACTAGGTAGTCTTGAGCAGAATTAGCTGCGGCTAACGCTTCAGCATCCCATTTGAGTTGGCGAGAGATCTGCCTCAGCGCTTTATCGTCCTTATTGACGACTGTTATTGGATCTTTTGTTTGAGCTAGAGCTGCTGGGCCGAAAACTAGGATGGTGCTGAATATAGCTACTGTTGCGAGTGATTTTTTAAACAAGTTGAACCCCCTAAATATCTGATACATCAGAATATTAGAGGAAAATCTTCTCTCAGCTGGGGCTGAAAATCTAAGTTATGAAAATGAAATAACTAGCCAGCAATAAAGCTGCACTCTTCGCTGGTCAGTGAAACTTTTTGCATTAGGGCATCTAGCTGTTCGATTGTTCTACCTGAAGCCAATGGCACGGTAACGCCTGGCTGGTTCCTGAGCCAAGCCAAAGCAACTGCAGTATTTGAGACGCTGTGTCTATTTGCAATCACTTCTAATCTCTTCAGTAATTCAAAGTTTGCTTCGTTGGCATAGTTATTAGAAACACTTTCAGCTCTAGCTGAAGCAACTGTTGCATTTGGTTGATACTTACCGCTTAGGAATCCGCTGCCTAGCGTTGAATAAGGTAGCCCTGAGATTCCATAGTTTTGAACAGATTTAGCGCCATCTGATTCGTAAGGTTCGCGAGCAACCAGACTGTATCGGTTCTGTAAGGCGATGTATGAAGCAAAGCTGTGGCTTTTGCTAATCTCTAGAGCCTGACCCAAGCGTTCAAAGGTGTAGTTAGAAGCAGCGATGTATCGGACCTTGCCTGAAACTACTAACTCGTTGAAGCCTTCAAGGGTTTCTTCCAGAGGAGTCTCAAGATCATCTGAGTGTGCATAGTAAATGTCTATGTGATCTGTTTGCAGTCTTCTTAGAGAATCTTCACAAGCTAGAACTATGTTCTTCTTTGATAAACCTTTTCTGGTTTCTAACATCGCTACCTTGGTTGCGATGACCACCTGGTCTCTCTTGTTAGTGCTCTTGATCCAGTTACCGATAATGGTTTCACTTTCACCACCGTGGTTACCTTCTTTCCAAGAAGAGTAAACATCAGCTGTGTCAATGAAGTTACCGCCTAGCTCCATGAATCTATTGATTAGAGCAAATGACTGATCTTGATCAGCAGTCCAGCCAAAGACGTTTCCTCCAAAGCAAATATCTGAAACTTGAAGATCTGTCTTATTTAGATTGATCATGCTATTTCTTTCTCGTGGCGATTAAAGATGTAACAGTTGCGATGGTGATGGTTCCAAGAATTACACCGAGGGATAGTTCGGTTGAAATCTCTGGAAGCCAATCAACGTGCTTTCCTCCGTTGATAAAAGGCAATTCGTTCTTATGTAATGCGTGGATGGCTAGCTTGATACCAATCCAGCCAAGAATTACTGAGAGTCCAAGACCTAGATACTTCAGACGAAGCAGTAGACCACTCAGTAAGAAGTAAAGCTGTCTCAGCCCTAGAAGTGCAAAGGCGTTAGCGGTGAAAACGATGTAAGGCTCACTGGTTAGACCAAAGACAGCTGGGATGCTATCTAGGGCAAAGAGAATGTCAGCACTGCCGATGGCAACCATCGCAAAAAGCAATGGTGTGTAATAACGCTTGCCGTCTTTTTTGATCGAAACCTTAGCCCCGTGGAAGTCATCAACAACATTTACACGTCGCTTCAAGAATTCAATGAACTTCCCACCCGGAGCATCAGAGTCGTCGTGTGAACTGAAGTGTTCTTTCACTAGTGAGATTGCTGTGTAAATAAGGAAAGCACCGAAGATGTAGAAGACCCAGGAGAACGCTGCAATAGCTGCAGCACCAACCGCAATAAAAATAAATCTAAGAACAAGGGCAATAAGGATTCCAACAATCAGAGCTTGGCTCTGGGCTTTCTTAGGAACTTTTAGTTTCGTAAAGATGATTAGAAAAACAAACAGGTTATCTACCGAAAGGCTCTTCTCGGTTACGAAACCAGCAATGTATTCCTCACCGAATTCGGAGCCCCAAACGGAGCTCACAAAAGGAGCAAAGGCAACCGCCACTAGAACAAATATTGTGCTGAGTATCGCTGACTCTTTAAAAGAAGGTTCATTCTTTCTACGTACCTGAAATAACAGATCGACAACAATCACTAAGACCAGCAATACAGCGGTAATAAGCCAAGTGTCCAGAGATACGTTCATCGAAGTAGAGTCCATGGGATAAGTCTAAATGGCGGAATATGGCCTTTTGTTTTCTAGACTAGGAGGACAAACAGAGAGGTTCAAATTGGCTAAGACCGTGCCTGCCATATCCCTGAAAGGGCTTACTAAAAGCTTTGGGAACTTAGCTGCTGTTGACCATTTGGATCTAGAGATTGGCTCGGGGGAGTTCTTCTCAATGCTTGGTCCTTCTGGTTCAGGTAAAACCACCGTTTTGCGCATGATTGCAGGATTTGAATTACCAACCAGTGGTTCTGTTGAACTAAATGGTCAGGATGTGACCCAACTAGCTCCTTTCGATAGAGATGTGAACACGGTCTTCCAGGACTACGCACTTTTTGGGCACATGTCAGTATTTGAAAATGTAGAGTATGGCTTGAAGGTTCGTAAGCTTCCTAAAGCTGAACGCAAGCGCAAAGTTATGGAAGCTCTGGACACTGTTCGCCTAGCAGATCTTGCAGAACGTCGTCCTTCTCAGTTATCTGGTGGACAGCGCCAACGAATTGCTTTGGCTCGAGCAATAGTTGTGGAGCCTAAAGTCTTACTGCTTGATGAACCATTGGGTGCACTAGATCTCAAACTGCGCGAGCAGATGCAGATTGAACTAAAGCAACTGCAACGCCAACTAGCAATCACGTTTGTCTTTGTTACCCACGACCAAGAGGAAGCACTAACTCTTTCTGACCGAATAGCAGTATTTAACAAAGGCAAGATCGAGCAATTAGGAACCCCTCAGGAACTCTACGAGAGACCTAAGAGCGAGTTCGTAGCTGACTTTGTTGGAACTTCAAACATTTTCAATGAGGAAGCAGCTAAAACGCTCTTTGCTAAAAAAGGTCGCTTTGCTCTCAGGCCTGAAAAAGTGTTCGTTAGCGATAAGAAGAAAGCTGGCAGCCTGCAAGGTGTTGTTTCTGAAGTCATCTATCTGGGTAGCTTTACCAGATTGATTGTTGATGTTGCTGGAATACACATCAAGGCAACTGTTCCAGCTGATGTTTTTCACCGTGACCAGACGGTGCAAATAAATATGAGCACTGCCGACTTGGTAGCGCTCTAAAGGTAAAAAGGAGAAACGAAATGCGAAAAACTGCAACAGTGAAGTTGCTCGCTCTAGGAACAGCAGCAGTGCTGGCTCTAAGCGGATGTGCATCTTCAAGTAACGGCGGCGACATGCTCCAATCTCTAGGTGATAACGAGAAGACCGTTTCACTTTTGGGTTGGCCAGGCTATGCCGAAGATGGTTCAACAGATCCAGCATATGACTGGGTAACTCCATTTGAGAAGGACACCGGTTGTGACGTTACTTTCAAGTCATACGGAACTTCAGATGAAGCTATTACATTGTTCAAGACCGGTGACTACGATGCTATTGCTGCATCAGGAGATGCAACTCTACGTCTGATTGCTGGTGGCGATGTTCAGCCACTAAACACAGCTCTTATTCCTAACTATGCAGGTGTCTACGACTTCCTAAAGAACCGTGACTTTAACACAGTTGATGGTAAGACCTATGGTGTTCCTCATGGATATGGTGCAAACCTCTTGATGTATAACACCAAGGTGGTAAAGCCAGCTCCTACTTCTTGGAGCGTTGTATTCGATGGTGCATCTAAGTACAAGGGCAAAGTAACTGCATACGATTCACCTATCTACATTGCAGATGCAGCTCTATACCTAATGAAGCACAACACTGAACTAGGTATCACTAACCCTTATGCGCTAGATGAGACTCAGCTTGCAGCTGCAGTTGATTTGTTAAAGGCACAGAAGGCTAACGTTGGCGAATACTGGAGCGACTACCTAAAGTCAATTCAGTCATTTACTACCGGTGACTCTGTAGTTGGAACAACCTGGCAGGTAATCAAGAACTACACTCCTGCTGAAGCAAACGTAGAAGCAATTTTGCCTTCAGAAGGTGCAACAGGTTGGTCTGACTCTTGGATGATTTCATCTAAGGCTAAGAGCCCTAACTGTGCATACGCTTGGTTGAACTACATCGATAGCCCTAAAGCTAACGCTGCTGCAACCGAGTATTTCGGTGAAGCACCTGCAACCCCAGATGCATGTCAGTACGGTTCAGAAGGCTTCTGTGAAACCTATAACGCAGGTGACGTGGAGTTCGAAAAGCAGATCTGGTACTGGACAACCCCAATCGAGAAGTGTCTAGACGGCCGCACAGATGTTAAGTGCACCGACTACGCTGCTTGGACCCAAGCTTGGCTTGAGATAAAGGGTTAATCTAAGTTGAAATCGAATTCGGGAGCGAGGGTAGTAGCTGTTGCTAAACCTACCCTCGCTCACCGAATCTCGACCAATCTTTATTCCAAACCTAAACTTCGACTAAGACTTTTACTTAGCGCTCCAGTTACCTGGCTTGGACTTGTCTATATCGCAGCACTGCTTGCTCTGCTAGTAACTGCTTTCTTCACAATTGATTCATTCACTGGGAACCTTGTTCCTGGTTTTTCTTTAGAGAACTTCGGAAATCTTTTTACTAACGCTCTCTATAGCACTGTGACTTTTAGAACCATCGGTATAGCTCTAGCTGTAACAGTGGTTGATGTTTTATTAGCTCTACCAATTGCCTTCTATATGGCAAAAGTTGCTTCTCCTCGAGCTCGAGGAATACTTGTTATTTCAATCTTGATGCCCCTTTGGGCAAGCTATCTCGTCAAAGCGTATGCTTGGCGATCAGTGTTATCTAATGTTGGAATCTTTGCCTGGTTACTAAGGCCTATTGGTTTAGATACTCCTGGTTATTCATTAACAGGAGCGGCTATTACCTTGGGTTACCTCTGGTTACCTTATGTAATCCTTCCCATCTATGCATCTTTAGAGAAGGTGCCGAGTAACCTGCTTGAAGCTTCAAGTGATCTAGGTGCGAAGACTTGGCCAACACTTAGAAGAATAGTTTTCCCGCTAATCCTGCCGGGTATCGTTGCAGGTTCAATTTTTAGCTTCTCGCTGACACTGGGTGATTACATCACTGTAAACATTGTTGGTGGAGCTAACCAAATGCTGGGTAACCTGGTTTATTCCAATGTTGGTGTTGCCAATAACTTACCGATGGCAGCAGCCATTGCCGTAGTTCCAGTAATCATCATGTTTGGCTATCTAAGTGCAGTTAGAAAAACTGGAGCCTTAGATAACCTATGAGACTCTCCAGATCAGCTAGATGGACGCTAGTTGCCATCACATCTTTTATCCTCACAGTTATCTATTTGCCGCTTGCGATAGTGTTTCTAAACTCTTTCAACTCTTCAGTAAACATGGACTGGCCACCACCTGGTTTTACTTTGGAATGGTGGCAACGAGCAGGACAGTCAACAGGATTACTTGATGCACTGGTCACCAGTTTGCTTATCGCTGCATGTTCAGCAGCGATCGCTTTAGTGCTTGGCACATTACTTGCTATGGCTTTATCTCGATACAAGTTCTTTGGTAAGAATGCCGTTAGCCTCATGATCATCTTGCCTATTGCCTTACCTGGCATTGTTACCGGTATTGCTCTGAACAACGCGTTCAGAACAATACTTGGTATCCAGTTATCAATGCTGACCGTAATCATTGCTCACGCAACTTTCTGTATTGTCACTGTTTATAACAACGCTCTAGCGAGATTGAATCGCATGGGTAAGAACATGGAGGAAGCTTCTGCAGATCTTGGTGCAGGAGTTTTCACAACCTTTAGGTTGGTAACTTTGCCTCAGATGCTTTCAGCTCTAGTTGCCGGTGGCTTACTTGCATTTGGGTTGAGCTTTGATGAAATCATTGTGACAACATTCACAGCAGGTGGGGGAACAGAGACATTACCTATCTGGATTTTGAACAACATGTTTAGACCAGGTAAAGCACCAATCGTTGACGTAGTTGCCGTCTTTATGGTGCTCGTATCGATAATTCCGATTTACTTCGCGCAGCGACTAACTGCTCAAGAATCTAAGAACTAGTTAGCAAAAGCCTCGATAGGTGGGCAAGAACAAACTAGGTTTCTATCGCCATAGACATTGTCAATACGATTCACAATTGGCCAGTATTTGTTTCTGAACTGTTTAGCTGGGAAAACAGCTAATTCGCGATCATACATTCTATCCCATTCGCCAACTAAATGCTTAGCAGTGTGAGGAGCATTACGTAGTGGTGAATCTTCGATTGCATACTTACCAGAAGCTACTTCATCGATTTCACCTTTGATTTGAAGCATGGCATTGATGAATCTGTCTAGTTCTTCTTTAGGTTCAGATTCAGTTGGTTCAATCATTAGAGTTCCAGCAACAGGGAAGCTCATGGTTGGCGCGTGGAAGCCGTAGTCAATCAAACGCTTAGCAACGTCTTCACCGGTGACGCCAGTGTCTTTGGTGATACCTCGGATGTCGATGATGCACTCATGAGCAATAAGGTCACTCTTACCTGTGTATAGGAGGGGATAAGCGTGATCTAGTTTCTTAGCAATGTAGTTAGCAGATAACACAGCAACTGCAGTTGCATCTTTTAGACCCTGAGTTCCCATCATGCGGATGTATGCCCAAGAGATAGGCAGGATGCTGGCTGAACCGTAAGGAGCAGCAGAGACTGGTCCGTAGCTAGGTAGTTCACCTTGAGCATTCTGATGACCAGGTAGGAAGGCAGCTAGGTGTTTACGAGCTGCTACTGGTCCTACACCTGGTCCACCGCCACCATGAGGAATACAGAAGGTCTTGTGCAGGTTTAGATGGCTAACATCGCCACCGAATTCACCAAACTTGGCATAACCAACAACAGCGTTGGTGTTAGCACCATCGATGTATACCTGACCACCGGCTGCGTGAACCTGATCACAGATATCAACAATGGCTTCTTCGTAAACACCATGGGTTGACGGGTAAGTAACCATCAAAGCAGAGAGTTGGTTACCAGCTTCAGCGATCTTCGCCTTTAGATCTGCAACGTCAACGTTTCCGTTCTCATCACAGGCAACAACCACTACCTGCATACCCGCAAGAACAGCAGAAGCAGCGTTAGTGCCGTGAGCACTGGAAGGAATCAAACAGATAGTCCTCTGGTGATCTCCTCTTGAAAGGTGATAACCACGAATAGCTAGAAGACCTGCAAGCTCACCTTGGCTACCAGCATTAGGTTGTAAAGAAACTTCTGAATAACCAGTCACATCAGATAGCCATGATGTTAGTTGCTCAATTAGCTCTAGATAACCTTGAACATCTTCTTTAGGGGCAAATGGGTGCAAGCCTGCAAACTCTGGCCAGGTAACTGCTTCCATCTCGGTGGTTGAATTCAACTTCATGGTGCAAGAACCAAGTGGAATCATTCCGCGGTCTAGAGCAAAGTCATAGTCAGCAAGACGCTTCAGGTATCTAAGCATTGCTGTTTCAGAGTGGTAAGAGTTGAATACTTCGTGAGTTAGG
>JBBAMM010000020.1:18859-21446 GCA_040402475.1 Rhodoluna sp.
AGCAGAACCTGAGCAGTGCAAATGTTAGAGGTAGCTCGTTCACGTCTGATGTGTTGTTCGCGGGTCTGCAAAGTCAATCTGTATGCAGGCGAGCCATCAGAGGTAATTGAGACTCCAACAAGCCTTCCCGGCATTGATCTCTCAAGGTCTTCTCTAACCGCTAGGTAACCTGCGTGTGGGCCACCAAAGCCCATTGGAACACCAAAGCGTTGAGTTGAACCAACAACAACATCAGCACCCATTTCTCCAGGTGCTTTGAAAAGAGTAAGTGCCAACAGATCAGCTGCAGCAATTGCTACAGCGTTATTGGCGTGAGCATGCTCAAAGATTTTGGTTAGGTCATAGATCTGACCAGATGAACCTGGATACTGAGCAAATACTCCAAAGAATTCACCTTCTAGAACTGCAGGGTTACTTTCAGCAACACTCAGGTCAAAGTATTTAACCTGGATGCCTAAAGGTTCTGCTCTGTGATCAAGTAGCGCTTTGGTTTGTGGGAAGATGTCGCTCGAAGCATAAAAAACGTTTGACTCAACATTAGATGAACGTCTAGCGATAAGCATTGCTTCAACAGCTGCTGTTCCTTCATCGAGCATTGAAGCGTTAGCAGTCTTCATTCCAGTGAGATCTGTAACCATGGTCTGGAAGTTGATTAGTGCTTCTAATCTGCCCTGAGAGATTTCAGGCTGGTAAGGAGTGTATGCCGTATACCAAGAAGGGTTTTCTAAGACGTTTCTTTTGATAACAGCTGGTGTGTGGGTTCCGTAGTAACCCTGACCAATTAGAGAGGTAGTGATTCTGTTCTTTTTAGCGATAGATCTAAGTTCAGCAATAGCCTGAGCTTCGCTTAACGCCTCTGGAAGTTTCGAGTCACCTTTGAACTTGATTGCATCAGGTAGTGCTGCATCAAGTAATGCCGCTAAGTCCTTATAGCCAAGGGTTGCCAGCATGTCTTGCTGGTCTTGGGCATTAGGGCCGATGTGACGATATTTGAAATCTTCGTGAGCGTGAACCATTCGTGATTTAGCCTTCACCGGTAAGTGCGCTGTATTCCTCAGCTGTCATAAGTTCTGGAAGAGAAGTGAATCTAACCTTGATTAGCCAACCAGCACCGAAAGGGTCTGTGTTTACTGTTTCAGGAGCAGAGACCACTGTGTTGTTGATTTCGACAACTTCACCATCTAGGGGAGCATAAAGTTCACCAACAGACTTGGTTGATTCGATCTCACCACAAATCTTCATGTATGTGGTTGAGGTTCCTACCTTAGGCAGGTCAACGAAAACAACGTCACCTAGTTTCTCAGCAGCGTATGCAGTGATACCGATGGTAGCTACATCACCTTCTACTAAGACCCACTCGTGTTCCTTGGTGTATTGGAGGTTAGTTGGATTGCTCATAATTTTCCTTTGGGTTTACTTTGAACGCTTATAGAAAGGTAGTTTCACAACAGTCATAGGAAGCCTAGTTCCTCTGATGTCAACGCTTAGATAAGTGCCAACTTCTGACGAAGCTGTTGCAACGTAGGCCATCGCCACAGGGTAGCCAAGGGTCGGGGATAATGCTCCTGAAGTTATATGCCCAATAGCTTGATCCCCATCAGCAAAGACTTCGTATTCTGCTCTAGCTGCTCTTTTGCCTTCGCCAACTAGGCCCACTAGTTGCTTCGCTGGAGTCTTAGTTGAAAGAACTGCTAGCGCTGACTTTCCTACGAAGTCTCCGTCTCTATCAAGTTTCACAACACGACCAAGACCTGCCTCGTAAGGATTGATATCAAGAGAGAGTTCATGTCCATAAAGAGGCATGCCGGCTTCTAATCGCAGAGTATCTCTGGAAGCCAAACCACATGGAATAGCATCTGCACTAATCAATGCATTGAAAACTTCAGTTGCATGTGCCTGATTGAAAAGAATCTCAAAACCATCTTCACCTGTATAACCAGTTCTGCAGAGGTAAGCCTCAACTCCAGCAACTTTTCCAGTTCCGATGGAGTAGTAGGGCAATGTAGATAAATCTGTGTCGGTTAGTGTCTGCAAGATACTTGTGGCTTTTGGTCCTTGAATAGCGAGAAGCGCAAAGTTGTCACTGCTATCGGTAACACCAACGAAGCCTTGGAATAGTGCCCTCTGTTCTAGTGCTTCAACAACAGCTGCTCGGTTACCAGCATTAGCAATTACTAGAAACTGATCATCTTGAAGACGGTAAACAATAAGGTCATCGATGATGTTGCCTTGAGCATTGCAAATCAAAGAATATTTGGCTTTACCAATAGCAATTGCTGATGCCTGACCAACTAATGCATAGTCAAGAAAACTAGCCGCCTGCGGACCCGAAACAAAGATTTCTGCCATGTGGCTGATGTCGAATAGTCCTGCAGATTCTCTAACCGCTTGGTGTTCGGCTAAGTCGCTTGAATATCTCACTGGCATATCCCAGCCGCCGAAATCGGTAAAGCTCGCACCAAGGCGGGCATGTTCAGCGTGCAGAGGGGTTTGAGGCATATGGCTAATTTACGGCAAGAAATAGCCTAAGAATTACTCCACGCCGAAATTGCTATAAAGCAGGCTGTTGCTGGGTAATACAGTGGAT
>JBBAMM010000021.1:0-16356 GCA_040402475.1 Rhodoluna sp.
CTTACGAACAAGCGGTAACAGACTCCGGTTGTTCTCTAGTTCCACTTGATGAAACAGTTGGAGCGCTAATCTGGACCGATTACTCAGACCCTAAAGGTTTAGCGCGAACTCTCAAAGAGAATCCTCAGTTGGAATTCGTGCAGCTTCCTTTCGCTGGCGTTGATGCTTTTCAAGAGGTGCTATCGGCACCGGTTCGTTTTGCGTGTGCCAAAGGTTCTTACCGTGAGCCAGTAGCAGAACATGCTTTGATGCTTGCTATGGCTTTGGGCAGAGTTATCCCTGAACGAGTTAGAGCAACAAGCTGGGGTAGGAAGTTTGCTGCTTCCTTGTATGACGCAAACATTCTGATTGTCGGTGCTGGTGGCATTACTGAAGAACTAATAAAGCAGCTAACGCCATTTAGATGCGACATCACAGTAGTTCGTAATAAGGACCAGGTAATGCCAGAGGCTACTAGAACAGTTCAATTAGCTGAACTTGATGAGTATTTACCTAAAGCAGATTGGGTTTTCCTAGCCTGTTCTTTGACCGAGGCAACCAGAGGGCTTTTTGATCTTGAACGCATAGGGAAAATGAAGCCAACTGCTTACCTTGTGAATGTGGCACGAGGAGCAGTGATTGTCACAGATGATTTGGTCACTGCGCTGAATACTGAGCTCATAGCTGGCGCTGGGGTGGATGTCACAGACCCAGAACCGCTACCTGAGGGGCATGGCCTCTGGAGCGCTAAGAACGTCATAATCACCCCTCACACCGCAGATACCAACGATCAGGTGGTAAGGCTCTTCTCGGTTCGGATTAGAGAGAATCTGGCAGCATATCAGGGTTTAGGGGACTGGGCAGGGCTAGTTGACCCAGCTCTTGGCTACTAATCTCCTAACGGCAAGCAGTAATCAAAAGTTTTTGGTAAAGTATTCAAGTTGCTTAGGCAGCATTCCTCGGTAGCTCAATTGGCAGAGCAATCGGCTGTTAACCGATAGGTTCTTGGTTCGAGTCCAAGCCGGGGAGCCATCATCTCAAAGCCTTTACGGAGACCAAATGTTTCTTTGGATTCGAGACCAGAAGTGGCTCCCAGCACTATTCCTTGCCCTAATCTCATTCCTCATTTTTGGTGGAATCGACGTGCTCTACCAAGGCGTCATGGCACTGCCAGCTGCTCTTTTACTAACTGGATCTATTGCTTTTTCTAGGGCTATGCCTTGGGTTTCAATCACTTTATTTTCTATTGGGCTCTTTGTTCCGATTCTCTTGGGGCTTGAGCCGCAAACAGCTCAGTTAGCAGCAACTTTGAGTCTCTTATTACTGGCATCTTTTGGCTCAACTCTTCAAAGTCGTGTTGGCTACGCCCTAAATGCTTTACTCGGAACAGTTTCATACTTCTGGGTTGTTGCTAGCTTGCCAGTTGGTAGCTCCGTTTATGGAATCGAATTGCCAACCTTGGATGCCAAGGTAGCAATTGCGATAGCGGGATTTATCGCAATGATTGCTGTGAACGCCAATGCTTGGTTTATTGGACGTTTATTGATTACTCGTATTACTCACGTTGGCACTGATTTTGATCGAGCAATTCTTGAAAGACAAATTGCTCAGACTCAGCTCTCACTTGCGGAACAAGAAAGACGTTTTGGTATCGCCAGAGATGTGAATGACCTCCTGCTAGAGCAGGTCAGTGCAACTATGACTTCAGCTGAGGCAGGTATTTATTCTGCTAAGGCTGACCCTTCAGTTGCACCCCGCATTCTTGAATCTGTTTTGGACGGTGTGAAGAAGTCTTATGCAGAGATTCGAAGACTAAGTGATCTACTTGGATTGCAAAAAGAGAAGGCAATGGCTTTGCCTGGTCTTCGTGATTTGAACGCGTTGATGGTTTCATATCGAGAATTTGGTTTTGGAGTCAACTTCAGACAGACCGGTCAAGCACTTGAACTAGTTGATGGTGCTGAGTTGATTATTTATCGAATCGTTTTTGAATCACTTGAAAACATTCGCAAACACACACCAGATGGAACATCTGTTGATATTGATTTCTTGTGGCAAGGAAAAGCCATGCAGGTTGTTATCAAAGACAACGGCGAGGAAACCGCTAGAGGATTAGAGCAAGCTATAACTGGTTACACAGTTGAGGATGATCAGCGTGCTTTGGTTGAAAGGCCAGTTGGTCCTGGGTTGGTTTCAATGCAGGAACGCGCTTCTTTATATGAGGGAAACATCGAATTCGTGAAAGTTCCTGGTGTTGGATTCACTGTCTCGGCAGCTTTCCCAAACATAGCCAAATACACCAAGGTGGGTTAGTTTGGCCACGGATCTTCGTATCGCTCTAGTTGGTGGTTCAGATTCCATGCGTAAGTCCAGAAGGGCTCTCCTAGAAGCGCAATCTCATTTCAAAGTCGTCTATGACAGCGATGGCTTCGGGCTCAAACCACAATATTTACTCGAAGTGAACTTTGACCTTCTGATTATCGATCAGAGGTTGGATTCGATTTCAGCCTTCGATTACGTCAACTCACTGCATGCTCTAGCGAGAGTGAATGCTGTTGAAATTGGCAGAATTTTAGTTTCTGCACAATTCAGCGATACCCAACTAAGACTCACGGCGATTGAAGCTGGTGCCGTTGACTGCATCTTCATTAGCGATGGAATTGAAACAATGCTTAGCAAGGTTGCTAAATGTGTTGACAGGGACACCGATTTCGCAATCCGTGAATTGCTACCTGAACTAGATTCACTAACAGTTAGCAAAGACCAGTATCAAAATGCTGCAGTTGCTTTAGATTCACTCGATTCCAAAGAAGCGAAAGTTTTGCGTTCATTTTGCGAACTAAAGACAGATAGTCAAATTGCTGTTGCAGCCTCGGTTCCTAAGCTTAAGGTCAGAATCACTCTAATTAAAGTTCAGAACCTTCTGATGCTTGATACTCGTTCTCAGCTGTTACTAAAGATGCATAGCCTTGGAGCTTTAGCCCTCTAATTTTTCTTCACCTGGCATCCAGGACAGACCTTCTTTACCCCAACCACGTTCAGCAATCACTCGCTGAGATTCGGTCTTATGTGGTTCAGCTAAGCGATCTACGTAGAGAGTTCCATTTAGGTGATCAAATTCATGCTGGAAAATTCTTGCGAACCAACCTTCAGCTTCGATGTGAACTGGTTGCTGATCTAGGTCAACGCCACGCAAGGTTGCTCGCTCTGCTCTAACTAGTGGGAATCTTTCTCCAGGCACAGAAAGACAGCCCTCTGATTCAGTATCCCAATCGGCTTCGTGTTCTGGAGTGTTGGATATCTCAAGGGTTGGGTTAATGACGAGACCTCGTTGCGGTGTGCCATCCTCAGCGTCCCAGTCATAAACGAAGACTCTTAGGTTTATACCTATTTGAGGGGCGGCAAGACCCACACCAGGAGCCTCATCCATGGTCTCGTACATGTCTTGTACCAACTGGCGTAAAGAGTCGTCAAATACGGTAACTTCAAGGGCTTTGGTATGGAGTACTGGGTTTCCAGTGATGCAGATAGGTCTTATGGGCATTGAATAAATTTACCCTAAACCGCTTATGCCTCATGCTCGCTAGGCTTAGATAAGAACCGAAGGAGTGGGGAAGCTTTGAAGATACTGGCGATTTCGCTTGCACTGCTATCCGCAGTGGCGTTGGCTATCGGAACCCAACTCCAAAATGGTGCCGTTGGTGTTCAAAAGAAGGCCGCGCTATCTGGTCGTTCACACCTCAACCTCAAGCAGCTACTAGATCTCATTCGTCACCCGCAATGGGTCACTGGCTTGTTTATCTCGATAGCTGCCTTGGTTCTTCAGTTCACAGCTTTGCTGCTAGCCCCATTGATCTTGGTGCAACCTATTGGAGCTACTGCTCTGGTAATAACTTCTGTTCTGAATGCCAAGATCACTAAAACCAAATTGAACCAAGGCTCCATACTCGCAATCTTGCTTTGCACAGTAGGCCTAGGTGCCTTTGTTGTTATGGCTCACGAAGTTGCGGTTGAGCCGGTAATTGATGACACTGCTTTGATGCAGATTCTTGCGATGGCTATAACTCTGATTGCTATCTTTGGTTACATTTTCTTTAGTGGTGCAAGCAGATTCAAACCCCTAACATTCATTATTGGTGCTGGTGTTCTCTACGGTTTTGTGGCAACTCTTACCAAAGTGGTTATCAAGAGACTCTTCAACCAAGATGGTTTCAACCGACTGATTAGTTTCCAAGGTGAGCTTTTGACTGATGGTTTAACCGTCTTGGCACTGCTAAGCATGGTTGCAGCTGGGTTGCTAGGTGGTTGGTTCGTCCAGAATGCCTACGCTTCGGGGCCTCCAGATCTAGTGGTGGCTGGGCTTACTGTTATTGACCCACTGATTGCTGTGAGCATTGGTGTTGTATTACTAAACGAGGCTATGAATGCTCCATTGCCAATCATGCTTGGTTTCCTAGCCAGCGGAGCTATGGCTGTAATCGGGGTATTCCTGCTCTCAAAGGTCCATCCAGAGGTAATGAAAGAGTCTGCCTAGCCTTTGCTAAACTGTCCTTAGACCCATTTGGTCGCTAACTTACCCAAACAAGAACAGGTTTATAAGCCTTGGCCCAATCGACTAGACATCCAGGACATCCACTTAGAGTCCTCATTGCCTCCGACACCTTCCCGCCTGATATCAACGGTGCAGCGCGCTTTACTGAGCGTTTAGCCGGGGGATTAGTTAGAAACGGTAACGACGTTCACGTCATAGCACCAGCCATCAACAAGCAGTGGGGAACCTTTACTGAAACCCACGATGGCGTGCCAATGACAGTTCATAGGATCCAAAGCCACAAGCTGATCGTTCATAAAACGTTGAGATTCGTAAATCCGCTAACCCTCAAGAAGAAGGTTGACCTTATTCTTGACGGCTTTGAACCGGATGCAATCCACTCACAGTCACACATGGTGCTTGGTCGTATTTTGGCTAGAAGCGGTCGTGAACGAAACATTCGTCTAATTGCAACAAACCACATCATGCCTGAGAACCTGCTCAAGTATTTGCACCTGCCTAACTTCTTAGAAAAGAGAGTCAAAGCAAGACTTTGGAAAGACAGTGGCAAGGTCTTAGCAACTTATGACCATGTCACAACTCCAACCAGAAGAGCAGCTGAGCTGCTTGAAGATGCAGCAGGCATTAAGAATGTTCTAGCTATTTCTTGCGGTATCGATGCAACAAAGTTCACTAACCCAACTCCGACAACAAACAAGCCATTTAGAGTTTTGTTCTTAGGTCGGTTGGACTGGGAAAAGCACATTCACAATCTGCTTAGAGCTATGGCTAAGTTCCCTAAGGACATCGAGTTCTTTGTTGAGATCGCTGGTGATGGATCTCAGAAGAAATACCTTTCAGATTTGGCTAAAGAGTTAAAGATCTCCGATCGAGTCTCCTTCCTAGGTCACATCACCGAAGAAGAACTTCCGTTGGCTTATGAGCGAGCTACCGTATTCGCAATGCCTTCTATTGCTGAGCTGCAATCAATTGCAACCATGGAGGCAATGGCATCTGGTAGACCAGTTGTTGCAGCAAACGCAATGGCTTTACCGCACTTAGTTCACAGCGGTGACAATGGATACCTCTTTGAACCTGACGATGTTGATGATTTCAGTCAAGCTCTTCTAAAGATCGCAACTGCAGATCAGAAAGAACTCAACAGACTTTCTGAAAACTCTATTCACTTGATTCAATCTCATGACATCAAGAGAACCCTTGCCATCTTTGAAGGTCTATACAGGGGAGACCAAGATGCTCGCCAGGATAGCGATGATAACTTTGCGGATTACATGAAGCCAATTGGTCGACTAAATCTTGCAGTTAGAAGAGCAGAACTTCGAGTTAGAAGACAAACACTGGTAGCTCTTGGGAAGATTACTGACTTGGGTGAAGACATCAAGGATGGTCTCGATGAACTTAGGGAAGACGTTAAGCGTCAAGCCAAGAAGGTTGATCGCCAGGTTAGAAAAGGCGTCAAAAAGACCGTAGGCAAGGCGAAGAAAGCAATAAAGCGCTTAGACGAGTAACCTTGAGATGTGGCTGGGGGCGTTAGCTCAGCCGGTTAGAGCAGCGGACTCATAATCCGTCGGTCGCGGGTTCAAGTCCCGCACGCCCCACCAGATTACTTTTGTATAACGAGTCAATGAACAAAACCTGATAATGCCTGCCTTTCCATAGGTAAACGCTTACAGTTTTCTTATACACCTTTGAGAAAGAGATAGTTCTGTGCGTCTATTTGCCCCTTCCCGCCGTGTAATCGGTTTGGTTTTAGCTCTTCTAACAGCCATGACAGGCCTTGTTGCCATTGATGCAACTCCAAGCCATGCCGCTACCGATAAGAAAGTGATCATTCACTACCAACGTCAGAGCGCAAGCTATAACCCTTGGAATGTATGGATGTGGTACGAGGGTGCAGCGGGTCAGGCCTTTGAGTTTGCTAAAGACGGAAACACATACCTAACCGACTCATTCGGAGCATACGGTGAATGGACTTTACCTGCCTCTGGCACAGCTCAATCAATTGGTTTCATCATCAGAACTGCTAACTGGGACAAAGACCCTGATGGTGACCGTTTCATTACCCAGTTCAAAGACGTCAATGGAACACCAACCGCTGAAATCTGGTTGAAGAGCGGCTCGAAGTTTATCTGGACTAAACAACCTTCAAGCCAGCCTTCATTACTTGCAGCTCAAGTAACCGGTCTCAAACAACTCAAACTTACTTTCGATAACAACGTTGACATCAATGCCGAGAAGAGTAACTTCACTATTAGAAGCGCATCTGGAGCAGATGTTGCTATCGATAACTGGTCTGCTATCACCGGCAACGTGTCAGCTGGTTACACCGTTTTCGTAAACCTTGTTGAACAGGTAAGAATCGGTACCGCATACACAATTAGTCACCCAGTTTACGGTTTACAGGAATCTGATTTAGGTTCGCTCTGGGATCTTCAGACTTTCAACGATCAGTATTACTACTCCGGAAATGATCTAGGCAACACATATTCAGCAGCACACACAGACTTCAGGGTTTGGGCACCAACAGCTGACTCAGTTGACCTTGTTACCTACGCGTCTGCAACAACTCCTGCTGCTGATGGAGTTGTCTACCAGATGACCCAGGATGTAAAAGGAACTTGGGTAAAGAGACTAGATGGTAACCAGGATGGAACTATTTACGTTTATCGTGCACACTTCGCAGCCAAGGTAAACGAAACCATTGACCCATACGCTCGTTCTGTAACCATAAACGGTGACCGCGGTGTTGTTGTTGATCTTGATAGCACTGACCCAACTGGTTGGGTTGAATCAACCAGGCCTAACAACATGAGCTCTGGAAACCCTTCTGATGCAGTTCTTTATGAGTTGCACGTTCGTGACTTGTCTATTGATACCACTAGTAACATTCCTGCTAATCACAAGGGTAAGTACTTAGCATTCACGGACTTAGGTACCAAATACACAAAGGGGAAGGCTTCAACTCTCACAGGTTTATCTGCAATCAAGGATCTAGGCGTAACACACGTTGAACTACTGCCTGTTTATGACTTTGGTTCAGTAGATGAAACTGGCGCAGGTAACCAGTTCAACTGGGGTTATGACCCTAAGAACTACAACGTGCCTGAAGGTTCATACTCAACAAATGCTGCTGACCCTAAGGCTCGAATTAGAGAACTAAAGCAAGCGATTTTGGCTATGCACCAAAACGGTCTTCGTGTGAACATGGACGTTGTTTACAACCACGTTCAGGACAGCACAAACTTTGCTTTTGAGAAACTAGTTCCTGGTTACTGGTATCGCAGAGATGCAACCGGAACTAAGACCAGCGGATCTGGTTGTGGTAACGACACTGCAACTGAGCACCCAATGGTTAGTAAGTTCATCCAGGATTCAGTTAAGTACTGGGCAACTGAATACAAGATGGATGGTTTCCGTTTTGACCTTATGGGTCTGATTGACATCAGCACCATGAACAAGATTCGTACACAACTAAACGGAGTAGATCCAACAATCATCATGCTTGGTGAAGGTTGGGACATGGGAACTCTTCCACAAAACATCAGAGCAACTCAGCAGAACAGCGCAAAGATTCCAGGCATCGGAACTTTCAACGCCATCATTCGTGATGGTATGAAGGGAAGCGTTTGGGACGAGAACGCTCAAGGTTGGGCTAGCGGCCGCTATGGTGACTTCGCATCGGTACAGAGCGGTGTTGTTGGTAACGCACCATTCCCAGGTCTTGCCGGTGCATGGATCGGTGGAATTGAGCCTGGTCAAACTATTAACTACATCGAGTCACACGACAACACAACCCTTGCCGACAGACTTAGAAAGAGCATGGGAATGAAAGTTCCTATGACGACGATTGCTAAGGTCTCTAAGCTTGCAACAGGTATGTTGTTTGTCTCTCAGGGTGTTCCATTTATTCACGCTGGACAAGAGTTCCTAAGAACTAAGAACTTCAATCACAACAGCTATAACTCAACTGATGAAGTCAACTCATTGAAGTGGGGTCAGAGAATCACTTATGCCTCGAACGTAAGTTACCTCAAAGGCTTGCTATCTATACGCAAGGCTCACAAGGCTTTCCGCATCCCTGAGGCTGATTCAATCGTAGAGAACCTAGAGTTCTTGGATGGAACTTTCGGTCAGATAGGTTACAAGATCAACGGTAAGGCAGTTGGCGACAGCTGGTCTTCAATCGTGGTTCTAGCTAACTCGAACCAGAAGAAGACTGCTAGCTTCGACGTTCCAAAGGGAACATACAAGCTAGTTGTTGACGCTAACACTGCTGGTACCAAGACACTAAAGACCATCGTGGTGAAGGGTAAATCAACGGGAAAAGTTGTTGTGCCTGCACTATCGATGATGGTGCTATACAAGTAAGTTGTTACCAGCTTTATAAGTAGCGAGGACCTTGGCGGTGAGATATCCGTCGAGGTCCTCCTCTTTTAAGTTCCTATCAAGAACAACAGCATCGAATAGTTGACCTATCACCAAGGTCCCAAGTTTGGTAGTGCCAAGTAATGTGCAAGCTGAAGATGAGTAAGCATCGATTGCTTGTTCAAGTGAGATTGCTTGAGCTGGATTATGTTTAGGCATGTTCGCTGAACCTTGCCTAAACACTGCAACAGTTATTCCAGCTAGAACGCTTGGAGTTGATACCGGCCAATCAGATGAGAACGCAACATTCAAACCAGCATCCAGCATGTCCCTGATTGCATAGAGCGAATGCAGTCTGTCATCTCCTAGGTGATCGCGGCAGGAGAGTAGCATTCCGTTGTTCTGTGCCCAGTATGGCTGCATGCATAGATTGACGCCAAGCTCTTTAGCTTGAGCTAATAACTGCGAGGTAGTCAACTCAGCATGAGCGATAACTGGGTTCAAACCTTTTGGTCTTGGACTTGCTTTGTCTATGGAGCTCAAGGCAAAGGAAACACCGGCATCTCCAATGGCGTGAATGTGAACTTGAAACCCATTCTGGTGAGCTAACGAGATAGCTTCTATCAAGGCCTCTTCAGACCAGGTCAATTCACCGAAACTCTTTGAACTTAGATAAGGCTCGGATACTGATGCTGTTGCACTACCAAAAACACCATCGACAAAAAACTTGATTGCTTGGGCTTTGAGCCTTGGTGAGTGATTGACCTTTTTACTAATTTCCAAGAAGTATTGGAAGTCTTGGTTGAAACTTTCAACATCAGCACGAAATGCCAACTTGTAATCTAGTTTCAATAAACCTTGATTGTCAGCTTCAAGATAGACCTCAGCCATGCCTCTATCTATCCATGCATCCTGACATTCGACCATGCCGGCTTGAATAAGTTGTTGCTCTGCCCACAGCAGTGCTTGAACATCTTGCTGCATCGTGTTGGCAGGAGCGAGATTCATCACGAGGGACATCGCTGGCCACTCTCGAAGTATGCCGGTCGGTATTCCTTGCTCATCAACATCAATACGTCCTGCAGAAAGCGATGGCAGTTCGCTCTGTAATAACCCAGCTACTTCCAAAGCCTTTGTGTTTACCCAAAGTGTGTGATGATCATCAGCGTGCAGCACAACAGGAATGTCTGAGACGTATTCGTCTAGAGTTTGCCTGGTTTGTGCACCAGAGATTGATCGGTCATAGACGGCAGCATCTAACCAAGTCATGGTTGGGTTTGATTCTCTATGTGTCTTCAGAGCTGAACCTAATTGGTCGATGCTGTGTATTGAAGTGATGTCTAGCCCTTGAGCTTCTCGTCCAGCGAATAGGGGATGAGAATGTGTATCTCTAAATGCTGGAACCAGCATTTTGCCCGAGAGATTTATTTCATTTTGAGCCTCAGAATTGATGAAAGTGTTCTTATCGCAAACTATTCCTTGGTCATCAACAAAGAGTTCATCAACGTAACTGCCTAGACCTAGGTAAATAGATCCGCCTCGAAAGTGCTGGGCCATTTAGCCGCGTTCGTTTAGGTAACAAACACCGCAGAGGGATTCGTAGGTAACTTCAACTCCATCGATGGCAACTTGGTCACCGTGGAAGATGAATTCACCATCAAACTTACGAGCGTTGAACATAGCCTTGCGGCCACAACGACAGATTGTCTTTAGTTCTTCTAGAGAGTGAGCTATCTCCATGAGTCTTAGAGACCCTGGGAAACCGTTAGTTAGGAAGTCTGTTCTAATGCCATAAGCAAGAACTGGAACCCCATCAAGAACTGCTAGTTCAAATGCTTGATCCACCTGTTCGCTGGTTAGGAACTGAGCTTCATCGATGAGCAAGCATGAGAGATTTTTAATGCCAGGAATGATCATGTCATTGTTGGCATGCTCGTGAGCTAGTTCTCGGAGGTTGTCGTTTGGGGTGATGAGGAAATCAACTCTGCGGTCAACTCCAAGTCTGGAGACAATGGTTGCATCGCCTTTGGTATCTACTGCTGGCTTAGCTATAAGAACCTGCTGGCTACGCTCCTCATAGTTGTGAGCTACCTGCAATAGAGCTGTGCTCTTGCCACTATTCATAGCGCCGTAGCGGAAGTAGAGCTTAGCCATTTGAGCCCTTTCATAAGCCTTCTGGGGTGTATTCCAATGCTAGCCAGCCACGGTATAGGAATTGCGCATTTAGGGCCCTAGTCGTAATCTATAACTCTCTGAAACTCTCAAGGACGTTGGGGAAGACGCACCTTAGGAAAGAGTTCGGAGGTTCCAGCATGTCTAAAGGTCTATTCTCATCGACCTTAGTGATTTACTCCTGCCCGGCAGCAGAGCAAAGTCAGGTTGAGACTGAGCTAGAAAAACTTGGTTTAGAGCCCAGATGGGCTAAGCAATCCTTGGTTGTTGGTTCGCTGTTTGCTGAGGTTAGCTTTAGATGCGCACTGGTTCGACTAGATGAGATCGCCTCAATCTTGGCACAGGTTGGTTCCCTACACTTCGAGCTAACGCAACACACCAAGCATTCTGGGGTTACTTATATGTTTGTTCCTGGACTTGGCCTATTCAGGGGAGAACTAAATGCAGCTGGTTCATTGACTCTGACCGAAGATAAGTTGCAAGCTCTCTTGGATCAAGCAGCCGGCAATCACAGAGAATTTACTAGATTGTTAAGAATCTGCCTAGGTCAGTCATGGGATGACATACTCGAACCTTTTAGGGCAGTGAAATATACGGACAACGTCCTGCTACTGAACCGAGCTGGCTGATTACTTGTTGTATGAACGGAACGCAACTACTGCGTTGTGTCCACCGAAGCCAAACGAGTTAGAGATAGCAAGAATGTTATCGCCAAGTTCTCGAGGCAATGTCACAACATCTAGGTCGATAGCTGGATCTGGATCATCAAGGTTAAGAGTTGGTGGAGCGATCCTGTGATGAAGGGCTAGGACAGTAAACACAGCTTCGATAGCACCTGCACCACCTAGAAGGTGTCCTGTTGATGACTTGGTTGCTGATAGCGGAATCTGCTTCAAGTGATCACCGAAGACTCGCAGTAGAGCAGTGTATTCAGCAATGTCACCAACCGGGGTGCTGGTTGCGTGAGCATTTATGTGCCCAACATCTTTAGGTTCCGCGTCAGCCATCTTAAGTGCACCGATAACAGCTCTAGCTGCAGCAGTTCCTTCAGGATCTGGAGCAGTGATGTGATGCGCATCGCTAGTTACATAGCCACCGGCGAGTTCAGCGTAAATCTTTGCGCCACGAGCTAGTGCATGTTCTTCTGTTTCAAGAACAAGAGCTCCTGCACCTTCGCCCATTACAAAGCCATCACGGTTAATGTCATATGGTCTTGAAGCTCTAGCAGGTTCGTCGTTGCGACGAGATAAAGCATGCATAGAAGCGAAAGCAGCCATAGGTAGGGGATGCATTGCTGATTCGCAACCACCGGCTAACACAATGTCTATTTCCCCTGATTGCAATCTAGTGATCGCGTTAGCAATGGCTTCTGTTCCAGAAGCACATGCAGAAACTGATGTTCTGACGCCACCACGAGCTGAGATGTCCATACCGATAGCAGCTGCTGGGCCATTAGGCATAAGCATTGGAACGGTCATAGGTAATACTCGACGAGGTCCCTTTTCAAGCAGAGTGTCGTAAGCATCAAGCAGAGTCCAGACTCCACCGATACCCGTAGCGAATTCAACTGATAGGCGCTCAGGAATGAAATCTGTTATGCCAGCGTCAGCCCAAGCTTCACGAGCTGCAATTAGTGCGAACTGGCTAGATGGGTCTAAACGCTTGGTTTCCTGCAGAGTTAGAATCTCCGAGGCCTTTACCTTGGCTTGACCTGCAAAGGTAACTGGTAGTTCATGCTTGGCAACCCACTCATACTCCAGGGTACTGATCCCCGATTCCCCTGCGAGTAGTGCTTGCCATGTTGATTTTGCGTCGCCACCGAGAGGAGTGGTAGCTCCTATCCCGGTGACAACGACTTTTTTGTTCAAGAGTTATTAGCCCTGAGCTGAGGTGATGAAGTTAACTGCATCGCCTACGGTTAGAAGGTTCTTGACTTCTTCGTCTGGGATCTTAACGCTGAATTTCTCTTCTGCGTTAACGACGATGGTCATCATTGAAATTGAGTCAATGTCTAGGTCGTTGGTGAAAGACTTGTCCATCTTCACTGAGTCAGTGTCGATACCGGTCTCTTCGTTAACAATCTCTGCTAGACCTGCTAGTACTTCGTCATGCGAAAGTGCCATTAATTTGTGCTCCTTGGTTGGTTTGATTTACTAGATAAAGTTTAGGGCAGAACTACCACTTGGGCGGCGAAGGCAAGGCCTGCTCCGAAGCCAATCTGCAAGGCTAAACCGCCTGATTTTACGGTGCCATCCTTGAGTAATTGGTCCATAGCAAGCGGAACGCTGGCTGCTGAGGTATTCCCAGTGTTGATGATATCTCTCGCCACAGCAACGCTTTCAGGCAGTTTTAGCTGCTTTACAAGCTCATCGATGATTCTGATGTTGGCCTGGTGAGTAACCAAAGCAGATAGATCTTCAGCTTGGATACCTGCTACTTCAAGAGCTTCCTTGGCAACTTTGACCATTTCCCAAACAGCCCACTTAAACACTGTTAGTCCATCTTGGCGAAGAGTTGGCCAGCTAGCCTCACCGTCTCGGAAATCAAGCAAAGATGCGGTCATGCTCACTGAATCCCAGTGTGAGCCATCTGAACCCCAAACTGTAGGGGAGATGCCTGCCTCATCTGATGGCCCAACGATTGCAGCTCCTGCACCATCGGCTAGCAGGAATGAAATAGAGCGATCTGTTGGGTCAATGAAATCACTAAGCTTTTCGCCACCAACGACCAAAACATACTTGGCAACTCCAGCTCTAACCAAAGCATCAGCTTGAGCGATGCCGTAGCAGTAACCAGCACAGGCAGCTGAGATGTCAAAAGCAGGAGCTGGGTTAGCACCAATCTTCTCAGCAAGTAAAGCTGCGGCTGACGGAGTTTGGTAAGGGTGTGAAATGGTGCTGAAGATTACGGCACCAATTTCTTTGGGATCGATGCCAGCTTTCTGGATGGCTTCGTTTGATGCCTGAACAGCCATGTCCATAAGTGACTGATCTTTACCAGCTCTTCTTCTGGTGATGATTCCGGTGCGCTGACGAATCCATTCGTCACTTGAATCGATAGGGCCTGCGATGTCATCGTTCGTGACGATGAGATCCCCACGAGCAGCACCCAATGAATAGATACGAGAGTACTTAACCGTTTCGAACTGATTTAGTTTTGCGTGACTCATTTGACCTCATTCGTTCTGCTGATTAAATCTTTTGCTGCATCAAGATCTTTAGGTTCTTTAAGAGCAACTATTTCAACCCCTGGCATACCTCGTTTAGCGAGACCCGCAAGAGTGCCAGCAGGGGACACTTCAATAACTGCAGTTACTCCTGCTTGGACCATAGCTTCCATGCAGAGATCCCAGCGCACTGAGTTGGCAACTTGACCAACGAGCAAGTTTAGGAAATCTGTTCCAGATGAAACTAATTGACCAGCTTGATTAGACCAAATAGTTTTTGTTGGGTCTTCAACTGTGAGTGAAGAAACAAAGTTACTAAGTTCACTAACTGCAGGTTCCATGTATTTGGTATGAAAAGCACCGGCAACACTAAGGGGAATAACTTTGCTGCCAGCAGGACCTTCAGCAACAAGTAACTGGATTGCATCAGCTGAACCTGCTGCAACTATTTGACCTGCTCCGTTGTAGTTAGCAGCAGAGAGACCTAACTCGTTTAGTCGAGTAATAACTGTTTCAACTTCTCCACCAAGAATTGCAGCCATGCTCGTTTTCTCTGAGCTAGCAGCAGCTTTAGCCATCGCTTGGGCACGTAGGTTCACTAGCTGCATCGCTTGTTCTTGATTTAGAATTCCAGCAACTTGTGCAGCTGCAACTTCACCAACCGAGTGTCCCGCAACTCCATAAACTTCAGATAGATCTAACAAGTTTGCCGTTGCGATACTTGCGCTAACAATAAGTGGTTGAGCGATAGCTGTATCACGAATGGTTTCTTCATCGCTGACAGTGCCGTGCTTAATCAGATCAAGACTTATTGCATCAGACATCGCTTCTAAGGTAGTCCTGTATTCAGGTATTTCGAACCAAGGGTTCATGAACCCTGGCTTTTGTGATCCTTGACCTGGACAAAGGATAGCTAGCATGCTTTAGGCGTCTCCACCTGAGTTACCCGATGATCCTGCAGTGACATCTAGCAGACGATACTTATCGATAGCTAACTGAGGGATATGTGGTGCAACATCGCCACGAGAGGCCAGCTGTTCAAGAACACGAACAACAATCGAAGGTCCATCAATTTTGAATGCACGTCTAGCTGCTGCTCTGGTATCTGAGAAACCAAAACCATCAGCACCTAGAGTCGCATACTCGCCTGGAATCCATTTACGAATCTGATCAGTTACCTGATGCATGTAATCGCTAACACCAATGAATGGACCAGGTGAACCTGCCAACTTGTTAGTTAGATATGGAAGTGGCGCAACCTCATTTGGATAGAGGAACTTCTGCTCATCACAAGCAAGAGCATCTCTACGTAGTTCGCTCCAAGATGTAACGGACCAAATGTCAGCTGAAACATTCCAGTCTTCTAGCAACAGTTGCTGAGCTTCGTAAGCCCAAGGAACTGCAACACCAGAAGCTAGGATCTGAGCTTTCTTACCAGCTCCTTGGCCCACGCTGATGCGGTGAATACCTCGAGTGATACCTTCAACGTCAACGTTCTCAGGTTCGGCTGGGTGAATGATTGGCTCGTTGTATACGGTGATGTAATAAATCACGTTTGGATCTGGATGAGTCCCGCCATACATTCTCTCGATACCGGATTTGATGATGTGTCCGATTTCGTAACCGTAAGCAGGGTCATAGGTGATCACACCTGTGTTGGTCGCAGCCAAGATAGGCGAGTGGCCATCAGCATGCTGCAGACCTTCACCGGTAAGAGTAGTTCTTCCGGCTGTGGCACCAATCATGAAGCCACGAGAAAGTTGATCTGTTGCAGCCCAGATAGCGTCTGCAGTTCTTTGGAATCCGAACATGGAATAGAACACGTAGAACGGAATCATAGGTTGACCCTGAGTTGCATACGATGTTGCAACAGCAGTGAAAGCGGCTACTGATCCGGCTTCGTTAATTCCGGTGTGAAGAATCTGACCAGCTTCGCTCTCCTTATATGAAAGAAGTAGATCGCGGTCAACTGAAATGTAGTGCTGTCCTCTAGGGTTGTAAATCTTTGCAGTAGGGAAGAATGCATCCATACCGAAAGTTCTTGCTTCATCAGGAATGATTGGGACGATTCTTGGACCAAGTTCAGGTGTGCGCAGCAGATCTTTTAGTAAGCGAACGAAAG
>JBBAMM010000021.1:16456-20924 GCA_040402475.1 Rhodoluna sp.
ATTCTTGGACCAAGTTCAGGTGTGCGCAGCAGATCTTTTAGTAAGCGAACGAAAGCCATAGTGGTGGCAACTTCTTGAGTTCCAGATCCACCCTTAGCAACATCCCAGACCTTTTCTTCAGGAAGTGCGAACGAAACATATTTGTTGCGACGCTCTGGAAGGTAACCACCAAGAGCTTTGCGACGCTCGTGCATGTAATCAATCTCAGGAGTTCCTGGAGCTGGACGGTAATAAGGAGGTTGATATGGATCAGCTTCGAGCTGGGCATCCGAGATAGGAATGTTCAGATCATCTCTGAATGACTTTAGGTTTTCCAAAGTGAGTTTCTTCATTTGGTGAGTAGCGTTTCTACCTTCAAATGATTTACCAAGACCGTAACCCTTGATGGTCTTAGCCAAGATAACTGTTGGCTGACCCTTGTGAGCTAGGGCTGCAGCATATGCTGCATAAATCTTGCGGTAGTCGTGGCCACCACGCTTTAGAGTCCAGATCTGGTCGTCAGTCATTGACTCAACTAGCTTTGCTGTTCTTGGATCGCGACCAAAGAAGTTCTCTCTAATGAAGCCACCATCCATAGTTTTGTATGTCTGGAAGTCACCATCAGGTGTCTGGTTCATAAGGTTTACAAGTGCACCTTCAGAGTCATTTGCTAGAAGTGAATCCCATTCACGACCCCAAACAACCTTGATCACATTCCAACCAGCACCGCGGAAGAAGGATTCAAGTTCCTGAATTATTTTTCCGTTACCGCGAACAGGACCATCAAGTCTTTGCAGATTACAGTTCACAACGAAAGTTAAGTTATCTAAACCGTCGTTAGCAGCAAGCTGCAATGCACCACGAGATTCAACTTCATCTAATTCACCATCGCCGAGGAAAGCCCAGACGTGCTGATCTGCTGTGTCTCTAAAGTTTCTGCCAGCAAGGTAACGGTTGAACTGTGCTTGGTAGATAGCGTTGATTGGACCAATACCCATAGACACGGTTGGGAACTGCCAGAACTCTGGCATCAAACGTGGGTGCGGGTAAGAAGATAGTCCACCACCAGCGTGCGACTTCTCTTGTCTGAAACCGTTTAGCTGATCTTCGCTTAGTCGGCCTTCGAGGAAAGCTCTAGCGTAAGGGCCAGGGCTTGCGTGACCTTGGATAAATATTTGATCTCCACCTGATGGGTGATCTTGACCTTTGAAGAAGTGGTTGAAACCAACTTCATACAAAGAAGCAGAGGAAGCAAAAGTTGAGATGTGTCCACCAACTGCAATACCTGGACGCTGTGCTCGGTGCACCAAGATGGCTGCATTCCAACGCATCCATGCGCGATAAGTTCTTTCTATTGTTTCATCACCCGGGAACTCTGGTTCATCAGAGGTGGCAATGGTGTTGATGTAATCGGTGGTTGGAATAGATGGAACGTTAAGTTGAAGTTCGTGAGAACGACGAAGAAGGTTCAACATGATTTCGCGAGCACGGTTGCGGCCGTGAACTCTAGCTACAGCATCGAGCGACTCAAGCCACTCCCTAGTCTCTTCTGGATCTTGGTCTGGGTTACTGCTTGCGAAAGCGTCCTGATTGTTAACGGACAACGAATCCTCGTTTCGGTTCTTTAGGGTCGAAAGGCATTTATGGCGACTTTGGACACAAAATGTATGGCGTGGCCCTGTTAGAGCCTCTTATAAGTTTAGGGTTTGTTATGAGGGCTTTCTTGGATTAGCCCGAACCTATCTAAAGGAGTTTCAATGTCTTTGCTTATCGGCGATCTAGCCCCAGATTTTAGCCTCGTCAACCAGTACGGGGAAACAGTCACCCTTTCACAATTCAGAGGCTCAAAGCCTGTTGTGTTGGTTTTCTACCCGTTGTCCTTTTCAGGTGTCTGCACCGGAGAACTTTGCGAGATTAGAGACAATTTTGCAAGATTTGAGTCAAATAAGGTTGAATTGCTAGCAATTTCGGTCGATAGCAAGTTTGTGCAGAAGGTTTTTGCTGAACATGAGGGCTACAAATTCTCTGTTTTGGCGGATTTCTGGCCGCATGGTCAGGTTGCCAAAGATTATGAAGTATTTCTTGAAGAGCATGGAATTGCTAACCGTGGAACCTTTGTCATCAATAAAGACGGGGTTTTAGTAGCTAAATTCATCACAGCCCCTGGCCAAGCACGATCATTAGATGAATACGATCGCGCTCTGGCTTCTTTGAACGCCTAGCCTGCGGTATAGTTTTCTAAGCGCCACTTGGCGCTGCAGTCAAGAGTCGGGCCTTTAGCTCAGTTGGTAGAGCGCCACGCTTACACCGTGGATGTCATCGGTTCGAGCCCGGTAGGGCCCACTTTTCGACTACCTCCGCCTAGAGGCATGGATATTGCCTCGGCGGTAGGATTTGCCTATGGAATCCAGTTATCAGCCACCAGTTCGTAAGTCCCTTAGCGACGAAGAACTCGCTGCCCGCGTAAATCTAGCCACCTCATCCCATAGCGGTATCGAGGCGGTCATGGTGTTACTTGTTGCTCAAGAACAATTGCGAGCCCAGGAGGACGCTGAGCTAGCCCAGTGGATAACACAAATGGAAAACGAGGGATCACCTGAAGCTCTCAAAGCCTTAGAGAACTACCGACGTAGTTCAAGCGGAGCAACTCCAATCGAAGAGACTCTTGTAGAGCCTGTAACTGATGCCCACATTGAACAAGTGGCTCCAGTTGAAGAGCTGGTAGTTGCTGAGAGCATTGAAGAAGTTGAAGAGGAAACCGACTCCAAACCTTTCAGTTGGTTTACCCGAACTAAAGACGTGCCAGTTATCGACGCTGTTCAAGAAGTAGAAGAACCAGTAACGGTTGAACCAGTTGAAGAAGTTCAAGCGGTTGAAGAGCAAGATGTTCAGGAACCTGTTGTTGAGGAAGTCATTGTTGTTGAAGAAGAGTTAATCGAAACTGCTTTGCACCCAGAGGGGACAGAGTCTTTAGACGCGTTCGATCAGCTTTTAGCTGCAGCTTCCGCTGAAGAGGAATTAACTGCTCTGGAAGATTTACAGGACAAGCCTTCAGTTGCAGATGAGGCACCAAGTAATGTTGCTGTTCCTTCAGATGAACATAGAGATCGCAAACCACTTTCACAAATGTTTATTTGGTTAGGCGCATCAGCGACATTGGTTCCAATTATTCTGGTGAGCGCTCTAATTAGTTTTGGCTTGTCTGCAACTGCAATCCTTGTTGATCTAGTCGTCGGTTACTTATTAGCTGGTGCAATTATTGGTATGGCAGCGCTAGCCGGTAAGAGAAGCGGGTTACCTACCTCAGTTATTTCTAGAGCGGTCTTCGGTGTTTGGGGTAACTCCATTCCGCTAAGTGTTTTGTTTGTAGTGAGGGCCACAGTTACAGCACTTGTGCTTGGTGCTTTCACATTCTTGCTAGATGGCATCGACAGCCGACTACCGGCATTTGATTCTGTTCTTTACTCTCTAGTAGGTATCGACTTCACGGTTGGACTGGCTGTTGAGATCTTGGTACTAACTCTTGTTGGTGTTCTTACCTTCGCTAAAGGATTAGCAAGTCGAACACTCCAGTTGATGGTTAGTTTGATTGCTGTTGCTTTAGTTGTTGAAAGCTTTATCGGTCTACCGTTTGGAAAGATGAGCCTTTCAGCTCCTGGCCAATTAGGTGTTCTATCTAAAGAATCGATTGCTGGAGTAGCAATGATTGTGATGGCAAGCCTGACACTATGGCTTGCTATTGCACCTAACTTATCTAAGTCGATTTCTATGAAACACAGAGGCTATAAGGTCTTTACCTTTGTATTGATCTCTAATTTCTTTGTGCCTGCGTCTATCGCCGTTGTTGTCTTGTTGTGGTTAGGAAATTCAACCACCGGGTTGATTGAGACAATCGATGCTCTACCGAGCTGGTCTTCAGGCGCTTTGGTTAGCGGTGTCGCACTTAGCTTGGTATACATCACGCTACTGAATCTTAAAACCGCATCACTGGATCTGGTTGCTCTGGTTCGACTAAAGAGCAACGGAATTGCAACCCTACTCAGTTTTGTAACAGTTGTTGCTTTCCTAGTCTTATTTGCTCAACAACCTGCATCACTAAAACTTGAGTATCTAATCAACCTATTTATTCTTATCTCTGCATTGTCTGCAGGTTGGATTGGAATGTTTGTTGCAGATGTCGCACTTCGACGAATCGCCTATCACGAACTTTCCCTAACCAGGTCTTATGGTTTCTACAAGAAGTTCAACTTGTTATCAATAGGTATTTGGGTTCTTGCACTGGTAGTTGCAGTTGCCTTGATTCCAGTGAATCTCTTGGGAATGAGTTTCTTTGGTTTCGCTACGCCAGTATTAGGACTCGAAGCAAATCTTGGAACAGCTGCTATTGGTTTTGCATTGACAGTTTTGTTTGCTGTTCTTCTGACAGTTGCAATCAGGATTCCTCAGATTCGCAAGCAAGAAAAGGAAGTTCTTGCAGTTGAGTCAAGAC
>JBBAMM010000022.1:0-5297 GCA_040402475.1 Rhodoluna sp.
CATGGATCTCTTACCGATCCAGGTAGGTCAGCGACACTCGAGATTACTGCTCCTGGCAACGAAGCAGCGATGGCCCTTGTTGGTATTGCTAGAAGACTTGATGTGATTGCCAAGGTACGTGAAGCACGAGGCGTCTACCGAGTAGTAGTTCGCGAAGGTGATGCGATTGTTGAGATCTTGAAGCATGTTGGTGCTCATGGAGTGGTTCTCAAGTATGAAGAACTTAGAGTCCGTCGTGAAGTTAGAGGCAAACAAAACCGTCTTGCAAACTTCGATAATGCCAACCTTATGCGCTCAGCTCAGGCTGCTGTTGCCGCAGGTCTTAGAGTCAAGCGAGCAATGGAGATACTTGGCGATGACATTCCAGACCATCTGAGACTTGCAGGTGAACTACGTTTGAACAACAGAGACGCTAGCTTGGATGATCTAGGCAGGTTAGCGGTGCCGCCTTTGACAAAAGACGCCATTGCTGGCCGCATCCGCAGATTGCTAGCTTTGGCGGATAAAGTAGCAGCAGAGCGTGGAATTCCTGGAACTGAAATAGAACTTCCAGATTCAGACGAGTAAGAACAAATAGGAGCACAAAATGAGTAAATACGTACTGCCAGACCTAAGTTACGACTACGGAGCTCTCGAGCCAAATATCTCCGGTCGAATCATGGAATTGCACCACGATAAGCATCACTTGGCTTATGTGAACGGTGCTAACGCAGCTCTTGATGCCCTCGCTGAAGCTCGTGAAAAGAACGATTTGAGCATGGTGAACAAGTTTCAGAAGGACCTTGCCTTCAATCTTGCCGGTCACGTGAACCATGCCGTGTTCTGGAAGAACATGTCACCAGAAGGTGGCGACAAGCCAACCGGTGAACTAGCTGCTGCTATCGACGAGTTCTTCGGTTCATTTGACGCTTTCAGAGCCCATTTCACAGCCTCAGCGCTAGGAATTCAGGGTTCTGGTTGGTCTATCTTGGTTTGGGACATTTTGGGCCAAAAACTGATCATTGAACAGCTTTATGACCACCAGGGCAACCTTGCTGTGGGTTCCATCCCGTTGCTGATGTTGGACATGTGGGAGCACGCCTTCTACCTGGACTACCAGAACGTAAAACCAGAGTATGTAAAGGCATTCTGGAACATCGTGAACTGGGCAGATGTGCAGGCTCGTTTCGCCGAGGCTAGCCAAAACACAGCTAATCTTCTGCTACCCTAAAAGTAGGTTTTCCACCCGACGTTGAGTGGCAAAAACACCCTTAAACCCCCTCAAATAGCGCCGTTATTAGCGCCTTAAAAACTGGAGTCAATATGACCACTCGCGTTGGAATCAATGGTTTTGGAAGAATCGGACGTAACTTTCTACGTGCTGAACTAGCCAAGGGCACAGACCTTGAAATTGTTGCCGTAAATGACCTGAGCGACCCTAAAGGTCTAGCTCACTTGCTCAAGTATGACTCTGTAACAGGTCGCTTGGACATGGATGTCACTGTTGAAGGACAGAACATCATCGTTGGTGGCACAGTCATCAAGGTTCTTGCAGAGCGCGATCCAGCAAACCTAGGTTGGGGAGATCTTGGCGTTGACATCGTTATTGAGTCAACCGGTCGTTTCACTGACGCTAAAGATGCAATCAAGCACATCGAAGCAGGAGCTAAGAAAGTTATTATTTCTGCACCTGCAACTGGTGAAGACGCTACTTTCGTTATTGGCGTCAATGAGCACCTTTACGACCCAGCTAACCACCACATCATCTCTAACGCTTCTTGCACAACAAACTGTCTAGCGCCACTAGCAAAGGTCTTCAATGACACTTTCGGTATCGTAAACGGTTTGATGACAACTGTTCACGCTTACACAGCAGATCAGAACCTCCAGGATGGCCCGCACTCAGATCTTCGTCGTGCACGTGCAGCTGCTATCAACATCGTTCCTTCAACAACCGGTGCAGCTAAGGCAATCGGTCTAGTTCTTCCTGAACTAAAGGGTCTACTTGACGGTTTTGCTCTTCGTGTTCCAGTTCCAACTGGTTCTATCACCGACCTAACTTTGGTTTCAAAGAAGGAAGTAACTGTCGAGGAGATTAAGGCTGCATACAAGGCAGCTGCTGCATCAGGACCACTAAAGGGAATCCTGAAGTACACCGAAGACGAGATCGTTTCAAGCGACATCGTTACCGACCCACACTCATCAATCTTCGATGCAGGTTTGGTTCGTGTAGTTGGTGGAACAACAGTCAAGCTTTCATCTTGGTACGACAATGAGTGGGGTTACTCAAACCGTTTGGTTGACCTTACTGAGCTTGTTGCAAGCAAACTGTAAAGAGTTTGATGCGCACCTTAGCTGATCTACCAAATCTAAAATCAAAGACTGTCATTGTTCGTTGTGACCTCAACGTACCTCTAGATGGTTCAAGAATCACAGATGACGGCAGAGTTATAGCATCACTTCCAACACTGAAGTATTTGCTTGCAGAAGGTGCCAAAGTAATTGTTATCAGTCACCTTGGTAGACCTGATGGGGAAGTAGTTGCTAAGTATTCACTAGAACCAGTAGCAGCAAGACTGGGTGAATTACTTGGAACTAGGGTTGCTTTCGCTAATGACACAGTTGGCTCCAACGCTAAAGCTGAGGTCGCCAAGCTTGAAGATGGTCAGGTTCTTGTTCTAGAGAACTTACGCTTCAACCCAGGTGAAACAGCCAAGGAAGCAGCTGAGCGTCTATCCTTTGCAAGCGAATTAGCGGCTTTCGGCGACTTCTTTGTTAGCGATGGTTTCGGTGTTGTTCATCGCAAGCAGGCTTCTGTCTTCGAGTTAGCTGGATTGTTGCCAAGCGCAGCAGGATTACTTATCGAAGCTGAGCTAAAGGTTCTAGAGCGTCTAACCAAAAACCCTGAGCGACCATATGTTGTCGTGCTTGGCGGTTCTAAGGTTTCAGACAAACTTGGCGTAATCGACCACCTACTGCCACATGTGAATCAATTACTTGTCGGTGGGGGAATGGTTTTCACTTTCTTAGCTGCTCTTGGATACAAAGTAGGTTCATCTTTACTTGAGGTAGATCAAATTGATCGAGTCAAGGGATACCTAACTCGTGCTGAAGAACTAGGGATCGAAGTTGTGTTACCTACGGACATCGTTGTTGCAAGCAAGTTTGGTGCAGATGCTGAGGTTAAAGTAACTGGCTCTGACCTAATTGAAGGAACACCTTTCGGTGCTAGCGGTCTAGGTCTAGACATTGGACCTGCAAGCGCTTTGCACTTCGCTGAAGTTATCCGCAAGGCAAAGACTGTGTTCTGGAATGGCCCGATGGGTGTTTTCGAAATGGATAAATTTGCTAATGGAACCAAGCAGGTTGCTCTAGCGTTATCTGAAGTTGACGGTCTATCGGTTGTCGGTGGTGGAGATTCTGCTGCTGCCGTTCGTATTCTCGGTTTTACTGATGACCAGTTCTCACACATCTCAACCGGTGGTGGAGCCAGCCTAGAATATCTAGAAGGCAAAGAAATGCCTGGATTAGAGGTACTGAAGTGAGTCAAGAAAGAGTTCCATTCATCGCAGGTAACTGGAAGATGAATCTGGACCATCAGCAAGCTATAGCTTTCGTTCAGAAACTTTCTTGGACTTTAGCCGATGCTAACCACGATTATTCAAAGACTGAAGTTGCTGTCTTTCCACCTTTTACAGATCTACGAAGCGTCCAGACACTTATGGATGCTGAAAAGTTTGAGATCACTCTAGGAGCACAGGACATCAGCAAGCACGATGTCGGCGCATACACCGGTGAAATCTCTGGTGCATTCCTGAAAAAGCTTGACGTCAAATACATCCTTATCGGTCACAGCGAACGTAGAAGCTACCACGCAGAAGATGACGCTGTGGTTCAAGCCAAAGTGGCAGCTGCCTTCAAATACAACATGATTCCAGTTATCTGTGTCGGTGAGACCCTAGAAGAACTTGAAGCTGAAGGCCCAAGCGCTGTCCCTGTTAGACAGATTTTGGCTGCACTAGAAGGACACAGCAAGGTAGGCGAGTTCATTGTGGCCTACGAGCCAGTTTGGGCTATTGGGACCGGACAGGTGGCAACACCTGAGCAGGCTGCTAGCGTCGCGGGCAAGATCCGTGAGGCAATTGAAGGCAAGTTAGGGCCTGAAATAGCCCAAAGTACAAGGATTTTGTATGGTGGCTCAGTAAAATCAGCCAACGTAGCTGGCTTCCTACGCAGCCCTGAGGTCGATGGAGTGCTAGTTGGTGGAGCTAGCCTCGATGTTGACGAGTTCTCGGGCATTTCACGTTTCCTCAAGCACCTGACCTTATAATTTCATTAGTGAGGCTTTCAAGCCTCAAAACGAACGAAAGCTAACCTAAATGACCGGTATTTTGATTGCCTTGAGAATCCTTCTTGGCGTTACCAGCCTGCTACTAACCCTTCTCATCCTTCTTCACAAGGGACGTGGTGGCGGACTCAGCGACATGTTCGGTGGTGGAATCAACAACACCATGGGTTCATCAGGTGTTGCTGAACGTAACCTAAACCGAATCACAGTGATTCTTGGACTGGTCTGGGTTGTGACAATCGTCATCCTGGGTCTAGCTTCAACTTATTCTTGGGGCTAAATCATGAGTGGTAATGGCGCAGCTATTAGAGGATCTCGTGTCGGCGCAGGTCCTATGGGCGAGCAGGACAACGGCTTCCAGGCAGAGCGAGTAACTAAAACTTATTACTGTTTCAACAACCACAGCTTCAGCCCATCTTTTGCAGCCAGTGTTGAGTTTGAAGAGATTCCAGTCGAACTAGATTGTCCGCACTGTGGTCTTCCTGCTGGGCAAGACAAAGACAACCCACCTCAGATTGCAAAGCACGAGCCATACAAAACTCACCTGGCTTATGTTAAAGAACGTAGAACCGAAGCAGAAGCTAAAGCTTTGCTTGAAGAAGCAGTTGCAACTGTTCGTGAAAGAAGAGAGCGCTTACTAGCTGAAGCTAAAGCTGAGGCAAAGAAAGCTGCAAAAGCTAAGAAGTAACTAGCAGCTCCAAAACGCTGCACCAGCTGCTTCATCAATACACCAAATCGTCTCATCCAAAGCTGCGATCTTCGCAGCTGGCAGATCGCAGTTCTCGTCAGTGTGAACCTTTTCCACTGCTTCTGCCTTATCAATGCCAGACACAACAAAAATTACCTTTGTTGATCGATTTAACAACTCGTAACTAAAAGACAATCTTTCGCTTGGTGGCTTCGGAGAAGCGTCAGTGCTAACAACATCCTCTGAAGAGTAACTTATCGCTGGAAACAGTGATGCGATGTG
>JBBAMM010000022.1:5397-10118 GCA_040402475.1 Rhodoluna sp.
CGCCAGAGTCTTGATGCCGACTGTACCACCGGTTAAGGCAAAGTGAACAACTTCTTGCTTGGCCAACAGGCCCTCTAATGTTGAGACGATCTCTGCTGCTGCAAGTGTAGCGACATCCTGAGCATTTATTGCTCTACGAATTTCAACCGACTGCACTATTTCTTAGCCTTCGTTGAAACAACAGGGGAGATGCGCTTTGTTCCGAATCCCTTGGTGATAAGTTTTCCAAAAGCATCATCGCTGTCCAGGCGGCGAAGATCTTCAATCAAGCAATCGCGTGGAGATCTTCTTGGCAAGCTGATGTCTCTAGTTGGCTGAGAAGGTTGAGTCAAGGTTGCAACATCTGGGATGTTGCGAACGATTTCAATATTTCCAGATGCTCGAACCAGAGTTACGCCCTTGATACCAGCGACAACTTTTCCTCTGCTGGTACGAACCAGTTCAACATCAACTTTGAGTTTGAGTTCAAGCCAAGCAGCCAAGAGATCAGTACTTGGTGAGTCAACAGCACCGGTCACAATTACCTTGGTGACTGTGTCATACGGTGGCTGGTCCAAAATGGCAGCTAGTTGTGCTCGCCAAAGAGTCAACCTTGTCCAAGCGAAATCACTGTCGCCTGGCGCGTAATTCTTAGCAAGTGATGACAGCCAAGCGTGCGGGTCTTTTTGAGCGGCAGCATCAGTGATTCTGCGCTGGGCAATTCTTCCAATTGCAGAAGTCGATGGCTTCTCAGGTGCTTCACCTGGCCACCAAGCAACAACAGGAGCATCAGGAAGCAATAGTCCAGTTACCAAGCTCTCAGGGTCGCTTGACGCTTCGCCATAGGCACGCAAAACAATAACCTCAGAAGCACCGGCATCGCCACCAACACGAATTTCAGCATCAAGACGTGGCTCTGACTTGGTCTTCTTATCTTCATCCGCCAAAACGATAATGCGACAAGGATGAGCTCTTGATGCCTCGTTCGCTGCAAGAATTGCTTCTTCAAGTCCTGAGAAGTTAGTTTGAATAATCAGTGTTAGCACTCGACCAAGTGCAACAGCTCCACCTTCTTCGCGGATCTCAACAAGTTCTCTGGAAATCTTGGATGTTGTGGTGTTAGGAAGATTCTTAATCATGGACGTCTCCAAGCTCTGCCATCAATGGCCATCATCTTGTCAGCTGAGTTAGGACCCCAGGTTCCTGGACGATACGGCTCAGGTTTACCGTTCTTAGCCCAGAATTCTTCAATCGGGTCAAGAATCTTCCACGAGAGCTCAACTTCTTCGTGACGAGGAAATAGCGGTGGATCGCCAAGCAAAACATCCAAGATTAGACGTTCGTAAGCTTCTGGACTTGCCTCAGTGAATGCGTGGCCATAACCGAAGTCCATGGTCACATCTCTAACCTGCATGCCAACGCCTGGAACCTTAGAACCAAATCTGATTGTCACACCTTCATCAGGCTGCACTCGAATTACTAGCGCGTTCTGACCAAGAGCTGAAGTCTGGCTTGCTCCAAAGATCTGTTGCGGTGCTCGCTTGAAAACAACCGCAATTTCAGTAACTCTTCGTCCCAATCTCTTACCTGCTCTGAGGTAGAAAGGAACTCCGGCCCAACGACGAGTATTGATATCTAGTCTCATAGCAGCAAATGTTTCAGTTACTGACTTAGGGTTCATGCCATCTTCGTCTAGGAAACCAGTAACTTTTTCGCCACCCTGCCAGCCACCGGTGTATTGACCGCGAGCTGTGTGTTTAGCCAAATCCTCAGGAATACGAACAGCAGAAAGAACTTTCTCCTTTTCTGCACGTAGATCAGCTGCATCAAATGAAATCGGTTCTTCCATAGCTGTTAGAGCTAGAAGTTGAAGAAGGTGGTTTTGGATTACGTCTCTTGCAGCTCCAATGCCGTCGTAATAACCTGCACGTCCACCAACACCGATATCTTCAGCCATAGTGATCTGAACGTGATCGATGTAGTTGTTGTTCCAAAGTGGTTCGTAAAGTTGGTTGGCAAAACGCAAAGCCAAAATGTTCTGAACAGTCTCTTTACCTAAGTAGTGGTCGATTCTGAAGATTGAATCTGCAGGGAAGACCGATTCGACAACCTCATTCAGCTCGCGAGCAGACTGAAGGTCGTGACCGAAAGGCTTCTCGATCACCACACGTCTGAACTGGTCTGGCTTTGGATCAGCCAAGCCAGAACGAGAAAGCTGCTGGGTAACCAAGGGGAATGCCTTTGGCGGGATGCTGAGGTAGAACGCGTGGTTTCCATTGGTGCCACGTTCTTTATCTAGTTCTTCAATAGTTTCGCGAAGCTTGTCAAAAGCAGCGTCATCACCAAATTCTCCAGAAACAAAACGGATTCCTTGAGATAGTTGAGCCCAGACTTCTTCACTCCACGGAGTTCTTGCGTATTTCTTGACTGACTCATAAACCACTTGACCGAAGTCTTGGTCAACCCAGTCTCTTCTAGCAAAACCAACAAGAGAGAAACCAGGTGGCAACAGCCCACGGTTAGCAAGATCATAAACCGCAGGCATTAGTTTCTTACGGCTTAGATCTCCAGTAACACCAAAGATGATTAGACCTGATGGTCCAGCAATTCTGCTGAGCCTACGGTCTTCTGGATCCCTAAGGGGATTCTTGCCTGGACCTAATTTCACACCAGCCATAATTTGTCTATCTCCTTAGCCGATAGCTCGCAAAATTGTTTTGAAATCTTCAACCGGGTCGGTCAGAGTAAGTGTTAACACAGGGCGGCCCAAATCTGCCAAAACTTTGGCATCGCCAGCTGCCTGCGAAGCGATGAGTTCACCAAATGTGAAATCTCTACCAGGGACTGCTGAATCGTCAGCACTTCGAGAAACCAGTTGTAGGAAGACACCCTGACGTGGTCCACCTTTGTGATATTGGCCAGTCGAGTGCAGGAATCTAGGAGCCCAACCAAATGTAGTTGGACGATTGGTGGCTTCTGCAACAGCTTCACGAAGGGCAGATGCCGACAAATCAGAATTTCTGTTCATGTATGCCTGAATAGAAACGTAGCCATCGTTTGCAAGCTCTGCGAATAACTTCTTTATGGCTGTTGTTACATCTTCAAGACCAGAGAGATCCAGTTGCTGTGAACGAACTTCAATCGTTCCTTCATTAAACGTGGCTGGCACGATGGCTGCACGCTTTTCCAACATTCCACGAGCAGCGATCTTGGCAGATTCGACATCTGGTTGGTCGAATGGGTTGATTCCAATCAAACGACTTGCGACAACAGTTGCATACTCCCAAACTAGAAATTGAGCTCCAAGGGGAGCGGTAACGCTTACTCCATTAGAGGTTTCCTTAGCAGTTGTTGCAGAAACGTTTGCCAAAACTACATCAGGCAAATTGTTAACTGATTCGTGGCTGGTTTCACTCAGCACGATTGGAAGAACACCTTTATCGTGCTTACCGGTGGATTCAGCTATGAGCTGCTCAGCCCAGTCACCAAAACCAGGCAATGTTGAGTTATCAGCAATGATGCCAATCTTGTCCTTAAATGATGACCCGTTAGCAGTTCTTGCCATGGCAGCGCCAAGAATAAAACCAGGGTTGCTTTCCTCATCTGCAGATAGAACTGCAGCTGCTTCAATCGCTTCTTCAAGAAGTCCTTTGATATCAACACCAGCTAAACCTGATGGCACTAAACCAAATGCTGTTAGAGCTGAATAGCGTCCACCGACGGTTGGATCTGCATTAAAGATTCTGTAACCATCAGCTTTTGCTGCAGCTTCCATAGGAGATCCTGGATCGGTAACGATTACGATTCGGTCAGTCTTGTCGATGCCCGCTGCAGTAAATGCTGCTTCAAAAATTCTCTTCTGGGAGTCAGTCTCAACAGTCGAACCTGACTTTGAAGAAACGATGATGGCAGTGCTCTCAATCGAGTCATTTACAACTTCACTAACCTGTTCAGGATCAGTTGAATCTAAGACAACTAGTGAAACCTTGTATTTGTTAGTGATGACCTCGGGAGCTAGGGAAGAGCCTCCCATGCCGCAGAGAACAAAGCGATTGACGCCCTTTGCACGAAACTCATCGCGCAGAGCAATGATTGATTCGACTAGAGCCAATGAATCGTGAGCAGAATTTACCCAACCTAAACGAATAGCTGATTCGGATTCTGCTTCTTTACCCCACAGAGTGAAATCCTTGGCTGCAATTCGGCTAGCAACCTTGTCGGCCACCAGAGAAGCAATGGTCTCTTTGACTGCATCGAGGGCAGCACCAGAGGCTTTAACGCTTATCGCCATTACTTAGCCGCCTGAAGAGCTGCCTCAACTGAAGCAACTAGTTCATTCCAAGAAACGATGAATTTGTCGACACCTTCAGCTTCTAGAAGTTCAGTTACCTCGTCATAAGAAATACCCATCGCACCAATAGTGTGAAGGACTAGTTTTGCTTCCTCATACTTGTTGGTGATGCTGTTAGCAGGAACAACTCCGTGATCAAAGACAGCTTCCATAGTCTTCTCAGGCATTGTGTTTACAAGTTCTGGAGCTACAAGTTCTGTTACATACAAAGTGTCGCTAAGTGCAGGGTCTTTGACTCCAGTTGATGCCATCAATGGACGCTGCTTGTTAGCGCCAGCGCTAGCAAGTTCTGCCCAGTCAGCTTTATCAAATTCTTGCTCGAAAACTTCGTAGGCCAATCTTGCATTGGCAAGGGCAGCTTTGCTCTTCATGGATATCGCATCCTGAGTTC
>JBBAMM010000022.1:10218-13944 GCA_040402475.1 Rhodoluna sp.
AACTGATTCACGGTAGCTCTCTGATTGCTCGTCAAACCACTCAACACAAGGAGCTGAAACAACTCTGGTCTTGATTCCTTGAGCTTCTAGTTGTTCACGAGCAGCAACTGCAAGTTGAACTTCAGAACCAGTAGCAATAAGAATCAATTCAGGGGAGCCATTGCTTGCATCGATCAATGTGTAAGCACCTTTAGCTGTGTTTTCAGCACCAGCAAAAACAGCACCGGTTGCATCTGCTTCTCCACGCTTGAACACAGGGATGTTTTGACGAGTTAGTGCGATACCTGCAGGGCCTTGACGACGCTCAAGCATTGTCTTCCATGCATAAGCAACTTCATTAGCGTCACCAGGACGAACGATGTCTAGACCAGGAATAGCTCTTAGAGTGGAAAGCTGTTCGATTGGCTGATGTGTTGGACCGTCTTCACCGAGTGCCACGCTGTCGTGTGTCCAAACAAAGATTGATGGAACCTTCATTAGAGCTGCTAGACGAACCGCTGGTCTCATGTAATCGCTGAAGATTAGGAATGTTCCACCGAATGCTCTGGTGTTACCGTGCAAAACGATTCCATTAAGAATGGAAGCCATTGCATGCTCACGAATACCGAAGTGCAGAACGCGACCATACTGGTCACCTGTCCACTCATGAGTTGACCATTGGCTAGGAACGAATGACTTTGCACCTTCGATGGTGGTGTTGTTTGATTCAGCTAGATCTGCTGAACCACCCCAAAGTTCAGGCATGACTTTCGCAATAGCGTTGATAACTTTTCCGCTGGCTGCACGAGTAGAAACTTCTGTGCCACCATCAAAGACAGGAAGAGCACTTGCTAGTTCTGCTGGTGTTTCACCAGACTGAACACGATCGAAAAGAGCTTTCTTCTCAGGGTTTGCTTTAGCCCATGCATCGAATTTAATCTGCCATGCACTTCTAGCTTCAGCTGCTCTAGTAGCTGCATTGGTGCGAGTGTGATTTATAACTTCAGGGGAGACATCGAAAGTCTTCTCTGGGTTGAAACCGAGTGCGTTCTTGAGACCTGCAAGTTCTTCTGCACCAAGAGCTGAACCGTGAATCTTTCCAGTGTTCTGCTTCTTAGGTGAAGGCCACCCAATGATTGTGCGAAGAGTGATTAGCGAAGGCTGGTCTGTAACAGACTTAGCTTTTTCGATAGCTGCATAAAGCTCTTGAATGTCCTCGTGGTAGTTGCCAGTTTTTTTCCAGTCAACTGTCTGAGTGTGCCAACCATATGCGTTGTAACGAGCAGTTAGATCTTCTGTGAACGCAATGTTGGTGTCATCTTCAATCGAGATCTGGTTGCTGTCATAGATAACAACTAGGTTGCCAAGTTTTTGGTGACCGGCAAGTGAGGCAGCTTCGCTAGTTACGCCTTCCTGCATATCTCCATCACCAGCGATTACATAAACAAAGTGATCGAATGCGCTCTCACCTTGAGCTGTTTCAGGATCGAATAGACCTCTTTCAAATCTGGCAGCGTATGCAAAACCAGTAGCCGATGCTAAACCCTGACCTAAAGGACCGGTCGTGATTTCAACACCTTTGGTGTGTCCATACTCAGGGTGACCTGGAGTAGCTGATCCCCAAGTACGAAGAGCTTTGATGTCATCAAGTTCTAAACCGTAACCGGCAAGATACAGCTGGTTGTAAATAGTTAGTGAAGAGTGTCCAACGCTCAAAATGAAACGGTCGCGACCAGACCAGCGCTCATCTGCTGGATCGTGGCACATAACCTTCTGAAATAGGAGATAGGCAACAGGTGCTAGAGAGATTGCAGTGCCAGGGTGACCATTGCCAACCTTTTCAACTGCATCAGCTGCTAGTACTCGTGCGGTGTCTACTGACTTTGAATCGATGCTGTCCCAGATAAGTGACAAAGGACTCTCTCCTTATAGTTGTGGCGAATGGTCTATGTTTGAGGCTTCTTCGCCTGGTAAATCGCAGATTTATTGCTACGGAATTCGCTCTTCCGAGCGCGATTTGGTTCCTTTGAAGTCTATACCCGACGGCGATTTGATTACGGATATGTAACGTTGTAGCCAATTTGGCTTAGACTTGCCTAGATGACCCAAACAGCCCAAATCCAAGCAAAAAAGCCTAAAAAGCCCCTATCTGTGGGCCAAAAGCTGTCGGCTTACCTTGCTCTAACTAAGCCAAGAGTCATTGAATTGCTGCTAATAACCACTGTTCCGGTCATGATTTTGGCTCAACAGGGGATTCCAAACCTTTGGTTAGTCTTGGCAACCCTGATCGGTGGGGCTTTGAGCGCAGGCTCAGCCAACGCCTTCAACTGCATTATTGACACCGATATCGACAAAATCATGGGCAGAACCCAGAAAAGGCCCCTAGTTACTGGGGATTTGTCCAAATTAGAGGCACAGGTCTTCGCAACGGCAATTGGACTTATATCAGTTCTTTGGCTTGGATTCTTCGTGAACTGGCTATCAGCAGGTCTAGCCCTGGCGGCAGAACTCTTCTATATCTTCATCTATACGCTTCTTTTGAAGCGTCGAACAGCCCAAAACATTGTCTGGGGTGGGGCAGCCGGAGCTATGCCGGTGCTGATTGGTTTTAGCGCGGTAACGAACAGCCTCAGCTGGAGCGCTGCAGTATTGTTCCTAATCATCTTCTTATGGACACCGCCACATTACTGGCCGTTGTCTATGAAATATAAAGAGGATTACGCATCAGCAGGTGTTCCAATGTTGCCAGTTGTGAGCGACATCAAAGTTGTTGCCAAGCAAATAGTTATCTATAGCTACATAATGGTGGCTAGCACTCTGCTTCTGATCCCGGTTGCACCTATGGGCTTGATTTACACAGCTGCAGCAGTTTTAGGTGGGGCTTGGTTCATCGCTGAAGCTCACATTCTCCAAGGTAAAGCAAAACGTGACGCGGTTGATAATCCGATGAGGCTTTTTCACTTTTCGATCACATACCTAACAGTGCTATTTATTGCTGTTGGTGTTGACCCGTTGTTCTTTATAAAACTTATTTAGTTTTAATCTCTTCAAGTCGAGCAAGCGATTCATTTCTCTCGGTGTTGTGATCAACAATTTGTGTTGAGTAGCCGTTAGCGTAGCCATCAAAAACTTCCCAAGGTTCATGGGCTGATGAATCTGTTAGGTGTCTAAGTTCAGGAATGTATTTACGAACGTAATCTCCGTTTGGATCAAACTTTAGTCCTTGAAGAATCGGGTTGAAGATTCGGTAATAAGGGGAGGCATCAGTGCCACAACCAGCAGTCCACTGCCAACCATGTGAATTAGAAGCCGGATCAAAATCGCTCAGGTGTGCTTCGAAGTGTGCAGCACCCCAGGTCCATTCGAGATGCAAATCCTTGACTAGAAAAGATGCAACAATCATTCGAACTCTGTTATGCATCCAACCTTCTGCAAGTAATTGACGCATACCTGCATCAACCATTGGATAGCCAGTTTCACCTTTGCACCAGGCCTCGAACTTCTGCTGAGCATCAGCACCAGAGTCATACCTCAATTGTTTGAATCTAGGTTCGTAATAGTCGTTAACTGTGTGTGGGTAGTGGTGTAAAACATCAGCGTAGAACTCACGCCAAGCAATTTCTTTTCTAAAAACTTCATGAGCATTACTATCGCCAAGAACAGATAAGAGAGTTCTTGGATGTATTTCACCATGAGCTAGAGCATGAGAGAGGTGTGATGTTCCACTTAGGTCAGCACGGTTTCTTT
>JBBAMM010000022.1:14044-20116 GCA_040402475.1 Rhodoluna sp.
ACTTCAAGGCTTCCCGTTTCAGAGCAGGCTTTTACTAGGTTCTCGGCTAACTCTTGATCGCTGTTTGCTGCCAACAGATTTAGTTTGCCGTCAAGTGAGTTAGATAACTCCTTGATTGCAACACTGAGGCTGTGTTGTCTTATTCCTTCTAGTTTTTCAAAGCTTGCTGAGTTGAATCCATAGACGCAATTGACAATGTTATCTGAACCTTGACTGGCAGCTCGAACTGCAGCGCTAAGAGCTTCATTGTCTTGCAGTCGAAGGTCTTTGCGAAACCAGAAGATTGAGCTCATGGTTATTTCTTACTAACTCGATAGACCAGTAATTGATTGGTTAGCAAACTCAAGAGCACAGAAGCTCCCAGCATATGTAGTGCAACAAGAGCAATAGGAAGTCCATACCAAGATTGAACTAGTCCTACTAATGCTTGAGCTGCAATAGCAGCAAGCAGAACTAGGGTGCTGACTAGTTTTTGTTTTGCTCGAACCAAATAAACGATATGCAAAAGAACAAGAGCTAGCAGAGCGTAAGCAGGGTATGAGTGAACGTGAACTAGAAGATCTGAATTCAAACCGTTGCGGGGAGTATCTGCATCACCGGCATGAGGTCCAGAGCCAGTAACTATGACACCGATAACTACAGTCAGGATTCCAACAAAGTAAGTAAGTGCTAGATGTGCTTTGAAAGCTTTAGTAACAGCGTCAAATGGACGATTTCTGGCATGCCAAACCAAAACAGTTGCTACAGCAATCAAAGCTCCAGAAACGATGAAGTGTGCTCCAACTATCCAAGAGTTCAAACCAGTTAGAACTGTAATGCCACCGATGACCGCTTGGGCAACAATACCTAGGCCTAGAACAAGAGAGGTCCAGAAGAAGCCAGGTCTTTCGTTCTTCTTTAAACACAACACAGTTATGAAAGTGAAAAGTGCGATTAGTAGTAGGACGAAGGTCAATAACCTGTTCGCGAACTCAATGACTCCGTGAATTCCCAATTCTGGAACGTTGGTTATCGAACCAGGCTCACATTCTGGCCAGGTTGGGCAGCCAAGACCTGATCCAGTCAAACGAACAGCACCGCCGGTAACCACAATCAAGATTTGGCTGACAAGGGAAGCCCAGGAATAGAGCTTTACCCTTGCTCTACCGAACATAAAATCGATCAAGATTGGACCTTTCGGGTCGTTTCGGGGGTTACGCATTCGGTAACGGTTCGATAAACTTAGACTACTCGCGAAGCTCGGAACGAATCTTCAGTTCCACTAAGTTTCGAATCAAGTTTTCATGAATGGCTAAGTTAAGTCCCTTCATGCTTCGAGTTAGACCTTTTAGAAAGAGGATTAAGATTGACAGACGCAGCGATTTCCCGCCCCGAGCTTGATGGTCTTGGAGTCTACGAATTTGGTTGGTCTGACAAAGATGACGCCGGAGCTTCTGCTCGTCGAGGCATCAACGAAGAAGTCGTAACAGATATCTCGGGTAAGAAATCAGAGCCACAGTGGATGCTGGACATGCGTCTGAAGGGTTTCTCATATTTCTCGAAAAAGCCGATGCCAACCTGGGGTTCAGATCTAAGCGGTATCGACTTTGACAACATCAAGTACTTTGTTCGTTCAACTGAGAAGCAAGCTGGCTCATGGGATGAACTGCCTGATGAAATCAAGAACACCTATGAGAAGCTAGGTATTCCTGAGGCTGAGCGCCAAAGACTAGTTTCAGGTGTTGCAGCTCAGTATGAATCAGAAGTGGTTTACCACCAGATCAACGAAGAACTTGAAAAGCAAGGCGTAATCTTCCTAGACACTGACACTGCTCTGAAAGAGCACCCAGAACTTTTCCAAGAGTACTTTGGCACTGTAATTCCTGCAGGAGATAACAAGTTTGCTGCTTTGAACACAGCTGTCTGGTCTGGTGGATCATTCGTTTACGTTCCTAAGGGTGTTCACGTAGAGATTCCTTTACAGGCTTACTTCCGCATCAACACTGAGAACATGGGTCAGTTCGAAAGAACTCTGATTATTGCTGATGAGGGTTCTTACGTTCACTACATTGAAGGCTGTACAGCACCTATCTATAAGAGCGATTCATTGCACTCAGCAGTTGTTGAGATCATCGTGAAGAAGAATGCTCGTGTTCGATACACCACCATTCAGAACTGGTCTAACAACGTATACAACCTAGTTACCAAGCGTGCAGTTGCCCATGAAGGTGCGACTATGGAATGGATCGATGGCAACATCGGTTCTAAGGTAACCATGAAGTATCCAGCGGTAATCCTTGCTGGTGAACATGCAAGGGGAGAAACCTTATCTGTTGCTTTTGCTGGCGAAGGTCAACACCAGGATGCTGGAGCGAAGATGATTCACCTAGCGCCATACACTTCTTCATCAATCATTTCTAAATCAATTGCCCGTGGTGGTGGAAGAACTTCTTACCGAGGTGAGATCAGAGTAAACCCTGGAGCACATCACTCAGCTAACACAGTTCGTTGTGATGCCTTGCTTATTGACACAATCTCTAGAAGCGATACTTACCCTGCAGTTGATGTTCGTGAAGACGATGTTTCAATGGGTCACGAAGCTACTGTTTCAAGAGTTAGCGATGAGCAGCTGTTCTACCTGCAGTCAAGAGGTATGGCAGAAGATGAAGCAATGGCGATGATTGTTAGAGGGTTCATCGAACCTATTTCTAAAGAACTCCCAATGGAATATGCACTTGAGCTAAACAAGTTGATTGAGATGCAGATGGAAGGGGCAGTCGGTTAATGACTGAAACTTCAACCAACGCACAGCACGGTTTAACTGAACACAGTCACGGCGCAGGTATCCCGCTTCAAATTAGAAGTGATCGACCTCGTTCTAAGTCCGTGTCAGATTTCCCTGCTATTGACCAAAGACAAGACCTCTGGCGTTATATAGATGCAGCTGAGCTAAAAGGGCTCGATGCTGATGTCCTTGCTGAATACAAGGATGAAGTGCAGTTCACTGAGACTGCTGGTGTCACCTTCACTTGGATTGACAGTACTGATGGCAGAGTTGGCGCAATAGGTTTGCCTGAAGACCGAGTAGCTGCAGCAGCCTATACAAATGCGAGCAAGACATTGCTTGTTGAAATAGCTAAGGATGCTGTTCTAGCTGAACCACTGAGAATCAACGTAGTTGGATCATCAAATACAGCCAGTGCTTTGCACTTAGTACTCGTTGCTAACAAGTTCAGCGAAGCAACTGTTGTTCTTGAACACAGTGGCCTTGGAGTTCTAGGCGAAAACATTGAAATCGATGTTCAAGATGAAGCTAAGTTGAACTTTGTTTCAGTGCAGAACTGGGAGAGTGGCTCAGCACACGTTGCTGCGCACTATTCAAAGATTGGTCGTAACTCTTACCTAAAGCACTCGGTTGCTACTTTCGGTGGAGATCTAATCAGAATCACCCCGGTTAGCACTTTCACAGGTCCTGGTGCAGAAGTTGAAATGAATGGTGTCTATTTTGCTGATGCTGGTCAACACATAGAGAACAGACCATTCGTTGATCACGCTGCACCGAACTGTAAATCTAGAGTTACCTATAAGGGAGCTCTTCAGGGTAACAAGGCACACACCGTATGGATTGGTGATGTTCTTATCCGTGTTGTTGCTGAAGGCACAGACACCTACGAATTGAACCGTAACCTGCTGCTAACTGATGGAGCTAGAGCAGATTCAGTTCCAAACCTTGAAATCGAAACTGGTGAAATCGAAGGAGCTGGACACGCAAGTGCTTCAGGAAGATTCGATGACGAGCAGCTGTTCTATTTACAGGCAAGAGGCATCACAGTCGATGAAGCTCGTCGTCTTGTTGTGCTTGGATTCTTGGTAGATATTCTGCAGCGCACAGGTGTTGAAGATGTAATTGAAAGAATGACTTCCGTTCTAGAAGACAGGTTAGGTAGAAGCTAATGTCCATGAGAATTTGTAATGTAAGCGACATCAAACCTGGTAGAGCTATCAGAGTGAAGATTGGTGATCACGCTATTGCTATCGTGCACACGCCAAATGGTGAAATCCACGCGATGGATGACAAGTGTTCACACGGTGAGATTTCACTGAGCGAAGGCTTTGTTGATAACGACACCATCGAGTGCTGGGCTCATGGAGCTAAGTTCTCACTTGAAACAGGAGCGCCACTGAGCTTGCCTGCTTACGAACCAGTTGCCGTCTATGAAGTGCTTGTAGAAAACGGCGAAGTTTTTATTGAATACGATCCGGCTTAGTCCAAAAGGAAAAAATAATGGCAATTCTGCAAGTAAAGAACCTGCACGTAAGTGTTGACACCGACCAGGGCACCAAAGAGATTCTCAAGGGAGTCGACCTAACCATCCGCAGTGGTGAAATTCACGCTGTAATGGGGCCGAACGGTTCAGGTAAATCAACTTTGGCTTACTCAATTGCTGGTCACCCTAAGTACCAGGTAACCCAGGGTGAGATCCTGCTCGACGGAGAAAACGTACTTGAGATGAGCGTTGACGAGAGAGCTCGTGCGGGCTTGTTCCTAGCGATGCAGTATCCAGTTGAGATTCCTGGTGTGTCAGTCTCTAACTTCCTTAGAACCGCTAAAACAGCTATCACCGGTGAAGCACCTCCGCTACGCACCTGGATTAAAGATGTTCGCGATTCAATGAGCAACCTAAAGATGGATCCTGCTTTCTCAGAGCGAAACGTCAACGAAGGCTTCTCAGGAGGAGAGAAGAAGCGTCACGAGATTCTTCAGATGGAGTTGCTAAAGCCTCGCTTTGCAGTTTTGGATGAGACAGACTCTGGTTTGGATGTTGACGCGCTAAAGATTGTTTCTGAAGGTGTGAACCGTGCTCACGCAGCAAATGATCTAGGTGTTCTTCTAATCACGCACTACACCCGCATCTTGAAATACATCAAGCCTGACTTTGTGCACGTGTTTGTTGACGGCAAGGTTGCGGAACAAGGTGGAGCAGAACTTGCTGACCGCCTTGAAGCTGAAGGTTACGACAGATACGTAAAGGCTTAATCCTTGACTGAAATAGAACTAACCCCTGAGCGATACGACGAGGTCCTTGAAGCTATCAAGGAAGTTATTGACCCGGAAATCGGCGTCAACATTGTTGACCTTGGTTTGATCTATGACCTGAAAAAAGCTGAAGACGATTCACTTCTCATTCACATGACGCTGACTTCAGCTGGATGCCCATTGACAGATGTTATTGAAGAGCAAATGGGAATGGCACTTGATGGTGTTGTTGAAGCATTCAGAATAAACTGGGTCTGGATGCCGCCTTGGGGACCTGAACTTATTACCGATGACGGTAAAGAACAGATGCGAGCAATAGGTTTTGCTATTTAGCCTTTGATCTTCTTTACTAGCAACCATGCGCTTGGAATAAGAGCAGTTGCAAGAAGAGCTTTAACAGCATCCCAGATTAGGTAAGGCAACATAAAGATTGTTGCAGCCACTAGATCTGAACCAAAAGCAGTCATAGCCAACACTGGAATACCAAGTGAGTAAATCACAACTGAACCAAGTGCGAAGCTGGCAAACATCTTTACGTAGTGTGAAGACCAGTTAAGTTCAGCTAAACGACCGGTTAGAGCCGCTGCGAAGATGAAACCAATGATGAATCCACCGGTTGCACCAAAGATAACCTGAGGTCCTGCTGACCAGTCAGCAAAAACTGGCAAGCCCAATAGACCAAGAACTGCGTAAGAACCCATTGTGATCGCTCCACGTGTTGCACCATAGGTTGCACCGATAACTAGAACAGCGAAGGTTTGAAAAGTGAACGGCACCGGTGCAGTTGGTATCTGAACTTGAGCTGCAAGAGTAGTTAGTAGAACTCCTGCTAGGACCAGAACGACGTCTCCTACGAAACTACGAGGAATGATTCTGTCGACAAGTGTGATTTTGTTCGATTGGGCGATGCTCAAGATGTGCCTTTCGTGGTTCTGGTGTTTTCTTAATTGTAGGCTAGTAGAGCGAACCAGCAACATTTTTCCTATTAATCGCACACCAATTGGAGCAACATGATTAGCGTGCGCGACCTCGAGATCACCATTGGTGCTCGAGTT
>JBBAMM010000023.1:0-3133 GCA_040402475.1 Rhodoluna sp.
CATTGTTGTTGAGATTTGTAAATTACCTGATGATGGCAATACTCCAAAGAACAAGTCAGTTACTGCCTAATGTCTAATCGTTTATCTGTTGCAGTTATAGGTGCAGGTCCGGTTGGCCTTGCTTTAGCTAAAGCAGTATCTGATGCAGGTCATCAGTTACTAGCTATCTCAACAACTGATCCTGCAAGAGCAGAACAAGTCAATGCTGTTCTGCCAGGTGTTCGCATAGTTCCAGTTGTTGATGCGATGCAGGGAGCAGATTTAGTTATCTTTGCTATTCCTGGAGTAGAGATAGCAAAGCTTGTTACAGGTCTTACAAAAACAGATTCCTTTGCTAGAGGTCAATTACTAGCTCACACGTCACCTGAGTATGGATTTGAAGTATTTGATGAAGCTTTGAGTTCAGGAATTGTTCCAATGGCAATTCATCCAGCAATGAAGTTCACCGGCTTTAGTTCCATCGATAGAGCAAGACTCAATGAGTCATACATCGCTGTTGATTCACCTAAGTCAGTGCTACCTGTTGTTCAAACGCTAGCTATTGAACTAGGTGGGGAACCAGTTCATGTTCCAAGTGAAGCAAGAGAGAAATATGCAGAAGCAGTTTCAGTTGCTTCTACCTTCACATCTTTGATTGTTGGGCAAGCTATCAACCTGCTACAAGAAGCTGAGATTGATAAGGCAAGAAACCTTCTTGCTGGAATTCTTAGATCATCTTTAGAAGAATCTTTGAGAACAGCTGTTACTGAAATAGATCCTGCCGATTTACTTGACGGTGATCTGGAATGAAGTTGGTTCACAGCATCACCGAATTACAAGAAACTTTAGAGGCAGTAAGACTAACTAAAACTATTGTTTTTGTGCCAACCATGGGTGCTCTGCACGAAGGTCATCTATCTCTAGTTGAAATAGCTAAAGAGGTTCCTAACTCTTTTGTTGTTCTAAGTATTTTTGTGAACCCTACCCAATTCGGTAAAGGTGAAGATTTCGATAAGTATCCAAGGACACTGGAGAGCGATTTAGTTTCTCTCGAAGCAGTTCAGCCTGATCTAGTTTTTGCTCCTGCAGTTGACGAGGTCTATGCCAATGGCATAGATGCTCCTATGAAACCAAGAGCGGGAGCTTTAGGTTCTGTATTTGAGGGGGCTAGTAGACCGGGTCACTTCGAAGGAATGCTGCACATCGTCTCTTGGTTCTTTGAGCTAGTAAAGCCTAAGGTTGCGGTCTTTGGGGCTAAGGATGCGCAGCAACTGTTCTTGATTAAGCGCATGGTCCATAGGGAGTTTGCTGACTCGATAGAGATCATTGAAGCTGACACAGTCAGAGAAGAGGACCTGTTAGCCAGGTCTTCTCGCAACAGGTTCTTATCTCCTGAAGCTCGTGACTATGCTCCTTCGCTATTCAGAGCATTGCTGGAAGTTCAAGAGCAGATAACTGAAGGAGTAAAGCCCAGTGTTGCTCTTAGCGAGGCTAGAACAACACTTACGAGTGAACCGCTGGCTAAACTTGATTATCTAGCGTTAGTTGATAAACGCACCTTTGCACCAATCGATGATGACTTTACTGGCGTTGCCCAGTTATTAGTTGCATCGGTGGTTTCAGGGGTAAGGCTTATCGATAACCTAACTTTCTACATACAGGAGCCGGCATGACCGACGAAGCATTACAGGTAAGCGAAGAAGAGCAGGATCTGCCAGAGCAGATAGCGATTCGCTTAGCTAAGCGTGAGCGTCTAATTGCAACAGGCGATGCATACCCTGTGTCTTTACCTATTACACACACCATCGATGAAGTGAAACTCAAGTATCCAGATTTGGAAGTTGATGTTGCAACCGGTGACAAGGTGGCTCTGGCTGGAAGAGTTATGTTCCAGAGAAACACCGGCAAGCTTTGCTTTGCAACTTTGCAAGCAGGAACTGGTGCTCGTATTCAGGTAATGCTTTCGTTAGACAAAGTTGGTGAAGGTTCTCTTGAGGAATACAAAGAACTTGTTGACCTAGGCGATCATCTATTTGTTGATGGTGAAGTTATTACCTCTAAGCGCGGAGAACTATCTATCCTGGTTGAGCACTGGGTAATGGCAGCTAAGACCCTAAGACCACTACCTAACCTTCACAATGAATTGGGTGAAGAGTATCGTGTTCGTCATCGCTATGTTGATTTGATTGTTAGAGATCGTGCAAGAGAAGTAGTTCAAATCAGAGCTAAGGTAATGCAATCTCTTCGTAAGACTTTCACCGAAGATAACTTCATTGAAGTTGAAACTCCCATGCTGCAGACAATTCACGGTGGAGCATCTGCTAGACCTTTCAAAACACAATCAAATGCTTTTGATACCGAGTTGTTCTTACGTATTGCACCAGAGCTGTTCTTGAAGAGAGCAGTTGTTGGTGGCATTGATCGTGTTTATGAAATCAACCGTAACTTCAGAAACGAAGGTGCTGATAGAACCCACTCACCTGAGTTTGCGATGCTTGAAGCGTATGAAGCATATGGTGATTACAACACCATGGCAAAACTTACTCAGGCGCTAATTCAAAATGCAGCCATGGATTGCTTTGGCACTTTACAGGTTCAACTTGAAGATGGTGAAGTCAATGACCTTTCAGGAGAATGGGCAAGAGTCTCAATGTTTGAATCTTTATCTGCTGCATGTGGTCAAGAGATCACACCAGAAACAGATATCGCTGTTCTAAAGAAACTTGCTGAGAAGGAAGGTCTTGAAATAGATCATCCTCAGCACGGTAAGTATGTTGAAGAACTTTGGGAGCACTTCGTCAAAGGTGACTTGCAGAAGCCAACATTTGTGATGGACTTCCCAGTCGACACCTCTCCACTGGTTCGTAACCACAGATCTAAACCAGGGGTTGTTGAGAAGTGGGATCTTTATATCAGAGGCTATGAACAGGCAACCGGATACTCAGAGCTTGTTGACCCAGTTATTCAACGTGAAAGATTTGTTGAGCAAGTGAAGCTTGCAGCTGCTGGAGACCCAGAAGCCATGAAGCTTGATGAAGAATTCCTCAAGGCTCTTGAATTCGGTATGCCACCTACCGGTGGAATGGGTATGGGTATCGACAGATTGCTAATGAGTCTTACCGGTCTTGGTATTCGTGAAACCATCATGTTCCCT
>JBBAMM010000023.1:3233-8216 GCA_040402475.1 Rhodoluna sp.
CGTTCCCCCATTGGCGAACAGCCTGAATAAACAGGGGTAATCGGGGTTATCTTCTTTGTAAGCACATAAAAGTGTCAAAGGAGTAAAAGATGTTTGAGAAGTTCACTGACAAGGCCCGTAGGGTAGTGGTTTTGGCGCAAGAAGAAGCCAAGTCACTAAACCACAACTACATCGGTACAGAGCACATCCTGCTTGGTCTAATCCACGAAGGTGAAGGCGTAGCAGCTAAGGCGCTAGAAGCGCTTGGTATTTCTCAAGAGGCAGTTCGTGACCAGGTCAAAGAGATCATCGGTCAGGGTCAGCAGCCTCCAACAGGTCACATTCCTTTCACCCCTCGTGCAAAGAAAGTTCTTGAGCTTTCTCTTCGTGAAGCTTTGCAACTAGGTCACTCATACATTGGCACAGAACATCTTCTTCTTGGTCTTATCAAAGAAGGTGAAGGTGTTGCGGCTCAAGTTCTAACTAAGTTAGGTGCAGACACCAACAAGGTTCGTGCTCAGGTGCAACAGATGTTGCAAGGTTTTGATAACAAGGAAACCGCTACCGTTGGCGGCGAAGCTATTCCTCAGAAGGGCTCACAGGTTCTTGACCAGTTTGGTAAGAACTTAACTGCGGCTGCTGCTGAAGGAAAATTAGATCCTGTTATCGGTCGTGAAAAAGAAATCGAACGCGTAATGCAGATTCTTTCTCGTAGAACTAAGAACAACCCAATCTTGATTGGTGAACCAGGTGTTGGTAAGACTGCTGTTGTTGAGGGTCTTGCTCAGGCAATCGTTGCAGGCAACGTTCCTGAAACTCTTAAGGGTAAGCAGCTTTACACTCTTGACCTTGGTTCTTTGATTGCTGGTTCTCGTTACCGTGGTGACTTTGAAGAAAGACTAAAGAAGGTCATCAAGGAAATTAAGGGCCGAGGCGACATCATCACTTTCATCGATGAGATTCACACTCTCGTTGGAGCAGGTGCTGCTGAAGGTGCAGTTGATGCTGCCTCTATCTTGAAGCCAATGCTTGCTCGTGGTGAACTACAAACCATCGGTGCAACTACTTTGGATGAGTTCAGAAAATACTTTGAGAAGGACGCTGCTTTAGAGCGTAGATTCCAATCAATCCAGGTTAACGAACCTTCTATTCCTCAGACCATCAACATCTTGAAGGGCCTTCGTGATCGTTACGAAGCTCACCACAAGGTTTCTATTACTGATGGCGCGATTGTTGCAGCTGCAAAGCTTGCTGATCGTTACGTTGCTGACCGTTACCTACCAGACAAGGCGATTGACCTAATTGATGAAGCTGGTGCGAGATTGCGTCTATCAATTCTTTCTTCACCACCTGAACTTCGTGAACTTGAAGAGAAGATTGCTGCTGTTCGCGTTGACAAAGAAAAGGCTATTGAAGGCCAGGACTTTGAAGGTGCTGCCAAGCTTCGCGATGACGAGAAGAAACTTCTTTCAGAGCGAGCAAAACTAACCAAGCAGTTCCGTTCAGGTAACGTAGCTGCTCACGGTGTTGTGGATGAAGGTTTGATTGCTGAAGTATTGGCCGCTGCTACTGGTATTCCAGTATTCAAGTTGTCAGAAGAAGAGTCAGCCAAGTTGGTCTTCATGGAAGCAGAACTACATAAGAGAGTTATTGGTCAGAAAGCTGCTGTTGAGTCAATCTCTAAGGCGATCAGACGTCAGCGTGCAGGTTTGAAAGACCCTAACCGTCCTTCAGGTTCATTCATCTTCGCTGGTCCTACCGGTGTTGGTAAGACTGAGTTGGCTAAGGCGCTTGCTGAATTCTTATTCGATGACGAAGGTGCTTTGATCTCACTTGACATGAGCGAGTATGCAGAAAAGCACACCGTGTCACGTTTGTTTGGTGCTCCTCCTGGATACGTTGGATTCGATGAGGGTGGTCAGCTAACTGAGCGTGTTCGTCGCAAGCCTTTCAGTGTTGTTCTTTTCGATGAAATTGAAAAGGCTCACCCAGATATCTTCAACTCTTTGTTGCAGATCCTTGAAGAAGGTCGTCTAACTGATGGTCAGGGCCGTGTTGTTGACTTCAAGAACACAATCATCATCATGACTACCAACCTAGGTTCTAAGGACATCTCTAAGGGTGCTCTTGGTTTCAACCTTGAAGGTAACCAGCAGAATGACTTCGAGCGTATGGCTGCAAAGGTCAACGATGAATTGAAGAAGAACTTCAAGCCTGAGTTCCTCAACCGTGTTGACGATGTAATCGTCTTCCCTCAGTTGAGTAAGTCAGAACTACTTGAGATTGTTGATCTATTCATCAAGAAGCTAAACGTTCGTCTTGAAGAAAGAGACATCACTCTAACTCTTACAGTTGCTGCCAAAGAGCGCTTGATTGAGCTTGGCTACGACCCAGCGATGGGAGCAAGACCACTGCGTCGTGCTGTTCAGCGTGAAATCGAAGACAAGATCTCTGAGAGCATTCTGCAGGGAGAGACTAAGAACGCTAGTGATGTTGTTGCGGATGTCGTTGCCGGTGAGTTCATATTCACCTCAAACGTAAGAGTCATTGCTAGCATTTAGCAATGCCCCACAACGAATTCATTCTCAGACCAGCTAGGACTAGCGACATTGTCGCTATCCAAGCCATGCGTGCTCCGCTAGTTGATACCAATGTTCTTTTGCAGCATCAGTTGGTTTCCCTATATGAGCGAGTTCAAGAGTTCGTGGTAGCGGAGCACCGTGATGGTCGAATCCTGGCTGCCGGTGCCCTGCATGTGATGTGGGGGGACTTAGCTGAGGTTAGATCTCTTGTTGTTGACGGCTCCGCTCGGGGCATGGGTCTTGGTAAAGCTATTGTCGAGGCTCTTATTGAACGTGCATACACGCTAGGTATCCGCAGAGTCTTCTGCCTTACCTTTGAGGTGGATTTCTTCAGTAAATGTGGCTTTGAAAGCATCAGTGATGTACCTGTTGATGAAGCAACCTTCGCTCAGATGGTCGAATCAACCGACGATGGTATTGCTGAGTTCCTAGATCTTGCCCGTGTGAAACAAAACACACTTGGCAACACCCGCATGCTGCGACTGCTCTAAGTAGCACCTCGCTGGCAAAATGAACTCATGCCGCAAAATTACCCAACCCCAAGTGTTGTCCTAGCCCGTCGTATCGTTGGCCTTCTAGTTCTAGGTGGACTTATCTGGGGTGTGATTGCAGGTGTTTCTGCAGTATTCAATGCCATCAGTAATTTCTTCAACCCACAGCAGTCTTTGACTATGGTTCCTGGCGATAACTGTCAACCACAGCAGATCACTATTGAAGGACATGTTGGAACAGCTGAAGGGGTCAACCAAGGCTCTTTCAATCCGGGTGACACACCATACTTCTGGTTTACCGTGACAAACACAGGTCCTGTTGATTGCAAGTTCAATGTTGGAACAAGTGTTACCTATTACTCGGTTACCAGTGGTAGCGATAACGTTTGGAGTTCAAAGGACTGTAAAGTTTCTGTTCCTCGATCTGACACTGTAATGGATCTCATGCCTAGTATGCCGATAAGTAATCCACCTTCAGATTGGCAACGCGTTCGTTCAAGTGGTTCAGGGTGCTCTAGTGCCGATGGTCAACCAGTAGTACCTGCAGGTGGAGCTAGTTATGTTTTACGTGCAGAAGTAAATGGCGTTATCAGTGAAAACACAACCCAGTTTGTGTTGAACTAGTTCTATGCAAGATAACACTGTTGCCATCCTTGGTGCCGGTTCCATGGGAACCGCCATCCTCACTGGAATGATCAAAGGTCACATCAAACCTGAGCATGTGAAGGTCACTGCAAGAAGAGTTGAGAGCGCTGATGCTCTAGCTAAGAAATTTGGTGTTACTGCTTACGCTACTGACTATCAACCAAACGCTAACTCGTTAGCTGTTGCAGGGGCAAAGGTCGTTTTACTTTCAGTAAAGCCCTCATACATTGTTGAGGTCTTAGGTCAGATCAAAGATGTCATCTCAGCAGATGCATTAGTGATTTCAGTTGCAGCAGGCGTCACAACAGCAACCATTGAAGAACATCTTCCTGAATCTGTTGCTGTTATTAGAGCTATGCCTAATACCCCAGCACTTATCAAACTTGGTGTGACAGGCATCTCAGTTGGTTCTAGAACAACTCCAGAGCAACTAGCCATTGCTATTGAACTATTCAATGGTGTTGGTAAGACCTTGGTTATCCCTGAAGAGAAGATTGATGCTCTCTCAACAATTTCTGGTTCAGGTCCTGCTTATGTTTTCTATTTCATTGAAGAATTTATTAGAACAGCTGTTGCTCAGGGCTTCAGTCAAGACGAGGCTTACCTAATGGTCTCCCAAACATTCTTAGGAGCTAGTGAGTTACTAGTTCAAACTCAAGGTGATCCAGCTGAACTTAGAAGACAGGTAACTAGCCCTAACGGAACCACTATGAAGGCAGTTGCTGTTCTTGAAGAAGGTAACCTGCACGATCTGTTTTTCAAAGCCACAACAGCAGCACTTAACCGTGCTAAAGAAATAGCCCAGGAGCATAAATAAAATGACAGATGTTTTCACAGCCCTATCAGATGCTAAACGCAGAACAATACTTGAACTAGTTGCCAGTGAACCTAGAACAACAGCTGCTCTAGTTAAGTCAACTAAGTTATCTGCAACTGCTCTAGAGAAGCACCTCAAGATGCTAGTTGGTGTTTCATTACTAAAAGTTGAAACTAAGGGTAAGACAAATACTTATTCAATTGATAACTCAGGTTTCGGGGAAGCAGCTAAATGGTTTGGCAAGTTCGGTTCAGCCTTTGTTTCAGGTCAAGCAGATGTCTTAGGTGAGAACCTAGGGAACCTAATTGCCAATGCAGCTTCTTGGTTAGAGAAAAAGGTTGGCTCAAAGATTGATCTAGATTTCGATCCAGAAGAAGTTGGCAAAGAGCTAGGTAAGAAACTATCTGACGCTAAAAGAGACACAACAGCAAAAGTAAAAGTTGTAGTCAAGAAAGTAAAGAAGCCTGCA
>JBBAMM010000023.1:8316-19752 GCA_040402475.1 Rhodoluna sp.
TAAGTCTTACCAGGGAACCAAGGGCACTCATCCCCACAACCCATAGTGATTACATAGTCGCTTGCTTTGACTGCTTCGTCATCTAAAACTTTAGGTTTTTGATCTGCAATGTCGATACCAACTTCAGCCATAGCTTCAATGGCAACAGGGTTGATTTCATTCTTAGGTTGTGTGCCAGCCGATCTAATCTCAACTCGGTCACCAGCTAGATCCTTTAGGAAACCAGCAGCCATCTGTGATCGTCCTGCATTGTGAACACAGACAAAGAGGACACTTGCTTTATAAGTCATGGACTAAGACTAGAACAGTAATGCCCCCGACCTTTATGATTGAGGGCATTACAGGGTTAACTAAAAGTGAATTATTTCTTCTTCTTAGCCTTCTTGATGCCACCGTCTAGGACAACGACATAGATAAGTGCAAGCAAGGCTCCAGCAAACTCTGCTAGAACCACTGCTAGGTAGTTCTGGGTGAAACCATCTCTAAGCATTAGAGCAAAGGTAACAGCAGGATTAGCTTGGGCTCCGGTAAGAGTGAAGGTGCTAGCAACTAGTACCCAGATACCAACAGCAAAAGGAATCAATGCTTCACGCTTGGTTGAAGCCAAGCGAGTAATCAGAATTATTAGAACTGTTGTTGCCATGATCTCGCCAATGATTGCTCCTGACTGAGAAACACCCGCAGGTGCAGCAACTGCCTCTACGGTGCTACCTGATAACGCAAAGCCAAGGTAAAGACCAAGAGCTGCACCGCTAAGTTGAGCTACCCAGTAAACAAGAAGTGTTTGAAGATCTATTCCTTTCCGAGCAAAGAAGAAAAGTGAAACTGCAGGGTTCAGGTGACCACCAGATACTGTTGCAGTGATCAAGATCATGACAGTTAGAGTTCCAGCCAGAGCTAGGTTATGGAAAGTTGGGTTGAAGTTAGCTGCCACGATGGAAGCTACGAATAGCATCACACCCATAGCTTCTGCGATTGCGCTTCTTAGAACTTTGTTGATTTTCATTATTTTCCTTTCGAGGGGTATCCATCTAGTGCGATTATTGCTTCGTTTCTTCTTAGGAAACCTGGTTTCCAAGGAGGATCAAATCTTGCATAGTAAGGGTCGCCGACCGCTTTCAGTCCAGCGTTTTTGACATCAACGATTAGTTGATTGCTTAGAGATTTGAAATGCTCGTAGTCGGCTAAACCTCTAAATCGCACTGCTGCAGCAAAGTGCCCTGGCACTTCAACAGTGCTGACCTGAGCATCCAGAGGAAGTGGCAGATCTTTGATTGAGACATCTTTAGGTAAGACAAAGCTAACGGTGTGATTAGTTTCTTTTTTATCTGGAGCATGTAATACAGGGGCTGTCATAGCGAACTTCTCAGATGTCTTATTGCGCCCTGAGATGTAATTCACTAAAGGTCCAAAAGCCCTGTTGGCAGCAGAGGAGAATTCACCCTTGGTCTCGACCTGAACTAGAACATAGGTCGGATAGTGCCTGACCTCGAAGCCAGGGTAATTAGCTATGAGGGTAAAGGGCTGTTGTTCTGTCATCGTTAGTGAGTTTATGCTCTAAGCCTGCGATTACTTGGCAAGACGGACACTCTAGAAGTCGGCTAGAATAAAGCGAACCGTCAAAAACCCCTGAATTACGGGGGTTTACCTAAATAAAGAGGTCTTTGTGGGATCAGTTGTTAAAAAGCGTCGTAAGCGTATGTCGAAGAAGAAGCACCGTAAGTTGCTTCGTAAGACTCGTCACCAACGTCGCAATAAGAAGTAGTTCTTAGGGACACAATAAAACCCGTCACTTTGTTGACGGGTTTGTTGTTTAACCGCGCTTACCTATTTTGATTTCTTGTTTAGCGGTTTTCTTTTGTAAACGCAGTTCTTTGCGTTTGAAGTCATAAATCTTCCAACCAGCTGACTTGGCATAAATCTTTAGTAGCTTGTCAGGGTTCACTGCAACTGCGTGACCTACAGTTGTGAGCATTGGAAGATCGTTGTGGCTATCGCTGTATGCAAAAGACTTTCTCAAACTAAAACCACGTTCTTTAGCTAACTTCTTTAGCGCTTTAGCTTTTTGTTTTCCGTGTAATGGCTTGCCGTCTATTTCACCGGTAAGGATTCCATCAATGTGTTTTAGCTTTGTTCCAAGAGCACCGGTTAGCCCTAGTTGTCTTGCAATCTCTTCACCCATCTCCTGGGGAGCTGCTGTAATCAACCAAACTTCACGACCTGCTTCAATGTGCTGTCTAGCAATCTTTGCTGTCTCGGGCCAAATGCGTTGCTTGATTTCGCCTTTATAAACTTCAGCAACTAGCTTGATCATCTCGTCGTAACTACGACCTTTAACAAGACCTAGAGCTCTGTCTTTGATAGCTGAGAGCATATGCTCTGTTTCACCTTTGGAGAGGAATCTAATTTGATGCCAAGCAAAAGCAACAAAGTCTTTACGAGGGAAGAACTTTAGGCGGTAAGCCACTTTGCCAAACTGAAAGCTAGTCGAGCCACGCACTAGCGTGTTGTCAACGTCAAAGAAAGCCGCAGCAGGCTTTTTAGGGGATTTGGCCACGAGATAAGTTTAGGTTGATAACTGGAATAATCTGGACGTATGAGCACAACGATTGACCTAACTCTGATTGGTAAATCTGGCTGTCATCTATGTGATGAAGCCAGGGTTACCGTCAATGCTGTCGTTGGTGCCTTTAGAGCTGAATACACCGGTGTTGCTAGACACATTCAGGTAAACCTAGTTGAGCATGACATCTTGGTTGATGAAGAGCTTTGGAACAAATACTCAGAAGATATCCCAGTACTTCTAATCAATGGCAAAATACATAACTACTGGCGGATAGACCCAGTAAGGCTTAGAGGAGCACTCGAGGAGTTTGTTAGGTAATGAACATCATAAAAGGGCAAGCCCAGGTTAGAGCAGCCGCTAGAGACTATGAGAGATACTCAAGTGATCTCCAAGGAGATCAGGATGTAAGAGATTACAAGCAACTTCCTTTAGAAGTTGATCCTCCGCATCACACAGAGATGAGATCTTTACTGAACCCTTGGTTCAGTAAAGATAGTGTTGCAAAGTTTGAACCAGAGTTTAGAAAGATAGCTAAAGCCCTCATCTCATCTTTTGAGAACGAAGTTGAGATTACTCACGACCTAGCGCTCCAAATGATTGTTCAGTGTTTAGGTGTTGTCTTTGGTAGGCCTCAGGATGTTGCGGAGTGGTTCTCTTGGGGACCAGATACCTGGATTACTGATGAAGACGGTATCCGCCATGGTGATCACTTAGATCGATACCTCAAGAAGACTTTTGATGAATTAGATGAGAACCCAACAGATGACCTGTTTGGAGTTCTCAATAAAGCTGAGATGGCTGGTAGAACTCTTACCCGTAAAGAGAAATACGGAATGGCCAACCTAGTGCTAGCTGGCGGTAGAGACACCGTAGTGAAACTGATCTCAGGATCTCTTTGGCATTTGGCTAACAACAAAGAACATTTAGTAACTCTAAAGAATCAACCTGAACTCATACCTGAGTTCATAAATGAAATGGTTAGGTTCTTATCTCCACTCCCAATGATGCACAGAGTGGACAAAGAACAAACAACTAATCCAGAGGAACCTGTCTATGCCTGGCTATCTTTTGTTTCAGCGAACCAAGACAAAGAAGTAATTCAAGAACCAGAACAAATCAAACTAGATAGAGGAGCTAACCCTCATCTTGGCTTTGGTTACGGCAGACATTCCTGCATTGGCATGCATCTAGCTCAACTAGAAGCCAAGGTAGTTCTCGAAGAGTGGCTCCTAAAGTTGACAGATTGGGAAGTTCTGCCAACATCAGAGATCTTCTTTGATCTCGAAGATTACAAATTCATACCTTCAAGATTTCACAGGTTGGACTTGCGGATAACATCTTGACTTCCTGATTAGTGTCTATACAATATGTCTATACATGCTTGTTGGGAGGAAAGATGAGCAAGAAAGTGATCCAGAAAGTAACGGGACCAGTTACTGAAGAGAAAGTAACAACAAGGCTCTTCATGAACGGCGGTAGCCAGGCCGTTCGTATTCCAGCTAAGTGGAAGTTTGAGTCTGAAGTGGTGGAACTGACCTTCAACCCAGAGACTCGTAGCATCTGCATTTCTAGCCAGACTCGAGAAGAAGCCAAGGCCGCATTCATTGCTTTGGTTAAGTCTTTGACTGAGGAAGAACGGGAAGAAATCAAAAATTGGGAGCTCCCAAGAGATTTATCTGTCCCATCTGTAAGACCAGAGATCGCTGAATTCTTTAAGGACCAAGAGTGAAGTATCACCTAGATAGCAGTGCTGTTATCGACGTGCTGAGATTTCACAGAGAGAGCTTGCTGAATTTTGAACTCACACCTATACAAGACATCGCTATCTCTTCAATTGTTGCTCACGAGTTACTTCAAGGATCCCAGCCAACAGGATCTGGCTCTAGATCGAAAAAGCTATTGTTCGCCTTTTTGGCAACCATAGAAGTGCTGCCTTTCCGGGTGGCTGATGCTGAAGTATCCGCGAACCTAAGCGCTTACCTCAAAGGCAAGGGGCAAATGATCGGGACCTTAGACCCGCTAATAGCTGCACATGCAATTTCAGAAGGCGCAGTCTTAGTCACCCGAAATGTTAAGCATTTCAATCGGGTCCCAGATCTCCATGTGGTGGATTGGTCAAAACACGCCGAATAAGTAATGTTGCATTATTACTACATAGTAATTATGCTACATACATGGGACGTAAACCTAAAGCAGATGAAGAGCTCATCTATAACCAGCTCGAGCTAGTGCGCACCAAAGCCAAACTGACCAGACAACAACTGGCAGATGCTGTTGATGTGCACTACCAAACCATCGGCTATATCGAAAGAAACGAATATAGCCCGAGCCTTGTGCTCGCATTGCGCATAGCCAAAGCGCTAAACAAAAAAGTAGAACAGATCTTTAGCTTGGAGGCAAACTAATGGCTACTAAGAAGCCGCAAGGAATCGATGAAAAACTTGAGAAGTCAGTTGAAGCCAAAGCTGAACGCTTCGAGAAACTAATGGATGCAAGCAATGATGGGTTCAAGAAATCTATCGTTACGTGGCTGCGTACCAGCCAATTTTTCGACGGCATGGTGAACACACCAGCGAGAATCCTCATCAACACGGTGTCTATCTTTGTTCTATATGTGTGGACTGTAGATGTCGCAAACACAGAAAATAACATTCTTGCCTGGGCAATCACGCTTGGAGTCCTTCTGTTCATGCAAGCAGCTTCTGTTCGCTTCGTGTTCAATACAGAAGGAATAGCCGATGAGTTCCAAACCACAAGAAGGGATCTGGCCTATCGCAGGGCTTATAGAACGATTAGAAGGATTGCCATAATTCCTGTTGGTTTATTCGCCTTCTTAGTCGTTGCCGGACCACACAATGATGCAAATCTGCTTTGGGATTTTGTTGCTTACCGACTAGATAACTACAGGTCCCTCACCTTAGCTATCTTCATATTCGCAGTCTCTTCATTCCAGAAGTACTTCTCTTACGGCTGGATTGGCGAACCGTTTACTGTTCGAGAGAAGAGTGCGATTAAGGACTAATCCAGGTTCTGGTCAGCCCAGATCTCTATGGCTGATTTGATGTATTTAGCTAGGCCCGGCTCGAACGCCTCATAGGTTGCTTCGAAAGCCGGGTCTAGTACATATGTCAGGGCTAATGATTTGTATGCCTGCTTATTTGGAGTCCAGAACTGTTTGACGAAAGCGTAGTGGTCAGCAATTATCTTCTGAACATCGATGTCGCTAAAGAGTGCACCTTTGCGTTTTTGATCAGCGATCGCTGCAGCTATGGCATCGTGCTGGGCTTTATAAGAGGCTTGTTCTTCTTCTGTATACGAGGCATTAACACCTTGTATTTGGGAAGAACGTTCAAACATTTATTACGGCTCTAGACGGTTAGGGCCACGGAATAGATAACCAACTTCACGAATGTTTGTTTCGTGAAGAAGAAGCATTACAACTCTTAGCAGACCCATACCGAAACCACCGTGCGGTGGGGCACCGAACTTGAAGAAGTCCATGTATGACTGCAAACCTGCAGGATCTAGTCCCTTTGATTTAGCTTGTTCAATAAGAACCTCTAGACGGTGTTCACGTTGAGCACCGGTAGTGATTTCTGTTCCACGCCAAATAAGGTCATAGCTGTTAGTTAGTTGATCGTTGTCAGCATGTCTCATGTGATAGAACGGTCTAACAGTTGATGGGTAGTCAGTTAGGAAGACGAACTCGTGGTTATAGGTTTCTGCAACGTGAGCTGCAATCTGTCTTTCACCTTCAGGGTCCATATCTCCGCCACGAGTAATCTCGTGACCACGCTTAGCAACAATGTCGATAGCTTCAGCTAGAGGAATTCTTGGGAATGGTGTTGTTGGAATAACAACATCAACATCGAATAGACGTTGGATTTCTTCGCCATGCTTTTCTTTCACAGCAGTGATAGCTGCAACCATGAGGTCTTCTTGAATCTTCATGATGTCTTCATGTGATTCGATGTATGAAACTTCCATGTCAACTGAGGTGAACTCAGTTGCATGTCTTGAAGTAAAGGAAGGGTCAGCTCTGAACACTGGGCCAATTTCAAAGATGCGACCAAAGCCAGCCATCATTGCCATCTGCTTATAGAACTGAGGAGACTGAGCTAGGTATGCAACTGTCTCGAAGTATTCCATCTTGAAAAGCTCTGCATGAGACTCCGAAGGAGAAGACATTAGTTTCGGTGAGTGAATCTCAACGAAGTCGTTTTCAACCCAATAGGTTCTCCAGGCATGTTCAATGGTGGTCTGAACCTTGAACACTAGGTTCATCTCTGGACGACGAAGATCGATGTATCTCCAGTCAAGACGCTTATCGATACCTGAGTCTTCAGCAATAGGAGTTTCAGGGTCAGCAAGAGTAATGATCTCTAGGTCATCAAGTTGAATCTCAATGCCACCTAGCTTTACGCGCTCATCGTGAACTAAACGACCTTTAACCCAGACAAAGGAACCTGAGGTAAGGGTTGAAACTGAGTCAGCTAGAGCATCAACTTCAGCAGGTCTTGGGTAGGTAACCTGAACGGAACCTGACTCATCCCTGATAACGATGAACTGAATTCTCTTTTGGTCTCTAAGGGTCTCAACCCAACCACCAATAAGAACAGGACCATCTTGCATGGCTTGGAGGTCTTTGACCAGGATGCGTTCGCGCATTATGTTTTCTTTCGTTTAAATCACGCCTAAACCCCAAGTTTAGTCGGCGGTAGACTAGGGGTATGCCCGCCAATCGTATTCATCTAGTACGCCATGGTGAGGTCTATAACCCTGGTGGCGTCCTATACGGCAGACTCCCTAACTTTCATCTCTCTGATACTGGCAAGCTGATGGCTCAGGCTGCAGCAGATCGGCTAAAGGCTCTAAATACGCCAGTAAGGGCCATCTACTCTTCTCCTTTAGTTAGAACGCAAGAGTCAGCTAAACCTATTGAAAAAGCTTTCAAGCTAGATGCCAAGTTAGATGAAGACCTAATTGAGCCATACAACGTCTTTGAAGGTAGAAAGCTATCTGTCAAGAACGTAGCCCTTAGACCACACTGGTGGTGGCATTTTAGAAACCCAGCCAAGCCAGCCTGGGGTGAATCTTTCAAAGACATCATTGCTCGTATGAATGAAGCAATCTTTAGGGCATATGAATCAGTTGATGGTGGTGATGTTGTCATCGTTACCCATCAGCTACCTATCTGGGTAATGCACCTGCACACAGCAGGTGCAAAGCTAATGCATGATCCTCGTAAGAGAAGATGCTCGCTATCGAGCATCACTACCTTTGAAGTTCATGACGGCAAACTAGTTGAGGTTTCATACCTTGAACCAGCAGCAGATCTAGTTGCCATAGATAGAGGTGCAGTATGAAAAGAACACTAGTTACTCTTCTTACTCTTGGTATTTCTTTTAGTGCTCTAACTGCCTGCACAGAAACTCCAAGCATGAACAACACATACATGTCAGGTGATGGCACAGTTACTGAGTTCAAACCTATGGATAGAACTAAGGCTGTTACCTGGTCTGGTGTTGACAGTGATGGTTATCAGTTAGGTTCGGCGAATCTAACCGGTGTTGTTACAGTGCTTAACTTTTGGTACGCAGCTTGCACAGCTTGTCGAGTTGAGACTCCTGATCTAGTTGCTCTTTCAAATGAATACAAAGATAAGGCTCAGTTTGTTGGAGTGAACGTAAGAGACACAGCTGACACAGCTAACGCTTTCAAGAGATCTTTCAAAGTTCCTTTCCCAACTGTCATGGATGCAAGTAGTGGCAGTGTTTTACTTTCTTTCACAGGAATAGTTACGCCTTCAGCGGTTCCAACAACTTTGGTCATTGATGCAACCGGAAGAGTTTCAGCAAGAATTCTTGGTGTTGCAGAAAAAGCAACACTAAAAGCTCTTATCAAATCAGCTCTTGCTGAGGTGACCGTAGATTGAATTTTGAAGCCGTAACTGCTGGACCACTCTGGGTGGCTGCACCTATTGCGTTTATTGCAGGTCTTGTTTCATTCTTTAGTCCATGTGTGTTACCACTACTACCTGGTTACCTAGGTTTTGTTTCTGGATCAGCAAATACAAAATCAAGAATGGTTTTAGGTTCAATACTTTTTGTTTTAGGTTTCACAGTTGTTTTTGTTTTTCTAGGTGCAGGCTTTGGTGGCTTAGGTTCACTACTGCAAGGAGAAGCTAAGAACTGGATTCAAAGAGGATCAGGTGTATTAGTCATCCTGCTAGGTGTTGTTCTTATCGGTGGCTTTGACTTTGCTCAACGAACAGCAAAACTTAATTTCAAACCAAGTGTTGGTCTTGTTGGTGCTCCGTTATTAGGACTTGTATTTGGACTTGGTTGGACACCTTGTATTGGCCCAACCCTTGGTGCTGTTCTTTCGCTATCTTTTGATTCAGGTTCAGTTGCCAGAGGAGCTTTCTTAGCCATTGTTTATTCACTTGGTTTAGGTGCTCCTTTTGTTCTTGTTGCAGCCGGCTTTGGTTGGGCTTCTAAAACTGTTGGCTTTGTGAAGAAGAACATCAGAGCAATTAACCTCTTCGGCGGAGCTTTGCTGGTTGTTCTAGGGCTGTTGCTAGTAACAGGGCTATGGCAGCAGGTTATTGATTGGATTGCGGAGGTGACCAGTGCCTTCGCGCCAGCCATCTAAATACGTAGTTCGTAAGGAATACCAAGAACCTATCCAGGCTCCAGATCTTTCAGTTAGATCATGGCTTCGTTGGATCTGGAAGCAACTAACCAGCATGCAGATAGCACTTATTCTCTTGCTGCTACTTGCTCTTGCTGCTATTCCAGGTTCCCTATATCCCCAGCGAAGCGCTGACCCTAACGGTGTTGTGTTTTTCTTTAGGGCCAACCCTGAGTTAGCTCCATGGCTCGATAACTTGCAGCTATTTGATGTTTACTCTTCATCTTGGTTCTCGGCTATTTACTTGCTGCTATTTATCTCTTTGATTGGCTGTGTTCTTCCTAGAGTTGCTGTTCATTACAAAGCATTGCGTTCTGATCCACCTGCAGCTCCAACTAACCTGTCCAGACTTCCTGCATTCAAGAAACTTGAGAGCACAGAACTTGCTATTGCAAATGCATCAGCTTTCCTTAGATCAAGAAAATTCAAAGTTGTTGAAACTAAAACAGAGATTAGAGCTGAGAAAGGTTACCTTCGTGAAACAGGTAACTTGTTCTTCCACGTATCTCTAATTGGTGTTCTTATCTCTGTTGGTTTAGGTGGAGCACTTAGTTACTCAGGTCAAAGAGTTCTAATTGAAGGAGAAACCTTTGTGAACAATGAATCAGCATATGATTCATTCACACCAGGTTTGCTCTTTGATAAGAGCACGCTAGTTCCGTTTAGTGTTCGCCTTGATTCTTTTAGCACTCGTTACGATTACAACAATCCAAATAACTTTGGTAAGCCGATGGAATTTAGGGCAGAAGTAACTAGCCAGGTTGTTGGCGAAGAGAAACCACTTAAATCTGTAATTCGAGTAAATGAACCTTTAGCTCTTCCTAGTTCAAAGATTTATCTAACCGGCAATGGCTATGCACCAGTAATAGTGGTTAGAGATCGAGATGGCAAGGTTTCATTCAGTGGACCGGTTGTCTTCTTACCGCAAGACTCAAACCTAACTTCACTTGGCGCTATCAAGGTTCCTGATGCTTCACCTAAACAATTCGGAATGCTTGCATTCTTCTATCCAACAGTTGCCAAGCTTCCAACCGGAGCACTAACTTCTAACCACCCATACACTTGGGATCCACTACTAACTATGAATGTTTATGTTGGCAACCTTGGTTTAGATAGCGGTTTGAACTCAAACGTATATGAACTAAACACTCACGGCATGAAACAGCTAGCTGGAGGTAAGAGCAAGATCAAAGCAATCAAGTTGCAGTATGGCCAAACAGCAACCCTGCCAGGAAACCTAGGAACAGTTGAGTTCAAAGACATCAAGAGATTTGCATCTCTTGACATTACTTATAACCCTGCAGATCTTTGGGTCTTCCTCTTTGCTATGAGCACACTGTTCAGTTTGATCTTGATGTTGATTACCCCTCGAAGAAGAGTCTGGGTAAAAAAGACCAGCACCGGCATTGAAATCGGTGCATTAGCTAAATCTAGAGATGAATCACTTCCTAAACTTGTTAGAGAAGTTGCAAAAGCTATTAAGAAGAAGGCGAAATGAACTCAGTAGTAACACTGAACCCAGAACTAGCAACGCTCTCAAGAATTGTTGTTCTTGCAGCTCTTACCCTTTATTCATTCGCGTTCGTTGTTCTAGCCTGGGCTCTTACCAAGCGAGCAGGATCAATCAAGAAGAAGGCTGACAAGTTCGCAAGCAAGCTAGACACCATCGGTATTTCACTGATGACACTTGGTGTTGTGTTGCATGGAATTGGTGTTGTTACGAGAGGTGTTGCAGCTCAGCGTGTGCCATGGGCAAATATGTATGAGTTCTCCATTACCGGATCTTTCATCGTTACAGCCATCTACCTTCTAGCCTTAATCTGGAAAGACCTCAAGTTCATCTCAACCTTTGTTTCAGGCTTTGTTGTTCTGATCATTGGTTGCGCTAACACTTTGTTCTATGTTCAGGTTGAATCTCTCCTACCTGCTCTTCAGGACTACTGGCTAGTTATTCACGTAAGCGTTGCCATCTTGGCAACTGCTTTCTTCATGATTGCTGCTGCCATGGCAGGCATCCTGGTCATGAAGGAAAGCAAGTTCATTCAAAGCACCAAGCTGCCTGGAGCTAAAGGCTTTAGAAACCTGCTAAAGGTTTTCCCTAAGGTAGAAAAACTAGAGAAGATCTCCTACCAGTTCAACATCATTGGTTTTATCCTCTGGTCCTTCACTCTTATAGC
>JBBAMM010000024.1:0-3182 GCA_040402475.1 Rhodoluna sp.
GAGTAAAGGGTGCAATACATATGCATCACACAGAGATAGCTGAGAGAGCCCCTAAAGAGATTCCACTTGATATGCCAGTAGTTGTTTACTGTTGGGGTCCTGGCTGTAATGGAGCTCACCGAGGCGCTTTGAACTTTGCTCTTCTTGGTTACCAAGTGAAGGAAATGATTGGTGGCTTTGAGTATTGGGCTCGTGAAGGTTACCCAGTAGTAACTGATGCAGGACCTGTTCTTCGTGAGAAAGATCCATTGACTGTCCCTGTTAACTCACCGACCTGTGATTGCTAGCTAATCTCAATTACCACTGCCTGCCCTTCGATTGATAAGTCAGGCTTCTTGCAGGTTTGAGTTCTAGTTATCCAATTGAATCTTTCAAACCTAGTATTGACCTATGAAGGTAAAAACAATTGGTTTCGTAACTGCAGTTCTATTGGCATTGGCGGCGTTCTCAGCCCCAAGTCTTACCAATCCTGCTACTGCAAGTACAACTAGTTTCACAGTGACCTTCGATGCTAACGGCGGATCTGGGGTAATGCCTAAACAGGTCATACCAACTAAAGGTAAGGCCCTGCTTTCAGTTAGATACGTCAGAGACTCTCACCTTTTTATTGGCTGGTCTATTAATAGGACCGGTGTTGTCAAATACCAAAACGGTGCAGTCATCAAACCTAAGAGCAAATTAACTCTCTATGCCCAATGGAAGACAACAGTTACTAGACCTGTTTTAGTTGGCTATCAACTTGGCAAGTTGCTCTGGTCTGATTCCTTTACTGGACCTAATGGCGATCTAATTGACAGCACTAACTGGACGGCTAGGTACTGCGGTCACTCAAACGATAACGGCGGTGGGACCTGCCACAACTCAGAAAAGCAATGGTACACACCAGACGCTATTCGACTTGATGGCACTGCTCAAGGAAATGCTGTTATCACTACAAAGAAGGTAACTGTTGCTCCTACCAACGCAGGTAGCTGCTTGTCTGCACCTTGTAGCTTTACCAGTGGTCGATTCGACACTCAAAAGAAAGTTTCCTTCAAATACGGATACATCGAAACTCGAATAAAGATGCCTGCAGGCGGAGCTAACTGGCCAGCGTTCTGGGCTCTTGGAGACTCAATGTCAGATGTAGGTTGGCCTTTGGCTGGCGAGATAGACATCGCTGAGCAAGGGGGGAACTTACCTATGAGAAACTCAGCAGCAGTGCACTTTTCGAAAACTAATCAAGCCACTTGCTGTGCTAACCATGAGTATGTTTCTGGCGAAGAAAAGAATTTCACAAACTATCAATCTGGTTTCCATACCTATGGGCTTGCTTGGCTACCGGATCGACTTGAGTTCTATATCGACAGGGAAGTGTTCTGGACTGTAACTCCAACCAATGTGCATGGATACTGGTCATTCAATAAGCCATTCTTCTTGATCTTGAATAATGCTGTTGGTGGTTCAGGTGGCTTCGGTGGAAACTACACAGGATGGTCTGAAAGTAAGACAATCATTGATTATGTTCACGCCTGGGAGTTAAACGGACAGGGTTCTGTAGTTAAGAAACCGTAGGGAAAGAATTTCTAAATGCCCATAACTATTCGCAAAATAGCAGACCAAGACAAAGCAGCTTGGCTACCTCTTTACCTTGCCTATCTAAAGTTCTATGAGAGCGAACCTGATGAATATTCAACCGAATTACTTTGGTCTCGTCTAACCAAAGAGAACCCAGAGATTCAAGCCTTAGTAGCCGAGGTTAACGGTGTAGTGGTTGGTATCTGTCACTTTCACTACCAACTAACAACCTGGTCTAAAACTTGGCACTGCTACCTTGAAGATCTTTATGTTGATGAGAGCTCAAGAGGTAAAGGTGTTGCACCTGCTCTTATAGCTGAAGTAAAGAAACTAGCTCTTGAAAACAAGTGTTCAGAGCTCTTCTGGATAACAAAAGAAAGCAATACAGTTGCGAGAAAACTTTACGACAAGGTTGCAACTAAAAGAGATTTTGTTCGCTACGAAATCTTGCTTGAAGAATAGTTAAGAGAGAAAATAGTGAGGTGAGCCCTGACCCTTTCAGGCCAGAGCCCACTGGTTTTACCTGGACCAAATGGTTTCGATAATCTCAATGATTATCTTCACCACAAGTAGGACCAGATCAACAATCTGACTGAAAGTCACCTTGTCTCTCCTCTCGTAGGGCATGGGCCAAGGAGAGGGTCAAACCGGAAGAGGATAACTTCTTTACAAAAAAGAAATTATCTCTATACTCGAAACTGGGTTCAGTTTCGGAAATTACTCTTCCGATTAGATCCTCGTCAAGAGGTCAAACAATTACCCCGGTTCCTGCCGGGGTTTTTGTTTAACTGCTGGCTTAGACAGGCCATGCGTCTGCTAGCAGAAGTATTCTTTATGAAAATAGAAATTCTTGCGTTTTTTATACACAGAAAATCTCTTCACTCTTTTGGTATCACTTTGATACCATTACGCTATGGCCATGACACTTAGACTTTCAGACGAACAGGACAAAGCTCTCACAGAGATTGCAGAGAGCTTGGGGATCTCCAAAAATAGCGCAGCGACAGTTGCTATTGAAGCGTTCATAAATCAGGAATCACAAAGGCTGAAAATTCGCGAGGCTTTCGCCCTTGTGAATAAGCGTGATGCAAAACTGCTTAAACGTCTAGGCGATAAGTGATTCAATACCTCGAGCTTGATGTGTTCGCCTTGGAACTAGTTGCAAGTGGGTATAACGTAAAAGACTATGGACTCTTAGGCGCTGCACTAGCAAGGCCAAGAACGACCGTGTTTGGTGAAGACGCATACAAGACTCTGGAACTTAAGGCTTCTGCTCTAGTGCACTCGTTGATAAAGAGTCACCCAATGCGGGACGGTAATAAAAGAGCGGCGTGGCTGGCCTTGAATGCCTTCCTCTTTCTGAACAACAGAGTCCTGGTCGCCAAAGAAAGCGATGCCATAGGCCTTATTACTGGTATTGCGAATGACAAATATTCAGTTGATGAAATAGCCAAATGGATAAAGCAGAGAATGAGATCTTTGAGATAGAGCTAGCTCTTACGAAAACTAATCTGTTTCGCAGCCATGATTACTTTGATTCTGGCAATGGAGGACTTGGCTATGCCTGGGATAGCTTTGAGTTCCTCAAGGCTTATCTTTCTAAGATCAGAGACTTTATATAGTTT
>JBBAMM010000024.1:3282-8396 GCA_040402475.1 Rhodoluna sp.
AGGTATTTACCTAAGAAGTAATTACCTAGTAAAAGTGTTTTGTGAGTGCACAAGCTTTGAATAGGCACCATTAGCTGCAAGTAGTTCTGTGTGTGTTCCTTGCTCAACTATTTCACCGTGAGCTAACACCAGAATCAGGTCAGCGTTCACAACAGTTGATAGTCGGTGAGCAATAGCAATAGTTGTTCTATTAGCTGTTGCAGCATCCAATGTTGCTTGAACTATTCTTTCGCTGTTGGTATCCATTGCGCTTGTTGCTTCATCAAGGATTACTACCGGCGGATCTTTTAGTAATACACGAGCAATAGCTATTCTCTGCTTCTCACCACCGGATAGTCGGTAACCTCTTTCACCAACCATGGTTTCGTAACCCTTAGGGAAGCTCATGATGACATCGTGAATGTTAGCTGCCTTGGCTGCTGTCTCTATTTCTTCTTGGGTAGCACCTGGTTTAGCGTAAGCAAGGTTTTCGCGAATAGTGTCATAGAACAAATATGTTTCCTGGTTCACAATACCGATTTGATCAATAAGTTCTTCTTGGTTCAGTTCACGAACATCAACGCCACCGAACTTTACTGATCCTTCAGTCACATCATAGAAACGAGGGATTAGGTAGCTGATTGTTGTCTTACCAGAACCAGAGGCACCAACTAGAGCAACGTATTTACCAGCTTCAACTTTGAATGAGATGTTCTTCAGAGTTGGGTCTGTGTCTTCACCAGTTTCAGGATATGCAAAAGTGACGTTGTCGAATTCGATTGAGCCTAGTTTGTCTTTCTCAACATGCTTAGGCTGTTCAGGGTTTTTGATTGTTGGTCGTAAGTCAAAGTATTCAAAGATGCGAGCAAACAGAGATTGTGATGTTTGCAGATCAAGACTTACCTGCAACAGGTTCATCATAGGGAATAACAATCTGGCTTGAGCAGTTGTGAAAGCAACAACAGTTCCAATGCTGATCGGATCTGCTTGCAGGATTAGAACACCAGCACATAAATAAATAACTGCTGGGATAGATGACATAAACACTTGAACAACAGCAAAGAAGGTTTGACCACTCATGGTCTGTCTTACTTGCAAACCAATCTGGGTTTTGTTCTCATTCGAATAGCGTTGGACTTCACTTGATTGTCTTCCAAAGCTCTTGGCTAGCAAGATGCCGCTGACGCCTAAAGATTCTTGAGTGATAGAAGACATCTCAGAGAGTGACTCTTGAGTCTTACTAGCAATCTTTGCTCTAACTTGCCCTACTTTTCTCTGCAGCAAAACCATTAGAGGAAGCATGATTAGGGCCACGATGGTTAGTTGCCAGCTCAAAAGCAACATGGCAACCATGGAGGCTAGTACTGTTACAGAGCTACCTAGCAGGCTGCTGATGGTGTTACTTAGTACTCCTGCAACTCCACCAACATCATTAGCTAGACGAGACTGGATTGCTCCAGTCTTGGTCTTAGTAAAGAAGGCAAGTTCCATAGATTGCAGATGCGCAAACATGCGAACTCGAAGAGAGCCCATGACCTTATTACCAACAGTTGAGGTTAGGTAGGTCTGCCAAACACCTAGGGAGGCAGCCAGTAACCAAATACCAATCATGCTGAAGACAAAGGTGGTTAGCACAGCTAGATCAGGTTGACCTGATTTAGGGAATAGTCCTTCATTGAAGGCACCTTGGATAAGTAGTGGTGGGAGAACTGATAGCCCAGCACCAACTAGGACCAGGGTTACGGTAGCGATAAGGGTCGCTCGGTAAGGCTTGAACAGCTCAAAGATGCGACCTAAAAGGTTCTCAATCTTTGGGGCTTCAGCGTTACGGGCTTTTATCTTGTCTGGATCTGTTGAAAAACGACCCATAGGACCGCCACCATGCATGCTCATAGGGGTAAGTCTATTGCCAGCGAGGTGGTGAAGATTTTTTACTAGTTACCCAGTATCGGTCTGACCTCAACCTTGCGGTTACATGCTTTAGAACCTAAGCTCGCTAGCTCTTGAGCTTGTTCCAGGGAATCAGCTTTAATCAACCAAAAACCAGCCATGTATTCTTCAGTGTTATTCACGGGTCCGTGAGTTAACAGACCAGCGTCTAACCTGTTGTCAATGACAACAGATTGAGCTGGATCATCTATTCCAACAGCAAGAATGAAATGTCCATTGGCTTGCAACATGTCATTGAATTCATCAATTGCTGCCATTTCATCTGATGAACCAGAACGTGATTTGCTATCAATAACTTTTAGAAGAAATCTCATAAGGCTATCTTATTAGCGGCAAACCTGGTTCTTGATCTTGTTACTGTCCATAGAAATACCACCTTTACGGATTAGGAACTGTCCGTTTAGTTGAACGTTTCTATGTGAGTTGATATAGGTATTACTCATCACATGTCCATACATTGTGCTGTCATGCCCGAGTGTGAGCATGCCGGGGACCCTCCAATAAACCTGACAGGCAGGTTTATTACCTTTGATAACCACTTTGCTGTTAGGAGATGTGCTCATTGAACCTGTGGTTCTAAAAATGAACCTTGCATTTGGATTACCCAAGGTATCTAAAGTAAGTGTCCCTGTGATCCAGAACAAACCTGTCTTAGATATATAAACGCCTGGTTTTAGTGTCTTACCACCCAGATGACTGTCAATAACCATTGCAGGTAAGACTGAAGCCTTAACGTAAGCCTTAGTTAGATCATCTTGAGCTGCTCTTGCAGCATCATCATTGAAGTGAGTCCAACCGATAATAGTTCTGTCATCCCAACCGGTCATGTCAAAACTTGTGCTAATTCCAATATCATTGCCACGGTTAGTGCTTTGAGAATCAACTCCACCGAAGACTTCTATGCGTGTTGTTGCTAGTACTTCATAGGTCTTGGCTGTTCCAAGCTGGGGAACGTTAAGCCCAAGGGTTGAGGTGTCAGCCGATGCCGAAGAAACACCAGCTAAAGCGATTGAAGCAATAACCGCGATTGTGCCTATTTGTCTTCTCATATCAAAAGACCCTACGCCTCGAACCTGTGAGAGTTCGAGGCGCAGGGTCTCTTTGGTATAACTATCTAAGCTTTGGTATCGATGGCTACTTTGCTTCTCACATAGAGAACAAATAGACCTAAGAAACCAGTTGTTAGAAGTGCACTGTTTAAATACTGCATCTGGTCATCAGCGCTGGTTAGCAAGATAACTCCACCGAGAATAATCAGGTTGAAGAAGATTCTTGTTAAAGCTGCCTGACGCCACAGGGTGATATGGGTTGTTACTACCTGAAGTGCTGTCATCAGACCGCCGGCGAAAGCAAGGATGTAAAGAATCAACACAGGTGGTTGAGCGTGGAAGGAAACTAAACCATTCTCACTAAAACCTGGGCTCGATGGATATACCCAAGTTCTTAGAGCGAACAGGGTAACTAGGAATGCAATAGCGATTCCCATCATCATTGTTCTAGTGTTCTTCTGCCAGTTGAAAGTAGCTGAAGAAACTAGAGCAACAAAGCCTCCAACAAAAGGCAAAACTGCTAGCGACATCATCAGACCTAGATCTGTTGGGTGGGTTGCAACAATGGCAGCAAACCCTAGGAAAGATAAACCAAAGAGTGCGATACCTATACCGAAATCTTTGAATGGATTTACTTTTAGTGCATAGAACTTGAAACCTAGGAATGCAAATATTCCGCTACCTAGTAGAAAGAAAAACACAACACTTAGATTGGCTTCAGAACTTAACATTTATAACTCCCCTTATCGATTGATGGTTAAGTACTTTTAGGCTAGCAGTATGCCATTTGGGGACGCTGAAATAGAACTCTGTTTTGGCTTGTGTTTCGCAAACGTTATCCGCTAGTTATAGTTCTTCCATGGCAGCAAAAATCAAAGTTCTGGTTGGCGACATCACTACCCGCAGGGTTGATGCACTAGTAAATGCTGCTAATTCAAGGCTCATTTCTGGCGGTGGAGTGTGTGGGGCTATACATAGAGCTGCTGGTGGTTTTGAACTCGAATCAGAGGCACAAACTAGATATCCAGAAGGCTGCCCTACTGGCTTCGCAGTTGCAACAGGTGCCTATAAGCTGCCAGCTAAACATGTAATCCATGCGGTTGGACCAATTTGGCATGGAGGCGAAGATGGCGAGCCCGCTCTTCTAGCAAGTGCATACAAAGCTTCGTTATTACTAGCCGATGAACTCAAATGTCAATCAATAGCATTTCCTAACATCAGCACTGGTATCTACGGTTATCCAATAGATCTAGCTGCAGCTGTAGTTGCCGATACTTTAGCCAAAGACAAAGATGAACTAGTAAACATAAAACTTATTGAACTCTGTGCATTTGATGAGGATGCAGCAGGGCTCTATAGAGCTGCTCTTATAGAGCGAGGTATTCTTGGAGTATGAGCAATCCAAAGATTGTGCTCATCTTTGATGGGGACTGTGGTTTTTGCACCACAACAGCTAACTACATCGTGAAGAAAAGCAAAGTAGCTATCAAAGCAACCCCCTGGCAATACCAAGACTTCACTGGCCTTTCAATTACTAAAGAACAATGTGCCGATCAGGTTTACCTGTTAGTTGATGGCAAGGCGTATGGCGGGCATGAAGGCTTTGCTATGACCTTTAGAGTTCAACCAAACCCAGTTGTCAGATTTATAGGGATGGTTGCTATGAGTCCAGCTTTACGCTGGTTTGCTAAACCGACTTATCGCTTGGTGGCTAAGTATCGACACAAGCTACCTGGTGGAACACCAGCTTGCAAATTACCTAACTAGTCACCGCTAATTTCAACAGCTGGACGACGTTCTATCTTTTATGGGTTAGTCCAGCCCGCCAGGTGGGTAGATTTAGGAACATGAACAAACTAAAAAGAGTCTTATTAGTTGTTGCTGCATTTCTATTGCTTGGGGTTATCTCTCCGAGTAGGGCTGACGTCAATGACTTCTCCTTCTCATCCTTTGATGCCACTTACGATCTCTCAATTAACAAAGCAGCAGATAACCGGGTGGAGATGTGGGTTACTGAAAGACTTGTCGCTAATTTTCCTGACTTTGATCAGAACCATGGCATTAGACGTAGCATCCCAGAATCTAGTTATGGCAAGTATCCAGGGCTCATCAATGAAATTGAAGTTCTGGATGAAA
>JBBAMM010000024.1:8496-10666 GCA_040402475.1 Rhodoluna sp.
GCTGTGCCGTTCCAGCCAAATGTTGCCAATACAACTGGCCCAATTATTGAAGGAACATTTAACTGGTACGCATACTGGGTGTTCCTAGTTCTTGCTGCGATAGTTATTTTGTGGGCAATTTACTTCAGAATCTTTGGAATCAAGTCAGCAAGTAAAAGAGCTTTTCTTGTCACCCAATACAAACCAGCAGCTGAACCTGGGCTGCTCACTTCAGCCTTAGTAATAAATAAAACAGCGCATCTTTATCAAGCCAGCGTCATTGAACTAGCAGTTATGAAGTTGATTGAAATTGAAGTAGTCCCTGAAAGCAGAAACATAGATTTCATTCTGAGAAGAACCTCTGTTGCAACATCAAGTTCAGATCATCTAGCACTGCTAGCCGAGCTAGGCCTAACCGCAACAGGTAGTGAATTACAACTGGGCAATAAAATGACTAGTTCTCAGAAAACAGAACTCTCCAAAGGGCTAATCAAACTAAGAGCTGCTGCAGCAAAGCGAGTTAAATCAAGTGGTTACTTCCAGAAGAGAGCTCTTGGTGTCCCAGCTATAGGTTTTGTAGTTGGGATTCTCGTTTATGCCGCCTGGATGTATTTCGCAATAGCCCTAGATGAGCAGGTCGAGGCTGGCTTCGTTGTAGGGCCATTGCTTTCTTTCGGTCCCTTTGCCTTTACTTATGTCTGGCTACTGTCTAAGCGAGCGCTAACAACTAAAGGTGTTGAACTAGATTCCTATGTCAAAGGTCTCGAGTCATATATTCAGTTAGCTGAGAAAGACAGACTTGAATTCCTGCAATCACCATCTGGCGCATCACTCAAGCCATCTGAAGTTAAAGGTAAGCAAGTTCTAAAACTCTATGAAGAGGTTTTGCCGTGGGCAGTGCTACTGGGACTTCAGAAGCAGTGGAGCAAGGTTCTTACTGATCTCTATGGTGAAGTTGATACCCCAGTCTGGTTTATCGGTGCACCTAATCTGATTGATAGCTTCTCAGGTCTTGACCAAGCATTGAACTCAGCACTTGCTGTTAGTTCTTCTGGTGGTTCAGGTGGTGGCGGCTCATCCGGCGGCGGTGGAGGCGGTGGAGGGGGCGGAGGAATCTAGTCTTACTTCTTGTATGCGAGAAGTTTTTCTAGTTCACCGAATATCTCTAAGGCAGCTGCAGTTCCTGAACCTTTAACAATCAGGTTTCCTGATTTATCAGTGAGGGTTAGTTCAACTGTTGAGTCCATTGTTTCTTCAACTCTTCTATGCATATCTTTATGCAATGGAGCGTGAAGTAAACCACCTCTGGTTCGCTCTGCTTTTAGAGTAAGAATTCCATCGGGGCCTGTGACAGTCCAATACAGGTGGTTATCGTCAACTCTTAGATCTAGTTCCTTAGAGGAGTTATACGTTGTCCATTTATATAACTTCTCTTCATGCATAAATCCAAGAATGAAACCTCTAAAGGATTTACCAATCCAAGGAATGATGGCAGCAGATGCAATCAATGAACTTGATTCATTGAAATCAAAGTGATTGGTTTGCATCCAGACATAACCAGAAGGAAAACCTTTACCCCAATCGGTTTCGATATAACCTTTACCTGAACTAAAAGACTTGCTCTTACCTTCAACTAGCAAACTACCTTCAAGCTGATGACCGAAGCTCACAATGCCATGGAAACATTCCATAAAAGGAACTAAGCCATACCAACCCATAATGCCTGGGCTAGCTAGAGTAACTGGCCATGGCCTGAAAGGCGTGGTGAATTTAACTTCACCTTCTAGTTGAGGCAGATCCAAAACAACTTTGTCTTCACTGAAGAAGTTGTTACCTATCTGGATTTCAAACTTTGTGCTCGATGCCTTGAATTCTTTGATGTCAAAAGAATGAAACCAAGATCTTCCAGTTGAGCCATCTAAGACTTGGATAAAGGCTTCATCGTTACTAACGCGTTCTTCGCTGTCAGCAGTTTCAATGCCCTTGAAGATACCTGGGATAACAGCCCAACGCTGAGATAGATCTTTTGATACGAGCTTGACGTACCAACCTTCAAAGAACTTCTTACCCTTACCTTCACCGTGAAAGGCTTCAGGGTGTTTCACACCTTGGAAGTATTGGGCTGGGCTCTGCATGCTTTGATGCTAGTGCAATAGAAGCGTTAGCCTAGAGTCATGAAATCCTTTCAGTT
>JBBAMM010000024.1:10766-16732 GCA_040402475.1 Rhodoluna sp.
ACAGTTGCAGCAACTGCTCACCTAGCTTCGCTTGCTGGTATCAGAGTTTTCGCTACCGGTGGTCTTGGTGGTGTTCACCGAGGTGCTAACACAACCTTCGATGAGTCAGCAGATCTTTCAACACTTGCGGTTACCCCAATCACAGTTGTCTGTGCTGGTGTGAAGTCAGTACTCGACATTTCAGCAACATTAGAAAGACTTGAGTCACTCTCTGTTCCAGTTATCGGTTGGCAGACCAAAGAGTTCCCAGCTTTCTGGTTGAACAAGTCTGGTCTTCAAATCGACTGGTCACTAGAGACAACAGATCAGATTGCAGAAGCAATGAGATCTCAAGATGCTCTAGGTCACGGTCAAGGAATTGTTATTGCTAATCCAATTCCTGAGGAACTGCAGTGGGATCCGCAAGAACACGATCGCATTATTCAGATTGCTTTCAAAGCAGCTGATGCTGCTGGAGTTCACGGTAAAGCTGTTACACCTTTCCTTCTAGGTTTCATAGTTGAAGAGTCAAAGGGTAGATCGCTTGAAGTAAATCTTGACCTTGCTCGTAACAACGTAAGACTTGCTGGCGAGATAGCTAAGTCTTGGGCGAGAGTTAGTTAGTGGAACGAGTTCTAGTAATAGGTGATGTCATCGATGACATCATCGTTGTTCCAACTGAAGCCATCAGAACTAACACTGATACTGATGCCAGCATCGTCAACACATTAGGAGGGGCAGCTAGCAACATGGCTAGTTGGGCTGCACACACAGGAGCTGAAGTAACTTTCATTGGTTGTGTTGGTTCTTCTGATCAAGAACGAGTAAAAGCACAGTTTGAAAAATACAACGTGCATACCGAATTACAAGTAAGCGAGACTAAACAAACTGGAACACTGATTGTTCTTGTTGATGGTGCTAACAGAAGCATGCTCACCGACAGGGGAGCCAACAGAGAACTCTCCTTTGAAAAACTAACCGAAGAATATCTAAGTGACTTCGCTTACGTATTTCTAAGTGGTTATTCACTTTTTGGTAGAGAAGTAACAGAAATACAATCTCTTATTGAAAGAGTGCAAGATGCAGGAGCACTTTTAGTTTTAGATCCAGGCTCAACTGGATACATCAAAGACTTTGGTGTTGAGAAATTCAAAGAAGCTATCAACGGAGTTGACATTCTCCTGCCTAACGAAGAAGAGTTTGAATTACTCTCCACCACCCCAGCACACATATGTATTGTGACTAAAGGTGCAGCTGGAGTTGACCTTTATATAGAGGGAATCAAAACAAACTCTTTTGAAGCAGAGAAAGTAAGGGCAGTTGATCCAACTGGAGCAGGAGATGCTTTCGCTGGTTCCCTAGTTGCAAACCTGTCTCTAGGCGAAGAACTGAATTCAGCAATAGCTTTAGCTACTAAAACAGCAGCACTAGCTGTTACAACTATTGGAGCTAGACCTAAGCTTTGAAGCGCTCTAGCGCTTCAGCGATTAGCTTCTCAGCTGCAGCTTTATCTGCCCACTGACCTAGCTTGACCCACTTGCCTGGCTCTAGGTCCTTATAGTGAGCGAAGAAGTGTTCGATTTCATCTCTGGTCTGCTGAGGAACATCGTTGATGTCTTGGATGTGAGCCCAACGCTTGTCTTTAGCTGGAACACAAAGAATCTTCTCGTCGATGCCGCCATCATCTTCCATAGGTAGAACTCCAACAGCTCTAACCTCAACGATTACACCTGGGAAGACAGGGAACTCTAGCAATACGAGGGCATCTAGAGGATCGCCATCGCCACCTAGGGTGTTATCGAAGTAACCGTAGTCAACTGGATAAACAAAAGGTGTGTATAGAACACGGTCTAGACGGATACGTCCTGACTCGTGGTCAACTTCATATTTGTTACGGCTTCCACGAGGAATCTCGATGATGGCGTCAATAGACATGGTTCTCCTAAATAGGCTTGATGTATCAAGAATACCGAAAGGCACCCCGTGTTGAGACGACCTAGGCTAACCCCAGCCATGGCTGATGTTCGCCGTGCCATCAGGGAATCGTGGGATAGACATGGTGTAACCTCAGGCGATGTCGTTTCTGTTGCTGTTTCAGGGGGACCGGATTCTTTAGCTCTTGCAGGTGCTGCAATCTTTGAAGGTAAGCGGGCTGGTGTAGATGTTTTGGCAGTTATCGTCAACCACAATCTCCAGAAGGGTTCTATGGAGGTGGCTCTCAGAGCTAAAGACACTTTGTTGTCTCTGGGTTTTGAAACTGTGGAGGTTATGGAGGTTCAAGTAAAGCAAACCTCCATTGGTATGGAGGCTGCTGCTAGAAATGCTCGCTATGGAGCATTGGATGCTTTTGCTAAAGCTCATGGAGCAAGATTCACCATGCTCGGTCACACTCTTGATGATCAAGCAGAGACAGTGTTGTTAGGGCTTGCTCGTGGTTCAGGGGCTAAATCGATTGCAGGCATGCAAGAACTATCTGCTGATGGAAAGTATCTTCGACCTTTACTTGCAGTTAGAAGAGCAACAACAGTTGCTTTCTGTTCTGATTCAGGAATTAAGGTTTGGAATGATCCACAGAACAAAGACACTAAGTTCTCCAGAGTCAAAGTTCGTCTAAAGGTGCTACCGGTTTTAGAGAAAGAACTAGGACCTGGTATTGCTGAATCTCTTGCCAAGACAGCAGGAATTCTTCAAGAAGACCTCGAGTATCTAGATGCCCAAGCAGCTAAAGCTTTTAAGGCAGTATCTAAGACCACAAACAATTCAGTGTCTTTAGATGTCAAAGGACTTGAGAAGCTTCCAACTGCTATTCGAAACAGAGTCATTCTGAAAGCTCTCGCCTTACTTGGAACAGAACCAGCCAAGGTCCAGATTGATTCAATTAGTGCTTTGGTAACTAATTGGCATGGTCAGAAACCTTTAGCCCTTCCCTCCGTTAGAGTAGTCAGACAGGGCAATGAGATTATTCTCAAAAGCACAAAAACTCTAAAACCAGGAGCATGCTAAGTGGACCTCGACAAGGTACAAGCTGACATTACTAAGGTGCTAGTCACCGAAGCACAGATCGCAACAAGAGTCAATGAACTCGCCTCTGAAATAGACAAACTATATGCAGGCAAAGACCTTTTATTAGTAGGTGTTCTTAAAGGTGCAGTTATGTTCATGGCTGATCTATCTCGTGCAATCCAGATTCCTGTTGCTATGGATTGGATGGCTGTTTCTTCTTATGGTTCAGGAACTCAGTCTTCAGGGGTTGTCCGTATCCTCAAAGACCTAGATGCTGATGTTCTAGGCAGACATGTTCTTATCGTTGAAGACATCATAGATTCAGGCCTAACTCTTTCTTGGCTGGCAAGTAACCTAGCTGCTCGCGGAGCAGCTTCGGTTGAGATCGTTGCTTTACTTCGTAAGCCAGAAGCAGCCAAAGTTGACGTTGCTGTGAAGATGGTTGGCTTTGACATCCCTAATGAGTTTGTTGTTGGCTATGGCCTTGATTTTGATGAGAAATACCGCACCCTCAAGGATGTTGGGGTCCTAGACCCTAAGGTTTACAGCTAAACATCTCTATCTTGATGTCTTCCCCCGGATGCTATAGTAGGGGGGTAGCGTATTCGTTGCAAAGGGGGAACATTGAAAAATCATCATAAGCGCACTCACAGTAAATCTCTTTTACGCCTGATAGCCACGGCCATTACTATCCCTTTAATAGTCATTAGTTTGAGTGGTTTTGTCACGCTGAACGGACATAAGCTAATCGGAGGCGTTCAGAACCGAAAATACTGGCTCGATGGTTCTGTGAATTCAAGTCTCGAGTCCAAGATCTATTCCGCAAAATGGCTTTGGGGAAATGCTTCACCAAAAATTTCGCTGAACAAGTCGACAGTAAAATCAGAATCCCAAATTCTCTTGTACGAAAGCTCAACGATCATTGAACGAGATATATGCGGCATCGCCTTCCCAACTGATTCAAATTTGGTCAACGTTGATTACATGGCGAGGGATTGGAATAGGGGAAAAATTCTTCTTGCTGATGAAGTAAAAACCAACAGTTCACCGTGTATCAACGGGCTTGGAATTGTTACGCATGAATTCGGCCACATCTTCGGCTTGGATCACTCTGACCAAATTGTTGCAATCATGCGGGAAGACGTCTTCAATGTGTCATTCTTTGGGCCGAAACAGGATGACATAGACGGAATAAATCAAATTTACAACTAACCCATTAGTAAGGAAAAGAGAAATAATGGTAAAAGCAGCTCGATTTTTTGCTGTATTGATGGCTCTCACTGTGTTGACTAGTTGCACGCAAACTCCAGAAGCCAAATTAATGCTTGAGAAACCAGACAATATTGTCGCAAATTCAATTCCTACTATGGCAACCTTGGCCAACATAGAAGTTGACCCTCATAAGTATCTAGATCCCCAGTTACATGGAGATGTTCTGGGTGCAGTACAGGGCCAAATAACCGATGTTCAGTACTCTAAAGAAGATTTGACTGCAGGTGAAGACAACAGGGTTCTTGGCAGTTTGGCCCAGAGTGTTATGACAGTTACAGTATCCAAGAGCACCTTTGGTGCACCTCAAGTGATTACTGTTGCCACAAGCGGAGGATATCTCTCACCCACAGTGATGGGCGTTCTCGGTCGACCTTCAGGGGATTTGGGCGATAAGGGTGTTGTCGAATATAAGACTTTAGGCGGGGCTAGGCCACCTGTCAAAGGAGACAGAGTTATCCTGTTTGTTCGAGCAGCTGGAGCTAGCATCTCTCCCGATGCAACTTACTCCGTTGTTGGGGCATCCTACGGAAGGTTCACATTAGACCCCGAGACCGGCGGATTTACTAGACAGATGCGCGAGACCGGGGAAAACGACTTCTTTGAGCCTGGGGAGGTCGTCAAGACATTCGGCTAGGTTTCACTCCGCCTAAGCGTCAGAACTCTTTAATCTGACTGCGAACAAGGGGGAGACAGCCAACACCTGAACAGGTAGCCTATTAGTTGGTGTTCTGGCAATAGAAAGGTAGGGGCTTAGCCTCTCGTATGAAATCACGCAAACTTTTTAGAGGTCCTTTTATCTGGATTGCTTTAGCTGTTGCAGCCTTGGTCATTGGGTTCAACTCAATGAATACCACTGGCTTCAAGCAGGTAGACACCTCTGTTGGTCTTCAGTTCATCAAAGATGGAGCAGCTAAGTCTGTGCTCATGATCGATAGCGAACAGCGCGTCGATGTGACTTTGAACTCTCCTGATACAGAGTTTGGCGAAAAGATTCAGTTCTTCTATTCCCTATCTCGTGGAACTCAGGTTGCAACTACTGTTGCAGAGGCTTCTATTACCGATGGTTTCAATGACCAGGTGACTAACACCCCTTGGTATCTATCACTTTTGTTTAGCATCCTGCCATTCCTGCTTATCGTAGGTATTTTCTGGTTCATGATGTCTGGTGCTCAAGGTGCTAACAACAAGGCAATGCAGTTCGGTAAATCTAAGGCAAAGCTTTACAACAAGGACATGCCTAAGGTCACCTTCGCTGATGTTGCTGGTGTTGATGAAGCTATTGAAGAACTAGAAGAGATCAAAGAATTCCTAAAGGAACCACAAAAGTTCCAAGCAGTTGGTGCGAAGATTCCTCGCGGTGTTTTGCTTTATGGCCCGCCGGGAACCGGTAAGACACTGCTCGCTAAAGCTGTTGCTGGTGAAGCTGGAGTTCCGTTCTTCACTATTTCAGGTTCAGACTTTGTTGAAATGTTTGTTGGTGTTGGTGCTTCTCGTGTTCGTGATCTTTTTGAACAAGCAAAGCTTGCCTCCCCTGCAATTATTTTCGTTGACGAAATCGATGCTGTTGGTCGTCACCGTGGTGCTGGTATCGGTGGCGGTAACGATGAGCGTGAGCAAACTCTTAACCAGTTGCTAGTTGAGATGGATGGTTTTGATTCAAAGACCAACGTAATTCTTATTGCTGCAACTAACCGTCCAGATATTCTTGACCC
>JBBAMM010000025.1:0-5833 GCA_040402475.1 Rhodoluna sp.
CTTTACCTTTGATAGATGGTCAGAGTTTTGAGACTCAGGAACTCGATCGCAATGATCCCGCTATTGGTTCTTTCATTTCCACACTTCCAAAATCAATGAATACTGAACTCAGGTACGTGGCAGGGCCTCACAGCATCGACGTGAAAGGTAGCTGGAAGGTTCAAAGTATTGCTAGAAGCGGAGTCAGGCTCACTTCTTCTGAACCACTTCAAAACGGTGCTGGATCTCTAGCGAGCTTCCCTGTTATGCCAGGTGCTATCCAAGTTCCACCTTCAGGGTTACCTGTGATTCTTGGTCCAGATTGTGGCGTTACAGGTGGTTATCCGGTTGCTGGAGTGGTTATCGATTCAGATCTGCATAAGTTAGCAAAGCTCACTACTGGATCAAGCATCAGCCTCATTCCTGTTACGAGAGAACAAGCAGCACAGTCTTCTTCAGCTCTTGCTAGAGCCATAGCTAATGCCATCACTAGACCCTCTGATTTAGGTTCTTGGTAGTGTTGCACTTTATCTAAAAGTGCTACACTAGCCCCATGCCAACACAAAGAACAAGACACATGATCACGGAGAGTGATGAACTTTCAGCCTGCCTGGATAAAGCAGCCAAGCTCTGGCCGAACTGTAAATCTCGAACCGAACTACTTCGACTAGTAATTGAAGAAGGTTCTAAAGCTCTTCTGCTGCAAGCCGACGCTGTGAAAGCCCAAAGAATGGAAGCTCTCCGAAACTTACAGAAAATTGGAACTGGGCTGTGGCCAGCCGATTTCGACGAGCAGCGGAAGAGCGAATGGCCGGAATAGTATTCGATGCAAATGTGGTCATTGCATTATTCGACTCAAAGGATTTTCATCACGAAGAAGCGGTGAAAGCTTATTTGAGCAGCACAAGTTCTACCATTCATCTATCAGCTCTTACCTATGCTGAGATTCTCACTCATCCAGCTGGAAACGATACTTTGGATTATTTTGTGAAGAACTTAGATACCGGTGGATTCGAAGTTGAACAGATCTCGAAAGAACTGGCCATTGAGATTTCAAAAGTCAGAGAGGCCACTCGACTAACAATGCCTGATGCTTGCGTTTTAGCTCTTGCTAAATCACTTGATGCAGAGCTCATTACAGCAGATAAGAAACTAGCTGAACGTTCTAAGACTTATAAAGTAAAAACCCGACTCCTGAAGTGATTAGGCTTAATCAATGCCCGCAAAGATTGTTGATTTCAAAGAAGTTTCCACTAGAGGATTAACAACTTCCCCTTATGCAGCTGCATTGGCTGGTCTTAGATCTAATGAAGCTCGATACTTCAAGAACCATTACGACTTAGATTTCGCTACTCTTCCAGCTAAGGAAGCTAAAGACCTAATCGCTTATGTTCACAAAGTGCTTTTAGAGCGTGACATCAAGATTAAATCAAAACCATTAGAGGCTGTTGAACTTATGGTTGGTGATGTCAGATGGACTTATGTTTTCTATCAAAGTGGTCTTGCAATCAACGTGCTTTATAACGTAGTTGACCCGAAGAAACGTGCTGTTGGTTTCAAGTTATCTATGGGTATGCCAATACCTGAAGAGTTAGAAACAAAATTCAAATTCGCAAGACAGAAATCGAAACTTGCTGGTGAAATACGAGGCAGCTTCTTTGTTGTTAAAGGCGAATACTAAATAGTTCTAAGTTGAACAACGTATTGCCCACCACCAGATTTGAGTTCAGTATCGAACTTAGTTTCTGGTGCTAACCGGGTAAGACGATCTAATAGCCAAACAGATGCAGCTCGAGCATCTTCCTCATTAGGGCAACGAGCAACAACTTCCCTACCGCCCTTACGAGATAATCGTTCAACTGTTTCAACTATCGGCGATGGATCTAACACAAAGAGGTCTTTACCCCAAGGAACAACAGGCGCTTTCTTACCCTTCATCGTGTTACACATCCGATGAGCAACTCTTTCCCTAGCTGTCTTATCTTTAGGGTTCTTAGCAACAAAATAGCTGTCAATGCTTGGACCTAAATCCGAGTTCACTGAACCATCAGGGTCAACAGCGCTATCGCAGATCCAACAGATCCAGTTATCGCTATCTCCAACAGCAGTTAAATCACTCATAGTTGCAGGATAGTCTAAGCACAGGTGGAGAGAGACACTTTGCTATATTGTCTTTCCAGTGAGCATCACATAAGTTAGCAAAAATCTGAAGTAGAGAGAGTTAAGCATGGCCGAGAAGAAAACAGGTTTCTCAAAGGCAGAACGTGAAGCAATGCAGGAACGTTCAAGAGAACTAAAAGCTACAGGCAAGGCAGATGCCGTGGCGGCTAACCTTGCAGACTGTTTAGCAAAGATAAAGACCATGCCGGAACCTGATAGGGCTATTGCTACTCGCATCCATGAACTAGTTCTCAAGGCTGCCCCTGAACTGCTACCTAAAACTTGGTATGGAATGCCTGCATATGCCCAACCTGGTAAAGATGGCAAAGTGATCTGCTTTTTCCAGAATGCTGCAAAGTTCAAGGTGAGATATCACACTCTTGGCTTTAGTGAATGGGCAAAGCTTGATGAAGGTTCAATGTGGCCAACCTCATTTGCCATCACAAAGCTAACGCCTAAAATTGAAACTCAGATAAAGGCTTTAGTTAAGCAAGCGGCTAACAACCTCTAACCCAATCCAATCCCAAATCTGCAATAGCCTCATCCGCAGTAAAGAATGTTGTGCCGAGACGAGCTGAGGCTTGCGCGAGAATTAGTCTGTCAAACGGATCATGCCTAGCAAGCGACGGGAACCTTGCTAATTGTTGGGTTGCCTCAAGTCCAAATGGCTCAACTTTGATCCCAAAAGACTCAAACACTTCTCCTAGGTTTGGAGGCATGGCTATTTTTCCGATACCCGCTTTGATCTCGAGTTCGACAAGGCTTATTGCCGAGATAACAGTCTCCCCATGGGAGTTGATGTCTTTCAAAATTTGTTTGCTCAGCCGTGCATCACCTCTGGCAATCCAGACTGCTACATGCGTGTCTAAGAAGGCTCTTCTGGCCATTACTCGCCCTTGAATAGCTGATTGAATTTCTTATCCAGGTCGGTCCAATCGACTGAATCCCAGTCAGCTAATAGCTCCTTGGCAAAGCCAGGCTTAATTGGATCTTGTATTTCTTCAATTCTTACCAGCTTCAGAACTGGTTTGCCTGCTCGAGCGATAATTACCTCTTCTCCAGCTTCAGCCGCCTGAGCTATCTTCGAGAAATGTGTCTTCGCCTCATGCATGTTTACTTGTTTTGACATGAGTTCAACTTAGTCTAGTTAGTCTACTTAGTCAACAACTTAAAAACTTACCGGTGGATCGAATCAAAAGTTCTTGAATTCAATCCACCGGCATGTTTTAGTTCTTTGGGGCTTAGCCAACCTTTACGGTTGTTGTCTTAGTTGTGCTGTATGCAGAACCCTTTGAGTTGGTTGCTGTAACAGTTGCTCTAATGTACTTGCCCTTGTCGGCTGCAACTAACTTGTATGTAGTCGCAGTCTTACCAGCAATCAATGTGCACTTAGCTGAAGCCAGCGGCTTAGCTGTAGTGGCTGTTGCTCCCTTGACTGTGCATCGGTACCAAGAGTACTTGTAGGTAATGGTCGCTGATCCTGAGTATGTTCCCTTGGTCAAAGTGATGGTCACGCCAACCTTAGGTGTCTTGGAGGCAATCGAAGCAGCCTTAGTTACAGCTGGCTTTACTAGAACTGGAGCAGCAGGCACAACCGGAGTTGTTGTTGCACCGTTTATACCAATGTCATCTACGTAGTAAACATCAGCAGGTGTGCTTACCGGGATCTGGAAGTCTGGGAAGATAACTACCTTGTCGTAAGCAGTGTTAGCTGACCAGCCCTGAACAGTTGCAAAGTCGAAGGTCATGGTGCTCCAACCCTGAGGTGCATACTGAACCAATTCAACGTTTGCGTCACCATGGAATAGCTGAACAGCTGTTGGGCTATTTGCTTTAGGTGAGTAGAAGTTGAAAGTTACTTTGGAGTTATCAGCATCGGTGTAACGAACAGCTGATGTTGTGTCAACAACAACATTCACACCAGTCCACTGTTCACCTGACTTGGTAATAGCAAGTGCTCTTCCTCGGTCGCTGTTAAGTGGAGCAGGAACGATTGATGCAAGGCCTCCACCAAAAACACCCTGAGGGTGATCTGGCATAGCTTCAGCAGCAGTGAGTGCACCTAGCTCATCATCAGACTCGAAGGTTACAAGAGTAGAAGGAGCGGTGTAGGTGCTGAGGTCGACATCGCCACCACCGTTTCCACCACCACCATTACCGCCACCACCATTGTCACAACCAGCAGCAACACAAGCACTGGCTGCACCGTTGAATGAAATGTCATCGACATACCAAGGGTTATCTGACTTAGTTGTGCTTAGGAAGTCAACAAAGATAGAGGCTTTAGGGTAGTCAAGTTCTAGGTTTCCACCAACGGTGAAGTCGAAGGTGTATGTCTTCCAACCAGCAACGCTTGTCTGACGAACTTCAACGATCTGAGATGGGTGAACTGTGCTCTCAAGCTTAATCATGATGAGTTTGCCTGCAACAGGGGACCAGATGTTTGCTTTGACACCCATAGCTGACTGTGAAATCAATGAAGCCATGCTTGATTTAGTAATAAGCGTTGTTCCTGACCAATCTGGAGAATTTGTGACGATCTTTAGTGCCTTAGTTGAAGAAACTGAACCACCTTCAGGTGCGTTTGTAACGATGCTTGAAGAGTTGCCTCCGAAGTCAATCTTTGCTCCTGAAGTGTCATTGGTTTCGTAGTCGATCAGCACCTGAGGGGTGCTGCGGTTCTCAGGAACAATAACTTCAGCTGAATCTCTAGCCCCTGGGAATGAAATGTTATCTACATACCAAGTTGTTAGGGCTTTACCTGCAGACCAGGTTCCACATCCAACACCAGCAAGGTTAGGCATAAGTGCAACCACGTTGTAATTCTTTGACTGGTTGTAGTCGGCTGCATAGTTGATGTTCAGCGTCTGCCAACCAGAAGTAACGTGGACAATACGTTCAATTGAAGGCCCGTTACCTTCTAGTTTTAGTAGGAAACAACGATCCAAAGCATCTGGTGAATAAACCGAGATAGAAGCGGTCGCGTTAGCATTCGAAATAAAACTTGAAGTTCCTGGCAGAACGAACTTAGTTCCAGCCCAGGCTGCGCCTTGGTTATCCATCTTGATGGCTTTACCTGAGGTGAAGCCCTGTCCTGCTGGCTGATCGGTGACCAGCGAGGTGGTGTTGCCATCGAAGTCAATACCGGTGTATGAACTCATAGAGTCGAAGTTTTCAGACCATGGTGTGGCCGCTGCATTAGCTGCGGTTAGACCGATAGAGAAAAGTGGGAGTGCCAATGCGATGGCTAGGAATTTGCGAAACATGTTGACCTTTCAGGGTAAAACGTTTCGCACAAAACGTATTAGTAATACAACACTAAGTCTTATCTGACGTTCCCAAGGCTCTACAAATAGCCATTCTGATAACAATTTGCTCCCAAATGGCTGTTAACGGCAGGGTAGCCTTAACTTATGGAGACCTTGCTTATAGAAACAGCCCCTGGGGTTATCACCCAAACCTTCTTTCATAAAGGTGGCGACAAGCTAATTGTTTGGCATCATGGCATGCCATCCCCTAGACCGATGTCCCCTCAAATGGCTAAAGTCTTCCATTCGCATGGCTACTCGGTAGCTATTCCAATTAGACAGGGTTATGCCAAATCAACTGTTGTTGGGCCACGAGCGATAGCTGATGACGCTAAGGTCACTAAGGCTGTAGTTGAACACCTAGGTTTCGATGAGTTCATCACCAC
>JBBAMM010000025.1:5933-7245 GCA_040402475.1 Rhodoluna sp.
CATACGCTAATGCAAGTGAAGAAGCCAAAGCTTGGGCTAACTCTCCTGATGCTCAATTTAGATTTGCTCAGCGACACATAGCTTTTGAAACTGGAGCTCACGGTTGGATGTTGGATGAGCATTCGGTGCAAATTGATTTTGGCTTCGATGTCTCAACTATCTCTAAGCCACTGCAAATCATTACCGGTGATGCTGATACCAACGTTGACATGTCTTGCAGTGTTTGGTTACACAGCAAAGTGAAGAGTTCGACTCTGAAGATAGCGCCAGGCTTTGATCATTCAAGGATTTTCAGCCTAGAGATTATTGATGAAGCTCTAAAGAATCTTTAGTAAGTAATATCTTTCATCTCAACCCGGATGACTCTGTCATCTTTAGGGTTCTCTCCACCTTTAGACCAACCACCACGGCCATCTTTATTGCTAGTGATAATCCAGATGCTGCCATCTGGCGCGAGAGTTGCTTTTCTAATTCGACCAAACTTACCAGCGAAGAACGCTTGTGGTTCACCTAGCTTCTTATCGCCAAGAACTGGAATAACCCAAAGCTTTCCACCACGTAAACAAGCAGAAATCAAAGAACCTCTAACGAAGGCAATGCCACTGCAGGCTGCATCAACTGGGTGCCAGGTTAGGTAAGGAGCTGTGTATCTTGAATCCTTCATCAGGTCCTTATCTGAAGGCATCGAAGGAATAGTTGGCTTAGGAGCAGGAGACTCAGCGGTTCCCTGGTTATCTGAACCTGGGTTACCTGGCGGCAGTGGGGTTGGCACGTATTTATAGAAACCCTCTGCTTTAGGCCAACCGTAGTTCTTGCCCTTTTCCATAAGGTTCAGTTCATCCCAAGTGTCTTGACCAAACTCTGTGGTCCACATATTCCCGTAGTTATCCCAAGCCATACCTTGGGTATCTCTAAGGCCTTTCGCCCATGCGTATTTACCGGGTCTTGGATTATCAGATGGTACTGAACCATCAAGATTGACTCGCAAAACAGATCCAGCTAAACGATCCCAGTTCTGTGAAGTTGAACCACTCATGCCAGCATCGCCTAAGCTGACCCACAGCTTTTCGTCAGGCCCTATTGCTAAACGACCACCATTGTGTGTGGTTGATAAACCTGATCTATCAATGCCTGAGAGAATCACTCGCTTATTAGCTAATGACCAGTTACCTGCTTCATCGGAATCAAGGTCATACTTCAGAATCCTGTTGTCTTTCAAAGTAGTTAGAAAAACAAACAGCGATAGTTTTCCATCTGGTCTATCGGCAGCATAAGTCATGCCGAGAGTTCCACCTTCACAGAACTTCACACA
>JBBAMM010000025.1:7345-11730 GCA_040402475.1 Rhodoluna sp.
TTAGGCAAAAACTTGCTTTCTACTTTTTACTGAACCAAGGAATAAGCATGCTTACCCTTGACTGGTACTGCTTGTATTCAGGATACTTGCTCAGCGAGATTTGCTCGGTGAAGCGAGCCGAACCAAGGAACAAAGCGGTTAGAACAACAGCTCCTAGGAGATAAATAGGTTGGGCTGTGTTCGCAACAGCGAACCCCCAGAAACCTAGCACCCACCACTGAGCTTGCTCAGCAAAGAAGTTTGGGTGACGTGAGTAAGCAAATGTTCCTTTATCCAAGAAACCTGACGCTTTGCCAGCTTTCTTAAGTTGGTGGAAGTTCCACTGCTGCTGATCAGCGATGAACTCAAAGATAAGAAGACCTAGGAATAGCGCACTAAAGACTGCATCCAATACTCCAAAAGCAGTTCTGTTCTCTAATGCCAAGTTAGCTGGCAGAGTGATTGCTAGTAACAATGCATTCTGGAAAATCACAATAAAGAAGATGTTGAAGATCTGATAGATAGCAGGAGACATCTTCTTGCGCAGAATAGCCCAGCGATAATCTTCACCACCAGGTGCATAACCACCTTTACGAGCAAAGTTGAAAGTCAACCTTGCACCCCAGAGGATTACCAGCACTGCCATAACGTTTAGTCGCAGGTCACCGAAGTTAGCTCCATATGCAAATACCCACATATAAACAATCGGGATGATGGACCAGATGCGGTCAACCCAAGAGTATTCCTTGGTGATAATCGAAGTTAACCAGGTAGCAGCACACACAGCCACAAACAACCAAAAGTTGATCTCTAACGCAGACATAACACTCCTTTATTCAAAGAGATTTTATCTATGGAATGACCGAAACTATTGCCAAATCGGTTCGGTGATTTCATCTGCCAGTGCCACCAGATGATTAGCCTCATAACCTGGCCAGCCATGCAAAGGTTCTAGCCAAGCCTCTGGAATAGCGGAATAGCCCCATCTAGCTCCAAGTAGTGAGCCAGCAATGGCAGCTACCGTATCGGTATCGTTACCAACTCGAACAGCAGCTTCTATCCCTAAAACCAGATGCTCCGGGGTCTCAGATGCAGTTACCATAATGGCTTTATAGGCAGCTTGAATGGCATGAATAACCCAGCCATTGTTTTCAAACTGGGCAGCCGTGTCCGCTGCTTCCGCCTCATCAAAGATCTCATTCCAGAACACCTGTCTAAATGCAGGTAAATCATTGACCGCCAATTGAATTCCATCAAAGTTTTCAAACAAGATGGCATGCCTAATAGCTTTAGACCAAATGATGCAGGCTTCACGACAGGTTAGATCAGCGTGAGTAAGAGCACTAACATCATTAGCCACCTGCTCAATTAGCTCAGGTTTAGATAGGTATGGCAGAGCTATCGGTGCTGTTCTCATTAGGGATCCATTACCAGCAGCTTTTAGATGGGTATCAAGGTATTCAAGGGAAGCCGCAAGTAATTCTGTTGCAGACCTAGGTTCGCTTGTTGCATTGAAGATTCTTCTGGTTTGAATACCAACATCTGCAGGTCCTTGGTCGAACCAGCTAAAGAATTCTTTAGCAACTTCATCTAAGTTCTCAGTTAGGTCAGATCTTGAAATGGCAAGAGCGATGGCAATAGCTTGAGCTGTGTCATCGGTGTATTCACCGGCTGCAAACATATTGCTTGCAACGAACTCAACAGGAATGTGATCTGCTAGCGGTGGCTTGAATTCATAACCTGCCCCTAGAGCATCCCCAACAGCACAACCTAATAAAGCTCCCCTAGCTCTATCTAGTATTTGTTCTTTTTGAAAACTCAACTTCGTTTCCTAAGTTTGAAAATAACTGCAGCTAACAACGATGCTAAAACAGCGGCTAACAAACTCGCAACCAGTGCTTGTGAATGTTCTAATTCATGATCCTTGAAGACAATGTCATTGACTAAAAATGCAACAGTGAAGCCGATGCCACCAAGAACCGAGATGCGAGCATAGTCAGCTAAAGCTAAAACCTTTTCACCTGATTTTCTAACCAAGAGTGATCCGAGCCAGGCACCAAAGGTAATTCCAACTACTTTTCCTATTACTCTTAGCAAAATAGCGAGACCGACAACACTACTCACGACCTCAACAACTGTGAGATTAACTTCAACCGCTAAAGCACAAAAAGCAAATAGTGGCAGAACAAGATATGCAACCCAAGGATGAATCATGTCTTCAAGGTTCTTGGTGTATTTAGTTGGAATGAGCATTCCTAAAAGAGCAGATCCTGTTACTAGTGCTCCAGTTTGGATTGGCGCTCCTAAAAACAGCGCGATAACCACTATCGCCAAAATGTCATCGATGATGGCAAAAGCCATTAGGAACTGTCTTGAACCTTTTGGCATTGTGGTCGCAAAAATACTAAAGACAGCAAGTGCGAACGTGATATCGGTTGCCATCGGTATGGCCCAGCCACCACGAGCAATACTGTCTGAGGCTGTAACAAGGTAAAAGATTCCAGCTGGAACAAGAGCTCCCATAATGGCAGCCAACACGGGAACTAATAAGGCTTTACGGTTCTTGAATGTTCCTTCGGTTAGTTCTCTTTTGAGCTCTAAGCCAACAAGAAAGAAAAACAGGCAAAGTAAATACTCACTGACTTGATGCAGTGCTCCAAGATCATGAACTAGCGAAGCTGTTGCAGGTAGGTTAGCCAGGATAAGACCTGCTACCCCTGCCAATACAAGCAATAGCGCTGCATTGCGCTCAACTTTGATAAACCTCAACAACATCCCTTAAGCCTATGGTTGGTTAGGCTGGCATGGTGCTCAAAACCAATGAAGTCGGACGTCCCGGCAAATCCCGTAGCTGGCTGTTCAACTACTTTGGGGCAGGACTTATCTGGGGTTCATCGTTCCTCTTCATTGAGTTCGCCAACCAATCATTACCGCCAATAGGGGTTGCCTTCTGGCGTTGCCTCTTCGGAGCACTTACCCTGTTGGCCATACTGATCCGGCGCAAAATAAGTCTTCGCAGAGATGGCAAGATGCTTGCGCTTAGTTTCGTTGTTGGATTATTTAATACAGCCATCCCTTTTGCACTATTTGCATTTGGAGAACACCATGTTTCCTCTGCATTTGCTGGAATGGCAAATGCTGTGACACCGATAGCAACTGTGATTGCGTTGCTCACTGTTTTTAGAGGTGAGAAGGTTTCCAGAAATCAGTTGATTGGTTTAGGTGTTGGTGTTCTAGGTGTGATCACTTTGATTGGAGCATGGCAAGGAATTGAAACTGACTCTTGGTTAGCCGTCGGTGCTGTTGTCTTAGCTGCAACTTGCTATGGCTTTGGTGGACCTTTCATTAGAAAATTCATTGAGCCTCTTGGTCATCCTCTAGAGGTAGCGGCTTTTGGTCAGATAGCTGCAGCAACGATATTGCTTGCACCGTTCTATTGGACAGGTGAACTAACAACAGCACCGCTAACCTCACAGTCTGTTGGAGCCGTTCTTGTTCTAGGAATCTTTGGAACCGGTATTGCATACACTCTTTACTACCCATTACTTAGACAAGTTGGTTCTGCTGTTTCATCATCAGTGACATTGATCACACCACTGATAGCAGTTACTCTAGGAATTCTTATCCTGGGCGAACAGTTGAAGTGGTATGAACCAGTTGGTGGTTTAGTCATTCTGCTTGGAGCAGCTATAGCTCAAGGACTATTTAGAAGAAGAAAATCTTTAGCTATGTAATTACTTGATCTTCACATCAAGTCTTAGCTCACCGTAACTACCCTTAGGAACTACAGGATTATTAGGTTGAATTGGTGCAACAACTTTGAAGGCAGCACCTAGCTCTGGTCTAGTGTCTTTCTCGCCCTTGTTAGGCCAGTGAGCACAAGCCCACTCAGCTTGAGCTGAAATACTCAGCGAAGGATTCACTCCTGGGTTAGCAGATAACGCTGCACCATCAAGAATGTGTAAACCAGGTTGACCAAAAGCACGAAGGTAACCATCGAGAACACCTTCTGAAGCACTTGTTGCGATGACAGCACCACCTAGGAAGTGTGCTGTCATAGGAATACCAAATGGTTCAGTAACAACTGCTCCTGCTGTTCCATCAAACTGATCCGCAAGAACCCTAGCTAACTCATGTCCTTTAGGAACCCATGCTGGATTCTCTTCACCATGACCTTGTTTAGATGTTATCTTGGTGCCAAACAATGTTCTCTTTGCAAAAGTAACCAGCGAGTTATCTCTTGCCTGCATAACAAGAAGAATCAGAGTTCGCTCAGGCCAACTTCTCAAGTTGTACATGCTCGGTAATCTGCCGAAATGCCTAAACGTAGCACCGAGCAATCTAAAGAACGTTGGCTTCTCACCGTTCTTACCTGAAGCCATGATGGATTCCATGATGCCCATGAA
>JBBAMM010000025.1:11830-16638 GCA_040402475.1 Rhodoluna sp.
AGTAGTAATCACATAGCCGTCAGCTGTGTCGATGATGTCGGTGACTGTTGTGTTAGCGATAACCTGTGCTCCAGCTGATTCAGCTAAATACAGGTAGTTCTTGACCAGAGTGTTCTTAGCTCCATGACGGCAACCAGTCATACACTCACCACAGTTAATGCAACCGGTTCGCTCTGGTCCAATACCTCCAAAGTATGGATCTTGAACAGTCTTACCTGATTCACCAAAGTAAATACCCAGTTCAGCCATTTTGAAGGTATCGCCGTAGCCGAGCTTATCTGCTGCTTTTCTAAGTTCGGTATCACTAGAACTTAGATAAGGATTAGTTTCAACACCAAGCATGCGTTCTGCTTGAGCGTAGTAAGGAGCTAGTTCCTTCTCCCAGTCACACATGCCTGACCAGGTTCCTGTTTTATAGAAACTTGTTGGTGGTCGATAGAGAGTATTGGCATAAACCAGAGAGCCACCACCAACACCAGCACCTGACATCACCATTACATTGCGAAGAAGATCAATGCGTTGAATACCCTTGAGTCCAAGTCTTGGAAAGAATAAGAACTTTTTTAGATTCCAAGATGTTTTAGCAAAATCATCATCTTTGAATCTAGCTCCTGCTTCAATGACCAGGACTTTGTATCCCTTTTCAGTAAGCCTTAGAGCCGCAATAGAACCACCAAAGCCTGAGCCGATAATTGCAACGTCAAAGTCTTTGGTGGTCATGGCTTATGGGTGTCTTAGTGGTGAAGAGGCAAGACGTTCTTGAGCTACCCACTTCTGGTTATAGCCAGTTGAAGAACTCATTAGATCTAGGAATGGCTTAGGGTCAAATTCTTCTGGACCCATAACTCCAACGCCTTCCCAGATGCCATTAGCAATCAACTCAAGCGCAATCAACGGGTTGAAAGCTGTTTGAGCAACAACTGCTTGGGCTTCAATCTGAGCCATGGTCTCCGCGTTATCAGCTACGTGGTAGATGTATGTAGCTCTTGCTGTTCCATCTTTGCTCTTACCTGTTACAAGAACACCAGCACAGGTCTTACCTGTCATGCGAGGACCAATGGATGCTGGATCTGGCAAAACAGAGACAACAACATCTCTAGGAGCTACTTCAACTGGTCCTTGAGCTGAGCGAACACGAACTGGCTTAGTTGCATCCAGCCCTAAACGGTGCAGGGTCTTTAGAACGCCAATGAAATCTGAGCCCAAACCATACTTGAAGCTAACTCTTCCTAGCTTCATGGTTCTAGGGAGCATGGTGATTTCTTCGTGCTCAATGTTCACACACTCAACAGCACCTATGCCTTCAGGGAATTCAAAGATCTCTGGCTCGCTGAAAGGTTCAGTGGTGAACCAACCCTTTTTCTTTTCAAACAAGGTTGGTGGGTTAAGACATTCCTCAATGGTTGTCCAGATTGAAAAAGATGGAGCAAAGATTTCTTTGCCATTCTCATCTGTCACAACCAGATTGCCACCATCTTTAATAGATGCTTCATCAATTTCACTGAAAAGATGATCTGCTGCATAACGAACAAAGATGTTGCTCATACCAGGCTCAACACCGATACCAACAAGAGCTAGCTTGCCTGCTCGTTGCCACTGCTCATGCAGAGCATATTGAGCATCACCTAGTTTGATTCCGGTTTTGTGGAAAGGATCATGTTCGTGAGCTTCGCTGAGGCTAAGAGCCATGTCTAGATAGTTAGCTCCTGCTGTGTAACAAGCAGCGAAGATAGTTGGTACGAACTTAGGTTCAACCGCGTTGATTACATAATCAATATTGTGTTCACCAATCAAAGACGCAATCTGAGCTGCGTTAGATGCATCAATCTTTGCTGATTGGAATTTAGCGGCAACATCATCACCGTATTTGTTTTGAATCCAAGCAATAGTCTTATCTGCTCTTGCTTGGTCGTAGTCACTGACTACGAAAGTTTCATAGAAGCTACGTGTAGCCGCTATCTTTGCAACTGCATCTCCAACGCCACCAGCGCCAACTAGAAGAATGCGCATTTATTTCACAACCTAAATGTTTTCAGGTAACCGTCATTGGTTACAGAAACCAGCCTACCTAAACGAGTTAGGCATCCCCTGCTCTGCGGCGTAGGCGTTGTAGAAACTCTATGGTTCTAGGGTTCTGTGGGTTACCGAAGAACTCTTTAGCTGGCCCTTCTTCAATAATGACTCCACCATCGAGGAAGACCACCCAGTCAGCGACATCCCTAGCAAAGGTAAGTTCGTGGGTTGCCATCAAGATAGATGTTCCACCGGCCTTTAAATCTCTAATTAGTTCCAGTACTTCCCCAACTAGTTCAGGATCAAGTGCACTGGTCACCTCATCCAGAAGAAGCAAGGTTGGCTCAAGAGCAACAGCTCTCATGATTGCTGTTCTCTGCTGTTGACCTCCAGATAACTTATCTGGATACTCAGCTGCCTTATCGGCTAGACCAATTCGATCAAGTAAAGCTAAGGCTTTAGCTTTAGCATCAGCAGTTGAAAGACCTTTGACATGCCTAAGGGCTAAGGTGATGTTCTCTTCGATGGATAGGTGAGCAAACAGGTTGTATGCCTGGAAGACTAAACCAATCTGTCTTCTAACCTCATCTTGGTTGATGGTTGGTTCAGAGATGTCTTCATCGTTTAGGAAGATCTGACCATCACTAATCTCTTCAAGCAAGTTCACACATCTAAGCAGTGTTGATTTACCTGAACCAGAGGAACCAATCAGGGCAACAATCTGACCTCTATATAGTTCTAAATCGATTCCTTTTAGAACGTCTTTATCTTCAAAGCTTTTATGTAATCCTTTGACATTCAGGATCATTGGGCCTAGTTCACTCACAGGACACCACCTGCTTGCTCACGCTTGGCTAAACGTCCAGTTACGTAATCTGCCAATCTCACGGTTGGGATAGCAAGTAAAACAAAGAGCAAGCCAGCTACAACATATGGTGTGAAGTTAGCAAAGTGAGCAACTTCAATCTGAGCACCTCGAACAGCATCAACAGCGCCTAGGACAGAGATCAAGCCAACGTCTTTTTGCAGTGAGACAAAGTCATTCATCAGCGGTGGAGCCACCTTACGAAACGCCTGAGGCAGAACAACTAACCTCATTGACTGGGCATAGGTAAGACCAAGAGATCTAGCAGCAAGTCTTTGTGATGGGTGAACAGCTTCAATACCTGCTCTAAATACTTCAGCAACATAAGCCGAGTAGGTAAGAATCAAAGCTGTTGTTCCAAGCACCTCAGCAGGTATTCTTCCCAAGAATTCAAGGCGAAGCCCTGGAATACCAAAACCAACTAAATACAAAACAATGATTAGAGGTAACCCTCTAAATAGATCAACATATCCTCTAACTAACAACCTGATAGGTGTGAAGATAGGGGCTCTAAGAGTTCTAAGTAAAGCTAAAGCTAAACCAAATACCAGAACACCGATAGCTGAGAAGAACAACACTCTTAGGTTTAGCAACAAACCATCTAAGACATGAGGCAAAGCTTTAACAGCAGTGTCATAGTCAAAGAAGCTTTGTTGAACACGATCCCAACCAGGCGTATTGATTAGTGAGAGCCAAGCAACAACAGCGAAACCAATTGTGCTGAGAACTGCAACCAGAGTTGACTTCTGTTTCCTGGATTTACGAAAAGCCCGTCGGTTCAGCTCAATTTCACTTGGCTGACCCTGACGGGCTTTCGTATTAGGCATGTGTCAAATCTACTTGAGCACAGGGACACCAGCGTCAGCTGTTAGCCACTTTTCCTCAAGCTTGGCAAGAGTGCCATCTGCACGTAACTCATCAACAGCTTTAGTAACAGCTGCAGTTAGCTTTGAACCCTTGTCTAAGACGAGACCGAACTGGTCACCCTTAGCAGCTGTTGGCAACTGACCAACAATCTTGCCGCCATCAAGTTCACAGCATGAAGCGTAAAGAGCTGTTGGTAGGTCAAGAACAATTGCATCAACCTGACCGTTAGTTAGCGCTGCTTTAGCGTCATCGTTTGAGTTGAAAGCTTGAGCTTTCTGAGTTGGCTTAATAACTGAACCAATTGCATCATAAGAAGTTGTTCCAGTAGCAGCACCTAATAGGTAACCCTTTAGATCAGCAATGCTGGTAGCTGATGCTGCAGGAGAACCTGCTACGGTAACAACAACCTGAGCTGTCTCATAGTAAGCAGATGAGAAATCTACGTTAGCTTTACGCTCATCAGTGATTGAGTACTGCTGCAAGTTGAAGTCAAAGTTCTTCTGTCCTGGTGCAATAGCTTCATCAAAAGTTGTTCTAACCCAAACAACATCAGCAGCCTTGAAGCCAAGCTTCTCTGCAACTGCGTAAGCAACTGCAGCTTCGAAACCTTCACCTGATTCAGGTGCATCGCCAACAACCCAAGGCTCATACGCTGGGTTACCGGTTCCGATAGTTAGTTTGCCTGCGGTGATGGTGTCACCGGAAACACTTGATCCTGAGCAAGCAGCCAGGGTGGTTGCTAGCAACACAGCAGCGGTAGCTGCAAGTGTGCGCAAAAGGTTTTTCTTTGATGCCATTGGGAACTCCTTAGATTTAGGGGTTTGAAAGATATGACTATTGTCCCCTATTTTTGAGGACAAATATGTAGCTTTACGATCTGTTACTTGACCGGCAGGAACTCTTTAGGAATGTTGGTTGCCACTAGGTAACTGGTGAATATAAAGGTGGTCTCAAAGGTTGAATTGATGAGGTCGTAATCGATTCTGGCCTTGGCCGCCTCAATGTCTTCTGGGGTATAGATATGGGCTGGGAAATAACCAGGCTTATAAAACATAAGGAAGTA
>JBBAMM010000026.1:0-10888 GCA_040402475.1 Rhodoluna sp.
AAGCACCAACTAGCAGTGATGAAGATCTAGGTGAATACCGCGAAACTGATGCAGCGTCGGTTGCTGAACTACTAAGAAATGCAACATCAGTTGTAATCACTCCAGGTTACGGAATGGCTGTTGCTCAAGCTCAGTACCCGGTTGCCGATCTAGCGGCAAGACTAAGAGATAAGGGTGTGACCGTAAGGTTTGGTATTCACCCAGTAGCTGGAAGACTGCCAGGACACATGAACGTGCTCCTTGCTGAAGCTAAAGTCCCTTACGACATTGTCGATGAGATGGATGAAATTAACGATGACTTTGCAACCACATCAGTAGTGCTAGTTATCGGAGCTAATGACACAGTGAACCCAGCGGCAGCTGAAGATCCAGGAAGCCCTATTGCTGGAATGCCAGTGCTAAGAGTCTGGGAAGCAGAGAACGTAATCGTATTCAAGCGTTCAATGGCTTCAGGCTACGCAGGCGTTCAGAACCCACTGTTCTTTAGAGACAACGCTGCAATGCTCTTTGGTGATGCTAAAGAACGTGTTGAAGACATTCTGAGAGCTCTATAAAAGAGCAGTTCTAGCTCTACTTTTGGCCCTAAAACAGAATAATTCCTGTTATTTAGAGCCAAACTGTAGGGCAATCCAGTCATTTGTTGTCTAGCGGAGAAACATCTCCAATAGGCTGGTTGGATAACTTCCAATGAATGGGGAACCAAATGAACCGCAGAATTCTAGTAATAATCGGCGCAATTGCAGTGGTATTCGTAATTGCTGTCGTTGGAGCATCAACAATTAACGTTGCAGGCTCAGACAACGCACCTGGTGAAGGTAAGACAGTGGCTAACTGTGTAACTGATCTAGTTATCAAGACTCCAGTTGACACTGCTACTCCTGAAGCCAACCAGGTAAAGGTCATGACTATCACAGGTGCTCTAGAGCCTTGTGTTGGTGAGACTCTTAGAGCAGAAGTTGACCTTGAAAACGGTACACACATCTGGGCTATCAAGAAGATCACTACCGCTGTGACATCAATCACACTTACCTTTGATGCAACAACAGGTGATTTCTATAACGCCAAGCCAACTGTTACTGCTGGTGACCTAGTAGTTGCAGGAACCAGAGTTGCACCAGTTTTGGTAAAAGACTTTGGAATGACAACAATCACCATCGCTAAAACCTGGCAGTAAGTCACATGGCCAACTATGAGCTGGCCAGCCGAAGACTCTTACACGATAGGGCTAGACGCCGAACCAGAAGACACTGGTACGAGCTTCTAGCCCTTATCGCTGTCTTAATTGCTTGGTACTTCACGCTGGCACCTTCATCTTTGAATGGCCCAGTGACCTATACGGTTATCTCGGGTCATTCGATGGAGCCAACCCTATATACCGGCGATCTAGTTATGGTTAAAAAACAAGACACTTACGCTCTTGGTGACACAGTTTTGACGCAAGTGTATGGCGGACTCGTTATGCACAAAATAGTTTGGCTTTCAGATACGGAAGTGCGCACTCAAGGAATCAACAACGACTTTGAAGATACCTGGACGTTACCTCGCAGTGCAATCTTGGGTAAGCAGATGCTTGTCATCAAACAGTTTGGAACTGTTTTAGTTACTTTACGAACCAATCCACTAATCTTCGGAACATTTGCAGCAGTTCTTGGTGGATTACTTTTGATTGATCTAAGAAGACATAAACACAGTAAACGCCTAGAAAAGATTCTTGCTTCTGCCGAGCATGAGCTACCCCAAGTAAAGAAGACATATCTCAACACAATCTTGGTTGGCTTCTACGGTCTTGCTGGAGCATCACTTGTCTCAACAGGAATTCTGCTAACCAATAACGTCAATTTCTATCCAAGGGTGTTACTAAGTCTTTCAGGGGTGGTAGCTTCAATCATCGCTTTTGAGATTTTAGGTAATTGGATAGCTTCTGCTAAAGATCTAGAAGAACCAGACAGATCTATGGCTATTTTTAGAAAGCACCTTTATCGAGTTCACCCAGATGTTCGTATTGAAGGCCAGACTCGCCCAGTGGCTAAAGCAGAAGATCTAGTTGTCTTTGCAGAGATAGCAAGGACACCAATCGTGCATTTGGTTTTAGATGAAGGTCAAATACACAAGTTCATGGTTATAACTGACGACCTGAATTATGTCTTTACGGTTGATCTTCGTCTTGAAGAACATAAGCGAGGCCGGCACAAGAAATGAATCAAAAGCGACTGATTGTTTATGTTCTTATGGGATCTATCTTTATAGTGAACCTAGTGGGTGCTTCATTGATAGCAGTGACAGGCTCTGACCGTGCGCCTTTTGAACAAACCTATCCAGGCCAGTGCGCGTACCCGGTGGTAAGCGTGGCCTATGAAGACCCAACTAAACCAAATCCAAAAGTAATTGAAGTTGACCTAACAGGAGATTTCAGTAAATGTGTTGGATCACAGGTGTTAGTAACAACATACAAAACCGGCCATGTTCATAGTTACGCCGTTGCCGAAATCCTTCAGAATCAAGGAGTTATTGAACTTAGCTTTGTGAAACATGGTGGTGATTTTTACCAGAAATTTCCCCTGATAGTGAATCACCGCCTAGTCTCCGACGGGCCTAATGCACCATCAAGTGATTCGATCGATCCCGCAGAAATACAGGTTGTCTTTAGCGATACCTGGAACTAGAGGTAAATATCTAAATGAGCCTGATTAGTTGGTGCTAACCCATTGCACCTTCGTCACCAGGTTCACCTTGAGCTCGAGCCTAACCAGTCTGGCCAGTTAAACCAGTTTCTCCTGTGTGCCCAGTTTCACCTCTTTCACCTCTTTCACCTCTTTCACCTCTTTCACCTCTTTCACCTCTTTCACCTTTGTTTGGGTTTCTAGGTCTAAGGATGTCCCATAAGTAGATGAGGAAGATGGGAAGCACGATGTCGCTCAGCAAAAAGATTGGATACTGAACTAGGTAGCCGGTATACCAAATTCCTTTTTGAAGGAATAGTGTTACGTGGTTAGCAATTAGAGATACCGGCCATACCAGTGCAACTATAGGTAAGAACCTAATCATGGTGAATCGACCTGAGCTGTATCGCATTAGGATCGCTGCTGGACCAACTAGGAGAAGGACCCAACCAATAGATGAAACAGTTAGTTCAATAGCTCTGACAGGATCGCCTTCAGCCATCGGATTGAAGAGAAAGAATCTTGGGAAGGTTAGAACTAGCACACCCATGAATATTGAGATGAATAGTCCAATTCCACCAACAGCTAACTGGTGGCTTATCTTTGAATGTTCTTCTTGAGGCTCAGTTCTCACATCAGTCATTTATTCTTTACTTTCTTCTTCTTTTGAAACTTATTTGGAGTGCATGCATGTTCTTCACCGTTACTGCCAGGTCTTGGCAATAGTGATGGTTGTAACGCCAAATTCTCTAACTGGGACTGGTGCAACTTTGTTTCCTGCAACTAGCAACTCACCGTTGCTGACGGTAGGTCTTGTGTCATAAAAGTTTCCTGAGGAAGCGTTGAAGGTAAGAGTTACTTTTGCAACAAAATTTGAAATCTTGTAAACAGCCCAGAGGTATGAACCACTATCTAGCTTCACTTTTGCTCTTAGAGTTTGACCCACACATTTAGATAGGTCTCCTCTAATAGTCATCACTTTGATGACATCTTCATCATCATTGCTGGTGTCAACCGGAGTCTTGATTGTTAGATGGTCAACGCAGTTACCACCAGTTAGACCTTCACCAGGAACGAGGTCAGTTCCATCGACACTTCCAGGTCCCGGTGGTCCAGAAGGTCCTGGCGGTCCAGGTGGTCCAGTGGGACCAATCTGGCCATCGTCGCCAGGATCACCTTTAGGCCCAGGTGGCCCAACTACTAATTCCGAACCCAAGAGTCCTTGCGGTCCAGTAGCTCCCTGATCGCTTAGATCTGGGGTTTGAGATGAACCCTGAGGCCCAACAGCAAAGGACACTGGCCCTGGCGGACCTGCGATGTCTACTGGTAGTGGAACAACTCTGGTAAAACCAGTAAGCACCATGAATACTGTGAAAACTCCCAAGAGAGTCAAAGACGATGCCAGAGATAGCTTGACTACCGCGTCTGGAAGAGGAGCGGTGGGCAGCCCGTTCTCTCTATTTCTAAATTGACTCATAACTATGAGCCTATTCCCCTTGAGCAACAGGGAAGGACGTTTGGTCTTTGTTCGGACAAAAGTACTAAATTGAAGCGCCCTCGGCAGGAATCGAACCTGCGACCAAGAGATTAGAAGGCTCTTGCTCTATCCACTGAGCTACGAAGGCTTGTTTGTAGCGAATACCAGTTTAGCCTAAGCGGACTGGCTTTATCTGGGCTTGTTCTCAGGCTTCCCCAAATCTAACCTCGAGTGTTCTCAACTAGGGCAATATTGAACTAGCCCTGCTTCGCTTTTATAGAATCAGAGGTATTATTATTTACCTAGGTAAATAAATTCACAAATCGGAGATCACATGTTTCGTCTGTCCAAATTATCTTTAGCTAACAGATCAGTAGTAGCACTTATGACAGCAATCCTTGCTGTCTTTGGGTTCGTAGCTGTTGGCCAACTCAAGCAGGAACTATTTCCTTCTTTGGAGTTCCCACAAGCAGCTATTGTGACTTCTTACCCTGGAGCCTCACCTGAGGTAATGGACACTCAGGTCTCTAGAGTCATTGAAGGTGCAGTTCAGAATCTTGATGGTGTTACCACCACAGCTTCAACAAGCCAGTCTTCGATCTCAACTGTTCGTGTGACCTTTGATTTTGGAACAAGCACCTCTAAAGTGACCGATTCACTTAACAGTGCTTTGGATTCAGTAAAGGCAACATTGCCTGCTAACGCTTCAGCACGAGTTCTAAGTGGTGGACTAGGCACCATTCCTGTGGTTGTTCTAAGCGTTGCTGCAGATAACGGTGATAACACTGCTATTTCAAAGATCCTTCCAGATATTGCTAATCCCCTTTTCAAGAAAGTACCTGGAGTCAAAGACGTTCAAATCGGTGGTATTCGTGAATACCGAATCAACCTAAAGCTAAACACTGCGCTAATGGCAATGAATGGACTAACCGCTCAGTCAATCTCTACGGCTCTCAAAACAAACGGTTTTGTTATTCCTGCAGGAACTTTGCAGGATAACAAAGGTCAGATCACTGTTGAAGTTGGAACTCCGGTTGAATCAGTCGCAGCTCTAAAGTCCCTTCCGCTTAGCGCTTCAAGCTTTGGAGCTCCAGCCGGAGGTAGAACTCTTACCATCGGTGATGTTGCGGAAGTTACTTATGCTTTAGCTCCTGTCGAATCAATCTCACGAGTTGATGGCAAGCCTTCTCTTGCTATTGCCATTACCAAGACAACAGATGGCAACACAGTTGCCATGTCTCATGCAATCAAGCCTCTAGAGGCAGAACTTGCTAGCAAACTAGGTGGCAAAGTTACCGTTAAAGAAACTTTCAACCAAGCACCATTCGTAGAGAAGTCGATTCTTGACCTCATCGAAGAAGGCTTACTAGGTCTTTTGTTTGCGGTAATCATCATCTTGCTGTTCCTAAGATCATGGCGTTCAACTCTGGTAACAGCTATCTCTATTCCAACTTCCCTTCTGGTTGCCTTCATCGGTCTAGCTGGTTTTGGTTACTCATTGAACCTCTTCACCCTTAGCGCGCTAACTATTGCTATTGGACGTGTTGTTGATGACTCAATTGTTGTTATTGAAAACATCAACAGACACCTCTCTTATGGTGAAAAGAAGATGGAAGCAATCCTCAACTCAGTCAAGGAAGTTGCTGGTGCTATTACAGCTGCGACCCTAACTACAGTTGCTGTGTTCTTGCCTATTGCCGGCGTTGGTGGCCTAGTTGGTCAGTTGTTTAGACCATTCGCCCTTACCTTCGCTTTGGCTTTGGTTGCTTCACTATTCGTGTCTTTGACCATCGTTCCTGTAATCGCTACCTGGTTCCTAAAAGCTCCTGCAGTTGAGAATACTCTCACTGAAGCAGCTGCACGCAAGCTAGCTGCCAAGGTCCGTGAGGAAGAAGAAGCTCGCGAGCGCAAGTCATTGCTGCAACGCATTTACTTGCCTGTGCTTAGTTCAACCCAGAAGCGTCCAGTTATCACCTTGGTTGCAGCTTTCTTAGTATTGCTATTTACTTTCGGTCTAGTTCCTTTCATCAAGACCAACTTCATTGGTTCTTCAGGATCAACAACCTTTAGCATCGCTCAGACAGTTCCTTTCGGTAGCTCACTTGAAGATAAGTCAAAAGCTGCTGCAGGAGTTGAGCAGTTGCTTCTAGATTCAGGTGACACTGTTGCGGTTACCACCACCATTGGTTCAACTGGAGATTCTCGTGTTGCCTTTGGTCAAGCTGCTGGTGGCATTCAGATCCAGGTATCCACTAAGGCAACTGTTAACGGTGATGCCTTCCAAGCCAAGATGCAGAAGCAGTTCGAAGCTCATCCTGAACTAGGTAAGGTTGCTTTCGAATCTGGCCAGTCATTTGGTTCAAGCGGAACCATTGATGTGACTGTTACTGCTAAGACTGATGCTCAGCTTCGTGCTGGTATTGAAAAAGTCAAGACTGCTCTGACCGGCAAGATTGATGATGTCTCTCCAGAGATAACCACAACACTCAGTGAAAAGCAGAGAACTCTTCGAGTAACAGTTGATCGTTTGGCAGCTACTCGTGCAGGACTTAGTGAAATTGCTGTTGCAACATTGGTCTCTTCAGCTATGACACCGCAGAGCGTTGGAACTATCAACATTGATAGCAAGGCAACCAGCATCTATATCAAATCTGGTGCAGTGCCAACAACTGTGAATGAAGTTAAAACTATTCAGATTCCAACCGCTATGGGATACATTCCACTAGATCGAGTTGCTGATGTTGCTTTGGTTTCAGTTCCAACCAAGATCACCACTAAAGACGGTGACCGCGCTGCAACTGTTTCTTTGACTCCAAACAAAGATGCCAGCCTAACTACCATCACAATGCAGGTAGCCAAGCAAGTTGATCTAATCAAGAACGATATGCCAGTAGGTGCAACCTTGCTTCCAATCGGTGGTGTCTCTGCAGATCAGGCAGACTCATTCAATCAATTGTTCTTAGCTCTGCTTGCAGCTATTGCAATTGTTTACTTGATCATGGTTGCAACCTTCCGTAGCTTGGTTCAGCCACTGGTTCTTCTAGTGTCTATTCCATTCGCTGCGACAGGTGCATTCGTTGCGCTGTTGATCACCAACACAGCTTTGGGTCTACCAGCTCTTATCGGTATGTTGCTCCTAGTTGGAATCGTGGTCACTAACGCGATTGTTTTAATTGACCTAATCAACCAATACCGTGCTCAAGGAATGCCGCTAGAGGAATCCATCATGAATGGTGCTCGTCAAAGACTGCGTCCTATCTTGATGACAGCACTTGCAACAATCGGTGCGCTATCTCCACTGGTTCTAGGCATAACTGGTTCCGGTGGCTTCATCTCCCAGCCACTTGGAGTGGTTGTTATCGGTGGTCTGTTCTCTTCAACAATCCTTACCCTGATCATCGTTCCTGTCCTATACAGGCTGATTGAAGGTCGTAAAGAGCGTAAAGCGCTAAAGAAGGCAACTCCCAAGAAGCTAAAGGCAAAGACCGCCTAGGTCTTGGCTAAACTGAACAAGGTCATCGATGTCGGTGGCCTTGTTTAGTTTGAGGGAATGATGAACATACCTGAGTACCTGGTCTGGATTGACTGTGAGATGACAGGGCTAAACCCAGACACTGAGTGTCTAGTTGAGATAGCAGCTGTTATTACAGACACCGAACTAAACGTCATGGACGAAGGCATTGATCTTGTTATCAAGCCTCGAGCTGGAACTGTTGAAGCCATGGGCGACTACGTGCGCAAGATGCACACCGACTCAGGTCTAATCAATGAGTTTGAAGATGGCTTAGAACTAGAAGATGCTGAAGCCCAGGTCCTTGAATACATCAAGAAATACATCCCAACCGCTAAGACATCTCCCCTGGCTGGAAATACCATCAGCACAGATCGTCTTTTTATCTCCAAATACATGCCTAAATTGGATGACCACCTGCACTACAGAAACATCGATGTTTCCACCATCAAAGAGCTAGCCAAGCGCTGGTATCCAAGGGCTTACTTCCAAGCTCCTAAAAAAGATGGCGGCCACCGAGCCCTTGCTGACATCCTTGAATCCATTGAGGAACTCAAGTATTACCGCCAGAGCGTATTTGTTGAGAGCCCAGGCCCCTCCTCTGAGGAAGCTCAGGCTCTGGCGCAGGGCATCAAGTCTGATAAACTTTAGAAGTTGATTTCGGCACTGCCGAGATTGAACATGGTGGGTATAGCTCAGCTGGTAGAGCGCCTGGTTGTGGTCCAGGATGTCGCGGGTTCAAGTCCCGTTACTCACCCCAAGTAAAAAACCCGAGGTTATTAGCCTCGGGTTTTTTGTTTTAAGTTGCTTTACTGATTAGCTCTCTCTAGAACTAGTTCACGAACCCTGGCAGCATCTGCTTGGCCCTTCATCGCCTGCATAACTGCACCAATAACTGCTCCTGCTGCTTGAACTTTACCTTCACGAATCTTCTCAAGAACATCTGGTTGCTTAGCTAGAGCTTCATCGATGGCAGCAATAAGAGCACCGTCATCAGAGACAACTTCAAGGTTTCTTGAAGTGACGATTTCCTGTGGTGAACCTTCACCAGCTAATACTGCTGAAAGAACTTCACGAGCAATGCGGTCATTGATCTTTCCTGATTCAACAAGTGTTGCTAATTCCGCTACTTGCTTAGGTGTGATGTTCATTTCGGAAACATCTTTATCTTCTGAGTTAGCAATACGTGCAATCTCACCTGAATACCACTTACGGGCTGCCTGTGGTTTTGCTCCTTGGGCTACTGCTTCTTCAATGAAGTCCATGAGACCTGCGTTAACAACATCTCTGAATTCCATCTCAGCAAAGCCCCACTCGCCAGCTAGACGCTTACGTCTATCAGCTGGGTTCTCAGGAAGCTTTGCTCGTAGTGATTCGATTAGTTCTTTAGATGGCTGAACTGGAACTAGATCTGGTTCAGGGAAGTAACGGTAGTCATCAGCATCTGACTTAGGTCGTCCAGCGCTGGTTGCACCTTTATCTTCATGCCAGTGACGTGTTTCTTGAGTGATGGTGCCACCACCGGCAAGAATGTGTGCTTGCCGTTGAATCTCATATCTAACTGCACGTTCAATAGATCTCAGTGAGTTAACGTTCTTAGTCTCGGTTCTGGTGCCTAGCTTTTCTTGACCGTGAGGGCGAAGTGACACGTTGGCATCACAGCGAACGTTTCCGCGTTCCATGCGAGCTTCTGAAACTCCAAGGGCTTTAACAATCTCTCTGATTGAACGAACATAAGCAGCAGCTAGTTCAGGAGCTTCTGCTCCTGCACCAAAGACTGGTCTAGTAACAATTTCAACCAGTGGAACACCGGCACGGTTGTAATCAACCAGTGAATACTCAGCACCTTGGATACGACCGGTTGCACCACCAATGTGTGTTAGCTTTCCAGCATCTTCTTCCATGTGTGCTCGTTCAATAAGCACGGTGAACTTGTTACCTGAAGGAACTTCAACATCTAGTTGACCATCAAAGGCGATTGGGTCTTTGAACTGTGAGGTTTGGTAGTTCTTAGCTAGATCTGGGTAGAAGTAGTTCTTTCTAGAGAACCCCCCGTTTGGTTCAATCTGACAGCCAAGAGCAAGACCAATTGAGATTGATGATTCAACTGCTTTACCGTTTACAACTGGAAGCGAACCGGGTAATCCAATACAGATAGGACATACGTTGGTGTTTGGTTCATCACCAAAGTCATTCCGACAACCACAGAACATCTTGGTGTTGGTATTTAGTTCCACGTGAACTTCAAGACCAATAACAACTTCAAAGAGTTCAATAGCTTTCTCGTAATCCATCAAATTCGCTTTAGCCATTAGTTGACCTCCAACTCAGGTGCGTGATCCATCATGCGTTTGCCCCAGATACCTTCAAGGATTCCTTCTAGCGCTGCGCCAACTTCATAGAGGGCAGCATCTTTGTGAGCAGGTGCCAAGAATTGAATACCAACCGGCAGGTTATCTTCATCAGCTAGACCAATAGGGACTGAAATACCTGGAATACCAGCAAGGTTAGCTGGAATGGTCGCAATGTCATTTAGATACATAGCCAAAGGATCTGAAACCTTTTCTCCAAACTTGAATGCTGTTGTTGGAGCTGTTGGTGAAACAAGAACATCAGCTTTAGCAAAAGCTGCATCGAAGTCTCTTTGAATTAATGTTCTAACCTTGAGAGCTGCTCCATAGAACTTGTCAAAAGAACCAGAAGACAGAGCAAAGGTTCCAAGAATGATTCTTCGCTTCACTTCTGGACCAAAACCAGCTTCACGGGTAGCAGCCATAACTCGTTCAATGGTTGGGTTACCTTCAGGGGTTACTCGCATACCAAATCGAACCGAGTCAAACTTCGCTAGATTACTTGATGCTTCTGCAGGAAGAATCAGGTAGTAAGCATCAATCGCATATTCAAATGATGGGCAGTCAACTTCAACTATCTCTGCGCCTGCATCAGTTAGCAGCTTTAGCGCCTCAGCAAAACGGTTACGAACACCTTGCTGGAATCCATCACCAGAGAGCTGCTTGATAAGCCCAACTTTCTTGCCCTTTAGTGAGCCATGCTTAGCAGCTTCAACCATTGAACCAAGAGAGTGAGTTAGTGAGGTGCTGTCATGGGGATCATGACCTGCAATAGCATCTTGCAGATAAGCAGCATCAAGAACGTTTCTAGCAACAGGACCAATCTGGTCAAGAGAAGAAGCTAGAGCAATCAATCCATATCTAGAAACAGCACCGTAGGTTGGCTTGA
>JBBAMM010000026.1:10988-15550 GCA_040402475.1 Rhodoluna sp.
GAAGAAGCTAGAGCAATCAATCCATATCTAGAAACAGCACCGTAGGTTGGCTTGATACCAACAGTTCCGGTAACCGCTCCTGGGAAACGAATCGAACCACCGGTATCTGAACCAATAGCCAAAGGTGATTGGAATGATGAAACAACTGAAGAAGATCCACCACCAGAACCACCAGGGATACGAGTTAGATCCCAAGGGTTCTTGCTAGGTCCATACGCTGAGAACTCTGTTGAGGAACCCATCGCGAATTCATCTAGGTTGGTCTTACCAAGAATTGGCATAAGTTCATTACGTAGTTTGGTAACAACAGTTGCGTCATATGGTGCGATCCAACCTTCAAGAATCTTTGATCCTGCGGTTGTTGGTGCATCAGTTGTTGTCAGGTTGTCTTTGACGGCAATAGGAACACCGGCAAGAGTAGGAAGCTTCTCCCCAGCTGCTCGTCTACGGTCAACTTCTTTAGCTGTTGCTAAAGCACTTTCTGCACTGATGTGTAGGAAGGAGTGCACAGCATCGCCAACCTTGGCAATCTGATCTAGGTGGGCCTGAGTAACCTCTAGTGAAGATACTTCTCCCTTACTCATCATCTCGATGAGTTCTGAGGCATTCTTTCTGATTAGCTCACTCATGGCTTACTCCTCATCCAAAATGGCGGCTACCCTGAAACGTCCCTGACCTGAGTCTGGAGCGCCAGAAAGGGCCTGTTCTTGGGTTAATGAAGGCTGAACCACATCTTCCCTAAAAACATTTGCTAGCGGGATTGGGTGGCTTGTTGCAGGAGTATTTGCATCAATGGCATCAGAGATCTTGGCCACAGAATCAACAATTAGGCTCAGTTGTTCGGTGAAACGAATAACTTCGTCCTCATGGAGGTCAATTCTGGCAAGACCAGCTAGGTGACGCACTAAATCAGGGGTAATTTCAGACACAGGTTTCCTTAGAACTCTTGTGATGGTTAGCAATTCAAGTATATCGGGGATGACGGCAAAGGCTTTACTGGGCTAAACTTACATAGTTGTCTGGCCCGACCCCAATGGGCTTAGAACTAGTAATTTTCGGGAGAAATTGAAATGGCTGAAGAAGAGAACTTCGACATCGTTATGCGCGGTTACGACCGTGACCAGGTCGATAAGAACATCGAAGAGATGCGTCTTGAGATTGAGCACCTGAGCTCATATAACGAAACTGCTGCCTCAGAAATCACTGTTTTGAAGGCTGAAGTTGAAAACCTCAAAGAGCAGGTCAAAAAGGGTGGCCCTAACGGCTACGCAGCCCTAGGTGCTCAGTTCGAGCAGACTCTAAGACTTGCTGAAGAGCAAGCCAAGAAAATGATTGCCGATGCTGGCCAGGATGCTCTTCGTATTCGTGAAGAAGCTAAGGGTGAAGCGGATCTTCTAAAGCGTTCAGCCAAAGACAAGGCAGACCGCGTTGTTCAAGAAGCCGAAATCAAGATGGAAGAGGCTCGTCTCGAAGCCGACCGTCGCCACGGTGAACTACTAAACTCTGCCTCTGCAGCATCAGCAGAAGCTACTGAAAAAATTCAGACTGCTCAGCGCGAAGCAGCTGCTATCAAGTCTGACGGTGAGCGTTACGCTGCCGAACTGCGTGCCCAAGTGCACCGCGAAACTGAAGAAGCTCGTGCCCATGCAACTGACCTAAGTCAAAGAACTGCTCAGGCACGAGTTGACCTTGAAGCTGAACTAAAAGCTAAGCGTGACGAAGCAGAGCAAGAAGCTCTTCGCATTTATCAGACAGCTGTTGCTCAGGCTCAAGCTGTGACTGAGGAAGCTAATCGCGCGTTGGCAGAATCTTCTGCACGTGCATCTGAAATCCTTTCTGAAGCAGAGAGAATCTCAAGAGAAGCTAGAACTAACCGCGATGAAGTTCTTGAAGACTCACAGAAGCGTGCAACAGATCTTATTAACCAGTCTCGTCGCCGTGCCGAAGTGCTTTCTCGTAAAGCTCAGGGATATGCAGAAAATGCCATCAAGGATGCTCGTGAACGTCTAAACAAGCTATCTGATGAGCGTGAAGAAGTTGCAGACTTCCTAGATTCAATGGGTAAGTTGATGTCAACCGAGAGCATGGTTTCAGTTGATGAAGCAGAAGTTGACGAGAAGAACAACTAGCTAGATAGTTTTGCTGCAAAGTCTTCTTCGCTAATCACTGGAACATTTAGTGATTCAGCCTTAGCCAACTTAGATCCCGCGTTAGCCCCAGCAACAACAAATGCAGTGTTCTTAGAAACACTCGATGCTGCCTTACCGCCATTAGAGATAATCAATTCTTCAATTTGCTCTCTGGTGTAATTGGCGAGAGTTCCGGTAACAACAATGCTCATTCCAGTAAAGATCCCATCGGCAACCACATTTGCACCTGGACCTTCATGGCCAGGAATCTCAAGTAATACTCCTGACTTGCGCCAAGACTCAACTAGGTTTTTATGCCAATCAACTTTTATCCAATCAAGAAGAGATTGAGCAAGTATTGTTCCGACTCCATCAACTTGAGATAGTTCATCTTCAGAAGCTGCAAAAATACGATCAAGAGATCCGAAATGTGTTGCAAGTGATCTTGCTGCAACAGGTCCGACATGCCTAATAGATAGTGCAACCAGGATTCGCCATAGCGGTCTGGTCTTAGCTTCTTCCAAGTTCTTTAGAAGTTTGTGCGCAACCTCAGCAGGTGTGCCATCTTTCTTCTTGAAGAATTCAACAATCTTTGGATTACCTTCTTCATCTAGTTTTGGTAATCCGGTATCTGGATCTAGAACATGAGCGCGAATAGGCAGTAGCTGTTCAAGTTTTAGGTCGAATAGATTCGCTTCTGATTTGAGCGGTGCCTCTGCAGGTTCTAGTGGTTGAGTCAAGGCAACTGCTGCAACGTAACCTAAAGCTTCAATATCTAAAACACCACGAGAGCCGATGTATGCAACTCTTTCTCTAAGTTGAGCTGGGCAGTGCTCCGAGTTTTGACAACGAAGATCAACATCGCCTTCGCTAGCAGGAGCTAACTTAGCTCCACAGTCAGGACAGTTGCTAGGCATAACGAATGCCTTTTCCTTACCGGTGCGCAATTCAACAACAGGGCCAAGGATCTCAGGAATGACATCTCCAGCTTTGCGAAGAACAACAGTGTCACCGATTAGAACACCTTTGGCTTTAACTACATCTTGGTTATGCAGGGTAGCAAATTCAACTGTTGAGCCAGCCACCTTTACAGGTTCTACGACTGCGTAAGGAGTGGCTCGTCCTGTTCTGCCAACTGAAACTCTGATGTCTACAAGCTTTGTGTTTACCTGTTCAGGCGGATACTTGAAAGCAATTGCCCATCTAGGCGCTCTTGCGGTATAGCCCAGTTCAGCTTGGGCTGCGAGGGAATCAACCTTCACAACGACACCGTCAATCTCATGCTCAAGATCATGTCTGTGAATCTGGAAGTTATTGATGTATTTGATTACGCCTTCAATTGAATCGACTACTTCGTATCTTGAAGAAGTTGGTAGCCCCCAGCTCTTTAGCAGTTCATAGAGTTCGCTCTGGTTCTTGAAGGGTGCATCAGGCCAGGCACCAACACCGTGCACAAGCATTTGCAAAGGTCTACTTGCAGTTACCTTAGGGTCTTTTTGTCGCAGTGATCCGCTGGCTGAGTTTCTTGGATTGGCAAAAGGTGCTTTGCCTTCAGCAACTAAGCCCTCATTGAGTTTTGCAAAATCAGCTACCCCAAAGAAGATCTCTCCCCTTATTTCAACTACGTTTGGGTGACCTTTACCTTTGAGCTGTTGCGGAATTTGCTTGATAGTTCTTACATTGTTGGTTACATCTTCACCGACAACACCATCACCTCGAGTTGCAGCGGAAACTAATGAACCCTTTTCGTATCTCAGGTTTATGGCTAAACCGTCAATCTTTAGTTCACAGAGGAACTTCTGATCGCCTACCCGGTTTGCCCAGGCTTTTAGTTCTTCTTCATTGAAGGAGTTATCCAAAGACCACATGCGATCAAGGTGTTCAACTGGTGAAAAAGCTTCATTGGCAGAACCACCAACACTCTGGGTTGGGCTATCCCCTGTGATTAGTTCTGGGTGCTTTGACTCAAGTAATTCGAGTTCTTTCATCAAGCTGTCATATTCAGCATCGCTAATGATGATGGTGTTCTCTTGGTAGTAAGCGCGACGATGCTTGTTGATTTCGTCTACAAGAAAAGCAATTCGTTCAGCAGGATTATGAGGCACGGAATAAGCCTAAACAGGACCTCTGACTAGTTCAGATAGAACTCGCCGACCCTGTGGAAAAGGCATCGACTGCTGAGACTGTTCTGTCTATTGTGGTTTGGGCTAGGACTCTGGTTCCGATGTAAACAACTGCTGTTTGACCAGGGGCGACGCCAAAGATAGGTTCATCTAGTTTGATGACCATAGCCCCATTGACTACCGCTACCTGAGCAGCTACCTGTTCTCCGTGTGCTCTTACTTGTACATGTGCTGGGAAGAACTCTTCTGGATCAGCTTTAGGCTTCCCACACCAGGTGAACTTATCTCCCGATAACTCAACTACGGCCAA
>JBBAMM010000027.1:0-10548 GCA_040402475.1 Rhodoluna sp.
GTTGAACGAGCATGAATTCCAGCATCACCAAAGACCAGACCTAGGAACTCAGAAGCTCCGTTGTTGATTGCAGGGTGACCGGTGAACTCAGGGTCACTTGCAATAAATCCATTTACTTTGACAATTCTTGTAATTCGATCTAAATCACCAATTGCGAACTTCACTGCAGCTAAGCAGTTCAGTGCTGAAATCTGGGTTAGCTCCTTAGCCCGTTCAGGTGAAACCTGGGATGGAACCTTGCCTACTTCGGCTAGCTTGCCATTCACCATAGGAAGTTGACCTGCGGTCATAACTAGGTGTCCTGTTGCAACAGCAGGGATATATGCTGCTACCGGAGGCACCACCTCAGGCAGTGGATGGCCTAATTCAATAAGTCTGGCTTCTACTCTTCCAGCCATTATTCGCTCTTTTCTCTCTTCAAATAGGCTACATAACCGCCCTCGTTATTAGGAACGACTTGAACTAGTTCCCAGCCCAGAGCGCCCCAATGATCCAGTATTTGCTTAGGGTTATGCGGTGGAAGGGGGGTTACGGTGTATTCCCAGACGGCCATTTTTAAGGTTCCTCTCATACTTTGAAGGTAACCTAGAGTCTATGTCTGAAAAGGGTAAGAAATCCAAGCGCCAACGTGGTTGGCTCAGTCTTTTAAGCCTGAGCTCAGTAGCAGGCTTACTTAGCATTGCTCTAATCCTGCCTTTTGCCTGGTTGGGTGGCCTAGGAGTAAGCGCAACCGTTGGTATTTTCCAGAACCTACCTGATTTCATCAAACCTGTTAACGCAGCTGAAGCCTCAAACATTTATGCCATGAAAGATGGCAAACCAGTTCAAGTTGCTAGATTCTTCAACGAAAACAGAATCTCTGTTGGCTTTGATGAGATATCCCCTAACATGCTTCGTGCTGCAGTTGACACCGAAGACCCTAGATTCTATGAACACGGTGGTGTTGACTGGGTTTCCCTAACTAGAGCAACTCTCACCAACTTGCTAAAAGCAGGTAAAGGTCCTGGTGGATCAACTATCACCATGCAGTATGTGAAGAACAACTTGCTTGAAGCAGCAGTGCTAAGCGGTGACCCAGAAGCTATCGCAATGCAAACTGATAGCGCTCATGCTTTGCAGAGAAAGTTCCAAGAAGTTCGTCTTGCCTTGGCTCTAGAAAAGAATTACAGCAAGCAAGACATTCTTGCCGGCTACCTAAACCTTTCATTCTTCGGAACCAACATCAACGGTGTTGAGGCTGCTAGCGAGTATTACTTTGGTATTCACGCTAAAGATTTAGATGTTCCGCAGGCAGCGATGCTAACCGCGATGCTTAAAGGTGCTGAAGACTATCGTCCAGACATTAAAGACAACGAATCAAGAGCGCTAAACCGTCGTAACTACGTAATTCAGAACATGGCTGACGCAGGGGATATCACTCAGGCTGAAGCAGATGCATACAAAGCAACTCCTATCAAGTTGAACATCAACAAAGTTCCAGTTGGTTGTGAAGCAGATCAGGCAACAGCTTTCTTCTGTGACTATGTTGTTTGGTCAATTAGAAACTCTCCAGAATTTGGTCCAACCCAGACTGATCGCGAAGCATTGCTTCGTAAGGGTGGGTTAGATATTTACACAACCATGGACATCAAGTTGCAAAGAGTTGCCGATAAAGCAACTAAGACTTGGGTTCCATCTAATGATCCAAACAAGATTGGTGCAGCTAGCGTTTCAGTTCAGGTTGGTACCGGAAGAATTCTTGCCCTAACTCAAAACAGAATCTATGACCAGACCGGTAATACAGAGCCAGGGCATACCTCTGTGAACTACTCCTCAGACCGAACTCACGGTGGTTCATCTGGTTTCCAAACTGGTTCAACATACAAGATCTTCACCTTGGCTGAATGGCTTACCAAGGGTTACAAACTTAACGACCATGTTGATGGTCGCATCAAAGAATGGAACGCTTCCGACTTCTCTTCACGCTGTGGTGTGAACGTTGGCACCTGGGCTCCAGGTAACGATGCTAATGAACCAGAAGATCTGAACGTCATGAAAGCAACAGCTCTTTCTGTAAACACCGCCTTTGCTTCGATGGCTAGTCAACTAGACCTCTGTGACATTCGAGACACAGCTATGCGCTTTGGTGTTCACCGTGCCGATGGCACAGAACTGGTTTCATACCCAGCCTCGATTCTTGGTATTAACGAAATCGCACCTCTAACCATGGCGGCTGCTGTTGCCGGTGTTGCTAACAAAGGTGTCTACTGCTCTCCTATCGCAATTGACAGAGTGATGGTTCGTGAGAGCAAAACTGAACTACAGGTTCCTAAGAGTATTTGCAGTGAAGCTGTTACCCCTGAAGTTGCTGCTGGTATGACCAAGGCAATGGTTGGTGTTATCAATGGTGGTACCGGTGGTGCTTCATCAACTGGTGATGGCACACCGCTTGCTGGTAAGACAGGAACTACTGACTCCGGTGTTCACACTTGGATGACAGGGTTCTCAACAGCTGTTGCAACTGCAGTCTGGGTCGGTAACGTCTCTGGAGATGTATCCCTTAGAAAGATCCAACTGCACGGGGCTAAAGGTTCAACTGTCCGTCACGATATCTGGCGAACCATCATGAAATCTGCCAATAAGACTTACCCAGGCGTTGCCTTTGATGAGCCACCTCAGTCCATGATTGATGCAACTTTGAAGGAAGTTCCATCTGTTGGTGGTCAAGTTCCTGATGTTGCATCACAGAACATTTTGAGTTCAGATCTAAATGTCAAAGTTATGGTCTCTCTTGTTGGGTCAACCCAGCCAGCTGGAACAGTTGCATACACTAGCCCTAAAGCAGGAACTGTAATCCCTAGAGGCAGCATGATCAAGGTATACATCTCTAAGGGTGGCTTAACCAGAGTTCCTGATGTTAGAGGTATGACCCCGCAGGATGCTAGCAAGACACTAAACGATGCTGGCTTCCCTACCGTTAGCGTTCCGCAGCCTTCTCAGTCACAGTATTTCGTTCATGATGCCGGCGTACCTAGCGGTAACGTGGTTGGAACACTGCCAGGTGCCGGTAAAGCAGCTTCTTCTTCAGGTGCCATTCTTCTGATAATTAGCAAAGGCCCTTAGCCTAAACATGCTTTGGCTTCTTCTTGCAATATCAGTAGTAATTATCTGGGCTACCTGCATCGAAAGATTCTGGTTTGCTATCAAAGAAGATTCACTAGAGATTCTGCCTAAAGGCTCTAAAGACATTGTCGTGTTACACATCTCAGATATACACATGGCACCTTGGCAAAAACGCAAGCAACGTTGGATCTCAAAGCTTGCTAGCAAGGTCTCACCTGACCTAGTTATAAACACTGGCGATAACCTAGGACACAAGCAAGGTGTTCAACCAGTACTAGATTCGCTAGAAACACTAAAAGGTATCCCAGGGGTATTTGTTAGCGGCTCTAATGATATCTATGCGCCAGTCAAGAGAAACCCGATTGCATATCTCTTGCGTCCATCAGATAGACATCGAGAGCAGCACGTCGCCTCAAAGCTAGATACCGAAACATTGAACAAAGGTTTTCAAGCTCTTGGTTGGCTAAACCTAAACAATAGTGCAGTCACCATAAAGGTTAAAGATGTGACTCTTGCCTTTGTTGGAACAGACGATCCGCATGAAGGTAGAGATGATTTAGCAGCAACTGCGAAGCAGGCTAAAAATCTCGCAAACAGAGATGCGCTTATCGGAGTTACCCATGCGCCATACCTCAGAGTCTTAGCCGACCTGCAGGCACAGGGCTCTGAAATTGTTTTTGCTGGACACACTCATGGCGGTCAAGTTTGTTGGCCATTTATCGGCAGAGCATTAGTTACTAACTGTGATTTGCCAACTAAGTACGCACGTGGATTACATAAAGTAACCATCAAAGGTAAAGAAGTTTTCCTGAATGTCTGTGCTGGTCTTGGTAACTCTATTTACGCTCCGGTGCGTTTAGCATGTCGACCTGAAGTGAGAGTCATAACTCTCAAAGCTAAGAACTAGTTACCGAAACCGTAAACTTCTGAACCCAGAGCAAAATACTGGCCATCCAAGTTATCGCAACGAGCTACCTTCTCAGCTGCGAAGCAAGTGATATCTCCAACAACTATCTTGCTTCCAGATGGCAGATCAAAAATACCTTCAGGATCTGAATACAAACCACTTGAGCAATACCAGTCAGCTATCTTGCCTTCTGAAGGTTGGAAAGCCCAAAGCTTTGCTTGGTAACCCCATGCACCCTGACAAGATTCAGGTGCAACAGGAAGTTTGTATGCAACATCAACTTCACGGTGCTCACAGAGAGCAAAAGAAGGACTCTCGTTTACTGTGCACCAAACAGTGCCACCACCAACACGGAAAACATACCCACCATAACCGTTGCTGTAATCAGCAGCATTGACTGCAGGGGCTTCAACCGGTGGCTTATCTGGAATCTTAGACATTGGATTGTCTGTGTTACCAGAACAGGCTGAAAGAGTAATTGCGGTAATAACCGCTATAAATAAAACCCCAAACTTGCGCATGTATTTAGGCTAACCGAGCACTCTAGAATTCGCTGGCAACTAGCTCAGCAATTTCATAGGTGTTGAGGGCTGCGCCTTTACGAAGGTTATCGCCAACCACAAACATTTCAATCGAGTTAGGAAAATCCAAAGACTGTCTAACCCGACCAACGAAGGTTGGATCTTGACCTGCAACAAGAGAAGGGGTTGGCCATTTCTCATTAGCTGGGTCATCGAACAGGGTGATAGTTGGCTCTTCTTCTAGTGCTTTGTGTACATCAGCAACTGTCAAAGGGTTAGCAAAGGTGGCATGAACCGCCAGTGAGTGAGATACCAGGACAGGAACACGAACACAGGTAGCAGCTACCTTAAGCCCTGGAATACCGAGAATCTTGCGTGATTCATCGCGGACCTTCATCTCTTCTGATGAGAAGCCACCCTCCTTGAGAGAACCAGCAAAAGGAATAACGTTCAAAGCTACTGGAGCTGCAAAAGGTGAAACATCTAAGCTCAAGCCTTTAGCTTCAAGAGTCTTTAGAACATCTCCACTACCTTCACCAGCATTGGTTCCAGATAACGCTGTGATCTCATCACGTAAACGTGAGATACCGCTAACTCCTGCACCTGAAACAGCCTGGTAACTAGAAACAACAAGTTCAGTCAAAGTCCAACCTCTATGCAAAGCACCAAGGGCTGCCATCATGGTTAAGGTTGTGCAGTTCGGGTTAGAGATGATTCCCTTAGGTCGATTCTGTGCCTGCTCAGGGTTTACTTCAGGAACCACCAGAGGAACTTCAGGATCCATTCGGAAAGCACCTGAGTTATCAACTGCAACTGCTCCACGAGCTGCTGCTATTGGAGCCCAAACTAAAGACACTTCATCAGGAACATCAAACATCGCAATGTCGATACCATCAAACGCTTCAGGGGTTAGCTCAACAACAGTGAGTTCTTCACCGTGAACAGTAATCTTCTTACCTGCTGATCTAGCCGATGCGATAAGACGTATTTCTCCCCAGATGTTTTCACGGTTATTGATGATGTCAATCATCACGGTGCCAACAGCACCGGTAGCACCAACTAGAGCAAGATTAGGCTTAGCCATTATCGACCAGTACCCGCATAAACCGTGGCCACGTTTTCACCATCAAGATCAAAAGCTTTGTGAACTGCGCGTGCAGCATCATCTAGTTGCTCAAGGCTAGTAATAACTGAGATACGAATCTCAGATGTTGAAATCATTTCAACGTTGATAGAAGCTTCAGCTAAAGCCTTGAACAGAATTGCTGAAACGCCTGAGTGAGTTCTCATACCAGCACCAACAACACTCAACTTACCGATTTGCTCATCTGATTCAAGTTCACGGTAACCCAAGACATTCTTGTTCTGAGCTAGTGCATCTAGAACCTTCTTTAGTTCACCCTTAGGCAAAGTGAAAGTGATGTCACTAACTCGGTCAGTGACATCCGAACCGGTAGGTGTGTTCTGAACGATCATGTCGATGTTCGCTCCAGCTTCAGCGACAGTGGTGAACACTGCGGCTGCTTTACCTGGAATGTCAGGAATACCGATGACGGTAATCTTTGCCTGCGACTTATCGGTGGCAACACCTGAAACGATTGATTCTTCCATTTTATTTACTCCGTCTTCATCAGAGAGAACTATGGTGCCTGGGTCATTACTAAAAGTTGAGCGAACTACTAAATCAACTTTGTGACGTCTTGCAAACTCAACAGCACGAATATGCAAAATCTTGGCTCCTGCTGCAGCTAGCTCAAGCATCGACTCAACATCGATAACTTCTAGCTTCTGAGCACTTGGAACAACACGAGGGTCAGCAGTGTAAACACCATCAACATCGCTATAGATTTCACAAACATCAGCATCCAATGCTGCAGCCAGAGCAACCGCAGTGGTATCTGATCCACCTCTACCTAAAGTAGTTATGTCTTTAGAGTCTCTGTTGAAACCTTGGAAACCAGCAACGATAGCGATGTTGCCACCATCCAAAGCTTCAGCAACACGATCAGGAGTAACTTCAGCAATACGAGCATTACCGTGAACCTCATCGGTAATAATTCCAGCTTGAGAACCTGTAAACGATAATGACTTAGCACCTAGGTCATTGATAGCCATCGAAAGCAAAGCCATCGAGATACGCTCACCTGCGGTGAGAAGCATGTCTAGTTCTCTACCCTCAGGATTACCTGAAACTTGGTTAGCTAAATCTAGAAGTTCGTCAGTGGTATCTCCCATAGCTGAAACAACAACACAGACCTGGTTGCCAGCATTTTGGGTCTCAATGATGCGCTTAGCGACATGCTTGATTTTGTCGGCATCGCCTACAGACGAGCCGCCATACTTTTGCACGATAAGCGCCAATTAAGGTCTCCTGAAATAGGAAAAATGGGGGGATTCGACGATGAATAAGACAAGTTTAGCCCAATAGTTAGGGCTTTAACTAACTACTCTTCTGCCCTCAAAAGCCCTACCAAGCGTGACTTCATCAGCATATTCAAGGTCTCCGCCTACCGGTAGCCCTGAAGCCAAACGGCTAACTGTTATCCCTAGCGGAATAAGCATTCTGGTTAGGTAGGTAGCGGTAGCTTCACCTTCAAGGTTTGGATCGGTGGCAATAATGACCTCTTTAATTTCAGGGTCATTAAGTCTTTGCATAAGTTCACGAATACGAAGGTTGTCTGGTCCAATACCTTCAATAGGGCTAATAGCTCCACCTAATACATGGTAGAAACCACGGAACTCTCTGGTCTTCTCAATGGCTTGAACATCTTTAGATTCTTCAACCACACAGATAGCTTCTTTAGTTCTTCTTGGATCTCTGCAAATGTTGCAGAACTCATGTTCAGCAACATTGAAACAGGTAGCACAAAAACGAACTCGTTCCTTAGCTTCAAGAAGTATCTTGGCTAATTCTTGAGCCTGATCATCATCAGTTTGAATGAGATAGAAAGCTATACGTTGAGCAGACTTAGGTCCAACACCAGGCAACCTACTCAATGCATCAATAAGGTCCTGAACTACACCCTCATACATTAGTTACCCTCGATTGGTTCAGCACCTAAAACATTGCGAAGAACAGAATCGCCTATCTGAGCTTCTTCATCAATCAACTTGTTTCTATTTTGATTCACTTCTTCAGTCTTCTCTTCAACCTTGGCAATAGGTTCAGTTGGTAGAGAAACTGGTTCTGCCTTCTTAGGAGTTGATACCTGAACAACAGGCTCACCAACGTTAGCGGTAACAGCACGATATTTAACTCGAACACCTAAAACTTCAAAGATAGCCTTACGAAGGACTTCGCTCGGTGAACTAGTTCCACCGTCCTTGAAAACCTTCATGTCATGCTCATTAGCAAAACGAATGTCCAGTACTTCACCATCAAAACCAACCGGAGTCTGCGGTAATACAACCTGCCAAGCAGATCTAGAAATCGAAGCCAACTTAGTCATCACATCACCCCATGAAGACTGCATCACATCCCATGAAACTGCAGGAACAGCAACAGGTGTTGCGGTTGTGTTTGTGGTGACAGCAGCTGTGTTTGTTGTCACTGGTGTTGCCTGAGTACTAGTAGTCACCGGAGTTGAAACAGGAGCTGCATTAGCGGGAGCGTTACCGCCTAAGCCCATCCTTCTTTCAAGTCTTTCAATACGAGCAAGAGAACCAGTTTCTGATGAATCCTGCGCTGGAACTAGAACCTTAGAAACCATAAGTTCTAGCTGCAACTTAGGGCTGGTAGCACCATTCATACGAGTTAGGCCCTCAGAGATAACCTCTGCTGCATATGTAAGTTCTGCTTTACCAAAACGTTCAACCTGTAATCTCATGCGCTCTAGTTGATCTGCAGGAATATCTCTAAGTACGTTCTTTGCAGCCAGGCCAACAGAACCAACCACAATCAAGTCACGAACTCGTTCAAGTAAATCTTCAACGAAACGGTGCGGGTCTTGACCACTTTGAATAACACGGTCAACACTTGAGAAAACTTCAGCAGCATCGCCTGCGGCAAAAGCATCAATAACTGAATCAAGCAAAGCTGAATCGGTGTATCCCAGAAGACCAACTGCACGTTCATAAGTTACATGGTTGTTCTCAGAGCCAGCAATTAGTTGATCTAGCAGAGATAGTGAATCTCTAACTGAGCCCCCACCTGAACGAACTACCAGGCTCAAAACACCTTCATCAACATTCACATTCTCACTGGCACACATCTCAGCTAAATACTCGAGCATCTGAGCCGGAGGAACTAAACGGAAAGGATAGTGGTGAGTTCTTGAACGAATAGTTGAGATAACTTTCTCAGGTTCAGTGGTAGCAAAGATGAACTTAACGTGTGCGGGTGGTTCTTCAACAACCTTTAGAAGAGCATTGAAACCATCTTTGGTAACCATGTGTGCTTCATCAAGAATGAAGATCTTGTATCTATCTCTTGATGGAGCAAAAGCTATACGTTCACGAAGCTCTCTAGCATCTTCAACTTTGTTGTGGCTAGCAGCATCAATTTCAATAACATCCAGAGAACCTGAGCCATCTCGAGATAACTCAATACATGAAGCGCACTTACCGCAAGGAGTATCAGTTGGCCCTTCAGCACAGTTCAAACAACGAGCAAGAATTCTTGCAGAGGTAGTCTTACCGCAACCACGAGGACCGCTAAACAAATAAGCATGGTTCACTCGATCGCTCTTGAGAGCTGCCATTAGCGGCACGGTAACTTGAGTTTGCCCAATCAGTTCAGCAAAGGACTCTGGGCGGTAACGACGATATAGAGCGGTGGACACTCTTAGAGTTTAAGTCTTTTTTAGGACCTCCAAGGCTAATCTATTGACAACCTGTGAATCCTTGTAATATTCACTCATAGGTGCTGAGTTAGGGGGCAGCTTGAAGCAATTCAGTGTCAAGGCCAAGGACACAATCTTGACCTATTTTCGGGGAACAATGAAACATTGTCGCGAATGCGGCACGGAGTTCATCCAGGATGACCAGTGGTGTCGAACTTGCGGCTCTAGGCGTGGCAAGAGAAGTTTCCTAACTCGCCTGATGATATTCAATGGCAGTGTGGGTTTGCTGTTGTTGCTACTACTTGGGCTCCTGCAGTATCTGGTCGGGCTCGTAAACCCAGACTTAGTTCAGAGAGCGATATCGGGAGAACTCCCCTTCTTCACGGCCTGGTTCTACCTTGGTGTTGGTCTGTTATCCAGCCTTATGCCCCTGATTCTGATTAAGAGATTCTGGGATTTCTTAACTACCTAACCTCACATCGACATAAAGAAAGAGCAAGTTATGAATTGTAAAAATTGCAAGCGCGAAATGAATCAAAATGATGAATTCTGCGGTGGTTGCGGATCGAAACTAATTGTTTCTCCTGTCACAGAACAAAACTCATGCCCTAGCTGCATGAACGAAATATTTATCGATCAAACGCACTGTCAGAAATGTGGAAGCAGTCGAAACGTATTCAAAGATGAACAGCCCGCAGAGGTTTCAACTGTTGCTTCCAAGAGTTCCCAATTGCTTGGAATCATTTTTACTATCATTGGATTAGCAGTAATCATCTTCGCTTTTATAAATTATAAAAATACAGAAGAAGCTCTAAGAACGGACAATAATCCAGGTATTGGCCTGCAATATATTATGAGTTTCCCTATTGGAATTGTTGGGCTAATAATTTTGATAGCGGGTCTGAGTTCTCTGAATAAAGCATTGAATAAGCCTGAATCAGCTAGAGATTGAAAGACTCCCTTAGATACCTCTCTCTCCATTTGTTGAAATGTGTGCTACGTTGTTGTCATACGGGGGTATCTAGCCTCGGAAAAGGGACTAGCTTGAAAATACACACCTTTGGAATCGCAACAGTCGCAGCACTTTTGATTTCACAACTATCCGCCCCACTGCCTCCCAATAACACTGCAACCAGTAGCTACAAACTAGACGAGGCCACTTTCACCCTGAATCAAGCTGGTTCGAACCTAACCTTTGAAATTGGAGACGGGGACCCGCTAGCCATTGATCGAATAC
>JBBAMM010000027.1:10648-12775 GCA_040402475.1 Rhodoluna sp.
ACAAAGGTCGGCATTCTAATGACAAGGTTTAGAGTCTTCTTGGTTTCTTACCTAACAAGCTATGTGTTAGTTACAGGAATCGGATTACTGCTTCAATTGCGACCGTGGGAACCCGACACAACAAACTGGGTTCGAGAACATTCACAAATCTATATTTTTGATTTTTTAGTTCTTCAAATTCCTGGCCTGTCAGTTCTGCCTGCTCTATTGTATGGATCCCCTTTGCCAGAAATTGTCTTCCTGATAATAGCCATCCTGCTTGCCATTTGGACTTGGAAAAGTTGGCGCTTGCCTGAGAAAACAGGTTGGCTTCAAAAGTTAGGTCACTATAGCTTCCTCTTAGCGATTGCAGCCGTGTTTGGAAGGATAGTTCTCCCGCTCTTGCTTCCTGTAGGCGGGTGGATAGATCCTTTAGACATTCGCCATCCGAACGCAACAATGGCATGGATTAGCTTCCAGTCCGCACTTATGCTTACTCTGGTCCTGGTCCATATTTGGTTGAGATACTTTGCGGTAAAGCCGCGCGCAAAAATAAGTTAAAGACTCCCCGCACACCCGCCAGAGCCCAGTTACCCTTGCTATCTTTCGATCCTGGGGGAGTTAGCCGAGGTGACGCCGCACGGGGAGTCCAGTCCTATTCTAAACCTTGAAAAGACCGCTATTTCCTAGCCCTTCTTGGCGGACTTAGCTACCTCAAGGTCAATAGCGTCTTGGATTTGCTTCTTAGTTTCCTTGATCTTCTTCACAGCTTCAGCCTTACCGCCTTCTTGGTACGCAACGGCAATGCTGGCAGCGATACCTGGGGTCAGGTCATCAAAGTTTATGGATGCCAAGACAGAAGCTTTATCTCGATTGGAGACGGCAATAGTAAGAGTAATCCCGTTATCCCCTGCTTCAAGATTCACAAGCTTGCTTAGGTCAAACTCTCTAACCACATTTTCACCTGCAAAAACAATTCGCTTGTTTGTGTAAGTGGAAGTTCCAACATCAATAGGAGTTGACTCTTCTGGGTTTCTTCTGCTCTGACCGGAATAACCGCCAACATTTCCTCTAACTCTTCCAAAGATTGGGAAACTAACGCCTCCGTACCCACCAGATCGAGTTGAACCATTGCTCCTAAACTCTTTCAACATGGTCTGATTTACTCGGGCTATAACAACTTCACCCTTTTGAGTTGAAAAGACATAGTCTTCGTCCTCAATGGTTCCATCAGCCATGCGATCAAGAATTGCCAGCTGCTTGCCAAGGGCTTCAAGCGCTTCGTTGTTCTTATCTCTAGCTCTCAAGAAAAGATAGGTCGAGAAAGAAGCAAGAATTGCGAAGGTATAAACCACCAACATGAAACCTGAGTTATCTCCCTTTTGCCTGGCATCAAGCCAAGTCCAAAGTGATGCAATAAACAACGCAGCTAGAACAATGAGCCAGTTCTGCTGCCTCTTACACAAACCAAACATCTTTACTCCTTTATCTTGATATCACCCTAGTGTTGCCTTCGGACATCCACGTTCTCAGATGGCACCAGATCAGGGTGGTTTCGGGTTCTGGTCAGGCAAACTAAACTAGACAAGTCCGAGATACATCCCAGGAGAATTCGCCTAGTGGCCTATGGCGCCAGCTTGGAAAGTTGGTTGGGTGCAAGCCCTCGGGGGTTCGAATCCCCCATTCTCCGCCAAATTACTGACTACCGTGGAAGCGTGTCGGCTAAGTATCTAGTCAGTAAATTCGGAATAATCTATGCGGAAAGGTTTTTCGCTAATGAATATTGCACTTTGGATCGCTGCTTCTGCTTTAGCTCTGTTTATGCTCGCTGCTGGATTTATGAAGGTCTCACGACCAATTCAAGAAATTAGAAAAATGCCATGGGCAGCGAAAATGCCTGCAAACTACATTCGTTTGATTGGTTCAGCTGAGATCCTCGGTGCGCTAGGCCTTGTCCTTCCGCTAGCCACAGGAATGGCAGTCATTCTGACCCCAGTTGCCGCTCTGTGCCTCGCTGTTTTGATGGCAGGTGCAACTATTACTCACATACGAATCAAGGACCCAAAGTCAGCTGCCCTAACAACAACTGTTCTAATGGCGTTAGCTCTATTTGTTGCTTTCGGAAGATTTAGTGGTCTCAACTAGATT
>JBBAMM010000028.1:0-11646 GCA_040402475.1 Rhodoluna sp.
TTTATTAGAAGTGAGAATACAGAAATCGCTACAGAACTGCTGCTTCTAACTCGCTAACGATTAGCTTTGACATCCCCATCATGGCATCCATAGCTGCTTTAGCTTTAGCGGGGTCTGGGTGGTTAAGAGAAATGTCTAGCTGCTTAGGAATAATTTGCCACGAAAGACCGAACTTATCTTTCAACCAGCCACAATTACCAGGAGCGCCGCCATCAGCAATAAGCGCATCCCAATACTTATCTACTTCAGCCTGATCCTCACAATGAACCATTATCGAGATAGCTTCACTGAACTTGAAGTAGTCTCCGCCATTAAGAGCTGTGTATTTGTAGCCCAAGAGTTCAAACTCAACGGTAAAGACAGCGCCGTCGGGACGATGAGTAGTTTTGAGAATTCTAGAGTTCTCGAACAGTGAGGTATAAAGATCTGCTGCTTCTTTTGCTTGGCCATCAAACCAAAGCATGTGACTGAGTCTTGGCATAGTAAAAGTTTAGCCACGCTTAATCGTTGCCCCAGAGTGCTATTCCGTCTTGAATGTGCGCTTGGAGGGACTCGAACCCCCAACCTTCTGATCCGTAGTCAGATGCTCTATCCGTTGAGCTACAAACGCTTGGGTGCCAATGGCAACCTAGTTAGTTTAGCCCAATAACTCACTGGGTTCAATGCCTCTATATACGGGGGTTATGTTTTGGGATAAACTAATCAAGTTCTGGAGACGTCGCATAGCCCGGTCGAGTGCGCCTCACTGCTAATGAGGTAAGGGTCTTAAAAGCCCTTCGGAGGTTCAAATCCTCTCGTCTCCGCTCTTATAGGACAGGCCCCGATCTACGCCTGGGGTCTGTCTTGAGAATTCGCGGTAGGTAGAGAAACAAAAGTTCTGTCATTAATTCAAGGGGAATGAGGAGATTATGAAATACAAAGACCGCAAAGCAAAAAGTTCCCCTAAACCTATGGCGACAGGTCCATTGGCTGCTGCAATTCCCCTAGAGAAAAATGGAGCTCCCACAAAGCTTGTGGCTAAGCGACTTGGGCAGGTTGACCGAGCTCTTGAGATTTGCGTTAAAATCATTGACTCAAACGATAAAAGCCAACTTGAATTTTACGTTGGATGCAGAGATGCTTTGACCGCATATCGGGCTGAGCTAAAAGAAGCCGTAAATACAGACGAGCAGAAGTACTGGGCAGAGAAAATCGATTCAACTTTAAACAAGATGTATGCGAAAGATTCTCAAAATAAAAGACTCATATTAGGTGGTCTCTCAATCGTTGTTGTTGGAGCCATAGCTATTTCGTTTATACGCAAGATTGCCCGCGTTTAAGCACCGAGTGTGTTGGTGAGTTCAGCGATTCCAGAATAAAAGCCCTAGGTGACTAAGGCTTTTATTCTTCATGGAGTTTTAGCTGCGATCAGCCGGGCTTAGCACTGGGCTATAGAAGTTCAACTTGGTTGGAGCAACTATTAGTTGAGGTTCTAGTTGTTGAATCTTGGCCACGTGTTCTGTTCGCATGTGGTCATCCCAGGCTGCCCTGGATTCCCATTTTTCAAACATGTGCCAGAGACTAGGGTTCTCTTCACTAACGACTAGGTCATAAAGTAAGCAGCCTGATTCTGAAAGAGAGGCTCTGATTAGTTCAGCGTAAGCGGCTTCAACTTCTTCACGTTTAGACAGATCTGGATATATGTCAGCTTTTAGATATAGATAAGTCATTAGTGTTACTCGTCACTACCGTAACTACCGGTGATTGTTCCAATCAAAGTGTCTGCTGTGTATTCAGATGTTGGAGAGTCTCTAACGATCTTGCCAAGTCTTAGAACAACAATTCTGTCTGTTACTTCTAGAACGTGTGGCAAGGTGTGTGAGATGAAGATAACTCCAAGACCCTTCTTCTTAGCACGCTTAATAACTTCAAGGACTTCAGCAGACTGCCTAGCACCTAGGTGGTTGGTTGGCTCATCAAGGATGAGAACTTTTCTAGCCCATGACACCGCACGTCCAATAGCAACAGCTTGGCGTTGACCACCTGATAGTTGAGAAACAGGACGGTTAGCTGAAGGGAAAGCAATGCCAACAGCTTCTAGATCTGCTTGTGCTTCTTCTTCCATTTGCTTCTTAGCTAAGAAGCCCATCTTGCCGAAGATGCCTTTAACAAACTTTTCTCTACCTAGAAAAACGTTCTGGCTCACGGTTAGGTGGGGAGCTAAACCTGAGTCTTGGTAAAGAGTTTCAATTCCCTCTTCAAGAGCTTGCTTAGGGTTCTCCCAAACCTTCTCTTCACCATCAAGAATGATTTGACCACCGTCAGGTGAGTGAGCACCGGAAAGAACCTTAACAAGAGTTGACTTACCTGCACCGTTGTCACCGACAAGACCAACTACTTCACCGGCGTGAAGTTTCAAACTTGCACCATCAAGAGCAACAACTGCTCCGTAGTTTTTAGAAACGTTTCTAACTTCGTAAATAACTTTCTGAGCCATGACTATTTCCTGCCTGGTTTCTGCAGAGTTTGCACTGCTACGGCAGCTGCAATCAAGATTGCGACAATGACTTGCTTGAGAGAAGGGCTAACGGTTACTACCTTCACCATTAGAAGACCTGATTGAACAGTAAAGAGAACCAGTGTTCCAAGAGCAACAGAAATGATTCTTCCAACACCACCCATAAGTGATGCTCCACCGATAACAGTTGCAGCGATAGCGTAAAGCTCCATGCCAGCACCGTTAGTTGGAGATCCTGCACCAAGTCTGATGTATGCGTAAGCACCAGCAAGTCCAGCAAGACCACCAGAGAGCATGTAAACCTTAGTGATGTGTCTAGCTGGGCTAATACCGGCAGCACGAGTTGCAAAAGGGTTAGAACCTAGTGCGTAAGTGTGTAAACCAAACTTGCTCTTGTGTAAGAACAGACCACAGATAACTGTGATGATCATCACAGCTAGAACTGTGGTTGAGATTGGGAGTTGAACTCCAAAGACTTTATAAGGCATGCCTAGTTGGAAATCATTAGGGCCTTGTAGTGGCATTCCACCAGAGATGATGATTGCCATTCCTGTCATCGCACCCATGGTTGCCAAGGTTGCAATGAAAGGAACAATTTTTAGAACGTTGATCAGCGTTGCGTTTAATGCACCGACAGCTAAACCAACAAGCAATGAAACAAGAACTGCAATTAGAACGTAAGGGATTGCATCGCTGCCGGAGGTGTTGTTATCAAGGCCCATGCCTTTTACCAACACCCACCCGGCAACGACAGAACTCAAACTAACTGTGGCACCGACCGAGAGGTCGATTCCGCCAGTTATTACTACAAAGGTTTGAGCAACAGCAAGCAAGATGTATGAGCCCCAGTCGTTTAGGACTGTGCCTAGAGTGTTTGTAGTTAGAAAGATCCCTTGAGATGCGATCTGAAATACAACACCTAAGACAACTAGGGTCACCACTAAGAGAGTGCTCTGGTTCTTGAACGAGGCTTTCACCTGGCTCATGAAGCCTGCACTCACTGGTGTGTCTTGCTTGCTGTTGCTCACTGTGTGTTCCTTTATAGCTATGGAGGGTTTTACTTCTCTAAGTCTCTTACTAGTTTGTTGCTACGTAAGTGTACTTAGTGAAGTCATCTGCTGATGTGTTGGCATCTAGTGTTACGTTCGGGATTACAACGTCGTGTGTAGCTGCCTTGGTACCGTTCTTGATGTATTCAACAAGAGTCTTGATTGCTAGACGAGCTTCAGCAGCTGGGTCCTGTGCAATAAGAGCAGTGAATACACCCTGCTTTAGTAGGTCTACGTTTGCAGGGTATGCGTCGTAACCAACTAGAGCAATTTTGCCAACTAGGTTCTTAGCCTGAAGTGCAGCAGCTGCACCTGAAGCGTTAGTTCCATCGATAGCGAAGATACCCTTTAGGTTTGGGTACTTGGTCAACCAGTTGTTTACGTTGCTGTTAGCAGTCTGTGGGTTAGATGCTGAGTAAGCGACGTCCTTGATCTGGATGCCAGGGTAGGTTGAAGCAACGCGGTCCTTGAAACCGTTTAGACGGCCAACGTTGGTTGTTGCTGTAGCTGAGGTTAGACCAACAACAACTTCGTAGGTCTTGCCATCCTTGTAACCAATAGCAGCAGCAATTGCGTCTGCAGCCTTAGCTCCACCATCAGCGTTGTCACCGGTGATGGTGATTACAGCCTTAGATGCGTCTGAAACAGTGGTGTCAACCATTGCAACTGCAACGCCAGCTTCGATAGCCTTGTCAGCTGATGCCTGTAGACCGTTAGGGTCGGTAGGGATCAATACAAGACCGTCTGGTGACTGTGCTAGTACGTTGTCAACGATTGGAACCTGAGTAGCTACGTTGTACTCTGATGGGTCTCCCTGCCATACAAGGTCAACACCCTGAGCTGCAGCTTCTGCTTCTGCTCCGACCTTCATTGCCTGGAAGAATGGATCTGATTCTGCACCCATTACGAATGCGATTGTTAGTTTCTTTGCAGGTGCACAACCTGTGACACCTAGAGTAAGCGCGGCTGCAGCGATTGCTGCGATACCTACGCTCAAAATGCGCTTGTTCATAATTTCTCCTTGGTATTTTGCGAGAAATGCGAGAACGTTCTCGCAATCCGTGTTATTATCATCGCAGTAACTTCTTTTGAATATCAACTTTTGCTTATTACGGTTTGATTACGAAAAATGTTACCTAGTAGATAGGCAAGGATTGACTCTATGGCAGCAATAAAGACCGTGACAATCAACGATGTGGCTAAGGCCGCAGGCGTGTCGCGAGCTACTGTCTCAAGAGCGCTCTCCGGTTACGGCCGAATCAACAAAGCAACCATTGATCATGTTCAAGCAGTTGCAGACAGTCTTGGATATAAACCAAATGCATTAGCAGCAGCTATGCGCGCAGGTAAAACTAAAACTATTGGTCTAGTTGTTATTTCTGATTTCACTAACGCGTTCTTCGATAGGGCAACAAAAGCAATCATCGATCAAGCTAAAGCACTTGGTTACCGTGTTCTTATTTCACACACAGATGAAAACTTAGAAGTTGAACAGTTAGCTGTTGAGACTATGCTCTCGAACCAGGTTGATGGTTTGATTCTTGTTCCTTCCAGCACAACTGATCATGCTCATCTAACTCCTAAAAAATTAGATGGTAAACCTGTCATCATCATTGACCGCAAACTAGACACCCCTAGGTTCACCACCATTACAACTGGTGATGAAGCTGCCGCAGAAGAAGCTGTGTTGCATGCAACAGAACATGGACACACCAACTTAGGTTTTCTTATCGCTGTTCCAGGTATCAAAGGTTTCAAAAAAACTGAGCCACACATCCCAATCACTTCTGTTCAAGAACGAGCTGATGGTTTTGCTAAAGGTGTTCAGGCTACTAAGCCAAAACCTAAATCGGTTTCTTGGATTTATTGTGAAGATGAAGAAGAGGCTGCTAACTCAGCGGTTGAAGAATTATTGGATTCGCCTAAACCACCTTCAATCATCTTCACCTCTAACAACGACATGTTGTTAGCTGTGCTAAAAGTTGCTGGTAGTCGCGGGCTTGTTATTGGTAAAGATCTCTCAGTAATCAGTTTTGACGATAGCCCTTGGGCTGCCGCTATGGTTCCTGGGATAACAGTTGTCGCTAGACCTGTTGAGGACTTGGGCCATCTAGCTGTGACTGAGTTAGTTGCTGCCATTGAAGGTAAGCCAAAGCCTAGAGAAATAGTCCTAGAAGCCCATCTAGTTCGAAGAGGATCAGTAGCGAAGCTACGTAAGGCCTAAATAGACTGGAACCAACGACAAAGGATGTGCGTTGGATATCAAGAAGCTCAGAATTACCGCTTTAGCTATTTTGGCTATAGGTGCAACGCTGGTCAATTCTCAATCAGCTTCCGCAGCTCAACCGGTATCAGGTATTAGCTCGACTGCATATAACGAGGGAACTGATGCAGCTGCTGTTTTCTATAACCCTCTAGTTGTTTCTAGCGTGAACCTAACTCTTCCTCAAGCATCGGTAAACGAACTCAACAACAACCCTGGCACAACTGTTTATCAGCATGCTTCAGTAACTATTACAACTGCGGATAACAAGGTGACAACCTTTGCTGATATTGGGGTAAGGGCTAAGGGACAAGCGACAAGAACTAACCTTTATGGCAAAACGGCTCTGAAGCTAAAGTTCGATGCTTTCGTGCCAGGTCAAAAGTTCTTAGGACTCACCCGAATGACTTTGAACTCTATGGTTCAAGATCCTTCATTTGTGCATGAAGACATTGCTTACCGTCTTTATCGCGCAATGGGAATCATCGCTCCTAGAACAACATATTCTTGGGTCACCCTAAACGGAGCTGACTTCGGCCTATACATGAACATCGAATCTGTTGATGCTCAGATGCTCAAGCGTTGGGTCACCCCTAAACATCTCTACAGTTCTAACTGTTACTTAGCTGACCTTACTTATTACCAAAGTGGTTGTTATGACACCAACTATGGTGATACCGATAGATCAGATCTAAATGCTGCTATCGCAGTATCTATCTTGGATGGTGCTGACTGGTGGCGTGAAGTAAACAAAGTAGCGGACATGACTGCTGTTATAAATCTGATGGCAACAGACATATACACAAGCAACTGGGATGGTTATACAGATGTTGTTCAGAACAACTACTACCTAGTGTTCGACATGACCGGAAAGCTAAGAATCATTCCTTGGGGGCAAGACGGTGCTTTCCCGATGGACTCTTCAGCCCAACTAGATTGGCTAGGTCAAGGCCCTGCTTTTAGAAACTTTGGTAACCAACAAAGATCTGTGATGCTACGCAAGTGTGTTGCCTATGAGCCATGCGCTGCTCAATTGATTAGAGCCCATGTTGCAGTCAAGAACAAAGCTGAGCAATTAGATTTACCTGCTTTCAAGAACAAGGTTGCAGCAGTTATTAACAATGCTTATGTCTCTCATGAGACCAGAGCTAACCCTGACGTTGGTGCAGCTATCTGGTGGCAGAACTGGTTAGATACTTTCTTCCCTTACAGAACAGCTTCACTAACCGCTTTCCTTTCAACAAGAGCACCTGAAGCTCCTTTGCTTAGCCTCAACGGATCAGCAACCATGGGCTCAACCCTCACAGCTGCTGCTTCAACCTGGGATTACACAGCATCTCTTAGTTACCAATGGCTAAGAGATGGAATAGCAATCAGTAACCAAACAGCCAGCACATTTGTCCTAACCTCTGCAGATGCAGGACATCTAATCTCTGTGCAGGTAGGGGCTGCAAAGCAGAACCTGCCTACAGCTTTTGTAACTTCAACTGCTGTTTTGATAAGTAACCCTGTTGCTTCTTCAGCTTCGATAACAGGAACTGCAAAAGTAGATGGAGTCCTTGTTGGTAATCCAATCTCCAATGCGTCAACCACCGTTACCTACAAATGGTTCAGATCAGGTAAAACCATCGCTGGTGCTACCGGCCCTACATACACTCCAACCATTTTGGATTATCTAAAACCAATTACTGTGACAACAACAGTGAACCAGTCAGGGTTCCCGCTAAATACAACAACCAGCCAGCCTGTAATTATTCAGGCAGGAACTATAACCCCGCCTGCGGTAGCTATTGCCGGTAGCGCTGTTATGGGTGGAACAGTTCTTGTCACAGCTACTATCCCAACAGGAATAAAAGCTACCTACCAGTGGCTTAGAAATGGCACTCCAATAGCTAGTGCAACTAGAACCTCTTACACACTTAAAGCTGATGATGTTAATCAGAATCTGAGCGTCAGAGCTACATTAACTAAGACTGGTTATGCTGCAACTACAGTTACAAGTTCTGCCGTTGGTGTAACCGCAGGAACCTTTACTAAAACTGCTACCCCCGTTATTTCAGGCACGACTCTAGTTGGTAAGACTCTAACTGCTTCAATTGGAAGCTGGGATTCCGGAACAAAGTTTAGTTATCAGTGGCTTCGTAATGGTGCCCCTATCGTTGGCGCAACTACCAAAACATACAAACTAACAGTCAGCGATGTGAGAACAACTATAAGTTTCTCAATAACAGCAACTAAGCCTGGCTACCTTTCAGTTACAAACGTCAGTCTCGCTACTGCTATTAACTAAAAACTTCACTCATCCAACTTGCTAAAGCGATATAGGTTGGTATACCAACAAGCAAGTTGAATGGGAAAGTTACTCCGATACTGGCAGTCATTGGTAATGAACTCCTTGCCTTAGGCAATGCAACACTTACTACTGCTGGCGCAGCAATATAGGAAGCACTCGCACCAAGGACAGCAAGTATCGCCGATCCACCCGCGCTTAACCCAACTAGTGTTCCAAGTAATGCACCGAGCGTTCCTGCGAAAAGCGGAAACGCTATTGCAAAGACTCCAATTGAGAAACCAACCTGCTTTATTTCTGGCCAGTTGGTTCCAGCAATGTATCCGAGGTTCAAAAGGAATAACGCCAGCAAACCGCTCTGAGTATCGACAAAGAATGGCACAACCTTTTCATATCCTTGCTCGCTTGTGATAAAACCTACGGCAAGTCCTCCAGTTAGAAGTAAAACAGTTTTACCGAATAGAACTTCTAAAGCAGTCTTACCCCACTGAATACTTTCATGTGATGTCTTTGAGACAAGAAACACAGCAACAACCAAACCTGGTATCTCTAGCAGTGTCAGCAAAGCTGTTGCGAAACCCTCAACTTGAACGCCAGAGTTTTCGATGTATAAAAGTGCTGCGGTAAAGGTAACTAGAGAGGTTGAGCCGTAGTGCGCGGCAAAGGCTCCTCGATCATCAATGCTGAGTTTCTTAACCCATTTCAAAGAATAGAAGGCAACGACAGGGATGGTAAGTCCCAGGAACAAGGTTGCTAGAGCTGCCGGCCAAAAGTCGCTAAAGGAGACTCCTTTGAGTGCATGTCCACCTTTCAGACCAATCCCAAGCAGAAGATAAACAGAGATGAATTGATAAACCGATTCTGGAATGCGGATATCGCTTTTGAGTCTGGCTGCAATGAAACCTAGCAGGAAGCAGAGGGCAACAACGGAAGTTAGGTTGCTCTGGGCTATGGATAGATCAACAGTCATAATGTCCTTTCGGGTCCTTGGATAATATAGCAGAAAACTATTTCAGGTAATAGATTTCTGGTATACTTTAAACATGAAGGAAGACAAGACCTGGACTTTCCTGTCCAATCATGGGCATGTACTTGTATACATCTCGCGAAATTCTGAAGCTAGGGTGAAGGAGATAGCTGATGAAATTGGGATTACCGAGCGAAGCGCTCAAAGCATTCTTCACGAATTACAAGAATCTGGTTATATCACCATAACCAAGCGGGGAAGAAGAAATACCTACCGAGTCAACTCAAAAGGTAAATTTAGACATCCATCCGAAAAAGGTAAATCAATAGGTTTGCTACTAGAAATCTTTATTTAGAAAGCTATAAGCCTTCGCGAACCTGGATTACGTTACCGTCAGGATCATTACCATCGGCATACTTCCAGCTGCCGTGTTCTTGAATATCAGATTTGATACGACCACCGCTTCTACCGGCAGCTAACTTAGCGTTCTCGATACTGATCACTTCAAAGACAGGTTTGATTGGGTTATCTTCGCCAAGAGTTGGCTCTGATCTGTACTGCTCAGGTAGAAGATGAATAAGAACTTCATTGCCATTACCACTAACACTGGCAAAGCCTTCACTCACATAAGGATGTTTAGCTTCAAACAAAGCTGAATAGAACGCTACAGATTTATCTAAATCTGAGACCCAGATCACCACAGTTGTCATCTAACACTCCACCACATTCACTGCTAATCCTCCCAAGGAGGTTTCCTTATATTTACTAGACATGTCGATACCGGTCTGACGCATAGTTTCAATCACGGTATCGAGAGATATCTTGTGACTACCGTCACCTAGTAGAGCAAGCCTCACGGCTGAAACAGCAGTTCCTGCTGCAATGGCATTTCTTTCAATGCAAGGCATCTGAACAAAACCACCAACCGGATCACAGGTAAGACCTAGGTTATGTTCCATCGCTATTTCAGCGGCATTCTCGATCTGTTCAGGTGTTCCACCTAAAACTGCAGCAAGTCCAGCTGCTGCCATAGAACAAGCAGAACCAACTTCACCTTGGCAACCAGCTTCAGCTCCTGAGATGGATGCATTGCGCTTATATAAAGAACCAATGGCAGCTGCTGTTAAAAGGTAATCTCTTGCTATTTGTTTAGTGTCAACATCTTTGAACTTCATTGCGTAATAACCAACAGCAGGAATGATTCCCGCAGCACCATTAGTTGGTGCTGTGACAACTCTTCTACCGGCAGCATTCTGCTCATTGACTGCAATTGCGTAAGCCTGCAACCACTCGTTAGAAACTTGGTTTGCATCTTCAACCTGAGAGAGCTGCTCAGCCATGTCTGCCGCTCTTCTAGTCACAGCGAGATAACCAGGTAAGACACCTCTGGTTTGTAGTCCTGCATCGATGCAGTCCTGCATCGATCTCCAGATCTGATCTAGAGCAATATCAATTGCTAATTCACCGTGCAGATAAACCTCATTAGCAAAAGCTATTTCAGCAATGCTCTTACCCTCTTCAAGACATAAAGCTAAGAGTTCTTCAGCTGAAGTGAAAGAGTAAGGAACTTCTTCACGGCTTGGTTTAGCAAGATTGTGATCAGCTTCAACAAAGCCACCGCCAACTGAATAGAAGGTTTGTTCTAGTAAAACTTCGCTATCGTCTGCTAAGGCTTGGAATCTAAGACCATTGGAATGTTTTGGTAAGCGTATAAGCGGTTGAAAACTAAAGTCACTTTCTGAGAAGTGAATCGGGTGATTTAGTAAAAACCACTGCGATGACTCTTTTGCTTTATCCCAAGCTGCAAGAACATCATCAGGATCACATTCTTCAGGTGTTAGACCTGATAGCCCTGCAACGATTGCGTTGGAAGTTCCGTGACCTGGGCCTGTTGCACCGAGCGATCCGAATAGTTTGACGCTAACCCTTTTGGTCAGCGGTAGTTTGCCTTCAGCTCTAATAGCTTCTGCAAAGAGCAACGCTGCTCTCATGGGTCCAACGGTATGTGAACTGGAAGGTCCAATACCGATGGTGAATAAATCTAGCGCCGAGATGTAATCTGGCATGTTTTTAGCCTAGCCAGATAAAAGAACAAAGGGTTCTATTTAGAACAGGTTGTTGTTGAAGCGTTAGTTCCCTGAGCCCAATCTGGCAACGGAGTAATAGTTGCAGTTGGGGTTGGCTTAGGGGTTGGGCTCTTAGTAGAGGTTTTGGTTGGCTTAGGTGTTGGGGTCGGTGCAACCACTGAACCACTGCCGGTGTTATTGACATTGCCAAGAACCATAGGCTGATCGGCTTGAAGCATCTCGAAGAGGATTTGTGCCTTCTCATAATCAGGTTGAACTCTGCCCTCATTAGGTGCAGGCAGTCCACCAACTGAAGGTAGTTGCAAGAAGGTGATCTTCTTCATTGGGATAGCTTTGAGAGCATTGGCCACACCAACTAGTTGAGCTGGGTCAGACAGAGTGTCACTTAGCTTCATATTTCTAGCTGCTGTTTGAGCCAGGCTCATAAGTGCAACTGGGTTATTCAAAACGTCTTTACCTTTAAGTTTTCTAACTAGAGCAGTTAGGTAAACCT
>JBBAMM010000029.1:0-3798 GCA_040402475.1 Rhodoluna sp.
GACCTAACAAGGTTCAGGTTGGCGATGTTGTTCTAGGGCTTGAATCAAGTGGACTTCATTCAAATGGCTATTCATTAGTTAGAAAGATCATTGCAGAGAGCAAACTTGATTACACCAAGACAGTTCAAGAGTTCGGAAATACTTCTCTAGGCGAAGTGCTACTTGAACCAACTCGTCTATACACCGGAATCCTGAATACACTTCTTGATAGTGAACTTGGTTCATCAGTTAAAGCTATGAGCCATATCACCGGTGGTGGCATTGCAGCTAACCTAGCCCGAGTCTTACCTAAGAACACAACTCTTGATGTTGATAGAAGCACTTGGAAACCATTAGATGTTTTCCAAGTGCTAACCTCTTGGGCAAATCTAGATCTAACTCAAGTTGAATCAACCTGGAACCTAGGACTTGGCTTTGCAGTAATAGTCAAAGCAGATAAAGCCCAAGAGATCCAACAACAACTAATCAACTCAGGAGTTAACACCTGGCACCTGGGCATAGTCGAATCAACCGACTGCAGCCTAGAAGGATACATCCAAGGCGCTAAAGGTGTTGATGGCGGAGCTGTGAGGCTTGTTGGAAGTTATTCCCAGGTATCAAACTGAGCAGGGCTCGAAGCAGCCTCAACCTTTGGAGTTTTTCTTCTCTTCAGAATCAAGAATGTAGCACCTGCCGCTGCTACCGCTAAAGCACCTCCACCGATTGCAATGGTCATAACATCTAACCCAGCTGAATCCTCAGATTGAGCGTCAATCACAATGTTGTCACCGAGCTGTCCTTTGAAGGTGACCTTGTTGCCTTCGATAATTCCTGTTTTCGAAGTGATCTTGCCTGGCATAGTTATTGAAACTGCAATGTCGCTCTTGTCGAACAGTCCTGAAGTAAGAGGATTATTCTTAGCCTGCTCGATTGAGGACGGATCGCCTCCAGACATGTCTATTGATCCAGTTACAGAAACTATGTTTCCTTCTCGCTTGAAACTCAATGCTCCAGCGGTAGTCCCGGTCGAGAAATCGCTGAATGGCTTCGCGTCAAAGGTTATTTTTGAACCAGTGTAGTTGTCATCTTTATACGGGGCGACTGTCATTCCTGGCTGTTCGCTGATTAGCGAGTCTGTATTCAATGAAGAAGCACTGCCCATCGATTCAGCTAATGCCAAAGCATCATTGCTATAAGCGATGACCATTGCGCCGGAGACTGTGTCGTCTTTGTTTACAGTTAAATCTAGATTCAACTTCATGCATCCAGTTGTGATAAACATGATTCCAATCGCGGTTGCAGTCGCGAGAACTTTTCTAAGCATGACTCCCCTTTTCCTTGTCACCCAAAAGCCTAGTTGCCATTTGGAAACAATATTCGTCAAGATAATCACATTTTGCTTACAGATTGAGTAACTACTTTGCTCCACCAAAGTTGGCTTGCCTGTAAATGTCCATGAGTAATAGGCAATACGCTGGCAGACTTACACGAGTAATCAACTACTAGGAGATCTATCGTGTCAGATGTAAAAGAATTGCCAGCTGCAACACCTGCAGTGAAGTTTATGGCCCCAGTCATTCAAATCTCAGTTATGGTAACTGTGATTGTTAGCGCTATCCTCACCATCTTTGCTTGGCCAGTTGCAACTGCAACTCCTAAGAACATTCCTATTGGTGTCACCGCTGTTCAACCTGGTTTGATTCAAGGATTGAAGGTTCAGTTCGAAGAACAACAGCCAGGTGTTTTCAATTTCATCGAATACAAGGATCTTGATGCTGCCAAGGCAGCTATTGCTCATCGTGAAGTTTATGGGGCACTAGTGCTAACCCAAACACCTCAGATGCTTGTTGCATCTGGTGCATCCCCTGCTATGACTCAAATCCTCACATCTATGAGTGTTCAGTTAGGCGCTCAGCTAACTTCCGCTAATGGCATTCAGGTTATTAACTTTGCAGTTGAAGATGTTGCACCTCTTGGCACCAAAGACCCTAGAGGCTTAGGTTTGAACGCTGGTTCACTACCTTTAATCATTGCCGGTATCGTCGTGGGTCTCTTAGGTTCAATGCGTCTTCGTAAGACTGGGCAGAGATTTGCTGTTGCAGGTATTGCTGGAACTCTTGCCGCTTTCGCCATGGTTGCAATCTTGAACCTTTGGTTAGGTTCACTGCTAGGTAACTACTTCCTAGAAGTTCTTGTTGTTGCCGTTGGTATTGCAGCGGTATCACTCTGTGTAATGGGTGCAGCAGCGTTAGCTGGCCGAGCAGGAATGCTTGGGGTGATCGGTTTGTTCTTTATTATTGGTAACCCAATTAGCGCTGTTGGCTTACCTCAAGAACTTTACCCAACTGGCTTAGGTGTCTTTGGACAGTACTTGCCACTAGGTGCTGAAGTGAACCTGCTTCGTCGGATTAGCTATTTCCCAGAAGCTAGCACTGTTACTCAGTGGGCTGTTATGGGAGCTTGGTTAGCAGTTGGTGCATTGCTAGTTGTTCTAGCAGGTATGCGTAAGCCTAAAACTGCTTAGTTAGAAGAAGTTTCGGAGCCGCTGTCGGGATTCTCGGCAGCGGTTTCGCTTTCCTCGTCCTGGTAAAGATCTGCCCACTTGTCTTCGTAGTCAGGTTCATCGGTTGGAGTAGCGGAAGCTAGTTCTGCCTGCAGGGCAGTCAGGTCGGTGTTAGGGCTGAAGTATTTCAGCTCGCGAGCAACCTTAGTGTTTTTCGCTTTTTGACGGCCACGCCCCATGGCGAGACCCCCTTTTGAACTAGGCCAAGTCTTTAGACTCAGGAATCAACAAATCTGAAACTGAGTATATCAGGGCTTAGCCCAGGATTAGTCCCAAATAGGCTGCTGTGGAGGAAAGTATCAGGGTTAGCACTGTATAGAAGGCAGGAGCAGCCTTTCTACCTGTAGCAACCATCTGGCCAACAGCCCCAGCCCATGATGAGAACGTAGATAACCCACCGGCTAAACCAACAACCAATATGGCTACCCAAGTGTCATTAGCACCAAAGCGAATAGCTGCAAAACCTGCAATAAATGAGGCAACGGTGTTAGCGGTCAAGATCCCCCAGGGGATAGTTCCAGACCATTTACTAATAGCGAAGCGAAGGATGGAACCTAAGCCACCAGCTATTGCGATACCGATTAGAACAACTGGGTTGAAGACTTCTGCAGCATTCATTTCTTCTTACCCCCAAATGTTGCACCAGCTGCGAAACCGATGAAACCAAAACCAAACATGACAGCCGCTGCTGGCATGGCTAGTAGTGGTGGGTAGTTATAGAGGAATAGTGCGATACCTGACATGGTGGTGAACCCACCACAGAAACCAGCTGACCAGAATGATCTCTGATCTTCTGATGCGAATCTTGGGTTGGTTGTGGTGTATCCAAGGAACGCGGCACCAACGACATTTACGATAAGTAATGAAATGGATCCAGCGTTAGTTGCACCAAGAGTTAGTTCAAGAACTCCACCAACTAGATAACGAAGTAGTGCACCTAAGGCACCACCTAAGAGGACTAAAAGAAAATCTTTAGGTGCGAATCTAGTCATTTTCGTTAGGGTCCAAGATGTCATCAGGAGTGGCATCTTTTTTAGCTACCATCTTGATGACTTTGTTCTTGCCACCTTCGTGTCTACGCATTGCACTCTTACCTCTAAGAATTTCACCACGACGAACATCTCCTGGTAGTGGGGCTCTTGAGAATAGATCAATCTTGTCTGCAGATTCTAATCTCCAAGGGACAAGCACGATCATCGCGCCGCGAACATACATCAGCTGCTTACGGATTCTGTTTGCACGGTGGTTGTGGAAGA
>JBBAMM010000029.1:3898-9401 GCA_040402475.1 Rhodoluna sp.
CCGCGAACATACATCAGCTGCTTACGGATTCTGTTTGCACGGTGGTTGTGGAAGATGTGCTCCCACCAGTGACCAACAACATACTTAGGAATATAAACAGCCATACGTTTCTCAGGATGCTGAGCACGGTATTCAGTTAGGTATTCGCTTAGCGGTGCACCGAAATCTCTAAACGGTGAAGGAATGATTCTTAGTGGAACTTGGATACCGTAGGCAAGCCAGTCCTTTTCGAACTGAGCAGAACTCTCAGGGTCAACACCAATGTGAACAACTTCTAGAAGGTCGTGCTTACTCGATAACGCATAGTCCAAAGCTTTTAGCTGAGGAGCAGTTAGCTTATCCATCAACACGATGGCATAGTCACCCTTGCTACCGAAGACAATCTCAGGCTTGAGTTGAATCTCAGTTTCAACTTCGGCGTAATACTTCTTGGTTTCATACATCAAAATCCAAAGCGCAGGCATGATGATGAAAACCAACCAGGCACCGTGGGTGAACTTGGTTAGGGTGACGATAATCAAAACCGATGAAGTTAGCAGTGCTCCAAAACCATTGATGGCAAGGCCACTGAAAGCTTCTTTTCTGGCAATAGTGTTCTCACGCATGCCTCTGCGCCAGTGTCTGATCATTCCTATTTGGCCCACTGTGAATGAGGTGAAAACACCGATGATATACAGCTGGATAAGGCCGGTAACAGATGCTTGGTAAACAAGGATCAAAGCACCAGCAGCAGCTGCCAGGGAGAGCATTCCGTTCGAGTAAACCAGACGGTCACCTCTGGTTTGCAGCATCTTTGGAGCGAAGCCATCTTTAGAAAGAACAGAGGACAGCAACGGGAAACCATTGAAAGCAGTGTTAGCAGCCAAGAGCAATACGGCTGCTGTTGAGGCTTGCAAGATATAGAACAACAGAGAGCCACTACCAAATACCGCAACACCAATTTGAGCCATCAGGGATAGCTGCGGGTTAGCCATGAACTGGGCTAGCTGAACTGGATCATTTAGCTGCTCACCTGATTCAAGATATTTCACTCCTGAGGTTAGTGCCAACCAGGTTGTTCCAAGGAACATCAAAACAGCAGTTGCACCCATCAAGCTCATGGTGATGTTTGCATTTCTAATCTTCGGTGCACGGAAAGCAGGAACACCATTAGCGATAGCTTCAATACCGGTTAGAGCTGAACAGCCGGAAGCGAAAGCTCGAAGTAGTAACAGGACAACTGCAACCTGAGCTGGGTTATCTAAGAACTCAGCACCAGCGTGAACACTGTAATCACTAGAGGTAGTAACAAGAGTTTCACCAAGCACGAATACTTTGTATAGACCTGAACCGATCATTACAAAAACGGTTGAGATAAATACGTAGGTAGGAATAGCGAATGAAACACCAGACTCACGAATACCACGAAGGTTAATACCGAAGATCAAAAGCAAGAAACCGATTGCTATTTCAACACGGTAATCAGCTAGCTGGGGGAAGGCAGAGATTAGGTTATCTGTTCCAGATGAAATAGAAACAGCAACGGTCATCACATAGTCAAGTAACAGAGCTGATGCAACAACTAGGGATGCACCACGACCCAGGTTCTTCTTGGCAACCTCATAGTCACCACCACCAGAAGGGTAAGCCTGGATTACTTTGCGGTATGAAAGAACGATAACGGTAAGTAGAAGAGCAACCATTGCAGCAATAGCTGGAGCAAAAGTTAGGAAAGAAATTCCACCTAGGGTCAAGATCATCAAGAGTTCTTGAGGACCGTAAGCCACAGAAGATAACGGGTCGCTAGCAAAGATAGGTAACGCGATGGTCTTAGGTAGTAATTCACCTTCGAGTTTTTCGTTACGTAGCGCTCGCCCTAAGAAGATGCGGCGATAAAGGTGATTACCCTTAGCGGACTTCTTATCGTGTTCGTGTCTTGATTCAGGCATACCTAATAACCTACTTCTTTACCTTCTCGCCGTGCTGATGCTGAGAGAGTCTAAATGTTGCAATAAAGCCAAGAGCTAAAAAGATAGCTGCGGCTAAAGCAGAGAACTTAGTGCCATCGGTGAACGCATCTTTGGCAGCTTGGATGACTGAATCTGGAACGTTATTAGCTGCCATTCCTTGAATGGAACCACCAGCAGATTCAACAACAGAGGTGGTTAGGCCATCTGCAACGCCTTTAGGCATTCCAATGGCCGCTAGCTTGCTTTCAAGGCTTGACTGCAACTGTGTGAATAGAACGGTTCCAAGAACAGCAATACCTAGGGCAGAGCCAATCTGACGAACAGTGCTCTGTGAGCCTGAAGCCTGACCAATCTTGTCCATAGAAACATCAACCATGATCACACCGGTTAGCTGAGCGGTAGCCAAACCAATACCTATTCCATAGATGAATAGGCAAGGAGCGATTGGTCCCCAACCAGCCTGATCATTAGCAAATAGAGCAACGCCAATTACACCTAGTAGTTCAAGACCAACACCAATACGGACAGCCATTGCTGGAGCTAGCTTGCCGCTAAGAGCACCACCAACACCTGATGCTAGGAAAGCACCACCGGCTAACCAAAGCAGAACTAGACCTGAATCAATCGGAGATAAACCTAGAACGTTCTGCAACCAAAGCGGAATAGCAAAAAGGATTCCGAATTCACCCATAGAAATAATCAATGCAGCTAATGAACCATTTCTAAATGAAGTTACTTTGAAAAGATTTAGATCAAGAAGAACTGGCTTGTGTGCATGCTCTCTTGCTCTTTCCCAGAAGTAAAACAAAGCAGCAAAGACAATAGATAAACCAAGAGCTACTGGGATAACTGAGAAACCTGGGTCACCCCAAGACCAGCTACCAATGTTGAAGTCCTTGTTAACACTCCACCAACCGTAGTTGCGTCCTTCGATAAGACCGAAGACCAAAGTCAGGAACAAACCAACTGAAAGGAAAGCACCAAAGATGTCAGGTGCACCGGATCTTTGTTCCACTTTAGATTCATTCACAAACAGTAGAAGACCAGCAACAATCAAAAGACCAATTGGCAAGTTGATGTTGAACGCTAAACGCCAACCATCATCACCGAAGCTGGTTGCAAGCCAGCCACCAAGAACAGGACCTAGGGCCACCATTCCACCGATGGTTGCGCCCCAAACAGCAAAAGCAATACCACGCTCTTTACCTTGGAAGTTAGCGTTCACAAGAGAAAGAGTTGTTGGCAGCACCATTGAGCCACCAAAGCCTTGAACGATACGAGCAAGAATCATCTGAGTTGCATCGTTAGAGTAACCTGCCCAAACAGAGGCAGCAATAAAGATGACGATACCTATTACTAGTAGTCGCCTTCTACCGATACGGTCAGCGACCGATCCCCAAACCAACAGCAGTGCAGCGAAGACTAGAACATAGCTTTCCTGAACCCACTGAACCTCATTGGATGAGATGTGTAGGGCTTGGATTACCTTAGGGAAGATGGTGTTGACGATAGTTCCGTCAATGATGACGATAGAGATGGCCATCGAGATAAAGATGAGGCCGATCCAGCGAAAACGGGCGAGAATTGCCATGGTAATTAGAGCTTTCTGTTTGTGTAACTGCAGGTTTGCAGCAGGGCTAAAAACCCTAGACAAGCCTAACCATCTAAGCCCTGATACCCTGTGAAAAATGGACAAAGGTAGCAAGTGATCAAGTATTTAGGCTCTAAAAGGACCCTAGTTGGTGTCCTAGGCGCTATTGCTACCGCCTCTGAGGCTAAGACCGCTGTTGACCTATTTACTGGAACAACCAGGGTTGCCCAGGAGTTCAAAAGAAATGGCTTAGAAGTTATAGCTAGCGATGCTGCTACCTATAGTGATGTATTAGCTAAGTGTTACATCGAAACCGATGCCAACGAGGTTGACCTTTTAGCACTGCAATCAAAGATTGATTACCTCAACGGGTTACCTGACCTTAGAGGTTATGTCACAGAACACTTCTGTGAGGATGCCAGGTTCTTCCAGCCTAAGAATGGGTTACGAATAGATGCTATTCGTGAAGAGCTAGAGAATAGCTTCAAATCAGATAAGGACTTCAACATCCTGCTAACCGCTTTGATGTTAGCTGCCGACAAAGTTGATAGCACCACTGGTCAACACATGGCATACCTGAAGAACTGGTCTCATCGAGCAGGTAATGATCTTGAACTAAAAGTTCCAGATCTCATTGAAGGTAAGGGTAAGAGTGTTTTAGGTCTTGCAGAAGAAGTTGTTTCTGAATTGCCTGAGGTTGATTTATTTTATATGGATCCTCCATATAACCAACACCGCTACTTCACTAACTATCACATCTGGGAGACCCTAGTTAGATGGGATAAACCTCCGGTTTATGGCATAGCAATGAAGAGGTTGGATAGTAGATCACAGCAAACACATTCGGTTTTCAATAAAAGAAAGCTAATGCCAGGAGCTTTCAAAGATGTAATCACTAAAGCTCAATGTAAAACTCTGGTGGTTTCTTATAACGATGAGTCTTGGGTTGAACCAATAGATATTGCTGAAGCAATTTTGCAAGCAGGGCATGAAAGCGTTGCTTTGTTTGAATTTGATTACAAGCGATACATCGGTTCACAGATAGGTATCTATAACAAAGCTGGAACCAAAGTTGGAGTTAAAGGTAAACGCCTAAACAAAGAATTGATTTTCGTTGCAGGGGACACTTCAAGAGTTGAAGCGATTGAAGAAGTGGTGGCTGGACGCGGGATTGAACCGCGGACCTAACGATTTTCAGTCGTTCGCTCTACCAACTGAGCTATCCAGCCTCAACCTAGATCAGGCTGAGCGATTATTCATCGCAGCGATCCTGACGGGACTTGAACCCGCGACCTCCGCCGTGACAGGGCGGCGCGCTAACCAACTGCGCTACAGGACCAGAAGTACTTCTCAAACACCTTCGCTTGGTGACCCCAACGGGATTCGAACCCGTGCTACTGCCGTGAAAGGGCAGCGTCCTAGGCCACTAAACGATGGGGCCGTCAAAGCGATGGAGCTTAAAGAGAGCACCAAGGGTCAAGGTTACTTGCTCTAAGGAGGTTAATGCAACCTCGCAAATAGGCCATTCGATGTTAGTTTAGAAATACATACGACATTAAGGAGGTGGATTAGCTGTGAAGACCCTACGTTCACGCTTTCTCGCCCTTTTTGTCATAGGTGGGCTGGTTTTTGGCGGTTTAAGTGTTGAGGCAGCCTTCGCCAAGAAGCCCTACCCTACGGCTCAGGAAGTGGAAAACGCACGTAAGAATGCCGCCCGTAAAAAGGCCATGATCAAGCGTCTGCAGACCATCATCACCGACCTAACCGCTGAGCAGGTTGCCCTTGAACGTGTGGCCATGATTAAGGCAGAGAAATACAACCAGGCTAAAGACGAAGAAGATGCCGTTGCAGCCAAGGTTGAGCTTCTGCAAGCCAAAGTAAATGCCGCTACCGCTGAAGCTAAGCAGGCTAAGCAGCAGTTAGCTGAGATCGCTAGCCAGATGTGGCGTAACGGTGCAGCCGG
>JBBAMM010000030.1:0-8184 GCA_040402475.1 Rhodoluna sp.
ACTTTATACCGATAATCGGGAACATGCTGAAACTGTCAACAGTTTCGCAGGAATGTCAAAACTAGATAAAAATAACTTCGCCGTGGCCTTCAAACTCATAAACACGAATGTAATCAACGTGCAATTTGTTTGACGATGGAAGATCTGAAGCTAATGGGCCACCTAGGTTTCCACCCACAGCAAGGTTTAGTAATAGATAGAACGGGTGTTCATAAACCCACTGGTTTGGTTCAACACTTTCTGGTGTTGCCCTGAAATATTCTGTTTCATCAACAAACCATGAGATCTCATTTGGTTTCCAGTTGATAGAGAACTCGTGCCAATCATCCGATAGTGGTTTATCTAGTTCAGTCTTTCCACCACAGCCGTTATCACCGAAGTAACCAGGACCATGCAATGTTCCAAGTGCTTCTAGAGGTTTCTTACCGACCCATTCCATGATGTCGATTTCGCCAGCTAAAGGCCAACCCTCTTGATCCATGGTGTCTCCTAGCATCCAGAACGCAGGCCACAGCCCAACACCGGCAGGAACCTTAGCTCTAATGACTATGCGGCCGTACTTGATGTGCAGCTTGTTCTTCGTTACTAATCTCGCACTAGTCCACTGAACAGGACCGTAGTAAGCCTCACCTGCTGAACCATCAGTGATCTGCTTAGCCTCGAGCTCTAGATGACCTTGTTCGTTGGTAAAAGCATTATTTGCTGTATAAACCTGTAATTCGTTATTACCCCAGCCAGGAATCCCGTAACTAGAGCCATCCCCGATGTCTCTCCCCCAGATAGCTGGGTTAGGGGCAGTGCCTGCACCTTGATTGAACTCTTCGGACCACAACAATTTAGGCTCAGACATAGCAACTTTCGGATTTACGAATTCGGGATATTCACAGCCTAACGGCACTCTATTGTTATTGCCCTTTGGGTAGGCTTGAATCAACTCAAGGAGGAGAGAGTTATGAAACTTATAAGAATTGCAACAGCCGTCCTATTTGCAGGCGGTCTTATTGGAGGATCAGCTTCTATGGCTAGTGCTGACACCCCATTTGAATTGACTGACTGCGCTGATGGTTATGAAGCTGTGTTGGCCGAAGATGGGGTTTCTGGAACATGTGAAGCAATTCCGGAACCTATTGATGAAACAACAGATGGCACTTGCTGGACTACCCCAGAAGGCGGAGATGTTTGTGCTCGTGGTGGAGTTCTAGGTTCAACTGAAGATCCTGTTCCTGCTGTCTGCGTTAAAGATGTTGAAGATGTAGGCACTGACAGCACAATGTGCACAGACTGGAGCGCATACAACACTTTGCCTGAAGACAGCGATGGGGTTATTAACGACTGCGTAACTACAGACGAATCTGTCTGCTATGACATGATGCCTATGGTTGGCGACGAGTCTCTGATGTATAAGAACGCAGCCGGTATGGGTGGGTCTACTTCAAACGACTCAAACACTCTTGCAGCTCTTGGTGTTCTATTTGGAGCTCTTGGTGCTTTTGGTATTGGTATTAGCAACCAGAGGACTGCTAAAAAGTAATTACTTCGAACTAATAACAACCGCAGTCCTTTTGGGCTGCGGTTGTTAGTTTTAACGGGTGTCCACTAAACAAAGTGTTGTTAAGCAACCTGGCTTTTTAGCTTTATGGGTTGGTCAATCAGTTAGCGCTATCGGATCTCAGATATCTGGTATTGCTATTCCTGTTATCGCTGTTACCTTCTTAGGTGCAACTGAATGGGAGATGGGTCTACTAACAGCAGCTGACACTTCCGCGTTCCTCGTGTTTGGTTTACTCGCTGGTGCACTAGTTGATCGTTGGATAAAACGACGCGTCATGATGGTTGCAGATTTAGTGCGGATGCTTGCTGTTGGAATCGTTCCCATCCTCTGGTTCTTTGGCTTACTAAACATTTACCAGTTGATGGTTATCGGTGCTGTGTTAAGCGTTGCAACTGTTTTCTTTGATGTTTCTTATCAGAGTTACATCCCCATCCTCTTGCCTAAGGAATACATCGGCATTGGTAACGCAAGGATGGAAACCACTTCGCAGATCTCCGGTATCGCTGGCCCTGGCATTGTTGGTGCATTGCTGCAAGTGTTCAAGGCACCGTTCCTACTTATCTTTGATGCTTTTAGCTTCTTTATCTCAGCAGTGTCACTTTGGTTTATCAAAGATCGTGAAGAGCCAAAAATCAAGGCAGATAGAAAACCTCTGACCAAAGAGATAGCAGCTGGTCTTCGCTTTGTTTGGAATCAAAGACTCATTAGAGCAATCTCTTTCACAACTTCAACCAGCAACCTCTTTGGAACTATCGCTGGAACCATGTTTGCTTTGTATTTCTTCAAGGTTGAGTATTTAGGTTTCAACACAGCAAGTTTTGGAATCTTGGTTTCACTAGGTTCAATTGGTGGTTTACTGGGGGCAACGGTTACGCCAAAGCTAATCAAGTTTTTCGGTGAAGGTCCTTTAGTAGTTCTTTCAGCTTTTGTATCTGGTGCTGTTCAGTTGTTGATTCCGTTGGCGTGGTATGCCCCACGTGAATACGCTTTAGTCCTGCTTGGTATTCAGTTCTTCATGACATCATTCTTGGCTCTGACATACAACATCACTCAGGTGACTGCTAGACAACGGATCTGTCCGGAACACCTGCTTGGTCGTATGAACGCATCCATCAGGTTCATGGTTTGGGGTTGTATGCCTATTGGTGCGCTTATCTCAGGTGGTCTTGGAACTTGGTTTGGTGTTGTTCCAACTCTTTGGATTGGTGCTCTAGGTGGCCTGTTTGCCGCTAGCTTTGTGTTCTTCTCACCGCTTAGAACTATGCGTGAGATGCCTCAGAAGCCTGAAGACTAAACCCGTTCTCTGCTCATGAGGCCAACAGGGTTACCCTCGGAGTCTTCTATGAAAGCTAACCATTCATTACCTGGGTGATCAAAGACTCCATCAGGGTCGGGGAAGACTATGTGAGGTTCACTGGTTATCTTGAAGCCTCTCTCCCGAAGTTCTTCAATTGAAGCTTTAACATCTGGGACTTCTAGGTAAATAAGAGAGGCAGGTCCACCAACTTCAATAAGTAACCTGGTGCCCTCTAGATCAAAGAAGCAAAAGCCAGGTGGATTGAAAACAGCTGTTGGTTCTGTGCCTAAAAGTCTCGTATAGAAATCCTGTGCTCTAACTAGGTCTTTACAACCAAGAGCTATCTGTCTAATCTTCATAATCACAAAATACAGCAAGGTGGAGGAAGTAGATTGGTCTAGTGGCCAAAAGTTCAGCGTTGAGATCGTTCAAGCATCGTAACTTTCGAATACTCTACCCAGCCAATGCTTTATCAAACATTGGAACTTGGACTCAAAGAGTTGCCCAGGACTGGCTCGTTCTTGAGCTAACCAACAACGATGCTGCTTCGTTAGGTCTTGTAACAGCAATCCAGTTCTTACCTGCCATGTTGCTAAGTCTTTACGGTGGTCTACTAGCTGACCGGTTCAGCAAGAGAAAACTTTTACTGCTAACTAACTTTGGTGCAGGGCTATCCTCTGTTGTTCTTGGAATTCTTGTAGTTACCCATTCTGTTCAGTTATGGCATGTATTTGCTTTAGCGCTCCTACTTGGAATCTTTACAGCCATTGACTCACCTATCCGCGTTAGCTTCACTAGTGAACTAGTCGGTAAAGACGATCTAGCTAACGCAGTTAGTTTGAACTCAGCAAACTTCAACGTTGGCAGACTTGTTGGTCCTGCGCTTAGTGGTTACCTCATTTACTACTTTGGTACCGGTCCTTCATTTCTAATCAACACCGCAACATATGCGGTGATGGTGGCTACTCTTCTTGTGATTCGAGATAAAGACTTACACATCACAGCTAAGCCTCAACGAGCTAACAAGTTAGCTGAAGCTTTTCTCTATGTCAGAGGACGAAGAGATCTGATGTTAGTTATGTTGACTGTTTTCTTCACAACAACTTTTGGTTTGAACTTCCAGATATTCATAGCCTTGATGGCCACCAAAGAATTTGGTATGGGTCCAGATCAGTTCGGAGCTTTGGGAAGCATCCTTGCGGTTGGGTCTTTATCTGGAGCTCTAATAGCTGCAAGGTTAGAAAAACATCGAACCACAAAAAACATTCTTCGAGGAGCTACGCTCTTCGGTGTTTTAGTAATGGCATCTGCTTATCTACCGAGCGCAGTGATGTATGCAGTTATGTTGCCAATAATGGGTGCAACCGTATTGCTAACTCTCATCTCTGCTAACACCTATGTTCAGAGCAACACAGACAGTGCTCTTCGTGGTCGAGTAATGGGAATTTATCTAATGATCTTTATGGGTGGAACACCTATTGGTTCACCATTGATTGGTTTCTTAGCCAGCGCATTCGGTATTAGAGCCACCATCATGTTCTGTGGTGTTGTTGTCTTATTAGCTGCCTTGATTCTTAGAAACGTCTTTAGAGACGTTAAGCCAATCAATAAGTAGTTTTAGCTAGCTTTCTATTCGTTCAATCTTTCTAGTTCTGCATCAACTGCAGTTTTGAGAGTTGCGAGATCTGCGCCACCAACCGGACCGTATTCGATGGTCTGGTCATATGGAAGTCCTTCTTCATCAGCAGCAACGATTAGGCCGCCTAGAACGGTGAAGGTTGTGTCAGCAAGCTTGCCACCCTCTTCACTATAAACATGTTGGGTCCAGGTGTATGTGCCATCATCATTTCTCTTGATGTGATGTTCATAGTCACCTGAGTTATCGTGGTTCGCTTCTTCTTGCATAGAGAGCAAATAGGTAGGTCCACAAACAGTTAGTTCAAGTTCATATATGACTTGAGCTTTACCTTTGTTGTCGATGTATACAGCGCTGTAATCCTTGTATGCATGATCTCTTGAAAGAGCAATAACTCTGGCTGGCTTGTCATTGGTATAGACCTGAACGACATCGTCCTTCTGTGCCTTTGAACATGAATCTTTAGCAATCTTGATGAAGTCCGCTTCAATCTGAGCTTGAGTTTCCGCAGGTGCACAACCAGCCAACCCGAAAACTAAACCAAACGCTAAAACAGCTTTAAGAACTGATGCCTTGTTCATGTATCCCCGATCCGAATCTTTATGGGCTAGAAACCTTGCCTACTTTGATGCTACCTCTTATAAATCAAGCCCACTAACTTCACAGCACTTACTCATTTACTTTGTCGAAGTATGCATCTTGTTCTGGAGTGAATGGCCCGTAACCAACAACCGAGTCCATGTTGTTGTATCCGCCATAGCGAGTTATCAAACCGTTTGAGACTTGATACACAACCTCTTCCAGGCTTGCCCCAAAGTGGTGTTGCGACCATCCATAAGAATTGTCAGCCCACCGTTCAACTTTATGTTCTAAGACTGGCTCTCCAGCTTCTGCTCTATGCGCTTGAATTTCTAGGTCACACGGGTCAAAGAACGCTGGCAGATAAATATTGAACTTACCCTCCGTAACTTTTCCTTTGTCAACAGTTACTTGATCGAAAGGCCAGTCAGAATTTTCATCGTTTGCTTTTGGACGGAAGTAGGTCGTGTTTTCACTATCGGTAATTATTAGCCCATCCGTTTGTGCCTTCTTGCAGCTTGCTATCGCGATAGTTAGAAACTCAAGGTCAAGGTCATCTTTGGCTAAGAGGATCTTGCTGCCGTAATCGAGTCCCAATGGATACATAGGCTTCTGATCTTCGGTTTCCGTTGTGCTTGGTTCTGGTGTTTTACCAGCTTGTTCATTGGATGGGCTACTCGAACAACCGGTAACCAAAAGTGCCCCTAGTAAAAGTAGTGTTCCAACTCTTGTTAGCTGTCGAAGCTTCATGTTCAAGTCCCCTCGTTGAAATCAATAATAGAGATTAAATAAAAAGACCGGTCATTTCTGACCGGTCTTTCCACTTGAGTGGAGACTAGGGGGGTCGAACCCCTGACCCCCTGCTTGCAAAGCAGGTGCTCTACCAACTGAGCTAAGTCCCCATTCGGAAGCCCACTCGGTTGAGAGTGCTTCCTGGTGGGCCTAGGAGGACTTGAACCTCCGACCTCTTCATTATCAGTGAAGCGCTCTAACCACCTGAGCTATAGGCCCGTAGAGCAGACTTAACCTTATCTGATATGAGGCGTTGTCTCAAACCGAAAGTTTGAACATTGGCCGTTATTTAGTTATTTGTGAAACCTACTGATACTCCGCCAGTGATCCTGGCGATGATGTTGAACATTGCAGCCCATACGCCTGCTAAAACTGTTCCAACAACGATTAGGAAAACAGCGATGCTCAAAGACACTGAAAGTACCGCTGGCAGGGTCACATCGACTGTTAGGAAGCTCTTCAAGAGGTTGCTGAAACCAGCAAGATTCAAGATGAAGAACACCAGGGTCAGGGCTATAACTAGCCCGATGCCTAGAGCAACAGTCAAAATGAAGGCAAATCTAACCACAGACCAGAAGTTGACCTTAACTAGCTTCAAGTTCACAGGCTTAGCGCCTGATGATTCACTGCGTCTTACCTGACGTGAAAAGATGCTCATTTACTCTCCTGACTCTTCAGTAACAACCTCAACTGGGCCTGTTTCAGATCCTTCGAGATTGCGTTCACTGTTCTTAGCTAATCCTAGAACCGAGTCTTCATCATCGAAACGAGCAAAAACAACACCCATGGTGTCTCGGCCACGAGCAGGAACTTCACTCACAGCTGACCTGACCACTTTACCGCTGGTAAGGACGATTAGTACCTCGTCATCTTCCTCAACGATTAGGGCACCTACGATATCCCCTCGCTTTTCTTCAAGCTTGGCTACCTTGATACCGATACCACCACGGTTCTGCAGGCGATACTGCTCAACAGCAGTTCGCTTAGCAAAGCCACCTTCGGTGACAACGAAGACGAAGCCCTTATCGGTAATCACATCTGCTGATAGCAGGTGATCGCCGGAACGGAAGTGCATACCGATGTTTCCACTGGTATCTCTTCCCATTGGACGAAGTGACTCATCGCTGGCTGAGAATCGGATCGACATACCCTTGTTTGAAACAAGAAGCAGATCATCTGATTGGTTCACTAGCATTGCTGAAACAACTTCATCATCTTCACGAAGTTTGATAGCAATAACTCCACCGGAACGAGAAGTGTCATAGGCCTCAAGTGAAGTCTTCTTCACTAGTCCCGACTTAGTTGCAATAACTAAATACTCAGCTTGCTGGTAGTCACGAATGTCTAGAACTTGAGCAATCTTCTCATCAGGTTGCAAAGCTAGAAGGTTAGCCGCGTGCTGACCCTTAGCATCTCTTCCTGCTTCTTGAACTTCGTATGCCTTAGTTCTGTAAACGCGTCCCTTGTTTGTGAAGAACAAGAGGTAGTGGTGAGTTGTTGTCACAAAGAAATGTTCAACGACGTCATCAGCACGAAGGCTTGCACCTTTAACGCCTTTACCACCGCGGTGCTGTGAACGATAGTTATCGCTCTTAGTTCTCTTGATGTATCCACCGCGAGTAATGGTGATAACCATTTCTTCTTCAGGAATTAGATCAAGATCGGTAACACCATCTTCGCCAGGAAGAATGATTGTTCTGCGGTCATCGCCGTGACGCTTAACAACATCTTCAAGTTCTTCACTGATGATGCTTCTCTGACGAGCAGGGTCAGCAATGATTGCCTTGTATTCGATAATTAGTGCTTCTAATTCAGCGGCTTCATCGATGATCTTCTGACGTTCAAGTGCTGCTAGTTGACGCAACTGCATGTTCAAGATTGCTCTTGCTTGCAATTCATCAATAGCTAGAAGTTTCATCAAACCATCGCGAGCATCTTCTGCTGTTGCGCTAGCTCTAATTAACTTAATGACTTCATCAAGTGCATCTAGTGCTTTTAGGTAACCACGAAGAATATGTGCGCGCTCTTCAGCCTTACGAAGACGGAACTGAGTTCTTCTAACAATCACTTCAATCTGGTGAGCAACCCAGTGAGTAATGAAACCATCAAGACTTAGAGTTCTTGGAACTCCATCAACTAGAGCCAACATGTTGGCGCTGAAGTTTTCCTGAAGCGGAGTGAACTTGTAAAGGTTGTTTAGAACAACTTGAGCAACTGCATCTTTCTTTAGAACAATTACCAGACGCTGACCAGTTCTACCTGAAGTCTCATCACGAATATCTGCGATACCAGTGATGCGTCCTTCCTTAACTAGTTCAGCAATCTTAA
>JBBAMM010000031.1:0-6239 GCA_040402475.1 Rhodoluna sp.
TACTTGAGTATCTAAGACTTAGCGCTAAGTTAGCTGAGCATCTAAAGAAAGATCTAAAGAGCGACGACTAGTGCTCTAAGCCAACCTTCTTCTGAACCCACTTCATCCACTTAGGTGCATACCAGTTAGCGTTACCAAACAATCTCATTAGAGCTGGAACTAGTAATGCTCTAATCACTGTTGCATCCAGGATTACTGCGAAAGCAATTCCAAGACCTAACATCTTCATGATTGAAACACCGCTGGATGCAAAAGCAAAGAATGAAACTGCAAGCACAAGAGCAGCTGTTGTGATGATTCGACCTGATCGTTGCAAACCAACAGCAACAGATTCTGTTGTGTCTAAACCAGCATCATGCTGTTCTTTGATTCTTGATAACAAGAACAACTCGTAGTCCATCGACAAACCAAAACTTATAACTGCAACTAACACGAGTGAAGATGAATCGATAGTTCCGGTTGAAGCAAAGTCACCGATAAGCCAGTGCAGGTTTCCATTCATGAACACCCAAACCAGGAAGCCCATGGTTGCAAACAGTGACATGAAGTTCAGAAGCACAGCCTTGATAGGAAGTAGTAATGAACCTGTGAACAAGAACAACAATGTGATTGTTGTCAGGATTATCCAGAGAGCTGCCCAAGGAAGATTATTTGTAATTCCAAGAAGAGCATCTGTATAGAGAGCTGATGAACCACCAACAAGTAACTGATCAAAGTTATTTGATTCTGCTCTAAGTGATTTAGTTAGGGCTTCACCTTCAGGAGATCTAGGTTCAACATCTGCGATAACAACTACTCTGGTCCAATCATTCTTCACATAGTTCTTGAAGAATGAATCGGTCTGAGGAATTAGATATCCCTTCTGGAAAATACCAAGCGGTGTTTGAACTCTAGAGATGTGATCTTCTTTAGAGAGCTTCACTGCATACTCTGAAATTTTGGTGTCTGTTGGATTCTGCACCATGATCTCAATAGGTGAACCTTCACGACCATCGAAACGATCACGAATCTGATTGGTAGCTAACACAACTCTGTTATCAGTTGGCAAGATGCGGTCATCAACCTGACCTAGCTTCACATTCATACCTAAAGCAGCTAAAGAGCCAAGAGCCAGAACAGAAACCAAGATAACTGGAATTGGTCTTCTCATTACAAACTTCGCAAGCTTGGACCAGAAGCCAACATCTTTAGGTGCACGGTGTTTGAATAGTGGCCAACGGTTGACGTTGTCCCCAAGGATGTTTAGGAAAGCTGGCAGCGCTATCAGCGCTGCTGCCACTGCAATTGAGACAGAAACTAAACCGGCATAAGCAAAAGACTTCAGGAAATACTGAGGGAAGAAGTTCAACCCAACCATAACTAGAGCAACTGTGAGCCCTGAGAAGAACACTGTTCTTCCAGCAGTTAGCACCGTAGTTTGAACAGCGTCAGCAACGGGAACCTTCTTGCTTCGTTCTTCTCTGAAGCGGTTCACCATCAACAATGCATAGTCGATACCAAGACCTAAGCCAAGACCGGTAACCAGGTTCACTGAGAAAGTTGAAGTGTCTGTGAAAAGTGAAGATAGCCAGATAAAGAAGAAGGAGCCCAGGATGGTTAGCCCTGCAATCATCAGCGGTAACCCAGCTGCAACAACAGAACCAAATACAAAGATCATCAGAAGAAGTGTTAGTGGTAACGCTACTGATTCAGCTCTGGTTAGGTCACCTTCAATAACATGGTTGATTTCAGAGGTGATAGGACCCCAGCCAGCAACATAAATGGTCGCTCCGTAATTTTTGCCACCGATGTTATCTTGAATAGTTTTTGATACTTCAGCTTGTTTAGCTGAATCCTCGAATTTGGCAAAGAAGTAGACGGCCATGCCATCTTTGGATTTAAGAGTTGCTGGTCTTCCTAATGAATAGTAAGAAGTAACAGTCTTAACGCCTTCGGTTTGCTCTAAAGCACTGGTGATTAGGTCAGCATTCTGGACTGATTGAGCCTCGTCAACAGATCTGCCCATGTCAGCAACTAGGACAACCTCAGGGTCATTCTGGTTGAAGTCCTTGATTAGCATCTCGGTTACTTTTGCTGAATCAGCATTTGGGTCGTAGTAACCACCGCCTTTGAGGTTACCAAAAGCTTGGAATCCACCGATTAGGGAAAGTAATACCAAACCGATAAAGCCAAAGAGGGATAGTTTGCTGTGTCGAATGACAAAATTGCTTAGAGGTCTCATTAGGTTCAAGTCTAAATTATTTACCTCGGAAAGAAAATGGAATGAAGCAAACTAACAGGAATGCCCGAGCAGCCTTCTACTTCCTCATTGCAGCGATTGGTCTGATTACCGCCTGGTATTTCAACACCATCGCTATCTTGCGAGGACAGGACTTCTTTGGTTCATGGTTTGGCAATGAAGCTGATCTTGTTCTCGCCTGTGATCTTTTACTAACAGCATTTGCTGCTGTTCCATTCATGATCTTTGAATCCAAGAAGCTGGGCATGAAAAATGTTGGTTGGTATATCGCGGCCGGTTTCATAAGCGCTATTGCTTTTGTATTCCCTTTCTTCCTAGGTATGCGTGAACTGCATCTGAAGAAAACAAGGAGTTCGGCTTCTAAAACTTCTGCCAGTGGCATCACTGTTCACACTGTGCAAACTCAAGAGCGTGAACTAGCTGGTGGAACACTAGAGAACTTCATCTTTGAAGGAAGAAGAATTGATGTGTGGGTTCCTGCTGAGCATGACAGTAAGACACCTTTGTTGGTGGCTCACGATGGCGGTAACTTCCTGCTTGATGTTAGTGAAACTTGGAATCATCAGAACTGGGGACTACCTGAAGCAATAGCTGCTGGTCGCATTGTTGCTAAAGATGGCAAGCTACCCATTATTGTTGGGGTTTATCGTGTTGACGATTCTCAACGTATGGCAGAACTTGCTCCAGAAGATATCTTGAAGACCAGACCACACATGCTAAATAACATCGGTGCAATCAAGAAACCAAGCAAGTTAGATTACAAAGCAAACGAATACCAAGACATGCTTGCTCTTCGACTAGTTCCAGAACTGGCTAAAAGATATGGGCTAAAGCTTGACCCATCACGAACAGCACAGATGGGTTCATCTCTTGGTGGTCTTGCTGTTCTCTACGGTATCTCAAGACATCCTGAGGTATTTGGAACAGCTCTAGGTCTATCAACTGCATGGCTCTTAGGTTGCCAAGAACTAATCGATCTCACAGTTGAATCTTTGCCTAAAGATGTTCGGGTTTATAGCGACGTTGGAACAGAAGAACTAGATGCTAGTTACTTCAAGTGGCATTACAACTTTGTTGAGGCCATGGATAAAGCTGGTTGGCAGAGAGATCTAAATTACAAAGCTGAGTTGTATCCAGGAACTGGACATAAAGAATCTTGGTGGGCTCAACGAGTTGAGCATCCAATCAACTGGTGGTTGAACTCTTAGGACAGACCTAAGGGGTCTTCGCTGACCATAGATCTAGCTCCACCCATGAACTCAACGACAGCTTGATCTACCTGAATATCTTTTAGTCTTATCGGCTTAGTTAGATAAAGACCTTCTAGTGATCTAACTCTTGAGAGTGCAACATAGGTATGCCCTGAAGAGAAAGCACCTGAACCCATATCTATAGTTACCTCGTCATAGGTCTGTCCCTGTGATTTATGAACAGTGACAGCCCAAGCAAGACGCAAAGGTATTTGTTTGAATTCAGCTAAAACTTCTGGAACAAGTTTCTCGGTGAACTTACCGGTTTCTTCGCTGAACTCTTCTTCGATAAGGTAACGCACCTTCTGCCAGGTGCTAACACCAACGGTGTGTATTTCATTATCTGCTTCGACTAGAACCTGGTTGCCATCACCAAAGGAAACTACCTTGCCGATAGTTCCATTCACCCAACGCCAACCCATCGCACCATCAGCATTCTTTACTGGCTTTTGATCATCATTCTTGATGAACATTACCTGAGCACCAACTTTGAGATGTAGTTGGCTCTCAGCGGGAAGTGCATTACCAAAAGCACTGGCATCGCCTTGTGCAAAAGATGATTTGAAGATTCGCTCTTCTGTTTCTAGTTTTGCTAACCGAACAGAGTTGACGTTGTCAACGATGTTGTTCACTGTTGCCAAACGAATTACATTCTCATGCGGTGGGAAGCGATTACCTGCTTGGTTGATGCGGTCAACCATTTCTTGGTTTACTTCACCAACACGAATGGAGTTAAGTATTTGTTTGAACTCAGGGTCTCTCTGTCTAAAGATTTCAACTAGTTCAAAAATCTCCATGCGTTCTGATGACCAAACCTTGGCATCAAAGAACCACTGAGAGCGGTAATCCATTTCAACTAGCTTCTCTAGTTCCTCGCCTCTAGCTGGAACTGGAGCTAACTGATAAGGGTCACCAAACATGACAACCTTGCAAGCTCCGAAAGGAACCTTAGGTTTACCTCTAGCAACTCTTAGAGCAACATCGATGGCATCCATTAGGTTTGCTGAAACCATGGACACTTCATCAATAATCAGCATGTCTATTTCACGAAGAACTTCACGTTGTCTTCTACCAAGATGTTTAGCTACATCACTTGCTGTTAGTGCTCCGAAAGGAAAGCCAAACAGCGAGTGAATAGTAATCCCACCTACGTTATAAGCAGCAACACCGGTAGGAGCACAGACCACAACATCTTGGTCGGTGTTATCTCTTAGATAACCCAGCAGGGTTGATTTACCGGTACCAGCACGACCAGTGACAAAGACTGTCTGACCATCTTTCTCGATGTATTCAAACAGGGCTAGTTGCTCTTTAGAGAGCTTTATTTCAGACAACTTGATTTACCTTGAATCTTCTTTGCGTTTGGCCAGAGCGTCAAGCATACGGTTGTATTCAGACAAATCCTCGTTACCACTGCGGTCACTTGCTCTATCTAGTCGCTTAGCTTCACGTTCATCGCTTCTAGCCCATTGCATAGCAACGATGATGGTTAGCGCTGCTGTTGGGAGTTCACCAATACCCCAAGCTATTGCTCCACCTGTTTGTTGATCTTCTAAAGGTGTTTGACCCCACACTCTTCCCATTGCTCCATACCATTCAGGAAGTAACAACGTATCTCCTGACATCAGAGCTAAACCAAAGAAAGCATGGAAGGCAAGAGTTGCAATCAAAAGTATTAGACGTTGCGGATAACCAAAGCGTTTAGGTCCAGGATCAACACCAATCAAGGCTTGAACAAAAAGATAACCGGTAATAACAAAGTGAACAATCATCCATTCATGACCTACGTGTTCACGAGTTGCCCAACCAAATATTGGTGTGAAGTAAAAAACAACTAGAGAGCTAGCAAAGAGTATTGCTGCGACAAGTGGGTGAGCAATGAACTCTGCATATTTAGTGTGAACAGCCCAAAGCACCCACTCTCTAACTCCACGTGAATCATCTTTACGTTTCTCAACTGCTCTAGCTAAAAGAGTCACTGGTGCCCCAGGAACTAGCAAGACAGGAACACCCATGGTTAGCAACATGTGAGCAAGCATGTGTGAGCTGAATAGATACTGTTCGTAAGCATTGAAGTAACCGTTAGTGACATAGAACAGTAAACCAACACCAGCTAGCCAAGAGATGGTTCTGCCAATTGGCCAGCTGTCTCCACGCTTACGTAGGCGAAGAACACCAGCGATATAGAAACCAGCAAGGGCAGCTGTTACCAGCAACCAGATTAGATCCGGTTTGAAAGTAGTGAACCAAGTGATTGCAGTTGGTTCTGGTGGAAGTTTCGATCCTGTGAGTATTTCAGCTGGGGTAAGAGTTCCACCTGGGTAATCAGTAACTGGGTTAGCTGTTCTAGCCAATGCTGTTCCAAGACCAATGGCTGATCCGAATAACAAGAATTCAACTAGAACTAGTTTCCAAAACTTGTTAGCAGTCTCTTGTAATTTGGCAATAAAGCTCCTGCGATAGAGAGCCCCGAATACTCCAAGAATTACAAGAACCAAACTCTTTAGTAAAACAACTTGGCCATAGCCTGTTGTGAACAGGTTTGTTATAGGACCAATACGTATCTGCGCTGATGCAAAACCAGATACCGCAACTAAACCAAAACCAAAGAGTGCAATAGATGAGTATCTTGTGACGAAAGCATTCACAGCTTGGGTTTTGTAAGAAACATAGAGTGCAACTAAACCGCCGACCCAGATGCAAATACCAACTAGGTGAAGACCAAGTGCGTTGACTGCCATCGAGTGTGA
>JBBAMM010000031.1:6339-7936 GCA_040402475.1 Rhodoluna sp.
GTAGCTACTAAATAAGCTGTTCCAGCTAAAGCCCAAACTGCTGAAGCGCTGGCTGCCAATGAAACTGTTTTAGTGAAAGCTTTGCTTTTTGCTTCTAGTGCAAAAGCTGCAAAGACTAGTGAACCAATGCTTACCGCTTCAGATAGATCACTTACTGATCGAAGAGCTGGTGTCAGCCAGCGCAGAGTTTCCCCAACATCGCCCAGAGCACTAGGTGCTGCTGCCCCGCCAACAAACATTCCAACAACTAGACCAACAGCTAAGCCAAGTAACAACAAACTAAAGACATAGGTCTTTGAAGCAATTGTTATGGTCATTGAATAAGCCTAAGTTAAAGCAAAACGACGCACCGAAGTGCGTCGTCTGCTTGTGTAACTTGAATTACTTAACTGCAGCCTTTAGCTTGCTACCTGCAGAAACCTTTACGGTGTTTGAAGCAGCAATCTGGATTGTTGCACCAGTCTGTGGGTTACGTCCTGCACGTGCAGCGCGGTGACCCTTCTCAACTGACAACCAACCTGGGATTGTTACTTTGTCGCCCTTAGCAACAGTTGAAGCGATGATCTCAAAGAATGCGTCAACTGTACGGTTGACTGCAGCCTGTGATTCACCGGTGTGGCTTGCGATAGCGGCTACTAGCTCGCTCTTGTTTAGTGCTGACATTTGGTCCTCCTGGACATTCAAAGTGCTTGACGGGATGTCGGTTTCACCCTATACGGCTAGAACCCTTGTGTTTATTAGGGTTTCGGCGTGTTGAGGATAACTCTTTAGAATCTTTTCCTGTGAATTAGCGGGTTTTGGCCCTTTTAAGCAGAAAATCCGCTGCTTTTAGGCAGCGGATCTCTTGAAAAACTGTTGGATTTACCAAGAAGACTTGGTGATACCAGGTAGCTCGCCCTTGTGAGCCATGTCGCGGAAACGAACACGAGATACACCGAACTTGCTTAGAACACCACGTGGACGACCATCGATAGCGTCACGGCTACGAACGCGAGTTGGAGATGCGTTACGTGGAAGCTTCTGTAGGCCTAGACGTGCCTCTTCGCGCTGCTCGTCTGTTGAGTTAGGGTCAACCAAAGCCTTCTTTAGTGCTGCGCGCTTGTCTGCGTAGCGTGCAACAACAACCTTGCGCTGTTCGTTGCGTGCAATCTTGCTCTTCTTAGCCATTTTTAGCGCTCCTCGCGGAATTCAACGTGCTTGCGCACAACTGGGTCGTACTTCTTTAGCACGATACGGTCTGGGTCGTTACGACGGTTCTTACGGGTTACGTATGTGTAACCAGTTCCCGCTGTTGACTTCATCTTGATGATTGGACGAATGTCTCTGTCTTTAGCCATGGTCTATTCCTTAGATCTTCTCGCCGCGAGCTTTTAGCTCTGCAACAACAGACTCGATGCCACGTGCGTCAATAACCTTGATGCCACGGGCAGATAGGTTTAGGGTCACGTTGCGCTTTAGTGAAGGCACGAAGTATGTGCGCTTCTGAATGTTTGGGTTGAAACGACGCTTAGTTTTGTTCTGAGCGTGCGAAACAGCGTGTCCAAACTGCGGACCGGTCTGAGTGACCTGGCAGTAAGCAGACATCGTCTTCCTCCGT
>JBBAMM010000032.1:0-3570 GCA_040402475.1 Rhodoluna sp.
TTACTGATTACTTCAGTTAGATCTGCTTCTGGTTCTAAGTTGTATAGCCACTCAATGTCTTCATCACTGGCTTTGATGATGTGTGAGAAAGAGTTGACTCTTTCAACTCTTTCTCTTTCTTTGTTTCTATCAAAGCCAAGTGCTGATCTGATGTTGATGTCGTGGCTAATTGTGATGTCTTGTGCTTGTTTAGCCCAATCTTCAATTACTAGGTTGCCTGGTTCCATAGCCATGGTTAGGCAACCGAATTGGATTGCTTTAACGTTTAGGTCTTTTAGTTGCTGTTGGGTTGGAAGTTCTTCTTTAGTCCAACCCCAGTCAGCTGTTCCATTGGTATAGAAGTTGTATGTTGGTGATCCTTGAGCGTTAACGCTAATAACTGCAAGTGTTGTTGGCTCATCGGTATTGATGATGTGATCAGTCTTTACATTGTTAGAGCTAAGTCTTTCTTTGATAAGACCTCCGAATCTATCTGTTGAGATTCGGGCTAAGAACTGGTGGTTGTTGCCTCTTCTAGCTAGTGCTAAAGCAACATTGCAGTTGGCTCCGCCAACAACAGCATTGAATTGACCTTTAGTCTCTCTTGATTCAATAAGGTCAATTAGTGCTTCACCAATAACTACGATCATTTAGTTTCTCTGATTTCTTTTAGTCTTGCTTTGACTAGTTTGCTAACTAGAGTCTTTGGTAATACCTGGTCAACAGCGAACTGAAAAGAGTTCTTTGAAACTACAAAGTCCTTTAGTTCTGTGGTGAAAGTCCCTAGCAGTTCAGAGCTAGGCAGTGAGAAAGACATGTGTGCTTTGTGAGCGCAGAGCCCAACAACGAACTTGTCTTGGTATTTGAACATGGCTGACTTCCAGGCCACTGTTTGTTCTAGGTTGGGCTCTATCTCCAGTAGGAGCTTACGCATAGCCTCCAAGGTTTTAGCCTTGGTTGGATCTTGAGCCTTTATATAGGCTGTTACTTCACTTGCTGACATAGGTTCAAGTTTATTGGTCTTGGTTGTCCCCTATATAGGGGGCTTAGTTTCTTAGTTTGGTCTCCTGTTGCCAGTTAGGCTCAAGGTATGAATAAAACACTAAAGACAGCAACAGCTTTCGTTCTTATTGGCCTTACCTCAGCTTGGTTTGGTTTCATGACTGCTAACTGGGTTGGGTTATATGAATCACCTAACTACAGCTCCCGTGGTGCTCTACTTTATGGTTATGACTCTTTGACTAAACCAAGCACATACATCTTCCTTGTTGCTTTGGCTTGTTTAGCTGTGTTCTCAGGACTTGCATACAGAATGTCTGATGTCCTGGTGGCTAAGAAGACTCCTGGCGCTTTACCGGTATTTAGGTTTGCAACTGTTGGGGTTATTGTTTCTTTGGTTTCTCTAGTGATCTTCGCTCTTAGTGCTTTCTTTGCTTCATTTAATGGTGTTAGCAGTAATGGAAGAGGCATTGCCGATCAACTAACCGGTGTTTACCTGCCGATTATCTTGGCTGCTGCTATCTGTGTTTTCTTGTTGCTTAGTGCAACCGTTTATAGAAAGTCTGTATCTGTTGTTGGAACCATTAGCCCTGAGCAGAAGAAGGCTAAACGTGAAGCTGCTCTAGCTTTTGTTTACCCAATAGTTGGAACTACTCTTGCTCTACTTATTGGTCTAACTGTTTATCAATCAAGTAGAGAGAACCCTCAGACTTGGGTCTGGGTTATTATTTTGGCTATTGTTGGTGGCTCAGTGGCTCTTGGCAGTATCTATGCTGCAAGAACTAAGGCTCATGGAACTAACCAAGTAAAGGCTAAGAAGGAAGCTGGAACAGCAGCCCTTAGTTTGAACTTTGTTCTTGTTGTTCTCTTTGTTGTTGTGGTTACCTTTATGTCTTTTGGTTTTGGATTTTCAGCTATTCAAGAACTGCAGAGAAGTTACTTCGGTAACGCTCAAGAGCAGCATGTAAATCCAATAACTCTTGGTTGGTTCCTACATTCAATGCTTCCAGCAATGCTGACCCTAGCTTTGGTGGATGTTACCGCTTACATAGCTGTTCGCATCAGGAGCATAGTTTCAAGTTCATAGAAAAGTAAAAAATTCGGGGTACAAGTCTTAACCCATTTTGCCTTCGACTTCTTGTAATTGAACTTACTTATCAAAACTCCACAGCCATTGCGACCAGCACTGTGCAATAGATGGCCCAGCCCAGAAATACGCAAGAAATAATTCTTGATCTTCTATTCTTTGGGATTTCCGCCTGTAATGTTTCAGGGGTTTGCACTGTCCTACGAAGCAAAGCTATAAGTATTCTCACAAAGCAGACAATTCCTACTAAAGAAGCAAAAAGTGTTGTTTGGTACATGATGTACCAGCTGTTTGGAGCACTAACTCTATTCAAGTCACGAATGCCAATAAAGGGTAGCCAGAAAACCCAGACTGCCATAAGGAAATTAAAGACTGCAGTCCAAACTGAAACTTTGTTGGATTTCTTCTTAGGTTTAGCTATTTGTGTACTCACATGTCACTCCAGATTTACCGATTCCTGTTTGAAGACTGCTGGTTATAGCGTGCCCTGAATCGCACGATTGATTAGATCAAACAGGATTGAGATAACACTCAAGGCAGCCCAGATGCCTACGACAATAAGCAATATCCTTTTTGTGCGAGTTGGGTTTTTACCGTAACTCATTACGAACAGACCAGCTGGCACTGAGAGTATGAAGAACATAAAGGCCATGCCTTTTGGTCCAACGTAATCTCCACTGAACCCAATAGGTGCAGGGGCTACGAGTAAAACAAGCAGTGGTGCAACTGCTACTGCAATTCCAATTATTCGCATGATTAATCTGAATTTTGGACTTGTTTCGTTTGTGTTCCTGGTCATGACTTCCTCTCTGAACTTAAAGTAAATTAGCTAGAGCTGGGAATAACGGCAGATGTTTTAGGAGTTGTTTATTGTGGGACATTTTTACTTCCCTGCAACTTTGAGAATAAGGGAGATGGCAATCCAGAGATAGGCAACAGATAAAACAACTAAGAAAGTATCTCTAACTATTCCACCGTTATATCTGTCGCCTGGTTCCTTCTTCAGCTTAAGGGCAAGGATTGTGTGAACTATAGAAGCTCCACCAACTAAGAGACCCAGAGACCATGAAATGAAGAGGGTTGATCCAGAGCCAGCCATCCTATGAGCCGCATTTTCTGGACTTTCAAACAGTTGACTACTAAGTAGAAGTATTGAAAGCACTAGGTTCAATAACCCCGTGCCTAAAGCCACTCTATTTATTTGTTTAGAGCTCTTGTTTTTTTGAATCTCCATTTATCTCCTTATCCCAGCAACAACTAGATTCTCGTAAATGGCAATACACAGAACTAACCCGGAGAGAGTAATCAAAACTTTGTCTACTCGCTTCTTTGCTTCGTTAGTGTTCTTGCCCACGCTCGCCTCCAGGTTTGATGAGGCCTCAATGCCCCCATTGCTAAAAGGTTAGCAAAATACCTGTATTTCCTAATCGGATAGAAACTCTTTTAACTAACGCCTAGGTAACGAAACTTAGGGCAAGGTAGCCTTTAGTCATGAAGTTCTCCTG
>JBBAMM010000032.1:3670-7546 GCA_040402475.1 Rhodoluna sp.
GGGGTTATCTCAGCCATAGAAGCAGGAGTTGGCTTAGTAATAGGTGTTGGGGAGAGAGCTAAGAACTCTGATGCCGACATAGTGGTTAGAGATCTAACAGGTATTAGTTTTGATGGTGAAGTATTAGTAATACCGGATGAGATAAGGATTAGGTAAATGAGTGAAGTTATTGTTTATGGAGCGGACTGGTGTGGGGACTGCAGAAGATCAGAAGCTTTACTAAAAGCACTAAACGTTGAATACGAAAAGAAAGACGTTGAACAGTCAGCTGAATACACCGAAGAAGCTAGAAGCATATCCGGTAGAACGAACATCCCAGTAATTCTCTTCACAGATGGCAAGTTCTTGGTCGAGCCTAGTGACCCTGAATTACATGCTGAATTAGTAGTTCGTGGTCTAATATAAAAATCACTGAAGAGTTGCCATATGGGGATACTGCAAATTCAAGTGTTTCAAATGGGGCTTGAAAACACAGAGAGATAGGGGACTTTATGACACTTCCAGAAGTAATGACATCGCAAAAACCTAGGCCCAACATCCTTCGGATGATTTCAGCAGGGCTATTTCTAGTAACTGCGATTATGTCTTCCTTCAATGGATCGTTTTCTTACTTGGGGCAGATTTTACAAAATCCCCAAACCAGTGGTTTCGCATCCGTACCTCTTTATCACTACGTCATAGTCCAGGTCTTGCTACCTATAGGTTCATTGGCGTTAGCTGTGACTGGCTTTTTGCCAAAAATTGGAAAAGCATGGCTTTGGTCCGCGATTGGGTTCTTCGCTTTCACTGTTCCGCTTTCGTGGATCATGCTTCAGGTTTATTTCCAAATTCTTGGCTACCCAATGGATTTCCTCCACTTCCAGATAACAGAAAACAATGGGTTCTTGGACACAGCTATCCTGATTGCCCTTTGCCTAGCTTCAGCTCTTGCAGTTGTTTCAAGATTCGTTGGAAATCTCCCAACAACAGCATCGAGCACTCAAGTGCCTTCAGAATCAGTGTCTGGGGGAGCGCCAAGTAACCTACCGGTGTTCGCACTGGTTGGATCTTTTGTGTTTTCACCTGCCGGCGTGTTCTTGGGGCACATGGCCATTTCGCAGATGAAGCGTGGTCAAATTAGCTCTGCGAACAGGTCATTGGCTGTTGCAGGACTGGTTATCGGCTATATATTCACGGTAATCAGCCTGATTTCAGTCATTTTTGTACTTGCACTGCTCTATCAGTTTGGTTATTTGACTGCGCGTTACTGGTAAATATTGCCTCTAGGCAAAACGTTACCTTTCCGTTAGGGTTAACAGGTCAAGAACTCTTGATAGTAGTCGTTTGCAGCACATAGTTCGAACCTTTGGTCTGAACATTGATAAATGTGCCAGTCTTCCTATTTGTGAGAATCTGCCTCTTTGCAGATGTTCCTCTCGTGTGTGGGTCAGCGCAGTTCGACTAGTCCATGCGCCTAAGTACTACTCCTACAAAGGCCACACACTATAAAGGAATAAAACCATGCCAAAAAATGGCACTAATTCGCCTGCGCCTCGCAGCGGAGCAAAGAAAACACATCGTAAAGGTGCAGCTAGCGCTGCTCCGGCTTCTCGTAAGCCAAGACACACTGCAGGTTCTTCTGCTCCAGGACGTGACAAGCGTGATTACCGTGAGGACGCTCCTCGTAGCGAACGTCCAGCTCGTGAAGTAAGAAACGACCGTCCATCTAGAGATGGCCGTCCTGCTCGTGAACAACGTAACGACAGACCAGCGCGTAGCACTGATCGTCGTCCAGACTGGGCTCCATCAGATTCAAGAGAATCGTTTGCTGGCCGCAATGCTCGTACCGGCGGTAACGCATCTGGTGCTAGCCGTCCTGCTCGTGATGATAGAGCTCCTCGTCGTGAATGGAGTGACTCACGTCCTCCTCGTGATGACCGCGCTCCTCGTCGTGACGATCGTGCACCTCGCAGAGAGTGGACATCAGAACGTCCAGCTCGTGATGACAGAGCACCACGTCGTGAGTGGAGTGACTCACGTCCTCAGCGCGATGATCGTGCTCCTCGTCGTGATGACAGAGCTCCTCGTGATGACCGTGCTCCAAGACGCGAATGGACTTCTGAAAGACCAGCTCGTGATGACAGAGCTCCTCGTAGAGAGTGGACAGCAGAACGTCCAGCTCGTGATGATCGTGCTCCACGCAGAGAGTGGAGTGACTCACGTCCTTCACGTGATGACCGTGGTTCAAGAGACCCTCGTAGATCAGATCGTGTTGGTAGAGACGATGACCGTCAGAGAAGTTTTGATGGTGCAAGAGATAAGTCACCTAACAAGAAGGCTTTCTTTGAAGATGTTGTTCTTGAGAAGCTTCAGTCAGTTGACCAAGCAGATGCAGTTATTTCAGCTGAGTGGGAAGAGATGGGATTACACCCTCGCCTTCTAGAGACACTTACTCAGATGGGTGCTATTTCTCCTTTCCCAATTCAACAGGCAACTATTCCTGCTGCTATCTCAGGTAGAGATATCTTGGGTAGAGGTAAGACAGGTTCAGGTAAGACAATTGCTTTTGCTGTTCCTCTTATCACCAAGCTTGTTGCTCAAGGCTCACAGCCACGTAAACCTAACCGTCCACGTGCTTTGATTCTTGCTCCTACACGTGAACTAGCTGATCAGATTGACAGAACTCTTTCTCAGCTAGCTCGTTCAGTTGGTTTCTACACCACTTGTATCTATGGTGGTATGCCTCAGCGTAGACAAGAGATTGCTATGGCTCGTGGTGTTGACATTCTTGTGGCAACCCCAGGTCGTCTAGAAGATCTAATGGCTCAGAAGATTGTTGATCTGCGTGATGTTGAGACTCTAGTTATCGATGAAGCAGACCACATGTGTGATCTAGGTTTCATTGAGCCAGTCAAGAGAATCACAGCTGCTACCGGTGACTCACAGAAGATGCTGTTCTCAGCAACTTTGGATAGAGAAATCGATGCGCTAGTTAAGCAGTTCCTACCCAACCCTTATGTTTATGAAGTTCCTAACGAAACTGAAGAGACAAGTGACATCGTTCACAGAGTTATGTTTGCTGAAACTGAAGCACGTAGCGCTATCTTGCTTCGTCTAGTTCAGGGTGAGGGTAAGGCAATTATCTTCACTAGAACCAAGATGACAGCTGAGCGTCTAAGTGAATCGCTAACCAGTGCTGGTGTTCCAGCTGCTCGTTTGCACGGAGATCTAAACCAGAACCAGAGAAACCGTAACCTGCAGCGTTTCATGTCAGGTGAAGTTCGTGTTCTAGTAGCAACTGACGTTGCTGCTCGTGGTATCCACGTTGATGACATTGCAATGGTTATCCAGGTTGATCCACCAGAGGAATACAAGACTTACTTGCACCGTTCAGGTAGAACTGGTCGTGCTGGCAAGCAAGGAACTGTAATAACTTTGGTTCCTCGTTCACGCAGACGTAAGGTTGAAGACCTTCTTCGCAGAGCAGAACGTGAAGCAATTTACGCTGATGTTCGCGCAGATAGCCCAATCCTTGCTGAAATCGCAGGTCCTATTGCTCCAGCTCCGGCTGCTAGCACTCTGGACTTCGGTGACAGCCGCGGTGGTTCACGCGAAGGCGGCCGTGGCCGTTCAGACCGTGGTTCATCAAGAGGTGGCTCACGCGACTTTGGTGGTCGTGGTGGTTCACGCGGTGGCTCAAGAGATGGTGCACGCTCAGGTGGAAGACCAGCAGGTAAGTTTGCTGGTAAGTCATCAGGTCGTCCAGCTAGAGACCGCTAAAAAGAATTAGCAAAATAACCCCAAGGGAAACCTTGGGGTTGTTTGTTTAACCTGGTGCTTAAACGCAGAAACCACCAACTTGATCAATGCCGGTGGTTTCTGTTTGAAGCTGTGACC
>JBBAMM010000033.1:0-7044 GCA_040402475.1 Rhodoluna sp.
ATGAAAACATCGTCATAGGTGAGGTCGTGGGTAGGTTCATTTATGAATCGCACGTAGGTAAACAATACTCAGGTAAGATAGAAGAATGTCTAAACCACTCATTTCCGTACGTGGCTTGACCAAGAAATTCGGGGATTTCACCGCTGTAGATGGCATCGACTTCGATGTGGCTAAGGGTGAGTCCTTTGGATTACTAGGTCCCAACGGCGCAGGTAAGTCGACCACAATGCGAATTTTGGCCGCTACATCAACCCGAACATCGGGAACTGTTGAGATCTTGGATAAAGATCCAGAACAGTTTGGTCCACTTGTTCGTGCGCACCTTGGTGTTGTTCCGCAACAAGACAACCTTGATGGTGAACTTACAGTTACCGAAAATCTGTATATCTACGGACGTTACTTTGGTCTTTCTAAGAAGTTCATCAAAGGCAAGATTGAAGAGCTACTTGAGTTTGCACAGCTTGAAGAAAAGCGTGATGTAAAGGTAGAGGCGCTCAGTGGTGGAATGAAGCGCCGTCTAACAATTGCACGTGGACTTGTCAGCGAACCAGATATTTTGTTACTTGATGAACCAACGACAGGTTTAGATCCGCAAGCCCGTCACATTTTGTGGGATCGCTTGTTCCGCCTCAAGGAGCAAGGTGTAACCCTTGTTCTTACAACTCACTTTATGGATGAAGCGGAACAACTATGTGATCGTCTTGTCGTTATGGACAATGGTGCGATCATGGCCGAAGGTTCACCATCAGGGTTGATCAAGCAGTATTCAAGTAAGGAAGTTCTTGAAGTTCGTTTTGGTAGCGATCGTAATAAAGAGGTTGCTCCGCAGCTTGCAACAATGTGTGAACGTATGGAAACTCTGCCTGACCGTGTGTTGATGTACACCGAAGATGGCGAAGCACTTCTTGAGCAGATCATGCAGGCAAAACTGCACCCAACCACCTCACTTGTTCGTCGCAGCTCATTGGAAGATGTATTCCTACGTCTAACTGGAAGAACTTTGATTGAATGAACGCAGGTATTGATGTTCCACAAATCCAACGTTTTGGAGCTTTGTATATAGCTTCAGCACGTTTGAAATCCATGTCTAAATGGAAAACGATTATTGCCGCTGTAGATGTTGGAAATCCCCTGTTTTACTTGATCGCTGTAGGTATTGGTATTGGCGTCCTGGTTGAGCAAGGCTCTGGAACAAGCGGCACAAATGGCATTAAATACATTGCTTTTATCGCCCCCGCCCTCTTGGCAAACACTGCAATTACAGGAATTATGGATGAAACAGTATTTCCAACAATTGAAGGTTTTAAGTGGCGCAAACTTTTCTTTGCGCAGAATTCGACACCAATCACCGGTCGACAGATCGCCATTGGTGTTTACCTTGCCGCACTATGTCGCGCAATCTTCTCGGTAAGTGTTTACTACATTCTCTTGCTCGCATTTGATGTTGTTAACTTTGGAATCAGTGTTTTGCTTATGCCAATTGCGGTTCTAGGTGGCGGCGCATTTGGTGCTCTTATGTTGTTTGCGGCAGCAAAGATTGAAAAGGAAGATCAATTCTTTAACATACTTGGGCGTTTAGTGATCATGCCGATGTTCTTATTCTCTGGAACATTCTTCCCATTATCTTCAATGCCGATTTATCTGCAGCCAATCGGTTGGATCTCACCGCTGTGGCATGCGACTGAGCTTGGTCGAGAAGCCGCTTTTGATTACGGAATTAGTTCAACAATGGTAATTGTTCACCTTGCCTTCCTAATCACCATGTTAGTAACTGGTCTAACACTTGCTACCCGCCAATTTGAAAAGAGGTTGGCAAAGTGAAGACCGCGGTACAAATTGCAGAGAGCAGAAAATCCAGCGCTATGTACGCTGGTCGACCTTGGGTTCTTTTAGAGCGCGGGTGGATTGCATTTAGATCAACTAACTGGGTTCCAGTTGTAACAGGCTTCGTTGAGCCAGTACTTTTCTTATTGGCTTTTGGTTACGGAATGGGAAACCTTGTTGGTGATGTAACAACTGGAAGTAAAACTATTGATTACACCTTGTTTATCGCACCTGGTTTGCTTGCAAATAGTGCGATGAATGGTGCAATTTATGATTCAACCTGGAACGTCTTCTGGAAACTCAATGAATCCAAGCTCTATAAGACAATGCTCTCAACTCCGTTGGGGCCGTTAGATATCGCACTTGGCGAGATCACCTGGGCGCTCATTCGTGGCTTGGTGTACTCACTCGGCTTCCTTACAGTGGTGACAGCGCTGGGTCTGACCCCAAGCTTCTGGGCGATCTTGGCGATCCCTGCAGCATCACTGGTTGCCTTTGGTTTCGCCTCTTTTGGAATGGCGATCACCTCTTTCTTTAAAACATATCAGCAGATGGGCTTCATCAACATCGTGCTGCTGCCAATGACGCTATTTTCCGGCTCTCTATATCCGATTTCGGTTTACCCAGATTGGTTAGAAAAAGTCATCATGGCCCTGCCGCTATGGCATGGAATCGAAATGGTTCGCGCCTTCTGGTTTGGAGATCTCGACTCAGGTGTCTTGATCCATATCGGTTACTTCATCGTGATGATCGCTACCGGATTATTTGTTACATCCCGCAGATTACGAGCTCTGTTCCTTCGTTAATCTTTGCTGTAACGAGCATCAGGAACCAACGGTGGACATTTCCAACCCGGTGCAATCACCGGTTCAAAATGCCACCATTCATTCTCAAAGACACGACACAAACCAAACTTTGAACCATTGGTTTCTAACCAACCCGCACCAACCGGTTCATCCGGATAATTAACATCAATTGCAATACCCCACGGATGATGTGACACCAAAGGTGGCGCAACCCATTTACTTGCTTCATCAATTGATTTGTACTTACGTATTGCTTGATTAAAAAGTGTTTTCTGACGAGTTAATGATCTAAAGCCAGAAACAATGTAGATCTTTTGACCATCTTTAGCTGCTGCGGCTTGTGCTGCTTTAAAGCGATACATAAGTTGTTTATCTAAAACTGTCGGACGAATTAGAGAGTGCGGAATCGCACCTGCACCCAATGAAACCTCTGTTTTTTCACATCCTTTAATGACATTAGAAATATGCACAAGTAATGTTTTTTTATTCATACAACTTAAAGGAATGGTGTCCGATGCGTGAGAAACCTCATGGAAAAGCGAAAAAACCAATAAAAAGGCTATAAAAACCCTGGTTTTTCTCATGTTCTCAGTCTACGGGGTTGCTTTTTAAATAAAGCATGGGAGAATTGGGGCTTAGTTAAAACTAACTAAAAAACGAACCGGGAGAGTACTTCTCAAACGAGTTTCAAAAGCTGAAACCTTTGCCGTACATGTTTTACAAATGCTCACACAGACTAACCACAAGCAAACATTTAGATTCGTACCGTCAACATCAGTTCCAGTAGATCCGAAGCGGGTCGAAGATATCCTCAAGCAGGAATGGGAACAATTCACCAAGGGAACAGGCAAGAGCGCAGAAGAGAGCCGCCGTTCATTCAAGGCGTTGCCATTAGGCGTTACATCTAGCTTCCAGCACTGGGATCCATATCCGATCTCAATCGCCAGCGCTAAAGGCGCATACATGACAGATGTTGATGGCCGACAGCTGCTCGACCTTTCAATGGGTTTCGGAGCAATGCTTGCAGGTCACTTAAACCCAATCGTTGTTGAAGAGATTGAAAAATCATTAACTTCAGGAATGTTATTTGTTACACCATCACCAATTTCAACCGATGCTGCAGAGCGAATCTGTAATCGTTTTGGAATTGATCAGGTGCGCTTTACTAATAGTGGAACCGAATCAACTATGTATGCAGTCCGTGTTGCACGCTCTGCAACTGAAAAAATGGGAATTCTTAAGGTCGAAGGCGGTTACCACGGTAGCTACGATCCATTTGTAGTTTCAAGCAAGCCAGCCCTAGACAAGATTGGTGATCCTGAAGATCCAATTCCAGCGATTGATTCAAACTTGGTTCCCGGAGATATTTACGTTGTTCCTTTCAACAACATTCCAGCACTTGAGAGAATGTTTGAGAAGAACGCAAAGAAGATTGCCTGCTTCATCGTTGAACCGGTTCTTGAAAACCTAGCCATCGTTCTTCCAGATGAGGGTTATTTAGAGCGCGTCCGCGAGCTATGCGATGAATACAACGTCGTTCTTATCTTTGATGAAGTAAAGACTGGGCTTACAGCTGGCGCACATGGTGCATCAGCACGCTTAGGTGTTCAGCCAGATCTAATCACCCTTGCTAAATCAATCGGCGGTGGACTTCCACTTGCTGCATTTGGTGGCAAGAAGAAGTACATGGATTTTGTTACCAATGGAAAAATGGCCCACTTCGGAACATTTAACGGTAATCCGTTAGCAATGGCTGGAGTTCGCGCAATTGATCGTATTTGTAGCGATGAAGCACTTGCTGCAGCAGAAGAACTCAACCAGCAGGCGTTAAATCGCATCAGTGCGATCATTGATGAGTACCAGCTACCCGCACATACAGTTGGATTCGGCGTAAAGGGCTGTGTTACTTGGTCTACATCACCTGTTCGCAACTATCGCGATTACAAGGCTACTGATTTTGGTGTCGCAGAGGCTCACTGGCTCTTTGCACTCAACCGCGGAATCATCACTCCTCCGGGACTTGATGAGCAGTGGTTGATCTCTTTGGCACATGGCCAAACAGAGATCGATCTACTTGTAGAAGACTTCCGCGATTTTGCTAAAGCACTTCGAGCATAGTTCGAACCGCTTTAACCATCTGATCTAACGGCATCGTAGGTAAACCAGGGAACTCTCCTGCTTGCTCATCCATAAGTGGAACATGTACAAAACCACTGTGCACCTTCGTATCCTTTAACGCATCTTGGGCGACATAAAAGATGTGATTGCACAGAAATGCACCTGCACTTAGCGAAACCGCGGCCGGAACCCCTGCCGCATTAATCGCAGTAACAAACTCTTTGATCGGCAGGGTGCTTTCGTATGCAACGGGCCCATCTACAAGAATCGGTTGATCTATTCGTGTTACACCTTCATTATCAGCAAGGCGTGCATCATCTAAATTAATTGCAATTCGTTCAGGAGTTATCTGTGTGCGACCTTCTGCTTGACCTAAAGAGATAACAACATCTGGTTTATGGTGCTCAATCAAAGCAAGCAAAGCCTCTGCAGATTGCGCATATGCGACAGGCAAAATAGCGGTAACAATATTGTCACCGCTAATCTGCTTAACAATTTCAGCTGATGGATTAAGTGTTGCCTTTCCAAAGGGTTCAAACCCTGTGAGCAGCACCTTGGTCATACGCTAAGTATTACCCAACAAGCCATGAAGCGATATCTACGCCCTTCACAACCAAAACCATCAGGATGAATACAACCACTCCACCAATTCGATAGATCTTTCGACCCTTTTCGGTGGTCTTCCAATCTGTCTCAGGCGCATCTGTGATTGCATCCAAATAGTGCAAGAAGAAGCCTGGCAGAGCCATAACAACAAAGCTCCACTTCAAGAAGGCCTCAGGTGAGCTAAAAGCCCCTTCAATCAAGTTGGAAACAAGGGCCATTACAAAGATCATTACAACGGTCTTGAAAACACCCTTTGGTAAATACAACTTCTTCTTAGGCAGGTTGTCTTCAAGACTAAGGGAAGTGATCTGAGGAATCGCAAATAGCAAGGTTCCCAAAATCAAGTTCAAGGTAGAACCAACAAATGGCGCTGCCATGATGAAGAAGACAAAGATCTTGAAGGCAAGTGAGCGAATCTTCTGACTCTGAGATGGCTTTCTAATCTCAACATGCAGCGCACGAAGACGCATTGGATAGTGCTCAACTGCAATGTCTTCCAACGCAACGCGGAACAACAATAAAGCTGCTGCCCAGAACGCTAACTCTGTTCCATACTCTGTAATTGGAAGCTCAAGACGAGCCAAACCATTCATAGCAGCAACCATCTTGGTAATAACCCAGAAGGTCAGCAGTGTTCCAAGCGCATAATCTGTAATGCGCTCCCACATATCATCTTGGTTTCGAACCAAGCGTCTAAATGGTCGGAAAGCACTTGCAAGCAATGCAGGTGCGAAGAACAAGACCATCACACCAATTGTTGTTAGAAGCTCTGGACGATTTGTAATGTTTCCAGTTACCAACGCCAAGACAAAGAAGACAAAGCCGGCAACAAAACCTGCAAAGGCATCGAAGATGGCAATTGCCATGATTGCAGCCACAATGATCCAAACGGGTGGCAAAGCCTGTGCTCCGGTGTTGATCGAAGCAATAATGCCCAAGATAAAACCAATTGGAATTAATAAGGCTGCAAATGATCCGATGATGGCGCGAACTGTATTTCCATCTTGAATCGTGCGCGTTAGCAATGGCGAGAATCGATTGAAGCGATGGGCTAAAGCAACAAATGCAAAATCGGTGTCATCTGTGAATTTGTTATCCCAAGAGTTGGAGAGATCTCCCTTTCCTGGTTCATTCTTCAATAGCTTCAACGAACCAGATGAAACAGATTGCAACGACTCCTGCTCTGCCTCTTCATCACTCTGTCGCTCATTGCGCTTGACCGATGTCAACGCAGCAAGGGCAGCAAAAGCAGCCAAATGCAGACCTTTTGTTGTCTCTGGATCACCCAGTGGATCATATGGTTGTAACCCTGCCTTAATCGCCTTAACTGGTTCCGGGTCAACTCGTGTGGGTTCTTCATCCAAATTTAAATTAGGACAGTTGTTATCCCATTGGACAACACCATTTTCATCTTTACAGAATTCAATCTCTTTTTCAGAAACTGTTCCGTTGTCGTCATAGACCTCGATGGTGATGGAGTGAAACCCCGGTGGGACATCATCTGGGATTTCAATATCTAGATCCTCGGCTTCAGATTGTGTCAGTCGATCAATTACGACCTTCTTTTCAGCAGAATCAGCAGGTAGAACCGATAAGTTAAGGAAAATCAAAGTAAGTAATAGCAGTTTGCGCATCATGGCTTTGGCTTCACATTCACAGTTACCTTAACCTTTTGGCCAGGTTTTAATCC
>JBBAMM010000034.1:0-2095 GCA_040402475.1 Rhodoluna sp.
GGCAGGATTTGAACCTACGACCTCCGGGTTATGAGCCCGGCGAGCTACCGAACTGCTCCACCCCGCGGCGAAGTTCTACTCTAACACAAGACGGCTATTTTTTGCTGGCCGCTAATGCAGCCTCTATGGCTGCCTTAAGCCTTGCATCAGCCTTACCAAAAGCGGTCCAGTCGCCAGCTCTCATTGCAGCGTCCTTATCGATCATGGCTTGCTTAGCTGCTGCAAGTGCAGTGGCTAGTTGTTCGGCTTTAGTTTGACCTGGGTCAACTGGAGTTGGGTTACCGCCACCTGAACCAGCATTGCCATCGAATAGAGCATTTAGGGCTGAATCCAAGTTGTCCTCGAAAGCGATCTTGTCACCAAAGGCAACTAGCACTTTCTTCAGTAGTGGGAATGATGTTTCACCAGTGGACTGAATGTATACCGGCTGAACATAAAGCAATCCACCACCAACAGGAAGTGTTAATAGGTTTCCGTTGAGCACCTTGGTTGAACCCTGTCGCAAGATGTTCAGAAGCTTTGAAACTTCGCTGTCCGAGTTGAAGTTGTTCTGAACTTGACCAGGACCTGGAACAATCGTGGTTCTAGGTAAGGTGAGCAACCTGAGCTTCCCATAGTGTGAAGAAATCTTTCCATCAACATTTCCTGCATCAGAATCTGCAACCAGATAAGCAGTCAAAACGTTTCGAGATGACTCACCAGTAGATCTTGGAATGAAAGTTGAGTAGATCGAGAATGATGGCTTTTTCTGAGTTGGAGCTTGCAAGGTTAGGTAGTAAGGCGGTTGTAGTGAACCGGTACCTTGACCTTGATCAACTGGATCATTCGGTGTCATCCAAGCATCTTGCTGAGAGTAGAAAGCTCCAGCGTCAGATACGTGATACTGACCTAGAATTCCTCGTTGCATCTTGAACAAATCAGCTGGGTATCTAACGTGTGAGAGCAACGCACCAGACATTTCAGATGCAGGGCTAACAGTCTTAGGGAAAATCTTCATCCAGGTTTTTAGGATTGGATCTTTGGTATCCCAGGCATACAACTTCACAGAACCGTCATAAGCATCAACAGTTGCCTTCACAGAGTTACGAATGTAGTTGATTGAACCTCTAGCAATAGGCGAAGTAGTTGAGCTATCGGCAATAGTGCTGCCTAGGTTTTCTGCTCTTGAGTAAGGGTAGTTAGCGCTGGTGGTGTAACCATCAACAATCCAAACAACTTTGCCCTTAACAATTGCGGGATAGATATCGCTATCAAGAGTTAGGTAAGGAGCAACTTCAGCAACACGATCTTTCGGGCTTCTGTGATAGAAAATCTGTGACTTGTCACTAACTGCATCGGATAGCAGAATCTGTTCGCTCTGGAACTTCAACGCGTAAGACAAACGCTTGACTATGCCATCAAGAGTCGGGCCACCATTACCTTTGAAGGTAGTCATGGTCTGCTGATCAGTTGCACTCGCCTCTGATCCTGCTGGGTAGTCAAGTTCACGATCTGCAGAACCCTTAGGCGAGCCAACGATTGAATACTCAGGAGAGTTCTCACCGAAGTAAATACGTGGCTCATATTTACCTAGCTGACCGCTTGAAGGAATACCAGCTTGGAGGAACACTGGTTGACCATCAGCTGAACGTCTATTTCCATAAGCTGCAACTAAACCGTAACCGTGGGTAAATACAATCACGTTGTTATACCAAGACTGTGATGAACCAAGACCTGATTGGTTTAGTTCTCTAACTGCAAGCACAGTGTCCTGGACCTTGCCATTGATCTTGTATCGATCAACATCTAGGTGATTCACAAAGTTGTAATACTGACGGTATTGCTCAAGTTGCTTGAATGATGCGCTAACCAAGTTAGGGTCAATGATGCGAATCTGTGCTGCTGTCTGAGCATCAGCTTTTAGAGCACCCGCTGTTGCAGTTGTCTTAGCTTCATACTGAATTGTCTCAACGTTATCTAAACCGTAGGCAGCTCTGGTTGCAGCAATGTTGCGGTCAATGAAGTCAGCTTCAAGAGTTCTTTCGTTTGGAACAACCTGGAAAGTTTGAACGATGCCAGGCCAAGCTCCACCAAGTAACACAGCACAGACCAACAT
>JBBAMM010000034.1:2195-5880 GCA_040402475.1 Rhodoluna sp.
ATTAGATTCACATAGAACGGCAAATCAAACAGGTAGAAACCAACATCCAACTTGAACTGTGGATCTAGAATCCCGGTGTAGCTGTGGTTTAGGAAAGTCAAAACTGTTGGCCACTCGGTCATCTGTGATGTGCCAAGGAATAGTGCAATCAGCAAAGGAACAAGAAGCATAAGACGCTTACGCAACTTATCTAGAACGCTTCGATACTCCCCTAGATCTCTGCCAAAGAAATCATTGCCTGTGGCATAGATAGGCCTTAGTCGCCAAGCAATAAAAATGTTTGCCCAAACCATAAGACCTGCAAACAAAGCAGAAGCGATGAAGACTAAAGCCTGAGCCCAGATCTGAGTAGTGAAGACACTTAGGTATCCCAATTGATCAAACCAAAGCACATCTGTATAAACACCAGATGCGCTAATCAGAGCTATGGCTAGCAACGCAACGATTGCTAGTGAAATAACTAGCGGAGCGCGCTTACGAATATTTACTTGAGATGCCTGTGTCATGCGTTTTCCTTTTTACTTTGTGCAACTTGGGAGGCTAGCAGTGCCATTACTTGAAGCAATAGCTTTCACTGCCTTCAACGAATCCTGAATGGTTGAAACCTTGATTACTCTGATGCCATCTGGAATATGTCCAATAACTTCATCGCAGTTTTCACTTGGTGCTAAGAACCATTTAGCTCCAGCTCGCAAAGCGCCATACATCTTCTGTCTGATGCCACCGATAGGGCCAATTTCTCCTTCTGGAGTAATAGTTCCAGTGCCAGCAATCTTCTGACCACCAGTAAGTGATCCTGGCGTCAACTTGTCATAAATGGCGAGTGTAAGAATTTGTCCACCGCTTGGGCCACCAACGTTACCGACTTCAATATCTATCTTGAAAGGGAATTCAGGAACACTCTGAACATAGATTCCCATTCGCCATTGCTCATCAATGAGTTTCGGTAGGACATAGACTGTTGAGCGCTTACCGTTTCTATCGATTTCTAGTTCAACCTGGGATTTCCCCTTTGTTGCTTTCACAAAAGCTCGAACCTGATCAATGCCTGTTGCCTTTTCACCTTGAACGGTTAGCAAGGTATCTCCAGCTTTGAGAATTTTTCCAGCAGGGCCTGATTTAGTAACGGAAGTTACTTTCACTGAAGAAGTAAAAGGGATGTCCAACAGATTAAGTGCAGCTGCTTTAGCACTTGCCTGTGAATCAAGCATCATCATGTCTGCTTCTTCATTGAGCTTGGCATCATCCCAACCCGGTGGGTAAACATCGTCTTTGTTGATGACGGCAACACTTGAATCAAATTTTGCTAAGAAAACATCAAACCAAGATGCTCCTCGACTTGAATCACCCTTCATCGTCACAGTCAGCATGTCAAGATCACCTGTGGTTGGGTAAGTAGTTTTACCGGTAACGGTAATCATCGGTTTACCAGCGATAGTTGACAGCACGTTATAGGCAGGTCCAGCCTGCTCAACTAAATAAGGTGTTGGAGCGATGGCAAGAAATAGCCCAGCACCGGTAATAGATACAAAAACCAGCCACCCGATAATTCGGCTGGCAAGGCTTCTAGGTTTTGGCGTCTCTGCGTAAAAAGTCATTACTAACAGCCTAGGTCAGTCCTAGCCTCACACCAGTGCTCACATAGGGTTTGACACACATCCCAAACGCTATTGGCGAACATACCCGCAAGTTCCCTGAAATTTGAAGCGGTTTGAGCATTCAAGACATAACTTATATTCCATGAGCGATCAGAATCCAAATGGCGAAGGTATGCCAGACCCAGAGGAACTTCGTCGTATCTGGGAAGAGATGCTCAGCCAAGGTTTTGATCCTGAAGCTCTAGCTCAAGTCGCTGGCTTTGATGGAACACCTGAATCACTTCAAAAACTCTTTGCAAATATTCAAGGAGCTTTCCTATTACCTATTCCCCCGGCAGAAGGCTCTGGTGTCAACTGGGATGCTGCAGCTACCAGAGCTAAAGAAATTGCCAAGGTTGGCTCGTTTGCTTTGGAAGATTCTTCTCGCAAACAACTTACTGACGCTTTAGGTATTGCCAATCTTTGGCTCAATGAAGCAACCGCTATCTCCGAAGTTTTAGTCGAGCCCAAAGTTCTTAGTAGACAGCTGTGGGTTGATGATGCTCTGCCTTTATTCAAAGTCTTAGCAGAACCTGTTGCAGATCGAATGAACCGAACTCTAGGCGAAGCTATCCAATCGCAACTACCAGAAGAGTTATCAGAGTCACTCAAAGGTGCTAGCGAAATAATGCGTTCAGCCGGAGCGATGATGTTTGCCATGCAATTGGGGCAAGCATTAGGTCTGCTATCTAAAGAAGCGCTCACTGGAACTGAGATTGGTTTACCAATCTATGTTGAACAGCGACCTGCTTTTATTCTGCAAAACCTAGAAGAGTTCATCAACAGTTTGGAACTAGGTGCAGATAGAGACCAGGCATACATTTACATGGTTCTTCGTGAAATCGCACACACCAGATTGTTCAAGCATTCACGCTGGCTTAGAGAAAAAGTTGTTGCCCAGATTCGTGAATATGCAGCCGGCATTACCTTTGATACTTCACGCATGGAAGAACTATCTGAGGATTTTGATCCGCAAAACCCTCAAGAACTGCAAGCAGCCTTGGAATCAGGTGCTTTCCTTGCTGAGCGTTCTCAAAGCCAACAACTTGCCTTAGACAGTATTGAAACTAGCCTTGCCCTTATCGAAGGTTGGGTTGATGCTGTTACCAGTGAAGCTGCTAAACGTTTACCTAAAGGTGATGCAGTTAGAGAAGCTGTTCGTCGCAGAAGAGCAACCGGTGGTCCAGCTGAACGCACCTTCCAAACTCTTGTTGGTTTAGAACTTCGACCAAAGCGCATGAGAGAAGCTTCAGCACTTTGGCAGCAACTAGGTATCGCTATTGGCAATGAGAAGCGCGATGAATTATGGGATCACCCAGATCTACTTCCAACAGCAGATGACATCGACCACCCAGATAAATACGTCGCAAGACTAAAAGCAGATCTTGGCTTAGGCGATGCAATGGATCAGGCACTAAGAGACCTACTCGGCGAATAGCTGTTTATAACCTGAGCAAGAATTTTGATTTTTGCTAACAATGTTCTTTGTGTTACATCGAATAAATAAAGCCCAACCAGCAGTTTGGAAAGATCCGAACACAATACAAATAGGTCTTGGACCTAACTCAGTTGTCCTGCCTGAACTTACCAAAGAACAAGAAAAGATTGTTGACGCCCTATACAGCGGATTAGTTGATGGCCAACAAGAAGTAATCGACTCAACACTTGAAGCGGATCCAGGTGAAACTAAGAACCTGATTGTGAAACTGCAAACAGTGATGGATAAACCACTGCCAGGTAAAACCCCTTACGGTGATTGGCAACAACTTGCCTTTGCTGAAATAGCCAGAGCATCCCTTGATTATCAGGTCAACGGCGAAATGGTGCTTGCAGAACGTTGGCAACGAAATGTTCACATTGATCAATTAGATAAAGCAGGCATGCTTTTTGCTAAAGCTCTTTTAGCTAGTGGTGTTGGCACTGTCGTAACTCATGACGATGGAATAGTCCTAGCAACAGATCTTGGTGAACTTGGTTACCCAAAGGAATTCTTAGGTAAGCGAAGATTCGAAAGCTTGCAGCTAGAACTTTCAAAGCTCTCCTTACCG
>JBBAMM010000035.1:0-5000 GCA_040402475.1 Rhodoluna sp.
TGTTGTGGATAAGAAATACCTGAAATGTTCGTTTTTCCAATAATTAGGAAATGAATCTCGAAAGCACACTGGAAGACCTAGAAGCCCAAGGCTATTTCGCTAGCCAGATCGAAACTAATGAAGTTGGTAGCAACACATCTCGACTGGTCAGGATCACCTTCTCATCTGAGTTACCCGATAAGTATCTAGCCAGTCCGATACTTGGAAGTAATTTCATAGGAGGCTTCTTAGCCAATCAAAGTAATTCAGCTTGGCATGCCGTGAACCTAAGCGGTATCAGTAAAATCGAAACTTTGTCTGGTCAGAATATCTTAGAAACCAAAGCAACATTGCTAGAAGTTGTTGAGCGTCATCTAGTTCAAGTTGCACTTGAACTGGTATTAGCTAAGAGCAGAGTATTCGGCCAGGTTACTGCGATTGATGGAAGCTGCCTGAGGTTTCTAACTCAAGATTTCAGATTGCTATGGATACCGGAAACGAGTATTTGTGAAGTGGTTGTGGAGAACCTAAGCAAACATTTCAAACTTTGACCAACATATTCCAATGGCCATATTCATGCGAAGACGAAACCGCAGCATAAAACTAAATAACCGCTGGGGTTCAAGAAGAAACAAACTCTTACTCTCTTTTGCGTTAGCTCTTATTGCGGCTGCTTCTTATCTTGCGAGCTCCACCTCAGAAGATACGAGAAGTAGCTATTTGGTGGCAGCAGTTGATCTAAGCAGTGGTTCAGCAATATCGAATGCAGCGGTAACAACCATCAAGCTAGAGCTGGGGGAGGCTGGGAAGCTTTATCTAACCGAAGGTTCAAAGAGCATGGATAAGTTTTTCTTGAAAACTCCTGTTGCCATTGGTCAACTAATACCGCTGTCTGCTTTATTGGTGGAGAACTACCAAGACTGTTCTGCAGTGGTATTGAACCTAGGGACACCTATGTCTCAGGGCATCAAGAAAGGTGACCTAGTTGATCTTTGGGCAGCAGAGCAAGCTTCCAGTTTGGAATCGATTCCAGCTCAGATTGTTACTGGTGCTGAATTGATTTCAATCAAGAATTCAACAGATGGCTTTAGCCAAAACACTCAGACCATTGAGCTCTGTGTTTCAGTTGCAGAGATCAGGTCAACGGTTCAAGCGATTGCTAAAAAAGCCACCGTTGTTGCTGTTAGAACGATGAGCGAATGAGCGCAGTAGAGCAGAAGGTCAGGGGTCGTAGAAGGCACCTAGCAGTCGTTGGAGATGAGGCTGTAACCAACACCGAAGTTGAACCAAGAAGTTCTTATCCAATACCTGTGATCGCATGTTGGGGCTCTGCAGGTTCCCCTGGTAAGAGCACGATAGCTACAAACATCGCCTCTGAACTAACTCTTGCAGGACAAAGAGTCCTGCTCATCGACTTAGACACCTTAGCCCCGTCCCTTGCTCTTGCTCTTGGTCTAGTTGACACTCCGGCTGGTCTATCTGCATGCCTAAGGCTTGCTGAGCAACAGAGATTCACCAAGGATGAATTTGAGCGTCTAACAGTCTCCATAGCGCTAGGTCGGCATGAACTGAGGTTCATGCCTGGCATCAATTCAGCTCACCGTTGGCAGGAGGTTACACCTGAACGGTTTGAGAAATTGCTTATGGCTATGGCTAGTTTTGTTGATTACGTAGTGTTGGATCTGCCTCAAGCTACCGATTTCAAGGCTCGAGTTTTGCATCCATCAACACTTGCCAACCAAGACCAACTAAGCCGAGATGCTCTACTCAGAAATGTTTTAGAGAAAGCAACAAAACTGGTTCTAATCTCTGGTTGTGATGCGGTGGCAGCCCAGAGATTCCTAAGCGTTGCTGAGTATCTAACGGAGCTTAGGAGAAAAAGTCAGGTTTATGTGGTGGTCAATAGATTTAGAACCAGCACTTTAGGAGCAAGAGCAAAGGATGAGCTGGAGCAGACCTATCTGAATCTTGCCAAGTTACGTATTGACTGCTTTATTCCAGATGATTCACTAAACATTGATAAGGCGATGCTCAATGGCTTGCCGCTAGCTTTATTGAAAAGATCTTCACCAGCAAGGTTGGCTATTAGCCAACTGACTAAGCAATTACTGGTGGGTTCCACAACAAGAGCGAGCGTGGCTAAACTTTCTTAGGTGTCCACACTTTCAGAGCTGATGAAGCAACATGGCCAAAGCCATGAAGCTGACATTGAGTGGCTCCATGCCTTGATGGCTGACTGGCAGGTTATTGCCGATCTTTCTTTTGCTGATTTAGTGCTCTGGATCTCTGATGGTAAAAAAGGTTTTATTGCAGCAGGTCACGCAAGACCCTCTTCAGCTGCAACTGTGTTCTATCGAGACATCACCGGTAAGCCAGTTGAAAAAGCTTGGGCTCAGTTAGTCTCCAAAGCTTTCACAACCGGTGAGTCAGTTGAATATGGTGAACCTGATAAGTATCAAGGAGTGCCATCACGTCTGAGTGCAGTTCCTGTCTTTAGAAGACTGAATACAAATGGAACAGACATCACCCCTTCACCGATAGCTGTTGTTACCAAACACACCAACCTAGGTGAAGCAGCTGCTCCTAACAAGACTCGAATCAACCTAAACAACCTTGGCGATAAATTGCTGAAGATGGTTGTTGATGGAAGTTACCCAACCTTCTCCTCACAATCTGCTCCAAGACGAGGTGCACCTCGTGTCAACGATGGTTTGATACACATCGATGCCAACAGCACCGTAGTTTTCTCGTCTCCTAACGGCATGTCAGCTTTTCAGAAACTTGGAGTTGAAACAGAGCTTGAAGGCAGATCTCTTCAAGAGGTTACAACAGCACTAAATAAAGGCAGATCAAATGTTGATGAGAATCTGCCGATAGTGGTTTCTGGAAAAGTAGCTTGGCGAGCAGACATTGAAGGTAACAACGCTGCTCTGTCAGTTAGGTCTATTCCTATCTATGAGAACTCCATAAACACTGGGGCTATTCTCCTCTGCCGTGATGTGACAGAGCTTAGAAGACAAGAGCGTGAGCTAATCACCAAGGATGCAACCATCCGAGAGATCCATCACCGGGTAAAGAACAACCTGCAAACGGTTGCTAGCCTGCTGAGAATCCAGGGTAGAAGAAGCAAGTCACCGGAGACTCTAGAAGCCCTTAGCGATGCTGAAAGACGAGTGGCAGCTATTGCTGTTGTTCATGACTCTTTATCTGAAGGTCTGGCTCAAGATGTGAACTTCGATGAGGTCTTTGATCGCATCATTACTTTGGTAGGGGAGTTAGCTGCTGCCTATCACGCCAAGGTAACAAACCTTCGTATCGGTAAGTTCGGCAGAATGCCAAGTGAAATAGCAACACCATTAGCTGTTGTTTTAACTGAGATTGTTACCAATGCCTATGAACATGGGCTGGCTAACAAGACCGGACATCTGACTGTTACAGCAGCTAGAAAATCAAAGAAGCTGTTCATTACTGTTGCTGATGATGGGGTTGGCTTAGCCGAAGGTGCTGTGTTATCTGGTCTTGGAACTCAGATTGTTAAGACACTTGTTGAGGGTGAACTTAGAGGAAAGATTGAATTCAAATCCGATAAAACCGGCGGCACAACAGTTGCTGTTGAGGTTCCTTTAACTTAAGCAGATCTGCGAGCTCGAGCGTATTTACGCTTTAGAGACTTACGCTCATCTTCACTTAGTCCGCCCCAAATACCGTTGTCCTGGTTTTCTTTGATGGCGTACTCAAGGCAGTTGTTGGTGACTTTACAGTCACGGCAAATGGCTTTAGCTTGTTCGATCTGGTCTACTGCTGGGCCTGTGTTTCCCACTGGAAAGAACAGTTCTGGGTCTTCTGTTCGACAGCGAGCTTCTGTTAGCCATGGCAGTTCCATATATTCATGTTCCTTAGATCGAATCTGGAGTATTTGATTGACAAATACGAAAATCGGGTCATTTTGAGTGTTTAGTTCGCGACCGCGACTAGTCAATTTTCCCACAGCGAGCCTGGTTTGTAAATACCCATTTAGGCTTGAATCTATGCGTAAGCCACCAGTAAACACCACCCTGACAGGGTTAGCCATTGCCTACCTGCTCGAAGCGTTAGTGCTCTATGTGCTAACCGGGATAACAATCTGGGCAATGGTTTCAGGAGAAGCAAAAGCACTCCTCACCGACTCAGCCCTTGTCGTTCTAACCGGAGGCGCAGCTCTCTGGCTTACTTTTGCCTCACGAGCAATACTGAAACATAAGCGTTGGGCAAGAAGTGCTGGAGTGTTCTGGCAACTAATTCAACTAACCATTGCCTTTGGAACATTTGAGGCAAATGTGTTCTGGGGTCTAGCAATAGCTGTGCCTTCGATACTGGTTCTGATTACTCTCTTTACCAAAGAGGTAGTTCAAGCAACCAGTGAGAACAGAGACTAAACCTCTAGTACCTTACGAAGCATCGCTACGTGGCCAGTTGCTTTGACGTTGTATAGAGCGTGTTCGATCTTGCCGTTTTCAGCAATAACAAAGGTTGATCTAATCAAACCTTCGTAAACCTTGCCATACATGCTCTTCTCACCAAAGGCACCATAAGCCTTAATGACCTTCATCTCAGGGTCACTGAGAAGATCAAACTTTAGGCCTTCAGCCTTACGGAACTTGGTCAACTTAGCTGGACTATCAGGTGAAATACCAACAACAACGTAGCCAGCTTTCTTTAGAACATTCATGTTCTCTTGGAAATCACAAGCTTGCTTGGTGCAACCTGGGGTTGAAGCAGCAGGGTAGAAGTAGACGATAACTTTCTTACCTTTGAAATCAGCCACAGATACAGCTGCCTCGTCTTGGTTCAATAGTTTGAATGCAGGGGCTTTAGAGCCTGAAGTTAGGGTAGTCATGCCTCTAATCTAGCAAGTGTCCAACTTTGAATACCATGGCTATAACTGCTATTCTTGGAAATCGTTGCCTATGGCAATGCGCCTCTAGCTCAATCGGCAGAGCAACTGACTCTTAATCAGTGGGTTCCGGGTTCGATTCCCGGGG
>JBBAMM010000036.1:0-4932 GCA_040402475.1 Rhodoluna sp.
AGGATTCCTCAGATTCGCAAGCAAGAAAAGGAAGTTCTTGCAGTTGAGTCAAGACGTGAGCAACTAAACGACATCTTTGTTGGTCAGGAATAATGAGCTACACAGTTCAGAAATTCTCTTCCGCAGCTGAAACACTTTGGCCAACAGCTAACAAAGAAGAGTGGGATGTAGTTGGGCTTGTCCTAGGTTCAAAGAACCAAGAGATAACTAAAGTACTTTTGACCGTTGATGTAACAGACGAAGTTATTCAACAAGCAAAAGAATTAGGTTCAAACCTAATCTTTGCCCATCACCCATTGCTACTAAAAAGTGTAAATAATCTCGTTGAAGATAACGCCAAGGGTCACCTGGTTAGTCAGTTGATCAAGTCAGGCATAGCTCTGTATTCAGCACACACCAACGCGGATGTTGTCTCAACCGGAACTTCAGCTGTTTTGGCTGAGCAACTTGGTTTAGTTGCCACCCGTCCTCTTTCACCTATCGGTAATGGTAGTCAAGGCGTCGGAATCATAGGAAACCTACCTTCGAATACAACTCTTGGTGATTTAGCAAGCAAACTTAATTCATTCCTGCCACAGACAGCAACCGGTGTTCGTGTTGCAGGTGATTTCACTAGGGAAGTAACTAGCGTTGCTCTTTGTGCTGGTGCAGGTGATGCATACCTGGGTCTTGCCTTAGATTCCGGAGCTGATGTCTATATCACCTCTGATCTTCGCCACCACCCAGCACAGGAGATACTTGAACTAGCTAAAGCTAGAAAAGTTGATTTCTCACTCGTTGACATCTCACACTGGGCAGCAGAGTTTCTGTGGCTTGCAACAGCGAAAGAACAGCTTGCGAAAGAACTACCTGGCATAGAGTTAGAAATCTGTGATATCAGAACCGATGTTTTTGATTTTCTGATGAACAACCCAATAAACCAATAAGGATTAAGTGCATGAAACTGGATAGAGTCGGCCAATCGGCCTTACTTCGCTTAGCCGAGATTGATTTAGAGATTGCACAAATCAAACACGAGATCACATCAGCCATCGAATCAAAAGAGCTCGAATCACTTCGCTCTGATTTAGCTTCTGTTGCCGGTGAGTTAATCGCCGCTAGAACCAGTGTTGAAAATCTTGAAGAAAGTCAAAGACGAGCAGATGACGATCTGCACCTGGTTGAATCCAGAATTGCCAGAGACCAAGAGCGCTTACTTCAGACTTCTTCCCCTAAGGATGCTCAGGGGATTCAAAGCGAGATTGAATCGCTAAGTCGTCGCAAGAGTGAACTTGAAGATACTGAGTTAGCTGTTCTAGCTGAACTTGAAGACGCTCAGAAGGCACTCAATGAGATCTCAGAGCGCAGAGATCAGATCAATAACTCTATGAATTCCTTGCAAGCAGAGATTCAAACCAAGGTCGATGATTTGAAATCAAGAGGTAGAAAGCTAACGGCAGATAAGGAAATAGTGGTCGGCAAGATATCTGCCGATGTTCTATCCGCCTATGAGCTACTCGCTAAAAGACAGATTGCTGTTGGACAGGTTTTGAACCGTTCTTGCACTGCTTGTCGTATGGGTTTGACTGCTAGCGCTATTGATGCACTCACTGATTTAGCAGAAGACGAACTCGGTTACTGCCCTGAGTGCCAAGCAATGATCGTTCGATGACCAAGCGCGTAATTATTGAAGCCGATGGTGGCTCTAGAGGTAATCCTGGACCAGCAGGTTCGGGTGCGGTTCTAATAGATCATGAAACTGGAAGCATTCTTGCTGAGATTGCTCTCTTTATTGGGGTAGCAACTAATAACGTTGCTGAATACCGAGCAGTTTTAGCTGCAGTGGAATTGGCCAATGAAATTGTTCCTGAAGCTGAACTTCGGGTTCGCATGGATAGCAAGCTAGTAGTTGAACAGATGTCTGGTCGTTGGAAGATCAAGAACGAAGGCATGCAAGAGCTGTCAACACAGATGGCTGCTGCAATTGGTTCCAGAGTTATCTCATTTGAGTGGATTCCTAGAGAGCAAAACACCAAAGCGGATGCTCTAGCCAATGAAGCCATGGATGCTGAAAGCAGTGTCATCAGAAAGTTCATCGGTGAACCAGGCACTGCAACGATAAACATCGTCACTGAAGCAACCAAGACAACAGCCGCTGATCTGGAATACAACCCTGAGTTACCATCATCGGTTCGAGCGCCTAGAGATGTCACAAAGAAACTAACCACAGTTATTCTTGTCCGTCATGGTCGAACACTTCTCACAGAAACTCACAAGATCTCAGGTAGAGGGGGAGAAGACCCGCAACTGAGCGCTCTAGGTCGTGATGATGCAACCTTGGTTGCAGGTGAACTTGTCAAAGTTGGTCAGACTGGTCAGTTCGCCAAGATTTTGAAACCAACAGCGGTTATCAGTTCACCAATAGCTCGAACTCGTGAAACTGCTCAGATTATCGCTGATCGATTAGGCCTTAAAGTATCTACCAACGACGAGATTGCAGAGATAGCTTTCGGTGATTGGGATGGCCATACTAATCAGGAAGTAGCTGCCAACTGGCCTGAGCTTTATAACCAATGGCGAGGCGATGTGAAGATAGCTCCACCTGGCGGCGGTGAGTCTTTAGAACAATTTGATGAGCGCGTTCAACAAGGTAGAAGAACCATACTTGAGCAGTTCGAAGGTCAAACAGTCGTTGTGGTTAGCCACGTTATGCCTATCAGAGGCTTTATCAAGGCTGCTATTGACGCTAACTGGCCAACGTATTGGCGAATCAGCGTTGCTCCTTGTTCAATCACTGTCTTGCGATTCTGGGGCGATGAAGCCGCAGAAGCAACTGTGATCAACCACACATCTCACCTATAAGCCTTTTAGTTATCAATGCCCTGCAGTAACCTTTACTTTGGAAGGGTCGGCTAGACGGTCGCGGTAGCGAAAGCTAACGAGGAACGTCCGGGCTCCATAGAGCGCAGTGGTGGGTAACGCCCACTCGGTGTAAACCGCAAGAAAGTGCAACAGAGAGTAAACCGCCACGCAAGTGGTAAGGCTGAAACGGTGGTGTAAGAGACCACCAGCGGTCTAGGCAACTAGGCCGGCTAGGTAAACCTCGCTGGGAGCAAGGTCATACAGAAGGCGTTTGAGGGCTGCTCGCCCAAGTCTTCGGGTAGACCGCTTGATGGCAGTGGTAACACTGTCGCTAGATAGATGGCCGTCACCGTAAGGTACAGAACCCGGCGTATCGGCCGACCCCTCCAACTAATCTATGGTGTGTTTTTTAGCCCAATAGGCAGCACCCATGATTCCAGCACTATTTCTATTCTCGGCTGGAACTATTGGAGTCTTAAGTTTTAGTAGCGGTAAGAACTGCTCATGTTCTTTGGAAACTCCACCGCCTACGATAAATAGATCTGGGGTCAGAAGTGCTTCTAAGGTTGAGTAGTACCTCTGCAACCGCTTAGCCCATTGAGCCCAGGTTAGCTCTTCTCTTTCCTTGGCAGAAAACGCAGCTTGAGATTCGTAGTCAACCCCACCTATTTCTAGGTGACCTAACTCAGAGTTCGGTATTAGCTTGCCGTTATAGATAAGAGCAGTTCCGATGCCAGTGCCAAGGGTGGTAACAACTACTAGGCCCTTTTGTTTGGCTGCAGCTCCATATTTTGCTTCAGCAAGACCAGCTGCGTCAGCATCGTTTAGAACATGGACGGTTGTCTTCAATTCTTTTTCAAAGAGACGATCAGCATCTAAGCCAATCCATTCTTTGGAAACATTGGCGGCTGACATTGTCACACCATTTTTGACGACGGCTGGAAAACAAATCCCAACAGGTAAGCCTTGGGGGTTAGGTAGTTTGCTGATCAGTTCTTTTAGTGTGTTGGCAATTGCTTTAGGAGTTCCGCCCGCAGGAGTTTGATAGCGGAGTCTCTCGCTGTGTAGTTTTCCGCTCTTAACGTCAACAACAGCACCTTTGATACCGGTGCCACCGATGTCTATTCCAATTGCCTTTTTACTCATATCCGTCCTTACGACAAGGTTAGTATTTCAGCACCTGTTTGCGTGACCACAAGGGTGTGTTCGAACTGAGCGGTAATGCTCTTATCTTTGGTGACAACGGTCCAACCGTCATCCCACATAGTCCACTGATGTGTGCCAAGAGTTAACATCGGTTCAATTGTGAAAACCATGCCAACTTCCATCACATCTGAATACATGGGAGCTGAGTCGTAGTGGGGGATGATCAGCCCAGAGTGAAAGCTCTCACCAATGCCGTGTCCAGTAAAGTCTCTAACCACTCCATAGTTGAAACGCTTGGCATAGGACTCAATAGCCCTACCGATAAGGTTCACTGCTCGGCCAGGTGCAACAACAGCAATACCTCTGTTCAAAGCTTCTCTGGTTCGATCAACCAGTTGAGCGACTTCTTCACTCACGTTTCCAACTAAGAAGGTCTGGTTGCTATCGCCATGGAAGCCGTCTAGGTAAGCAGTGATGTCAATGTTCACGATGTCACCATCTTCTAGCACAGTGTCATCAGGGATACCGTGACAGATAACTTCATTGACTGAGGAGCAGATTGACTTTGGGTAGCCGCGATAACCGAGGGTTGATGGGTAAGCACCGTTATCGATTAGGAACTGATGCGCAATCTTGTCTAGTTCATCGGTTGTAACACCTGGTTTGGCGTGTGTGCCAACAAGTTCAATAGCCTGGGCTGCTACTTTGCCGGAAGCTCTGATCTTTTCGATCTGTGCTGGAGTTTTTACGTTGCTACCAAGGAATTTCGCAGGAGCAGGCTTCCAAACGTATTCAGGTCTAGTTATCGAATTTGGAACGCTCAACTGTGGGGATATTCGACCAGGCACTAACTTTCCAGTCGCAATATCTTTGGGCATGAATCCATACTAGGCAGAGGGTATAGGTATGCTCAGAAATGAAACACATGGAAGGTTAGTCCAATTA
>JBBAMM010000037.1:0-4645 GCA_040402475.1 Rhodoluna sp.
CCTGATGCTGCTACGTTTCTATAGCTTTCTGCTAGAGCGAGCTTTGCTCCGTTGTATGGATCTAGTTGGCAGTATCTACCGTTAGCGTCAGTTGAAATTGCAACACCGAGACCAGTCTCTTCAGAGACTCTAACCATTCCTGAATCATCAGGCATGGCAAGAGCGGTGTTACCGCCAACGTAGTGGTCATACTGATCTGTGATCCAACTCTTAGAAGCTTGGTTAGGTGAAGAGACTATTTGCACTAACTGTTCAGCTAGTTCTGATGCTTCTGTTGAACGCTTTAGTTTTCTGTTGTTCACAGAATCTTTGTTTAGAGCATCGATCCAAGTTGGGTAAGCAACTGGTCTTTCATAGACAGGCCCATCGTGAGCAACTGAACGAGGTGGAACGTTAACAATCTCTTCTTTGCCCCAGTTGATGTAAAGTCTTGGTTCTTTGATTACTTTGCCTAGAACACTGAACTCAACTTCATACTTTTCAACAATTGCTGTGAAGGCTTTTAGGTCCTTCTTAGGAACGATGGCCATCATGCGTTCCTGTGATTCACTCATCAGAATCTCTTCTGGGGTAAGGGATTCATCTCTAAGTAATACGTTCTTTAGTTGAACTTCCATACCAGCTTGACCGTTAGAGGCTAGTTCGCTTGTTGCGCAAGAAAGACCTGCGCCACCTAGGTCCTGGATACCAGCAACTACCTGAGCTGCATAGAGTTCAAGGCAGCATTCAATTAGAACCTTTTCTGCAAAAGGGTCACCAACCTGAACAGCAGGTCTTCTTGAAGGTCCTTCAGAATCAAATGTTTCAGAAGCTAGAACAGACACACCACCAATACCATCAGCACCAGTTCTTGCACCAAACAGAATTACAAGATCGCCTGGGTTAGATGCCTTAGCAAGCTTTAGATCTTCATGACGAAGAGCACCAACAGATAATGCGTTCACAAGAGGGTTACCTTGGTAAACCTTGTCGAATACTGTTTCTCCACCAATGTTAGGAAGGCCTAAGCAGTTACCGTAGAAGCTAATACCTGAGACAACACCATTCACAACTCTTGCTGTGTCTGGGTGTGAGACTGCACCAAATCTAAGTTGATCCATAACTGCAATAGGTCTTGCACCCATAGTGAGAATGTCTCTAACAATTCCACCAACACCGGTAGCAGCACCTTGGAAAGGTTCGATGTAGCTTGGGTGGTTGTGTGATTCAACTTTGAAAGTAACAGCCCAACCTTCACCGATGTCAACAACACCTGCGTTCTCGCCCATACCGACCATTAGGTTCTTAGTCATTTCAGGTGTTACTTTCTCACCGAACTGACGAAGGTAAATCTTTGAACTCTTATATGAACAGTGTTCTGACCACATAACTGAATACATTGCTAACTCAGCACTGGTCGGTCTTCTGCCAAGAATGACTTTGATGCGGTCATACTCTTCTTGTTTTAGTCCTAGCTCCTTCCAAGGCTGAGCCTTGTCAGGAGTCTTCTTAGCGTTCTTAGTAGTGTCAACCGTTGCAGTAGTCATTATGAGTTCACCACTTGCTTTAGAACTGATGTGAAGAAAGTAAGACCATCAACACCGCTGCGCATAGCAACCGAAGTATCGGGACCAAAGCCTGGTTCAACAGCATGCTCAGGATGAGGCATCAAACCAACAACGTTGCCTCGTTCATTTCTAAGGCCTGCAATGTTGTTGATAGAACCGTTAGGGTTCACTTCGCTATAACGGAAAGCGATAAGACCTTCACCTTCAAGACGCTTTAGAGTCTCGGTATCAGCGATGTATCCACCTTCACCGTTTTTTAGTGGAATGGTAATTTCTTGGCCAAGTTCGAAGCCATTGGTCCAAGCGGTGTCAACGTTTTCAACAATTAGTTTCTGATCTCGACAGATGAAGTGCTGGTGTTCATTTCTAATAAGACCACCTGGAAGTAAATGAGCCTCAACAAGAACTTGGAATCCATTACAAATACCTAGAACAGGTAAACCACCGTTAGCTGCATCGACGATGCTCTGCATCACAGGTGCTTGTGCAGCAATAGCTCCACACCTCAAGTAATCACCAAAGCTGAAGCCACCAGGTAACACAACAGCATCAACTGAATGCAAGTTGGTATCTGCATGCCAAAGACTGACAGCTTCGCCGCCTGCTAATCGCACTGCTCTAGCAGCATCGCGGTCATCAAGTGTTCCAGGAAAAGTAACGACACCTATCTTCATGGAGATTAGTTCTCCACGGTGACGTTAACCACGTCTTCAATAACACCGTTGGATAGGAAGTCAGCAGCAATCCGCTTAGCAGCTGCAAGATCTGCCTCTGTTGGAGTGTTTGCGTAGTGCAGCTCAATGCGCTTACCAATACGGACATTAGCAATCTCAGCATGGCCTTTACGCTGCAAAGCATTAGCCACTGCTTTACCAGCTGGGTCTAATAGGTCTGCTTTAGGCATGACTTCAACGATGATTTTAGGCAAAATACGCTCCCGAAGGTCGGTGGGGCTCAAATATTATGTCCGCCGGCGTCACCTTTGGCGGGTGCGAACAGGTCTAGTTTATCTGGCTAGAAGGCTAATCAGTTGAGCATACTTAGCACTGGTCTCAGTAACTATCTCTGCTGGTAGTGAAGGAGGGTTGGTATCTCCTGTTGGGTCCCAGTTTGCTGCTAACCAGTTACGCACTATTTGCTTATCGAAGCTCTCTTTGCGATCTCCTGCTTCCCAGGCAGTCTTAGACCAGTATCTGCTTGAGTCAGGAGTTAGCACTTCATCACCCAGGGTGATCTCTCCATTGGCTGGGTTGATACCGAACTCAAACTTGGTATCAGCAAGAATTAGCCCAACCTGTTCCGCTAATGCGCTGGCTTTATTGAAGATGTTTAGGCTGGTGGCTCTAAGTTGGTCAGCATTTTCTTGACCGATAAGTTCAACTACTTTTTCAAAGGTGATGTTCTCATCATGCTCACCTAGTTCTGCTTTATATGCAGGGGTGAAGATAGGTTGAGGTAACTTATCGCCAAAAGCTAAACCATCAGGTAATTTATTGCCACAGATTTCACCGGTGGCTAGATAGTCCTTATAACCAGAACCTGAGATGTATCCACGAACTACACATTCAATAGGAAACATCTCAAGCTTCTTACACACCATAGCTCTGCCCTGAACTTCTTGAGGAACAAGAACTTCAGTTGAGATGTGGTTAGGAACATCAAGCTTGTCGAACCACCAGTGAGTCAGAGTGGTCAGGTATTCACCTTTATTAGGTATCTCTGGTTCAAGGATTCGATCGAAAGCACTAACCCTGTCACTAGCAACAACAAGTATTAGATGAGAAAGTGATGAATCATCTGCTTCATAAAGATCTCTTACCTTGCCACTATAAACATGGTGCCAACCAGGGATTACTTTAGTCATCTTTTCCCTCGTCAACCTTCAGAGCGATATCAGTTCTGTAATGAGAACCTTCAAGTTGAATGTTCTTGATTACTTTGTATGTATGCTTACGTGCCTTGTGAAAAGTCTTAGCCATTGAAACAACACTAAGAACTCGGCCACCAGTTGCATAAAGTTTTCCATCTGTCTGCAACTTAGTTGCAGCATGAGCTATCTCAACATGCTCATCTTCTTCAGCTAGTCCAGTAATCTCTCGATCAGGAGCTGCTGTTACTGGGTAACCTTCGCTAGCTAAAACCACTGTGATTGCAACATCTTTACTGAACTCAGGTTCAAGAGCGGAAGACAGCTGACCTGTTGCGGCTTTGTGTAATAAACCAGATAGTGGAGTTAGCAATCGTCTCAAGACAACCTGTGTTTCAGGATCACCAAAGCGAGCATTGAATTCGATAACTCGAATTCCATTCTTAGTTACGATAAGTCCGCAATACAACAACCCAACAAAAGGAGTTCCTAGCTTTGCTAGTTCTCTAACAGTTGGCAGAGCAACTCTCTCCTGAACTTCTGCAACAAAACCATGAGGTAACCAAGGTAGTGGTGAGTATGCACCCATACCGCCAGTGTTTGGTCCTTCATCGTTGTCATAAGCTCTCTTGAAATCTTGAGCCGGAGATAACGGCAAGACAGATGAACCATCACTTAGAAAGAACAGTGAAACTTCTTCACCTTCTAAGAACTCTTCAACCAGAATCTGCATACCCTGATCTAAGAAGGTTTGAGCATGAACTAGAGCTGCCTGCTTATCGCTGGTAACAATCACACCTTTACCAGCAGCTAACCCATCCGCCTTCACAACATATGGAGCACCGAAAGCATCAAGAGCGGCTTCAACTTCACTAATTGTTGAACATTCTTTGGCCATGCCTGTTGGCACATCCGCTGCCGCCATTACTTCTTTAGCAAAAGACTTAGAACCCTCTAGTGCAGCAGCTGCTTGAGAAGGGCCGAAGACTGGAATGCCTGAAGCTCTGAGGGCATCGCTGACACCGGCCACCAGTGGAGCCTCTGGCCCGATTATTACTAAATCTGTTGAGTGTTCTGTTGCCCAGGTAGTAACTGCTGTTGGGTCGTTAGGGTTTAGGGCAATGCAGGTAACTTCTTGGCTGATGCCACCGTTACCTGGAGCACAGCCGATGTTCTCAGGTGCAGTTCCAGTTCTTATAAGAGCTTTGATGATCGCGTGTTCGCGAGCACC
>JBBAMM010000038.1:0-2416 GCA_040402475.1 Rhodoluna sp.
CTAATCGTTTTGTCTTAAGGCTCTTTTAGCCTCAGGGCTAATAGTGTTACTAAAGGTATCTCGAAAGGACTAACCAATGGATCTAGTTACAATCACACAAGCACTTTTCATGTTGGGTTTCGTTGCTATGGCAGCTGGAACCTTTTATTTCGTTCTAGAGCGTAATGAACTAAAACCAGAACACCGTGCCACTGCCACCTATGCGGCACTAATTACTTTCATTGCAGCCATCATGTATTGGCAGATGAAGGACATTGTTGCTTTCCCAGGTATGACAGATGTTGCACACATCGGCGCAACCATGCCGGTTAGATATCTTGACTGGGTTCTAACAACGCCACTTTTGCTAATTGAATTTGGAATCATCGCAGCATTGGCAGGAGCTGCTAAAGGAACTGCATACCGTCTAGTTCTAGCTGACCTAGTTATGGTTATCACCGGCTACTTCGGTGAAATCGGTTCAGTTGGATCAGTTGGTAACTACCTAAACTTCATCATTTCTTCTGCTGCTTGGGGTTACATCGCATACACAGTTTGGAAGTTGCAACCAACTAAAGGTTCAGCTGAAGTGAAGAAGGCAGTTAACAACATGAAGAAGTTCGTTATCTTCGGTTGGGCTATTTACCCAATTGGCACAGCCATCCAAGAGTTCCTAGAACTTAACGGCACTGATGCCAAGACTCTTGAGCTATCTATTTGCATCGCTGCGATCATCTACATCATCGCTGACGTTGTTAACAAAGTTGGTTTTGGAATCGTTGCTCTAAAAGCTGTCAAGTAACAAGTACTAGAAAGATTGGTCAAGCTTTTGCTTGGCCAATTTTTCTTTAACCTAGTATTTGATCTTCTGCTTCAGCGTCTTTGTCTCGAGTGAGGAACTTAACTTTCTTAGGCGCTTGGCCTGCGCGTCTTCTGCGATCTTGGTTGATGCTCCAAAAGACTGCACCGAAAGCCATCAGAGCAAATAGGAGCCACTGCAATGCATAACTCAGGTGGTTACCGCTATTTAGTTCTGGCTTAGGCATCATCAAACCTTTAGCAGACTGCGGAGATTCTGAAACCAATCTTCCGTACGCCTGTTTATAAACGTTAGTTTCGCTAAGCGATTGACTTGCTGCTTGCAAATCAATGCTTGGCAGTTGTCCCTTAGGAGCAGTTCTATCTAGCTTTGGTTCAGCAGGGCGAAGTAATAAAACTATTTGTCTGTGAATCGAGTTTGTGATTGGAACATGATCAGGTGCATCTACAGCTGATCCTGTCGGTAACCAGCCTCGTTCAACCCAAATAACTGCACCGCCATCTGTTTCAAAAGCCATGATTTGTAAAAAGCCAGGGTTACCTTCGTTAGGCCTATTACGAATCAAGAATTGGTTATCGAGTAAGTAATGTCCAGTGAGTCTTACCGGACGGTATTCAAGCTCTTTGTTCCAGATCGTTTTAGGTCGTAAAAGTTCTTCAAGTGCTACTGGCTCGGCGTCGTAGTTCTGCTCAATGATTCTGTTTGTATTGCTAACTTCTTCTTGGCGTGCAAACTGCCACTGCGATAAATACCAGCAGGCGATACTGAAGACGACGGCTAAAGCTAGCCAAGTTAGCCACCTTGAGACAAAGTTATTTTTCATCAGGTGTTTCAGTCCTCCTGAATGCATCTGCAGAAATGCTAATAGTTGGAGCTTCTGCAGTTTTAGCTTTGCTTGAAACATTCCCTGGACCTTGAGCATTAGCTATCACTACTGCGAAATAAGGCAAGAAGACGGCACCAGCGACAAAAATCCAAGTCAACCAACCAAGTGGGACTGCCACGGCAAGAATGATACACACCACGCGTATAACCATGGCGATGGTGTATTTGATAAATCTCGATCGACGTTCAGCTTCAGGGGATGCCTGAATTGAGGTGACGGATTGTGTTTTAGCCAAGTTTTGTCCTCTAGTTCCAAGCCCTATCTGTGCTCAGATATAGACTTGTGATGTTTATAAGTCCATTATCTGCTCTAACGAACACTAAGGCGAATTTAGAGATGACAACTCAACGAACTGTATTGGTAACTGGTGGAAACCGAGGCATCGGCAAGGCAATAGCTGAGGCTTTTGTTGCAGCTGGACATAAAGTTGCGGTGACTGTTAGAAGCGGTGAGGGACCTCAGGGGACTCTAAGCGTTAAAGCTGATGTCACCGATCCAGCATCTTTAGATGCAGCCTTTGCTGAGATTGAAGAAAAACTCGGCCCAGTTGAGATTCTGGTAGCCAATGCGGGTATCACTAGAGACACCTTGCTGATGAGAATGACCGATGAAGAATTTGAAGATGTACTAAACACCAATCTGACTGGTGCTTTCCGGGTGCTCAGAAGAGCCATCAAGGGCATGATTAAGGGCAAGTACGGCCGAGTTATCTTTATTGGTTCAGTTGTTGC
>JBBAMM010000038.1:2516-4206 GCA_040402475.1 Rhodoluna sp.
AAAGTAGTGCTATTCCTCGCTAGCGATGACGCTGCATACATCTCAGGTGCTGTTATTCCTGTTGATGGTGGACTTGGAATGGGCCACTAACACCTAAAAACTGCTCCAAACTGGCAGAATACTTCAGGGGGACCTAAATGAATAAAAGAGAGACTGAAAACTAATGGGAATCCTCGAAGGTAAAAAACTTCTAATCACTGGTGTTCTAACAGAAGCATCAATTGCTTTTACTGTTGCCAAGCTTGCCCAAGAGCAAGGTGCTGACATCGTTCTATCTTCTTACGGAAGAATGCTTCCAATCACAGAGAAGATCGCTCTTCGCCTTCCTAAGCCTTGTGCTGTCATCGAATTGGATGCAACTAGCGATGCAGATCTAGCAGCACTACCAGCAAGGGTTCAGGAACACCTTCCTTATCTTGATGGCATCGTGCACGCAATTGCTTTCGCACCTGGTACAGCCCTTGGTGGAAACTTCCTTGAGACCGAGTGGTCTGATGTATCAACAGCGATTCAGGTATCTGCTTACTCTCTGAAATCAATCACAATGGCAGCTAAGCCAATCCTTCGCGATGGTGCATCTATTGCAGGTCTGACTTTTGATGCCAGCGTTTCATGGCCGGTATACGACTGGATGGGCGTTGCTAAAGCTGCCTTCGAATCAACTTCACGTTACCTTGCTAGATACCTTGGTAGAGAGAACATTCGTGTGAACCTAATTTCTGCTGGGCCACTTAGAACTCCAGCCGGTAAGAGCATCCCAGGTTTCTCAACCATGGAAGATGTTTGGGTTGACAGAGCTCCAATGCATTGGGAACTAGCTGACACCGAGCCTGCTGCTCGTGGAATCGTTGCTCTGCTAAGTGATTGGTTCCCTAAGACAACTGGTGAAATCATTCACGTTGATGGTGGATTACATTCAACTGGTCACTAAAGACCAAGTAACCCAATAACTTCATTCAGATCGTTCTTAGCAATAAGAACATCGGCAACTCGTCTAACCCGTGGCTTAGCGTTGAATCCAATGCTTAATCCTGCGATGTCCATCATGTCTAAATCATTTGCACCATCGCCAACGGCAACTGTATTTAGTAGATCTAGATTCAGTTCTTTAGCCCATTGCGTAAGTGCGGTTGCTTTAGCTGGCTTATCGATGATGGAACCAGTTACTTGACCAGTTAGTTTGCCATCGATGATCTCAAGTTGGTTGGCTCGAAAGTAATCCAGGTTTAACTCTTTGGCCAAAGGCTCAAGCAACTGGGTGAAACCACCCGATACTGCCGCAACTTTGCCACCAGCTAAGTGAATAGCAGCGATAAGCTCCTTGGCACCTTTAGTGATAGTTATTTTCTGCAAAGTGTCTTGGATAACTGATTCAGGTAACCCAGCAAGTTGGATTACACGAGCCTTAAGGCTGCCAGTAAAATCCAGTTCACCGGCCATTGCTCTTTCGGTTACCTCAGCAACCTCGGCTCTTTTACCAGCACAGTCAGCCAGCAATTCAATTACTTCATCTTCAATCAAAGTTGAGTCGACATCAAACACGACAAGCATGCGGCAGGGGCTAGTCGAGGTCATAAGGAAACTTTATTGCCTATTTAGGTAGAGCCAGTCATGCAGAGCGCTTGAGTGTCATGACAGGGCTGCTTCCTAGATTCGCTTAGGCTAAAAATCTATGAAAGAAGTACTTGCA
>JBBAMM010000039.1:0-2045 GCA_040402475.1 Rhodoluna sp.
GGAAAAGGCTCTCGCCATCTTTCCATTCATTAGTTTGCTTATCTAAATAGCGTGGTGTTGATGCAACGCGAAACTTTGCAACGGCCGCACCTGAAGGTGTGAAACGAAGCTCTGGATCGTCAACTAAGTTGCCGATCATTGTGATTGTTGTATCTCCTGCTGCCATTTTATTTCCTCTTCTCTATCTACTCGTGGAGTCCAAGCATCATGTATGCAAAAAGATTATGCGTCTAGACGCATCGCCTTTGTGCGTAACACTGATTCGTTCAAATTAAGCTGGCGATCTAATTCCTTAATCGCTGCTGGTTCGCAGTTCATATCGATTACTGCGTAGATACCTTCGCCTTTTTTCTGAATTTCAAAAGACATACGGCGACGGCCCCACAAGTCGAGCTTGTTGACTGTTCCACCTGAGTCTTTGATGATCTTCAAGTATGTTTCTAGGCTTGGTGTGACTGTGCGTTCTTCTAGTTCTGGATCAAGAATGACCATAAGTTCATAATGACGCATGTGTTAACCCGACCTCCTCTGGACTAAGACGGCCACGGTATTTCCGTGACAGGAGGGTTAAATTCCCCTGGAAACTAGGTTTCTAGGGAGGTCAAGGGTATGCCTTGGAGCCCTCAAACAGTAAATCGAGCAGTCTGCTGTGCGTATTTCGAGCCTGCAGCGCTCGGCGGGCCAGGATCGCCATCAGGTAGATCGTGCCCCCGATTCGGACCAGGGTTAGGATCGCATACGGGGTTGGGCCGAGGCCAAACTTTGCATCGGTGACTTGTGCGATGTGTTGCCAGATCGCTACGTGATACATAACTTCAGTTGCTTGCCAGACCCAGAATGCATGTAGATCTCTTGTATTTGTTAAAGCGATTACCGCAAGAGGTGTTAACCATAAAACATATTGTGGCGAATACACCTTGCTTGCCAGCATTACTGAGGCGAGAACAAAAAAGGAAACAGATGCCAGGGTTGGTGTGTACTGCAATTCAAAGAGCAGAACAGCAATTGCAGTTAGTGCAATTAGTAATAAGAGGATTGAAAGCCAGTTGAGATTAGTTAGGTTAACTCCGAGTTGTTGCAGCGCTAACCAGATCGATCCCCAGTCAGGTCCACGTTCTAAGTTGAGTTTGTAGAAACGCCACCAACCGGTTGGGGTTGTTAGCGCAAATGGTGCGTTGATCAACAACCCGGTTGCAAAGGTGATTGCGATGTACTTAACACCTTCTTTGATTTTGCTCTCTCGCCAGAAAATGAAAAGTATTGGGATTAACAAGAAGATCGGTAAAAACTTTGTCGAAATTGAAACTCCGAGCAACAAGGCGCTGTTCAGATATTGTTTGCGATCAAACCAATAAATCGCCAGCATCATCGTTGCAATCGCCCACAGATCCCAATTGATAAAAAGGGAAGCGATCATCGCTGGAGCAACTGGAACAAGGTAAGCAAACTCTGGTCGAATTTTTCTGACGATTATTACCGTCGCAATGAATAACAGAATTAAAAAGAAGATATTGATATTGAAGTATGTTGCAGGGGAGTTTGCAGCGAATGAGGTTGCATACATAACAACACCGGTTAAAACTGGATACTCAACACTGTTATCTGCACTTGCGTACGGCCATTGATTAGTACTTAGCCCACGAGCTTCATACAGTGATGGAAGATCGCTATAGCAGGCGTGAATGTACTGATCTGGCGTTGCCCAGCCGCTGTTTTCGCAGTGGCTGAACTTGGCAAAGGAAAGCAGCGAAGCAAAGATTGCTAATGCGATTAAAGCTCGAATCTTCACTAAGCCATATCCATAATTAATTTGGCGGTGTTTGCTTTCCACCAGAAGTCATTACAACAGGATCAAGACCGCCGATATTTGCAGGTGCTGGGAAATCCATAATTGGTTCACCCTTCAGCGCACCTTTCATAAATTGAGTCCAGATACGTGCCGGGAAGGAACCACCAGTAAGTGAGGTCATTCCACCGATTCCGTTTAGGGATTGTGTTGCGTTATCGCGGAAGAAGGAAACCGATGCTGCGATCTGTGGTGTGTA
>JBBAMM010000039.1:2145-3356 GCA_040402475.1 Rhodoluna sp.
GTTCCCAAAACAATAGATGGTGTTGGCATCATCGCAACACTTTCTGGAATACCAGCACGACGTGCAACATCTACAACTTTGTCTGGACCAACCTTGATTCCCAGTGGAACAAAGACGGTGTTAACAGAGTGCTTAGTTGCAAAGCTCAAATTGATTTGGCCCCAACCTTCGTTGCCATAGTTTGAAACCTCGTAAGGCTTTCCTGCATCATCAAATGTTTGTGGTGAATCACCGTTCCACATTGATGTCAGTGGAATTCCTTGTTCAAGTGCTGCAACCAATGCAAATGGTTTAAAGGTAGAACCGGCTTGAGTAATGGATTGTGTTGCATCATTTAATTGACGCTCCAGGTAGTCGCGACCACCATAAAGTGCAAGTATTTCGCCGGTTCCGGGGCGGATTGCAACTAGACCAATGCGTAGATCCTTTGGCGCATTTGATGGGTAGAACTTGTTCACCGCATCAACGGCGGATTGTTGTGCCTTTTGATCCAAAGTTGTTTTGATAACCAGTCCACCTACTAGCAATTGATCCTGGCTAAAGCCAAGTTTTGCTAACTCTTTTTGCACCGCTTCGATGATGTGACCCTTTGGACCGCTCAGCTGTCCAGAGGTCGAACGTGGTGCAACAGTTGGAAGTTTCATGTTGGCAGCGGCTTTTTCATCCAACCAACCAGCTTCGATCATGTTGTTTTTTACATACTCAAAACGGTTCGCTAAACGTTCAGCGTTACCCTCTTTGAAAACTGGGTCGTACAAACCTGGTGAGCGCAAAATGGATGCGATCACCGCAGCTTGCGAGTTAGTTAATTGATCAACGTTGCGGTTGAAGTACTGCTGCGAAGCGGTCATAACACCGTATGAGCCACGACCAAAGTAAATTGTGTTGAGATAACTTTCAAAGATTTGATCCTTCGATAATTGATTCTCTAACTTAATTGAGATGACAAGCTCTTTAATCTTTCGCTGAATCGTTCGGCTGGGAGTTAAAAAGGCGGTCTTGGCATATTGCTGCGTAATTGTTGATCCGCCTTGCAAGGAACCACCGCGCAAATTATTAACAACAGCGCGCAAAATTCCAGTTACTGAAAAAGCTTTGTTTGAATAAAAGTTACGATCTTCAGCGGCTAACACTGCGTAGCGAACATTGAGAGGAATCTTTGCAAGAGGAACGATTTGGCGGTTTTGTGTTCCGACGCGACCGATCTCTTC
>JBBAMM010000040.1:0-3289 GCA_040402475.1 Rhodoluna sp.
GCTGCTGCAACAGCTTTAGCAACATTGTCTGGGTTATGAGTTCGTTCTAAAACAGCAAGCACCTTAGGAACTGCAGACTGCATTCCAATAGAGACACGGGTGAAACCTGCTTGCGTTAGCTTGGCTAGATATTCCTCATCGACAGAATCAGGGTTTGCCTCCGTTGTGATATCCAGTTCAGGTTCAAAGCCAAAGGTTGCCTTTAGCTTGTCGAGAATAACAATTAGATCCGATGCTGGTAGCAGTGTTGGTGTTCCACCACCAAAGAAGACAGTGGAGAGTTTTCTAGATGAGATTCTGGAGTTTTCTAAAACACCTGCAGAGAATTCAATCTCTTTGATAAGTGTTTGAGCGAATGTCCCTTGGGAAGAAGAACCTATTTCCTCTGCGGTGTATGTATTGAAGTCACAGTAACCACAGCGAGCCTTGCAATAAGGAACGTGAACATAGGCGTGAAAGGTTTTATCTACTGAACTAACAGCAGCCTGCAAAGGTATTAGCCCATCAGCTGGTGCTGGCTCTCCCTTTGGAAACTGGGCCATTAGTCGCCCTTCTTCTTACCTTTTTTCTCAGAGTCGCTGGTAAGAGCTGCAATGAAGGCCTCTTGAGGAACCTCAACGCGACCAACCATCTTCATGCGCTTTTTACCCTCTTTTTGCTTTTCCAGAAGCTTACGTTTACGAGAAATGTCACCACCGTAACACTTAGCCAAAACATCCTTACGCATCGCTCGGATGCTCTCACGGGCAATGATCCTGGCACCGATAGCTGCCTGGATAGGAACCTCGAATTGCTGGCGTGGAATGAGTTCACGAAGCTTGGTAGTCATCATCACACCGTAGGCATAAGCCTTGTCTTTGTGAACAATCGCACTAAAAGCATCTACCTGTTCACCCTGCAACAGAATATCGACCTTTACTAGGTCTCCTTCAGCAAGACCATTCTCTTCATAATCCAAAGATGCATAACCTTGAGTCTTTGACTTTAGGTGATCAAAGAAGTCAAAGACGATTTCAGCAAGAGGCATGTCATAACGAAGCTGAACACGGTCAGTTCCGAAATACTGCATGTCAACCATCACACCGCGTCTACCCTGACAGAGTTCCATGATCGCACCTACGTAATCTTTAGGTGACAGGATGGTTGCTCGAACCATAGGCTCTAACACCTTTGAAATCTTTCCTGTTGGATACTCACTTGGGTTAGTAACAGTAACTTCTTTCTTGTCATCAAGAGTTACCTCATAGATAACCGAAGGAGCTGTTGCAATCAAATCAAGGTTGAATTCACGCTCTAATCTTTCAGTGATGATTTCCAAGTGCAAGAGACCTAGGAAACCACATCTAAAACCAAAACCAAGAGCAACAGAGGTTTCAGGTTCATAAACCAAAGAAGCATCGCTGAGCTTTAGCTTGTCTAGTGCTTCACGAAGAATTGGATAGTCAGAACCATCAATTGGGTAGATACCTGAATAAACCATTGGCTTAGGTTCTGAATAACCTTTCAGCGCTTGGGTAGCTGACTTCAAAGCAGTTGTTACAGTGTCACCAACTTTAGATTGACGAACATCTTTCACACCGGTAATCAGATAACCAACTTCACCAACACCTAAGCCTTTAGTTGGTTCTGGTTCAGGAGATGAAACACCAATCTCCAAAAGATCATGAACAGCTTTAGTTGACATCATCGTGATCTTTTCACGGTTACTCAAACTGCCATCAACCATACGAACGTAAGTAACAACGCCACGGTAAGAGTCATAAACAGAATCGAAGATCATTGCTCGAGCAGGAGCATTCGGGTCCCCAACTGGATGTGGGACGGTTTGAATAATCTTGTTTAGAAGTTCATCAACACCAACACCGGTCTTACCTGAAACTCTTAGACAGTCCTCTGGGTTACCACCAATAAGGTTGGCAAGCTCTTCTGCATATTTCTCTGGTTGTGCTGCTGGAAGATCAATCTTGTTCAGCACAGGAATGATGGTCAAATCATTCTCCATAGCCAGATACAAGTTAGCTAGAGTCTGTGCTTCAATACCTTGCGCAGCATCAACCAACAAAACAGCACCCTCACAAGCAGCCAAAGATCTTGAAACCTCATAAGTGAAGTCAACGTGACCTGGGGTATCAATCATGTTTAGGGCGTAAACCTGCTTCTCAAACTCCCAAGGCATACGAACAGCCTGAGACTTGATAGTAATTCCTCGTTCACGCTCAATATCCATTCGGTCCAGATATTGGGCACGCATAGATCTGTCATCAACAACACCGGTGAGCTGCAACATGCGGTCAGCCAAGGTTGATTTACCGTGGTCAATGTGAGCGATTATGCAAAAATTCCTGATGAAATCAGGGTTGGTCTTACTAGGCTCTAGCTTTGAATTGGCACGTGGCGACAAAGATAACCTCTTGAATGACCTAGATAAACGAACTTTGAGGCGAATGCCTAGCCTCTATTGTCGCATAACTACAAGGTTCTTGGGCTAATAACCAGCCAAAATGGGTTGCCTGAACCCGCTTTGGGCTGGTAGTCTTGCAGAGATATAGGTGAGTGTCTCCATCTGATCAATCCAAACCAAACGTTTTTGCAGTTTGTTCCGCTTGCGCGGGGCAAAGCACCTAAGAAAGTGAAACATGGCAAATATCAAGTCACAGATCAAGCGAATCGGTACCAACGCTAAGGCGACCGAGCGCAACAAGGCAGTTCGCAGCGAAGTGAAGACAGCAGTTCGTGCAGTCCGCGAAGCAGCAGCAGCCGGAGACAAGACCAAGGCAACAGAGGCTCTGAAGGTCGCAACCAAGAAACTAGACAAAGCAGTTTCTAAGGGCGTTTTTCACAAGAACCAGGCAGCTAACAAGAAGTCAGCTATCGCCAAGAAGGTTAACTCTCTGTAAATCGAATTATTGAATAAAGAACTCGCTTCGGCGGGTTCTTTTTTTTAAACGGCAGCTATCTGCTTATCTCTACCAGCTAAAGCGCCAGAGAATAGCTGAATGAAAGTCATCACGATGATCAATATGAAGCTGGCATCCCAAGAACCAGTCACATCGGCAAGATAACCAAAAGCAAAGGTTCCAAAAGCTGCAATCAAATAACCATAGCCCTGCGATAAAGCAGATAGCTGAGTTGTCTGAGTCGCAGTGCTAGCTCTTGAGCCAATCAATGTCAAAGACAGCGGGAATGTGGCTGCGAAACCAAGACCTGTGATCACACATGCGATGATCAAAAGATCCGGTAGCAACCAAATCATAAGCAGACCACTAAGTGTGAGAGTTGAAACAAAGAC
>JBBAMM010000041.1:0-3266 GCA_040402475.1 Rhodoluna sp.
TATCCAGAACCGTACTGACCAACCAATGATGCGAGCTTGCTGTTAATTGGTGCAACCTCTTCGGTGCCTGATGCAAATGTCAGTGCAACAAGTAAGTCATTCCAAACCCACAAGAACTGGAAGATCGCGATCGATGCGATTCCTGGAATTGATAGTGGAAGAACGATACGACGGAACACTGTGAAGTGGTTTGCACCATCAACATGTGCAGCTTCCATCAAATCGCGAGGCAAACCTGCGATGAAGTTGTGTAACAAGTAAATCGCCAAAGGCAAAGCAAACATTGTGTGAGGTAACCAAATACCTGCAAAGTCTCCGGCGATACCTAATGCAGGGAAGATCTGAACTGAACCAATGTGCGCACCACCGGTAAAGAGCAGAAGCAATGGAACCAAAGACATCTGCAAAGGCACGATTTGTAGGGCAAATATTGAGAAAAAGAGGAAGTTGCTGCCGCGGAAGCGGATCCATGCCAAGGCATAAGCCGCCATTGTTGCGATAACGATCGGGAAGATTGTTGCGGGCAAGGTAATAACAATGGAGTTAATAAAGTATGGAAGAACACCAGAGCTTAGAGATTCAGTTCCATCACCTAAGAAAACACCCTTGTAATTTGCAAAGGAGAAGTTTGGATTGAGTAGGGAGTTCCACCAAGCCTCGCCCAAAATATCCTTGTCAGACTTAAAAGAGGTTACAAACAATCCCAGGGTTGGAACTGTCCAAATGATTGTGATTGCCCAAACAACAACGGTTGCAATCTTGCTTGAGAAGATCTTGCGACCTGGATTGTGCTCTGCGATTTTCTTACTCAATTGTGGGCACGCTCCTTTCGCAATGATTGGATGTTGTAGATAAGGATCGGTGTCACTAACAAGAAGAGAATGACGGCCAAAGCTGAGCCCTTACCTTGATCAAATTGAACGAAGGTCTGTGAGTACATTTCGTTTGCCAGCACGTTGGTACTGAAGTTTCCGCCTGTCATCGTGCGAACGATGTCGAACACCTTCAGCGCTCCAACTACACCTGTAGCTAGAACCACAATAAAAGTTCCCTTCACCATTGGGAAGGTGATGTTGCGGAACAAACGCCAGCCGTAGGCACCATCGAGCGCTGAGGCTTCGACGATATCTGCGGGAACGCCCTTGATCGCAGCTGACAAGATAACCATTCCGAAGCCCATCTGGGTCCATACGTAAATGATCATCAATAAGAATGTGTTGAGCGGCTTAGAAAGCATCCAGTCGCTTGGTGTCATTCCAAAGAACTTAACAATTGCGCTAAGCAAACCGATCTGAACTTGATCAGGCTCGTTGAATTCATAGACAAACTTAAAGATGATGGACGCGCCTACAAATGAGATCGCCATAGGCATAAATAGCAGCGCTTTTGGGATGGATTCGTGCTTGATGCGATCCAACATAACGGCAAGCAGTAGACCAAGTGCTGCAGTAAATAGAGGAACAACCAAGATCCACAAAATTGTGTTAATCATGATTGTCTTTACATTGGGATCTTCAAGCATCCATTGGTAATTACCTAAACCAATAAACTCATTTGAATCTGGGTTCATAAAGCTAAACAGGATTGTGCGAACACCTGGAATTACAAGACCTGCAAGAAGCAAAACAAGGGCTGGTCCTAAAAAGATTGTTAAAGCGATTGGACGAGCTTTTTTGCCATTTGCACGACCGGCAATTGCAAAGATCAAACCGAGAATAATAAAAAATGCTGCGATTACAGAAAGGACTGAGGAGAACTTAGAGAGATTTTCTGAGAGAAACTCTGACATCTAACTTGTCCGCCTTTCTGTAGTAAATGAATTAAATGGATTGTAAGTGCGGAGGAGGCCACCCGTAAAGGTGACCTCCTCCGTTATTACTTAGTTGCGCTTATTAGCTCTTTGGCCATGAAGCGTCGATTGCCTTTACAACATCAGCAATTGACTTGCCTTCACCGAACCATGCAGTGAATTCACGCCATTCTGAACCTGCACCGACAGCAGCTGGCATTAAGTCAGATGCGTCGAATCCAAATGTTGACTTTGGATTTGCTAGGTATGTTGCAGACAACTTGTCTACTGGGTTCTTGTAAGCAGCTAGAGGTACACCGCTGTTTGCAGAGATCCAGTTATCAAGCTGAACACGTGATGTAGCAAATGTTGCAGATGATAGGTATGTCTGTACTGCTACAACCTCTGGACGTGATGCGAAAGCTGCTGTGAACTCTCCACCACCGACAACTGGAACAGTTACCTTTGAGTTAGTAGCTGGTAGGTAGAACGCAAATGCATCACCTGTTGGTGAGATTGATGCGCCTGATTCAGCAATGATATTTCCGTAGAAAGAAGCCTGCTGAAGCATCATGCACTTACCATCAGGAATTCCCTTACCTGCATCCTGGAATGTTGTTGTTGCGATTCCCTTGACGTTGCCAACCCACTTAGGGTTCTGCATCCAAGAAGCAACCTTCTCCATTGATGAAACAATGCGTGGATCTGAGAACTTAACAGTGTGGTTTACCCAACCGTTGTATACAGCTGAACCGTGATCGCGCAGAACAATCTGCTCTACCCAGTCAGTTGCTGGCCAACCTGTTGCTCCACCTGAACCTAGACCACCACAGAATGCGATCTGACCCTTTGCAGCCATCTTGTCTGCAAGTGCTGTCATCTCTGACCATGTGCTAGGAACTGTGTAACCGTTTGCCTTAAATTGCTTTGGTGAGTACCAAACAAGTGACTTCATGTTTGATCCGAATGGTGCAGCATAGAACTTACCCTTTACGGTTCCGTATGCCTTCCATGACTTAGACCAGTACTTGTCAACGTTTGCTACAACAGACTTAGGTGCAACCTTTACTTTGCCTGTTTCAACAAGCTTTGCAAGAAGACCTGGCTGTGGGATCCATGCTAGATCTGGTGCGTTGTTACCCTTTACACGAACTGGTAGCAATGCTTCGAACTGGTTTGATCCTTCGATCTTGATCTTAATTCCTGTACAAGCTTGGAAATCAGCCATTGCAGTATTAAGTGTTGTTAATTCTGGTTCTAGAATTGATGTAAAGATTGTTACTGTCTTGCCCTTCATGCTCTTGTAGCCTGCATATGGATCACAGTTAACTGCAGCTGTTGCTGAAGTTACTGTCACCATTGAAGCGACTAGAGAAAGAGCAGCTGCTGCAGTTACTGCAAGCAAACCTTTTCTTTTCATTTTTATCCTTAAGGGGTCAGCGGTCCGGGCTCCATCTGAAACCCGCGTCCCGTGGTG
>JBBAMM010000042.1:0-1316 GCA_040402475.1 Rhodoluna sp.
TTTGACTGGGACAGGATCATTAGAACCTGTGATCCTATTTACTATCGCTGGAACCAGTGGTTGTTCCTAGAGTTTTATAAAAAAGGTTTGGCATATCGCAAGAACTCAATGGTCAACTGGTGTCCTTCTTGTCAGACAGTGCTAGCTAACGAGCAGGTTGTTGGTGGAGCTTGTGAGCGATGTGATTCTTTGGTTACAAAGAAAGCGCTGACTCAGTGGTTCTTTAAGGTAACTGAGTATGCAGACAGATTGCTAGATGATCTTGAACTACTTGAAGGTAACTGGCCTTCAAAGGTTCTATCCATGCAGAGAAACTGGATTGGTAGATCTTATGGAGCTGAAGTTGATTTTGTTATTGAAGGCAGAGCGGAACCAGTAACGGTATACACAACTCGTCCAGATACTTTGTATGGTGCAACATTTATGGTTGTTGCAGCCGATAGCGATTTAGCTGCTGAGTTAGTTGCAGGTTCTACCTCTGATGTTCGAATGAAGTTCCAGGCATACCTTGATGAAGTGAAGAAGAGTAACGATATTGAACGTCTAGCAACCGATAGAGCTAAGACAGGTCTTGATTCTGGAAGATTAGCAATTAACCCTGCTAACGGTGAGAAGATTCCTGTTTGGATTTCAGATTATGTTCTAGCTGATTATGGAACAGGTGCCATCATGGCCGTTCCGGCTCACGATCAAAGGGACCTAGATTTTGCAAGAACACTAGGTCTTCCTGTTCAGGTTGTTGTTGACACTGGAGAAGCAGATCCAGTTGAGACAGGGATTGCTACTACTGGTGAGGGTGTTCTAGTTAACTCCGATATCTTGAATGGTTTGTCTAAGACTGAAGCCATTTCGAAGATGGTTGGCATTCTAGAAAAAGAGGGCAGAGGTAAAGCTGCCAAGAACTTTAGATTGCGTGACTGGTTGATTTCTCGTCAGCGTTACTGGGGAACTCCCATTCCAATCATTCACTGTGATGATTGTGGTGAAGTTCCTGTATCTCAAGACCAACTACCAATTGAATTGCCTTCTGCTGAAGGATTGGATCTAGCCCCTAAGGGAACTTCTCCACTGGGTGGAGCAACTGATTGGGTCAATGTTCCTTGTCCTAACTGTGGTAAACCTGCTAAGCGCGATACCGACACTATGGACACCTTTGTTGATTCATCTTGGTATTTCCTTCGCTACCTATCTCCAAATAGCGAAACAGAAGCTTTCAGTAAAGAAGAAGCGAACCAGTGGGCTCCGGTTGATCAGTATGTTGGTGGAGTTACTCACGCCATCTTGCACCTTTTATATGCACGCTTTTTCACCAAGGT
>JBBAMM010000042.1:1416-3264 GCA_040402475.1 Rhodoluna sp.
CTTAGAAAAGCAACCCATTCATTCCTTAGAGATTTTGGAACCAATATTGAGAACTTCAAGTTCAATGTTGGTGTTGCAAAGTTGATGGAACTTGTGAACGCTATTCGTAAAGGTATCGATGGTGCAGCAGGCCCTAAAGACCCTGCAGTTAGAGAAGCAACAGAGGTAGCAGCTATTGCTCTTTCACTGTTCTCACCATTCATGGCTGAAGAGATGTGGGAGATGCTAGGGCACAAACCTGGTGTTGCTCTAGCTGGTCTTCCAGATGCTGATCCAACATTGTTGGTTGAAAGTACCTTGACTGCAGTTCTGCAGGTTGATGGAAAACTTAGAGACACTGTTGAACTTGCGGTTGATGCAACTGAAGCTGACTTGCAAGCAGCAGCTGACGCATCTCCAACAGTTCAGCGAGCACTTGAAGGTAGAGAGATCGTGAAAGTTATTGTTCGCGCTCCAAAACTTATCAACATAGTCACCAAGGGTTAGCTCTCCACACTTTCCAATAAATCTCTATTGAAGTTGTTCTTGCTCTCTATTTTTAGAGAATGTTGCAATGGATAAAAGACTTACTAGCTGAATTTAGCCCTAGAGCTCTCAAAGCATCAATTACCGCTCTAGCCATTGTTGGCTTCGGGGTTTATGTTTTAGCCTCAGGATCTAGCGCTCCAAACAAAGTAAACATCTCAAAGCAAACTAGTTCTTCTTCAAGCCAAGAGGTAAAGACTCCGTCTATTTACATCCATGTTGCTGGTGCTGTCAGGAAACCGGGCATCTATCAACTTGATTCGGGTTCAAGAGTTTTTGATGCAGTTCTGCTCGCAGGTGGTTTTACCAAGAAAGCGAACCAAGCGAGTGTCAACATGGCGAGGATTCTCAACGATGGTGAGCAACTACTTGTTTCAACTGGGACCACTTCCATGTCTTCAGCATCTACGAGTTCATTGATTTCACTAAACCAAGCAAGTTCATCGCAACTAGAAGAACTACCGGGTGTTGGCCCAGCTCTCGCTGGACGCATGGTTGATTGGAGAACTGCTAACGGTGGCTTCAAATCAAAAGAAGACCTGCTGAATGTTGCCGGTATCGGCGATAAGTTATTTGCCGCTGTCAAAGATCTAGTGACCTTGTGAAACTCAGAGTTGGCGCTGTAATCGCATGGCTGGGAGCAGTTTGCTTCGTGATGTTTATTTCACCAAGTCTTGTCTCGACAGATTTGAAGAAAGCTGTTGCAAATAGAGCAACTGTAACGGTTACTGCTGTTATCAATAAGTCACCTGTTGAGGTAAAGGGATTAGGAGCGACTCCAAGATTTCGTTCCAAAATAACTGTGGTTGAACCTTCTGGTTTCTCAGGTTTTCACGGTTCGCTATCTTCAGGTGATCAGCTCTCAGAAGTAAAACCAGGGGACAGAGTCAGAATGGTGCTATCGCTTAGGCCTGCCTTCAGGTCTGATGAGAATTTCAGCGCAACACTGAAACATGTCTCAGGCATCCAGAAGTCAAACAACGTTGACTACCTTGCTTCAATCAGAGCGTCATTTCTAGATTCACTCAATGGAGTAACCCCTGATGCAGCTGCCTTGGTTGCAGGGCTGGCTATAGGTGATGACTCGAAACTCTCAGAGCAAACTAAGAATGATTTCAAAGTTGTGTCACTGACGCATCTGTCTGCAGTTAGCGGGGCTAATTGCGCAATTGTGTTAGCGGGTGTTGCTCTGCTGTTGAACCTGTTGCCAGTTAAACGAATGGTTCGGCTCGGATTAAGCTTTGGAGCAATCTTTCTTTACTTAGGCCTAGTTGGTCCAGAACCCAGTGTCCTAAGGGCTAGCGTCATGGTTGCTGTTGTACT
>JBBAMM010000043.1:0-3117 GCA_040402475.1 Rhodoluna sp.
CAGTAAATGCATACGAAGTTCCGTTATCCAAACCTGTAACAGTACAGAACAACACAGCACCAGAAGTAGTACAGGAGTTACCGCCAGGAGATGCGACAACTGTGTAGCTGCTTACAGAAGCACCACCAGTAGCAGAAGGTGCTCTCCATCTAACCAATACACTGTTAGAGCCAGGTTCGGTAGCACTAATAGTTGGTTTGCCAGGAATAGTTACTGGAGATCCAGTAACAGTTGCACTGGAAGCAGAATCACCTGCAGGGTTAGTAGCAACAACAGTAATGCTGTACACACTTCCATTGCTCAAGCCAAGCAAGTTACAAGATGTAGCTGGTGAGATAGCGGTACAAGTAACACTGCCTGGTTGTGCAGTCACCGTGTAAGACGTAATTGCCGATCCACCATTACTACTAGGTGCTCTCCAACTCACCCCAAGTTGTCTGTCTCCAGGATTAATAACAACATTTGTTGGGTTCCCAGCAAGAGTTCTAGGAGTAATCAAAGTTGATGAAGTAGAAACTTCACCACCACCAGCATCGTTTGTTGCATAAACAGAGATCGAATAAGCAGTTCCATTAGTCAAAGGTGAAATAGTGCAAGAGGTTCCAGTACCACTCGTTGAACAAGAGTTACCACCAGGCTGAGCTTCAACGTCATAACGAGTAATAGCAGATCCATTGTTAGCAGCAGCTGACCATGTAACTGTTATCTGTCCATCACCTGGGGCAATAGAAACAATAGGCGGAGCGCTCGGAGCTTTGTATGGAACAAAAGCTGCTGAGTTTGAACTAGATAAACCAGGACCAACCGCACTAAACGCTCGGACTGCCGCTCGATAAGTAGTTCCGTTCGTCAAACCTCCCACGGTGCAGTTCAAAGGCCCGGCTGTCCAACTGCAAGAAGCTCCGCCAGGCACAAGAGTTACCTTGTAGCCAGTAACTGGGCTTGTACCAGAACTTGAAGGGCTAGACCAACCGACTGTTACGGACGAGTCTTGGGCATTCAACCCAGTCACACTTGGAGCCGATGGTGAGTCTCCGAAGGTGAAAGCGTTAGGTAGAGAAACGACTCCTCCGGAGGTGGTTACCGTCACATCAACTGAACCCCCCGAGGGCGACGCGGGGCTGTCAAATGTTAGTGATGTTCCGTCCGAAGATTCTGCCCAGTTTGAAACGGGTAGCCCGCCCAGTGTAAGTGCTGTAACGCCAACTAAGAAAGACCCAGAAAGCTTTATCGTTGCCCCACCGGATTTCGGTATCAGTGTTCTGTCTGCCCGACTGAGCAGAGGCTGTTGCAAAAGGCTTGGCGCCCAAGTGTCAGTAACATGGCCGTCTAGGATTCCATCTTGTCTCTCCCCATATTTTCCGTCCCCAATAACAAAGATCCGACCATCAGATGTTAGGGCGTAAAGCCTGCCCCAAACATTAAAAAAGGTTTCCGCAGTCACCGCCCCTTGATAGAAGCCACCAGCTATGCTCACGATCGAAGAGCCATCCGTAAGATCCAAAGTGCTGCTGTTCACATCAGGGAGTGCTGTCAGGTTCTTATATGTGTAAATTGAGCCCCAACATCCGACTCCAACCGCCGGAAAAGTGAGCCCGTTAGTGAACGACGAGTAACGGACCGCAATCCTTGTGACACCATCACACCAACTACCCAAACTTTGACTATTCCAGCCGTCATAATTGTTTGTCCCGTAAGGGTTGTAACAAGTAACAGATGACGCAGATTCGGTTGTTAGCCCACAAATGGGCTCTCTTGGACTGTCTTGTCTAATGTTGACAGATTTCCATGACGTGAGGGTTCCTACCTGCATATACCTGGAGAGGTTGCTTCTGCTGAGGCAATATGCAATACCTAAATTTGTAACACCACAGATTGCAGTTAAATAAGAACCATTGGCAGGTTCGACTATTCCAAAGCTCTCAACAATGGAAGCACCGTTTGCTCTGACGGAAATCATTCGCCACGATTGTTGATTAGGGAGTACTAATTCGCTAAAACCCGAGCCCGAATTGCCCCAGACTTTGGTTCCAATTCGCAATGCCTGAAGACCGCCAATCTGCACTTCAGCCGATTGGTCGATTGTAAAACTGGAGCCACTTGCTGCTGCAACAGCCGAACCGAAAAACCTTGGCAGGGGAATGAATGAGTCAGCACTCGACCCAGGCAATATTTTCTGACCGGTGTTATCTCCCCAACACCATAAACCTGTGGCCTGGATGCCACAGGTTTGTTTCATAGTGACTGAAAACGAATACCAAAATTTATTATTAGATTTCACCTTGATCGGGACTTGGCTGTCAGTATTCGTGCCGTCCCCGAGTTGTCCATTCGCGTTCTTGCCCCAGCACCAAAGTTCTCCAAGCGTATTTCTGGCACAAGCATGTGTGGAAGCGACTTCAACAGTTAGCCAATCGGTTGCCGTTCCAACTTGCTTTGGGCTAACCGCGGTTCCAGCAGCAGGGTCACCTTTAGTTGCGTCCCAGATAACACCCCTTACCCCTTCGGCAATACCCCAACACCAGATAGTTCCATTGGTAGCAAGAGCACATGTTGTACCTGAACCTGGAGAACTGATGCTTGACCATCTAGCTGGAAGGTTAGGTATTGATGTGACAGCACTTGCAGGTGTTGCTGATAACAAGACCGGAAGGCTTCCTGCAAGTAGTGCAACTGTTGCTAGAAGTGTCTGAGCAATTTTCTTGATACGCATGGGTGTGCTTTCTTTTGTTTATCTTTATTAGGCGACTGGAACTTTAACAACCACAGGATCTGATGATCCCTTGGCGTTGGTTGCAATTATTGAGATTGTGTAGTTTGTTGCGTTAGCTAAACCGGTTAGGGTTACATTCTTTATGTTTGCCTTAACTGTTTTGGTAATTGTTTTCTTACCGGTTGCTTTAGCTGTGATTGTGTAAGTCTTGATTGCAGACTTGCCATCGAATAACGGGACACCCCAGGTGACTCTTGCTTGACCAATGGCAGGTGACTTAGCTGAAACAGAAGTTACTGGCATTGGTGATGAGTTCTTTACCTGGACTCTAATTGTCTTAACAGAAGCGGCACCTGCAGATTTGATTGTGTAAACACCAGACCTGGAAGCACACACTTTCAAAG